>CAJTTB010000046.1 GCA_910579175.1 uncultured Oscillospiraceae bacterium | reverse complement strand
ATACTGTCAAAAATAGAATGCTTTTTCCGTCTACTATAAAGTGCCGCGTTACAATGATGAGAACGAAAAAGTTTTAAGTGAGGTTCCATTTGATATGCAGAAAGCACAATAAAGAATATCCAAACTCATGACAAAGTATCACATGGAGCTTAATATGTTAGTTTATATTTATGGAAACAACATGAGTGTAACCTGTCAGCCTGTTTCAAAAACACCAGAGATTTTGTGGAATGACTTGAGATATAGTAATCAACATATTCCATTATTTGCGTTGGAGAGGAAAGGGATTTCTGATTACTTAAATTAAAAATGGGATTTTGAAGAGGTTAAAATTATAATGGGCAAGAAGGAATGCTAATAAAGTGCGTAAGAAATAGGTAGATGAAGGTGGCGAATATATGGCAGATTGGTTTACAAATAGATTAGATGAAATTGTTGAATTTAATCCTCGCGAAACAATTAAGAAAGGTGTCATTGCAAAGAAAATTGCAATGGATAAATTGCAGCCTTTTTGTAGAGATATCACAGAATTTGAATTAAAACCTTTTTCTGGTGGTACAAAATTCCGAAACGGTGACACTATTATGGCAAGAATAACACCATGTTTGGAAAATGGTAAAACGGCTAAGGTTAATATTTTAGATGATGGAGAAGTTGGCTTTGGTTCTACCGAGTATATTGTTTTTAGGGCGAGAGAAGGGGTAGATGCAGATTTTGTATATTATTTGATATCTAGTCCATTAGTTAGAGAACCGGCAATCAAGTCAATGGTAGGATCTTCCGGAAGGCAGAGGGTTCAAACAGATGTACTGCAGGGCATAACAGTGATGGTTCCGACGTTGGAGGAACAGAAAACCATCGCAGGTATTCTAAAATTGTTGGATGATAAAATTGCGGTAAATAGAAAAATAAATGATAATTTGGAGCAGCAAGCTCGGGCACTTTTTGAATCATGGTTTGGTCGTCATTTTAGAAACGCCACAATTCCTACGGGATGGTTCTTAAATAATTTGGGTGATATGGATGTCCTTATCACTGATTATGTTGCTAATGGTAGCTTCAAATCACTTGCAGAAAATGTGCAATACCTCTCTGAAGAAACAAATAATGTTTTGATACGACTTACCGATTACAATAATAACTACAGCTCGGATATGGTGTATATTTGCGATGCTGCTTATGAATTTCTTGAAAAAAGCAAACTTTTTGGTGGTGAGATCATAATTTCCAATGTTGGAGCAAATGTAGGTACCGTTTTCAGATGTCCTAGACTTGATAAACGCATGAGTTTGGCTCCAAATGCAATATTGCTCCGATCAGAATTATACGAGCATTATCTTTATCTTCTCTTTACAAGTTCATACGGTCAATATTTGATTCAGTCTATTGTAACTGGAAGTGCTCAACCTAAATTTAATAAAACTAATTTTAGGTCATTGAAGGTGCCTATTCCTGATAAAGAAACGCTTTCTTTATTTAATCATATTTATATCCATTCCTTTCGCTCCGCTCAAGGCACAAAACGCCATGAAAAAG
>CAJTTB010000045.1 GCA_910579175.1 uncultured Oscillospiraceae bacterium | reverse complement strand
TGATACCCTTGAAATGTTGACAAAATGGAACGAGCAGCAGTAAAGGTTATGTAATTCGCCATGAGAAGCAACAGCGTTATGCCGATACCAAGTATCGCTTTTCTCAAAAATATTTTTGAAACAATAAACTTAAATATTTTCATATTTCCGTACCCACCTTGCGCTAATTAGTATGTATGTGATAAGAATAGGAACTAAATAAAAATTGTTGGCTAAATTGAACCCAAAATGGAAATTTACCAAAGCCGATAGAAGATAAACGAAAATTAGTATCATAAGACAGTCCAGCACATAGCGAATGGTGATGCTAAACACAGTACCGCCCACAAGTATTCTGCAAAATATTTCTGCCTTTTTTCTTTCCAGCATTTGATAATGGAAAACTATCACAATGAACGTGAACAACGAAACAATCAAGGGTTGGTAATCAATAAAATTTTTCAAAAAAGCCTTTAGAACATAGGCATCCAAATCCAAAGTCTTTGCATAATCCAAAAGCAGATTAAGAGAAAAGCAGAAAATATATGCAATACTTAGCTCTAACATATCCGTTAGTCTAAACAAAGATTTTTTCATGCTCATCCCTCTATCCCCTCGAAGTGTTCAGCTTTGCTTTATAAAGAGATTTTCCCGTCAGCATTGCGAAATAAAGCAGCATAGCAACCAGGATGATAATGCAGAAATCTCGTTGCGATGAATATGTCGTGAAGTTAAATCCTTTTGTGCAAAGCTGCGCTGCCATATAGGAAATTGGGAACGGTATAGCCCTGTCAATCCAAACAACGATTGCTTGCTTATTTCTTAATAGCACTCGTAGAATTGCAAGGACAACAAGGGCAAGAAAAGCTAATAGGAAATACGGCATCAGGATCAGTCTTGGCAGAGTTACGCCGTTTTCTTCGGTGTTTTGATTTGCCCCATAGATCAGTACATCCTCGGAGCCATCGTTTTGAGCATAGAAAATCTGAATTTCAGTTTCACGGTCAAAAGGTATCACCATGTTTTGTTTTCCACGATTAGACAAATGTAAGTCCCAAGTGGTAGTCCAAGCATTTATGCGATAAATTGCCGTTTCTGTTTCATTGTCAAACACTTCATTACAGCTATAACCTGTCACCTCACTATCAAAGGTGATGATAACGCTCCCATCAGGGCCATCAATAACATTGAGCAGGTTAGCGGAATAGGGGAAAAATTTAGGCGATGTTAAAATCCCAAAAACAATCATCACGATGGCGCAGGCCAAGATCGCTGTGAAACAAATAGTCTGTAAGCGTTTGATAAATAAGTCCCGCTTTACTCTCTTTAACGGCACAATATCAGTATCAGGGTCAGCATCAGGGATAAACTTCGCAGCTTTCCGCATACGTTCAAACTCCACACGGCACTCTGCGCAATGCTCAAGATGTTCGCGGACAAATTCTCTTGTATCCGTACTCACCATATCTTCCACATAAAGCGGAAGTATGTCTTTGATTAAATTGCATTTATCGCTCATTATTGGCCTCCATTTGTTCCAATATTTTGTTTCTTGCCCGGTGATAAGTG
>CAJTTB010000044.1 GCA_910579175.1 uncultured Oscillospiraceae bacterium | reverse complement strand
GAGTTACCCACAACTCCATAAGACAGCCAGTTATACACATTCCCACAATGCCGACTACTACGGAATCCCACCTTACACTGACCTATATTTTTGATACACAACAACCAGATTAAGTTGTTGTTATTTTTATTTGGGGGATTGACTATAATAGCAAAGGTGATATAATGTACTTGTACATTAAGTACATTCAGAAAGTAGAGGTGGTGAATAGTGGAAATTATTATCAGCAACAATGCCAATAAACCGATTTATGAACAAATCACATCACAAATCAAGGCAATGATAATGAGCGGAGAATTACAGGCAGGTGACGCAATCCCTTCTATGCGGGCTTTGGCAAAATCAATCCATGTAAGCGTTATTACAGTCCAAAAAGCTTATGAGGATTTACAAAGAGACGGATTTATCGAAACTACGGTTGGCAGAGGAAGTTTTGTGTCGGCGCAGAACAAAGAATTTTATCAAGAGGAACAACAGCGTATAGCCGAAGAACATTTACAAGCAGCCGCCGAAATAGGGAGAATGAGTAATATTTCTCTTGAAAAATTGACGGAATTATTAACTTTATTTTATCAGGAGGACGAATAACATGGAAAACATTTTAGAATTGCAAAAGCTCTGTAAGTCTTTTCCAAAGTCAAATTTTATATTGGATAAACTCTCTTTCTCATTACCGTATGGGGCTATTCTGGGCTTTGTTGGTGAAAACGGCGCAGGTAAAACTACCACGATTGGCTGTATTTTAAACACTGTCAGAAAAGACAGCGGTATGGTAAAACTATTTGGAAAAGAAATGCGGGATATTGACACAGACATTCGAGAAAAAATTGGTGTGGTTTATGACGGAGATAATTTTCCGGGTTTTTGGACGGCGAAACAATTATCTCAAGTCATGGAGGGAATTTATACACAATGGGATAATGCCTTATTTCAAAAATATTTAGAGGATTTTCATTTACCTGTTAAACAGAAAATCAAAAATTATTCCAGAGGAATGACAATGAAGCTGGCTATTGCAGTTGCCTTGTCGCACCACCCGCAATTATTGATTTTGGACGAAGCAACCAGTGGTTTAGACCCCATTATGCGTGATGAAATGCTGGACGTTTTTCTTGAATTTGTGCAGGAGGAAAGCCATTCTATCCTTTTATCTTCTCATATTACAAGCGATTTAGAAAAAGTTGCAGATTATATTACATTTATTCATAATGGGAAATTGATTATGACCGCATCAAAAAATGATTTGGTATATAATTACGCCGTTATGCGTTGCAAGGAAAGTCAGTTCCTTGCATTAGACCCTGGTGATATTATCGCTTACCGAAAACGGGATTTTCAGATTGATGTATTAGTTAATAACGGAAAAGAAGCACAACGAAAATATAAAGGTTCTGTTGTAGACCATGTTTCAGTTGATGAAATCATGTTGTTATTGGTAAAGGGGGAACGAGTATGAAAGGATTGCTTAAAAATAATTTTTTAACCGTTTATTCTAATGCGAAAGTTTTTTCGATTTTTATGCTTATATTGGGGCTTTTTGTTGTTGCAGTTATCAGCCAGCCGCTTCTTATTGGTTACGTTCTGTTAAGCATGGTTGGCTTTTCCG
>CAJTTB010000043.1 GCA_910579175.1 uncultured Oscillospiraceae bacterium | reverse complement strand
TTTACACCAAACTGATATTCTTGACAAGTGCATCCTCAAGCTCCTTGCTCCCTATTCCAATATACCTCTGTGACACCACAACACTGGAATGCTGAAGCAGTACCCGAACCAACTCAATATTGTATTGGTTATTAACATAGATATTTGTTGCGAATCCCTTTCTGAAACTGTGACTTCCAATGCCTTCTAACCCCAAAAAATCTGCGGCTGCTTTCAAATGTTTTAATACGGCGCGCTCCGTAATCTGAAACAGCCTCGCCTTTTGACCTATCCCATTTTTGTATGCATACTCCCTTACAAAATGATATACTTCCATTGGGATTGTAAAATTGCGATATTTTCCCGTCTTTTGTTCATAAATATCAAGATGATACCTGTTGCCATCTCTCACAAAAGAACTCATCCGCAATTGCAGGATATCACCTACGCGCAAGCCCAGATTATATTCTAATACTAAAACTGTTGCAATGCGCTCATTTGGCTTAAAGTGTGTTCCTTCGTAAAGGAATCCCTGTCTGATAACAGAAATAATCCTTTTGTATGTTTCTTCATCTACAGCTCTTGTTTTTTTATTCAAATAAATCCCCCAATTCCTAAAATAACGTATAAAGAGTTCATATAATCTGGCTGATGCACTTACGACCCCAGCCAATAAGGCATAGTTCATAAAACGAAAAGAATACGAACCGCCCCACAAGACCGTAATCGGCACGCTGTGGCACCGAAAAGCCAATGTCCGAGATTCCCACCACAAACATATAAAAAGCCAGCGTCAAGCCATAGGAACAGCCACAGCCACAGGACACGCTTCAGTTTCCACGTTTCAGGATACCATCTGGATTGAACGTATGTGCGAACACTTCTAAATCCATTTCTTCGATACACTGAAACAAAAAGTTCCACTGCTCATTACTCATTTTAAATCCTTGTGCCAGCGCGTTCTTACATGCATACTCAATGGCTTTAGCGCGTTCCATCTGCCAGATTACGGAATCTCTCCAGTGTTTCCCTTTGGCAATATCAAGATAAGGCTGTGCCATGAAATGCAGATCTACCCCATTCACCATACAGAACCTGCCAAAACTTAATAAACGGGTAATGTTGTTAAAACGGTTTACACTCATTGTATACACAGCGTCCCCCCTTTTCAAATGTCTTGCCAGTTCACCCAAATGATAGGAATCAGCAATGTTCTCCTCCTGAATCTTTTTACCTCTAAAAAAGATCATTGTGTTCTCATTATCCAATTGTGAAATTAAACCATAAACCATACCAAAGAACCTCCTCTTTTTTAATTACTATATCTCCATCTTGTGCCAGATAAGTGCCATCTTAAAAAGCTGGTTCCAATTTCACTATTAAAATTGTTGCTGTGATTGTAGCTTTTTTTGTATTATTTTTTTCAGCAGCCTGCATCTATTTGATTTATCATCGACTACTTACTTTTAATTCATAATCAAAATACTTGTTTTTGGGCATATAAAAAATTAAATGGACTGATTTTCTAATTAGAAAATGTAAATATAAGAACTCTTACTATTTGCCTCAATATGCAAATCTCTTTTCAATATAGTCAACCTTAAAACAAAATGAAGTATCCGCCAGTACCCCAAAACTTATCAGTACCCCCAACATATTGAATTATTAATTATCCAATCTAAATTTGGAACTGATGCACTAAGTACTGGCTGATTCTTTGTCAGTATGTCGTATTGACTATTCAATACCTGATCGTTTATCATGCTAAAAATGCCTGCAATACAAAGCGAAAAAATCTGAAAGGCTAGTACAGCGTTTTCTTAATCCCCATATACTTAGTGCTTGATATTTTCGTCAG
>CAJTTB010000042.1 GCA_910579175.1 uncultured Oscillospiraceae bacterium | reverse complement strand
TGCATTGTATCAAATTGTGGTACGCAAGCCATATTGCGTGTCCAGATTGATACAATTTTTGAGTAGGTGCTATCGTTTTTACATTTATCCCAAATGCCGTAAAATCAACACTTTTCAGAAAGTCAGATGCACCCATGCATGGGCGGCTATCGTTTTTTGAATTGGATTTACCGCGCTTTCGATATTCCAACAGTGTAAAATTTAACGATAGCCTGTTTTTGAGGGTGGCTATCGTTATTTTTTGCACCCAAGGGATTACCGCGGTTTTTAAGCATCCCTATCAACTGGATTTTATCCAGTATAAGCATCATGGGCAGTATTTTTGAAGTTCTGCTTCTCCAACCATTGCTTTTCTTCTTCGCTTTCTGGAATGTCGATTCTTTCAATTTTGAAAATGACCGGTCTTGTGCCATCGTTGCAACAGGCGATCATCATACGCTCATCATTTGTCCACTTGTGCATGATCGATCCTCCCTGCAAGGCAGTGTAAACATATCTGCTGACAGCATCCCAAGCCTCTCCACAGAATTTTCCGTTCATCAGATGATAAAAATCATCTTGTTCGTTTGTCCTCTTTAGTATAAAGGTGTCTCCGGCTTTGAAGCAGGGACAGGGACCAGCTTTCGGATCTGCAAGATATTTTTCTTGAAGCTCCGGAAACACCCTTGTTTCCAAAACAGTAATTTTACATTCATGCTGCATATGTCATTACCTCCGAATTGCGATTTATTTTTTTGTTACGTTATGTTCTGGCAAACTTGAATTTGCAAACTTACTATAGTAAATATCCTATTGCTATAAAAATATAGCTATATAGAAAATCTTTATCTAATCTCAAATACATAATTCCGCCTAAGATTGAAAAAATAGCACATGAAATTCCGTTCCATACCTCAATGCCAACACCTCTTGACACAAAATGAAATATCCCCCATGTAGCCGCTAATACAATACCGCCAAATGGAAAATCACTTTCTCTATTTCTTCGTACATCAAATGCCTTTTGCCCATATATGATAATCAATAAGACAATTCCAACTTCCACTATATAATACAAATATTGTAAAATGAATTGAAAAACACTTTTGCCTTGAAGCTCCCCGATAATCTTTAAGGTATGCCAATCTATAAATGTCATTATCTTGCAGAAAATCAGGCAGCTTGCAGCCACAACCCAATTCTTTGTTGAAATATTTGTTTTTTCTTTCTTTTGAGGAAAGTCATAATGTTTCCGACTATAAAATATGATAAAACAAAGATACAATGTCCATATAATAACCATAATCAAATGATGTACACTTCGTTGACTGGCGGTATAATCCCATATATTCATCCGCATAATCAACATCTCAATGACAAATAGGGCAAAGTATTCTAATAAGAATGCAGCAAATAAAAGCAAACTTAAGCCTAAATATTTTCTCCATTTCACATTGTTATCCAATATCAGTACCTCCTGCTTATATGAGCAATTTTAATCTTGCAATGGCACCATTTTCTATCCGCCATTCTATTTATTAACTTTTTAAGTGATAAAACCTAGAATAGTAATAATTATCAGTTTGCTATTAAATCTTATATTCTTTATCATTATCCCATCTTCCACCTATAAATTCCGATTGTAATTTGATGATTTTTAAGGGAAATATTAGCTGTTATATTTTGTTATTAAAAAAACCGCTAACCCTTGAAAACACTAAGTTTATCGCAGGTGAGCTTTCCCTTAAAGTTTCCCTTGTGTTATATCTTCCCACAGGGCATTACGAACCCTGATAAGGGAAAAAATGAGGGAAACAAAATCACATAAAACATTATAACACAAAATATATGGGAATGGGTAAATTTCCGTAAGGAAGTTAAAACCCAAAGACTTTGTAATCAGCCAGAA
>CAJTTB010000041.1 GCA_910579175.1 uncultured Oscillospiraceae bacterium | reverse complement strand
AGACAGTGTCTGACAAATTATCATGGTCTCATATATGCGAATTGATAAAAATAGATGATGAACTCGAACGCAGCTTTTATGAGAAAGAATGTGTTGTGGAAAACTGGAATGTCAGAACATTGCGGAGACAGATGGATTCAGCGTTGTTTTTGCGATTGGCTTCCAGCAGGGATAAAGAAGGAATTTTAAATTTGGCCCAAAATGGCATTGAGTGCCAAAGTCCGGAAGATATTGTAAAGAGCACATATACGCTGGAATTTTTAGATATTCCAGAGCAGGAAAAGTATAGTGAAAATGATTTGGAACAAAAAATTATAGACAATTTACAAAAGTTTTTGCTGGAATTGGGCAAAGGATTTACATTCGTTAAGCGGCAGTATCCTTTAACAATCAATAATGTTCATTACCATGTGGATTTAGTATTTTATCATAGAATTTTGAAATGCTTTGTTCTGATAGATTTAAAGAAAAACTCTGTTCAACATGAAGATATTGGGCAGATGAACATGTATATGGGTTATTTTGCAATAGAAGAAAATATGCCAGATGATAATCCGCCTATTGGAATTATATTAAGCAAAAACAAGGATGAATTATTGGTAGAATATGCAACGTATGGAATGGACAGTAATTTATTTGTATCTAAATATGAGTTATACTTACCAAATCGAAAAGAACTTGAAAAATTGGTCAAAGATATTTTAGATGACGAAGAAAATTAGGAACAAATTTAGAGTGTGTGTTTTAATGGTAAGGCGCTGATTGAATATTTGGGCGAACCGAGTAATTTGAATAGCACGACATTTGAGGGCATAATTTAACTTTCGCTAAGAGGCAAATTTATGTTTCACAACAGTATACAGAGAGCTTTTATCCTGTTGTAACTTTGATTCATTCTGCACGTTATTGTCATCAAGCTTCATTATATATTCTATCCGGTCTACAAGTTTTGACAGATAGTCTGTTACAAGATATTTTTCGAGATATGGGAACATATCCTGAAGGAAGGGGCTAAAATTGGTATTAAGCGATAGCCCCATATCTGGCTTTGCTGATATATTGCCTTTACAAATCAACCTTTTCAAAGCGTTTTGCGGAAATTCGATATGCTAATGGAGCAAGTACGCCATAGCAGATAATCCCGGCTATTAAAATCGGTAGCTGCGTCAGTAGATGCTTTGATTGGTAGCTATCCATCCAAAAAAGTGCAGGAATGTGGGCAATGACTTCTATCGCTATCATGAGTAAAACCATAGGAATTGCTGCAAGAATAAAGGATTTTCCTGCCTTATAACCGCTTTTATAAAAGACTGTGAGGAATATCAGATCGAATATAGCGTACGAGATAAGTCCGAAACCATACCATGCAACGGTTGCGTCTAAACCAACGGGGTTATTTGCTATGTTCAGCATATTTCTCAAAAGTGCAAATGGGATAGAGAAAAGCAGTTGAAATAGTTGAAAGAAAACGACAAGCAAACATTTTCCCAGAACGCTTTCCCGTTTGGTTACCGGTAAAACGGCTGTGTACCAGCCGTCATTTGTTTCTCGTGTATTTAAAAAAGTGATGTAAGGTGCTAAACAGCCAAACATAAAAATTACACTGTATGGATAGGATGGCACCAGAACAAGGCAGCCCAAAAAGGCAAAAACGATTGAAGTCGGATGGGCTACAAGCCTCATTTCCTTATACAGTAACGTCATCATTCCATGCACTCCTTGTATAATGTATTTAGGTTGTTCAAGGGATACCTATAAACCCTTAGACCTATTTCTTTACATCTCCAGTCTGATAGGAGATAATGGTTTTATTAGATTGAGAGGGTGATCGTTCACTCCTTGAGCGGTTCTGCTCGTACTTGAAAGACTGATCCCTCTCTCTAATAAGCT
>CAJTTB010000040.1 GCA_910579175.1 uncultured Oscillospiraceae bacterium | reverse complement strand
CGACGTTTTGAACAACAATCTTTTAATCTCTATTTTGAAGATATAAATGAAGGAGTTCAAGGGTGGCTTTATTCCGGAGTCTGTTCCGAGGCAGGGAAGACGTGTTTGCCCGACGTTGGGTATAGCCGTGCTTCCGACAAGTCCGGGTATCAGCCGGTATGCCTGAATAAATGGAATCGGGCATTCTGTGACAAGAAGAAGTTCAAGTGTGCAGAATGTGAAGTTGACTTTCAAGTCTTACGACCGTTTATTTCCGAATCAGGATTATCTCCCAAAGGGGGGATTGGGAAATCTGGTTGCTTTACCTTTACCGGAACAAGCCCGTAAACTGGGCAATAGCGTCTTTGCCAATGAAGACTTTGTAGCTTTTAAGGACCAGTGGAGTTATCTGCATCAGGTTGATAAGGTTTCAGAGAAAGAAGTGGTTGTAACCGGCCATTATATACAAAGTATATTTTCAGGTAATAACTATCTGTCCCCCTTGGTTGAGGATATAACCCAAGCCAGACCATTCCGTATTTATCTCTGCAACGAAAACCGGATTGAAAAAGCGTTCTCAATTAGGAATCGCCTTGAAGGAAGCCATGCAGTGAGGAGTGCAAGTGGTTGTGTTCGTGAAAAACAAGACTGAAGAAGCAGAGTGATTGCAAAGGGAGGGTTTGACGGTTCGTGTATCCGAACATTTGACCTTTCAATTGGTAATGATTGATAAAAAAAATTTGGTATGGCAGCATCAATTATATGGGTTATGCCACGGAAGAAGATTATGCGGTAAGGTTTTCTGATGAACACTTGACAGCGGAAATGCGAGATGTGTTGTATGGCGTGTGAGTAGTTTTTTAGGGAGGGGCGCATAACAATTAAGCATTATACTCATGAGAAAGCCGCTTATACAAGTCCCCATACAATTTGTGTCTCTCTATTTGTTTTCTGATTTCCATTTATATAAATTTGCATATTGAATAACCGATAACTTAATATTTTATGAAATTTGAAAATATTGTAAATGATTGGCAAAAACAGTTCCCTATTTTGTCCCGATATACGTCTTCCAGCTTGTATGCAAAAGCAGATATAATTTTAATAGGGCTGAGATTAGATAAAGTGATGTCTGATACCTATCGGTTGATATTAGAAATTCTTCCCTTATGGGTACAAGAAAAAAGAGAAATTAGTATTCCTGGTTTTTTTGTAGAATTATTCAATAAAGATGGGGGACAATTTTTTATTAAATATCAATTGCATAACTACTTATTTGAGAAAGCTACCGAATATGCAAATCAACAATTTGGTCTCATTTTGCGAGAGAACATAAGGGCAAATGATATATTCCGGTTAATTGATTCTTTTTCATCCACTCTTATACCCAAGCATAATCCTATTAAATGGCATCGCTTGTTTGAACTCAAATTAGCTTTGGCTTTCTATTCAGGTCAAACAAATTTAATTAATACAATAAAAGCAGAAATAGAAAATGAAACGAAATATTGGAACGAAAAAGAATTTAATAACATATTTATGAAATCGATTGATGAATGGAAAAATGATTTATATCAGAAAATGGAAAATAGAGAAATGTTTATGAAACAAGTTCACCTAAATCTAGATGACAAAAAAATATCCAAATTGAAACGAGTTCATATTTTGTTGGATTAAAATAGAAAAGCTTGGGTACGGATGTTTCAGAACTGTAACAAATGCCATGCAGAACGGCTCAGCGGATTTTCCCGGTTGGCAAGTTTTCTTTTAAGCGTATAGCATAGCCAGCCTGAACATGAAGAATTTTACATCACCCCTCTTAACTGGCTTCGAAAAGCTTTTATTTTTGCATTAAACGACTCTGCAAATGCATTCGTTTCCCTGTTAACGAAATAGTTTAACGTCAGTTCGATATAAC
>CAJTTB010000039.1 GCA_910579175.1 uncultured Oscillospiraceae bacterium | reverse complement strand
TGTTTGTTGTACGCTTAAGGTAATGGATACCCTCTACTTTTCATTTTCAATCTTAGCTACCTCTGATTTTCTATATCCTTCAATTACTCGACTACATTTTTCTGGATCTTTAAAAATATGTTCTTTTAGATATGCCTTTTTGTCTCTGGAATACCATCTGCTCCATTCCTCGCCAACTGCTTCATTTATTTCTCTGCGAATATTTTCATTTTCTGAAACCACTCTATCTATATCATCCCAACATTGCGCAATTGGAAGTTCATGCAAAATATCTTTAGGTAATAATAAAATTTCACATCCTTTGTATGGATTCACAGCAAGACCATCTTCTCGAAAAATATATTCCGGATACTTTTCCTTGCAGATTCCAAGTTCATCTTGTATTCTCTTTGTATACATAACAATATCAGGGTATATAATTGTTGCTACCATATCGCTTAACCTATCAGGACCAATATTTTCTTCAAAGAGACTGATGAGTTGAAAAATTTCCGGATATTGCACACCCTTTTTTACAATATCAAACACATCGCTAATAACTTGTTTTCTAAATTTTTCTCCAAATCCTGCACCATGCTCAATTTCGGAGAAACCAAGGTTTATTCCATTAACCTCAGAAAACGTAAACAGCTTAAATGCAGATTTATACATTTTGTCTCCTTTTGAGTCAGATGCGTTAAGGAGTGTTGCTATTTTACTAAAATGATCATTTATACTCTGATACGAGCCTTGAAATTCTGGGACATTACATACCTTCAATCGCATTAAATTTATGAAAAAAGAACTGTCTTTGTCTAAAATACAATCAAATTCTCTTTCTTATCAAATTCATCACCTAATCCAAAGTATTCTGAAACAAACATACAAATTCCTCCCTCATATAGTTATTTTTCCAACATCATCAAGTAACTGTCTAGCCTTGCATTCACATAGCCCGCAAACAGCTTTTCCATTGCACCAAGATTATGCTTTACATGATATTCATCGAATGCATTATAATACGAAATCCGGTCTGCAAATTTAATATCAATTGGCGGATATCCTGCTTTCATCAATTCCAAATTTACAAGCAGCCTTCCAGTTCTACCATTTCCGTCTATAAAAGGATGAACTCCCTCGAATTCAATATGGAACCGTGCAAGCCGGGGAATGATATGATCTGTACTATTCCTATACGTCTCCAACAACTGTTCCATTTTAGGCTGAATCAAATAGGGCTGTACTGGTTCATGTTTCGCACCCATAATTCTGACGGGGACTCTTCTGTAAACACCCCGATCCTCCCGTTTATCTGCTAATACAAGGTAGTGTATCTGCTTGATAATACTCTCCGATAAAGGAACTCGCTCTTTTACCAAATCCCGCACAAAATCAAACGCCTCTTTATGCCCGACCGCCTCCATATGATCTTTTAACGGCTTCCTGTCAATCGTCAGACCACGCAAAACCATATCCGTCTCACGCAAAGTTAGAGTATTTCCCTCAATCGCATTAGAATTATAAGTATACTCAACAATGAATTCCTCCGTCAAACGTTCCAATTCACCCTCAGTCAGAGGGCGTCTGGTATCCAGTTCTTTTTTCTTCCTGTCTATAGCTGTCAGTAAACTTTCTGCTGCTTTAAAACGTCCATCCTCCGGTTTTTTCGCATTTGATGGAATCATCCAACTACGTCCTTCTCGTGTAGCTCCCGAAATTTTTCCTTCCGAGCAAAGTATACGCACCCGTCTGTCAGAAATTCCCCACTTTTCTGCTGCCTGCTTTACCGTAATATACATAAAGATCACACCTCTCTTCCCTCAATAGTATATCTTATTTCCGGAATATTATCAACCAAAAAGGAATAATATTTTATTAATTTCGGAATAATAAAAGACCCGAAAATGCAATAACTGCACTTCGAGTCTTGTTTTCCACACTTTCAGTTTTAAATACCCTCAATCGTAGTAAAACCGTAGTACCTTACCACTCCTATTG
>CAJTTB010000038.1 GCA_910579175.1 uncultured Oscillospiraceae bacterium | reverse complement strand
AAGTATTGATTTTTCAAGGTGCGAATCCCATTTTTGACGTGGGAAGTTTGAGTAATTTACTTACACTTTGTTGTACTCTTCTGCTTTTAATATCAATATTTCTATTCATTCGTTTTGCCATTTCTCATTCATCCAATCACGTATAGTAATCTCTTGTAAATATTACCCTTGTCCTTTTACTTCCATTACATAATCTCCCAATATCCATATCGTCTTCCTCCCCTACGTGTAATTTTCCCACTTTCACGAAGATTTTTTATTTCACGCTCAACTGTCCTTTTCGGAATAGTTAATATATCCGATATTTCAGCAATCGTAACTGCCTTGTTAGATAATATTACCATAATAATTCTATCTGCCAATCCGCCATTTAATCCGCCATTTTGGCGTTTTGGCGTCTTGGGTTCAGATATAGCAACACTTTCAAAAACTGAAAGTTTCACCGTCAAGTCATCACCTATCAAAATATACTCAGGCATTGGTGCTCCCAGTTCTTCACATGCTTCACAAATTTTTTGAATTCCACGTCCCCATGCTTCGATATATCCGGCACGATAAAATGTACCGGCCAAATCAGGATTATAAGGTCTGGAATTATGAATTCTCATCAAATTTTCAGTTGTCCAATCATTTGGAAATACACATGCATTACTAATATACATGTTTTTATCCTCAATCCGAATCTGGATTGGAATTCCGTCTTCCCATTTACAATGAATCAACGCATTATAGACAGCCTCACGAACCGCTTCTCTTGCAAAAGGATAGGTTTCTACCCGAACATCATTCTCATAGGTTATTTTTGCTTTCAAATATTTGAGATAAATCAAATCTACAACCCTATCCGCAATCAATATCAGGGAACCCTCAACAACATCTTGATATTGAAGATCCGATCCAATGCCAAATCTTCCTATTTTTACATAGCATCCCGTAAACAACCGCTGAGGATTTCTGTAAAATAATAACACTGCAGCTCTTTTTAACTTCCCATCTGTTATTAGTCCCAGCTTCTCAAGCAACTCCTCATTGCTGCACTCAACGTCCCTTTTTGTCATACGTTCAGTTCGCACGGTCTCTTTACGGAAAATTTCAAAACTCTCTATATCTAAATCAGAAACTGCTACGCAATCTACCGGCACTGCATCCCAGCGATAACCGGTTTTACGAACGAGAAACTCTGTTAATGCAGAACCACGAAGCTGCTGTTTTGTACTGCCGCTTCGATAATGATATTCCCCATGATAGCTGACAGGATATGTGCTTGGGTTTACAATGATTTCAATATAATCCAGTCCGTCCCTTTCCAATAGATTCACATCTGCAAGAATACCCATTGTATCCTTGATTTTATTAGGGATATCCTCGAGCAACTTCTTACTGTCAGGAATTCCTACAATCTTGCCATCATCTCTGACGCCGATATAAATACAGCCTCCCCTGGCATTAGCAAAACCGCATATCCACTTTAAATACTCATCCCTCCATGACTCTTTATATTCAATATTTTGACTTTCTGCCACTATATGCTCCTTCAAAAATTTATGATTTTCAGTAATTGCACATTTTTTATATCCTATACATTTTAACCAAACTATCAACCATCATTTATTGGAGTATAGCATATAAATCAAAATCCGTAAATAAATTTCCTTTGTCCTCAAACTGCCTGATTGACAATATAACAGTCTGGCAGAAATAATCTTTCCCTATATTTTCAGTCCTCTGAAGACAGATTACTGCCAGACAGTTACATCCAAAATACAGAATGCAACGCAATCCCGATTTATTTATCAGTTACAGTCATTTTTCGACAAATCAAAATATTCCTAAAATTTCTTTTCATCGGTTTGCTCTACCATTGAAATTCAATATGTAACCATTACGGTTGCGTTAACCCTTGCTGTATATTTCGAACCCAATTTTTCAGAGGAGAAGCAAAATGCATAAAAACCTGCAAACACTCTGTCTACAGGTTTTTACCAAACTATTCAGCTAACTCCCCGAGTAGGGCTCGAACCTACAACCCCGCGGTTAACAGCCGCGTGCT
>CAJTTB010000037.1 GCA_910579175.1 uncultured Oscillospiraceae bacterium | reverse complement strand
CCTACTCGGGGAGGTAAAATGAATAACTTATATGAAACCTGTAGACGGAATGTTTGCAGGTTTTTGCGTATTTCACGTCTTTTCTGAAAAACCGGGTACGAAATATACGGCAAAGGTTAACGCAACCGTAGTAATTACATACCACTTTAAATGTCGGATGATGCTGGAAATAAAAATAGGTAGACTTATTTTGCATTTTAATAATTGATAGTAACTGATAAATGAAACGGGAGCGCGCTGCGATTTCTATTCCGACTGTAAAATTATTTCTTTCAGGTCGTTATACTACCGATCAGACAGTTTGAGGGACAAAGGAAATTTATTTACGGGTTTGGATTTATATGCTATACTCCAATAAACGATAGTTGATAGTTTAATTAAAATGTATATGATATAAAGAATGCACAATGATTGAAAATTACAAATTTTTGAAGGAGCATATAGTGGCAGAAAATCAAAATATCGAGTATAAAGAGTCATGGAGGGATGAGTATTTAAAGTGGATATGCGGTTTTGCGAATGCTAGGGGAGGCCGTATTTATATTGGCGTCAGAGATGATGGCAAGATTGTAGGAATTCCTGATAGTAAGAAGCTACTTGAGGATATCCCTAATAAAATCAAGGATACAATGGGCATTCTTGCTGATGTGAATCTATTGGGAAAGGACGGACTGGATTATATTGAAATCATAGTAAACGCAAGTACTTATCCTGTCAGCTATCATGGGGAATATCATTATCGAAGCGGCAGTACGAAACAGCAGCTTCGTGGTTCTGCATTAACAGAGTTTCTTGTTCGTAAGACCGGTTATCGTTGGGATGCAGTGCCGGTAGACAGTGTGGTGGTTTCTGATTTAGACATAGAGAGCTTTGAAATTTTCCGTAAAGAGGCCGTGCGCACTGAACGTATGACAAAAAGGGACGTTGAGTGCAGCAACGAGGAGTTGCTTGAGAAGTTGGGATTAATAACAGATGGGAAGTTAAAAAGAGCTGCGGTGTTATTATTTTACAGAAATCCGCAACGACTGTTTACTGGGTGCTATGTAAAAATAGGAAGATTTGGCATTGGATCGGATCTTCAGTATCAGGATGTTGTTGAGGGTTCCCTGATATTGATTGCGGACAGAGTTGTAGATTTGATTTATCTCAAATATTTGAAGGCAAAAATAACCTATGAGAATGATGTTCGAGTAGAAACTTACCCTTTTGCAAGAGAAGCAGTTCGTGAGGCTGTTTATAATGCGTTGATTCATTGTAAATGGGAAGATGGAATTCCAATTCAAATTCGGATTGAGGATAAAAACATGTATATTAGTAATGCATGTGTATTTCCAAGTGATTGGACAACAGAAAATTTGATGAAAACTCATAATTCTAGGCCTTATAATCCTGATTTGGCCGGTACATTTTATCGTGCCGGATATATTGAGGCGTGGGGACGTGGAATTCAAAAAATTTGTGAAGCGTGTGAAGAACTGGGCGCGCCAATGCCAGAGTATATTTTATTAGGCGATGACTTAACGGTGAAGTTTTCGGCTCTCGAATGTGCTGTCATATCTGATTCTAAAACGCAAAAACGCCAAATTGGCGGATTAAATGGCGGATTGGCGGATAGGATTATTTTAGTAATAGCGTCTAACAAAGCAGTTACGATTGCTGAAATATCGGATATATTAAATATTCCTAAAAGGACAGTTGAGCGTGAAATAAAAAACCTTCGTGAAATCGGAAGAATTACACGTAAGGGAGGAAGACGATATGGATATTGGGAGGTTATATAATTGGAAGTAAAAGGACAAGGGTAATATTTACAAGAGATTACTATACATGATTGGATGAATGAGAAATGACGAAACGAATGAATAGAAATATTGATATTAAAAGCAGAAGAGTACAATAAAGTGTAAGTAAATTAGATGGGGTTTTTGAGAGCAGAGTATAATTCTGAAAAAATTATCTAGAATATTACGCAGGATTAGAAACATTAGATAAGGTGACCAGTATTAAAGACCAGATTATCTATGGAAGACGTGGAACTGGGAAAACACATTTATTAAAGGCATTACAAGAAAAATTAGTAGCAGATGATCAAAAGTATTTGCCAGTATATATTGATTTGCGTACTTTTAAACC
>CAJTTB010000036.1 GCA_910579175.1 uncultured Oscillospiraceae bacterium | reverse complement strand
ATTCCATTGCCCGCATTTGTTCTGTTAATGAACGCTTTTTCAAATCCCGTATTTCCCATACAGAAAGAATCAACTGTAAAAGAATCAATATTAGTAGATATCCACCTATCTGCATTGTTGGAAATTGATATGAGAGATTTGGCATACCGAATAGAATACCAACAGCTTTGCTCACAGGAATAGCTATGGGAATACCAACCAAAAGAACGATTCCAAATGAAACAAGTACATATAGCAATCCCTCTGTTATGAGAGAACGATATAATTGTTTTAGGCTTAATCCAACAGAGCGTAATGTACTGATTTCCTGTTTACGCGCTTGATGGTTAGAGAGCGTCATATTGATTAGATTGATTATTCCAAACAGCAAAATTAGTAATGACAGCATTTGCAAACTTCCAAACAATAAGTTCATAGAAGATTCCATGTACTCTACAACATCATTATAGCTGCAAATAGAAAGCCCCTTTTCTTTAGAGGTAATTTTCTGCTGAATGGCTGATTCTATTTCATCATTATAAGTTTTATCAGTTATGATCTCCCATGAGTAAGCAAAATTTTCTGTGTTTGTGAATAGTTGTTGTGCAAGTTCTTGTGTAATTATAAGATTCGCTGGATCAATAGCATCTGTACCGTTTTCGGTTCCGACAAAGCTCTTATCAAAGAAACCGGAAACAATACATTCTATTTCCTCTCCACTATTTGTAATCTTTATAGGCGTCCCTTTTGTAATCCCCAGTTCCATATATCCATCTGTCAATAAAACTTCAAACTGGTTCTTAGGCATTTGTCCATCTATCAAATGTTGTTCAACAAAGCTAAAATTACCTTCTGTACTTTGAACCGAAATTATATCACACATTCCCTCAGTAGCATTTCCATTGATAGAATAATGACACATTCCTACCGAATCTCTAAGTGGTATAATCTTTTGGATTCCTTTAGTATTCAAAAGTTCTTCTTTCAAAGATTCATTTAGCGGATTATTTGTTTCGTTTTTTCCAACTGATTCTTCAGAAAGATATATACGGAAGCTTCCGCCGTTTACAAAAAACTTTTCACGGACAAATTGCTCTGGCGTATTACTAACTGCTGCGGATGCAGATATAAATAAGAGTAATCCTCCAAATATCAAGGAAAGCAATGTACTGGCTGTCTTTTTCTTATCGCGTCCAAGATTTAATAGAGCTAAAGAGTAAGGTGAAATTTTCTTATTATGTTTTCGAGATTGCATCGGAGCATTTCGATAAGCTATATATCGTACTGCCTCAATAGGGGAAGTAGTTGCCGCAATTTTAAGCGGCTTGCGAACAGATAATTTCACCATAAGAGTGCAAATGATGGAAACACCTATCATTACAAAAGGAATATTGATAGGAGAAAATCCGCTGGAAAATTCATTACTTCCCAAAACAGTTCCGACAATCGCACCCAAAACAATACCCGGAGGGATTCCAAGCCATGATAAATATCTACTTTCATAGTTTATCATTTTCTTTATCTGTAATGCAGTTGTACCTAAAGTGCGTAACTGTCCGAAATTTCTTATTTTTTCATTGATAGAAATTCTGAAAATACTTTGGATTACCGTTATACCTGCAAATAATACCAACACGGACAAACTTACAAAAGTTAGTATATTTTCAAATGACAATCCCATATTCTCTCTAAAAAAGAGAAAACTTAAGCTATAATCAGCACCAATTTCTTTTCCAATAGAAGCAATTCTTTCTTTTAGAATTTCTTTTGATGTTGAATCTGCATCAGCAAAACAAACATAGCTTTGGTATTTTGCAGGATTATAATTAGAGCTATTTTCTACAAACGATTTTGATATATAGCACGAGTAATTGCCCTGTGATTCAGTCGAGCTTTCCGTAATCCCAGAAATCACAAAATCTTGTGATTTTCCGTTTATTTGAAAAGAAATTTTATCTCCGATTGCAGTATTAGAAAAATATTTGTTCACCATTTCACGGTCAACTGCAATTTCATTTTCTTTAGATGGCATAGTCCCATCTTTTAGTGTAAATTGATTTCGGGCAATATAGCATGCCGCATCATCCATATATGCCAAATACAATGAATATCCCTCTGGCATTTTTATTTCTCCCAGATTGTAAAGCGACGCTACCATTTCGATTTCTGGTTGATGACGAAGTTTTTCAATTTTATCCTCTGTCAGATTATCATAGCTGGCTTGAAAAGTGGCCATATTATTTTGAGATTCCTGAAAAGCAAAAAATAATGTTCCACACATTGACATCAAAAACGCTGCCAGTGAAATAGCAATTATTATCATAAAATTCCGGCGCTTCTCGCTTTTCAAACTCTCCTTTGCCAGCTTCTTTGTAATGGCGCTGGTATCATTTTCAAAAGGCCATGTCAT
>CAJTTB010000035.1 GCA_910579175.1 uncultured Oscillospiraceae bacterium | reverse complement strand
CAGAAAATCAGCTCAATGCCTGTTTCTGCATGATATAAATAGCGGATATTGTTTGTAGTCATAGGTTTTCCTCACGGTCTGTTATCCATTTCATGGACTTGTGTTATATGTTGGCATTGCAGCTTTCAAGTAAACGGTTTGTCCCTGTTATTTCAGCATCTACAAGGTCAATCATTCTTTTTACATTTGCAGAATGGGCAGAAGAAACTTCATTTTCCCATAACGGATTGATTTGTTTATCAATCCCTGCACGGTACTTTTGCAAAATATTAAGCCGCTCCTGCAAAAGTTCCTGCTGTTCATCAGGGGTAAATGTACTTAGAAAAAAAGCGGCAATAGAAAAGATGTTTGTATCATAGTTGAATTGCAGGATTGATGCTTTTAAAGTGTTTATAAATTCGCTTTTCCCCTTATCAGAAAGTTTGTAAACGGTGCGGTCTGGCATATTTCCGACTTTCTCGGTAGTGCCAGATATAAATTCCTTTTTCTCAAGGGTTTTTAATGTCGAATATACCGTTGAATCAGCGATATTAAACCACCATTTCACATTCATGTAGTTTAAGAGTTTTATTATCTCGTATGCGTTAAGTGGTTTTTCGTATATGAAACCTAAAAGCATTGTGGCAGGTTTGGACAACATATTTTTTCCTCCTTGACATTGGATTGTATTTATAGTACTTTATATATAAAGTAGTTTTTATGAACACTACTATTATAACATATCAATGTAGAAAAAGGAATACTGGAAAAGGAGGTTTTTTATGCCGCAGCTCAATAAAGGGGGTAAATTTGTATTTGGTCTTTCCGTTATAAACCCCGATTTAACAATACACATCCCGCCACAGGCATTGTTGGAATATGATGCACTGCGGGATGGAAAAGTGATAATTTTTACGGGAAGCAAAATAACAGGCGGCTTTTGCGTGACGACATATCCGCTGCTGTCAAATTCAAAACTCAGCCATATATTGGAAGAATGCCCTGCGTTAAGGGACTGCCAGCTTTCCGAGGGTGAGTTTACCCGATATAAAGGGCGTAAATATGCGTGGATTAACATTGATAAGGACGGAGCTGTTAAATTGCCGCAAGATACGTTGGACGTTTTAGAATTACAGTCTGGAATGGAATTGTTGTCAATCCGCAGCAGTGATATTGCCTTTACAATGGGAGCAAAAGGACCACTGCTTGAAAAAGCACATAATTTTCATGGAGAAATTAAGAGATATTAGGGGAGATTGGAAAATGGGAAATATAATAACCAGTAAGATATTTCATTCAGTTATGCTCTTTACAGTTGTTGGCGAGTTTTTTCTTCCGTGGATATTGTGTCGGTATTATGATGGGTACAATAGTAAAACAATGGCAATGAGTGCGTTGGGAAGTCTGCAAAGCCCCGTTCGTGTTATTTATAATACATGGTTAATATGGCTTGGATGTTTTCTGGCATTTGCAGCGGTTGCATATTTTTTTATTACGAAAAAAGACTTTCCAATCTTATCGGTTTTACTGTTGTTTTCACTAGGGACATTTGCTGTCGGAGCAGGATTGGTTTCGGGAATATTCCATGTGAATGAAAACAAAGACATTGTTACTGCGGCTTCAAAAGTACATGGAATAAGTGCGGCAATCGGATTTATGGCATTATTGTTTTTCCCATTGTTAAATGGGATTTTAGCATTTAAGCAGAACAATGTCATTTTTGGCATTATATGTGTTATTTCTTTTATCTTGGCATTAATTTTCTTTGTCTGTTTTATCATGGGAGATAAAGAGCAGTTTCAAAATACCATGTTGAAATATGAGGGATTGTGGGAACGGCTGTCTTTACTTTGTATGTATATTCCTCTTACTTACAAGGCTGTCCATAATCTGCTGTCCTAAAGATAGCGGTTAAATGGAAAAAACAGAATGATTGCATGAAATGGAGATAAGATTATGGACTATAAAGAAACAGATTTCAGTTTTCTATACGATGATTTAACTGAGGAATATGGAAATGAACAAGGTAAACAGCTTTATATTTTAATGTGTGAAAAATATACGAATCTATGCGAGAGGGAAGCAAAATCTAAGAATGACGAAATAAATCAGCATATTTTCAAAAGATTGTTGCCAATCATGGGAATATATTTAACTCTTGTTGAACAGGGTTTTACCAAAGAACAAGCATTTATGATTGCCTATAAGGAAATACAGCACAATGCACACAGCTTAGCGGAAGAAAATGCTAAATTTACAAAAATGCCATTTACATATGGTTTATTTAAAATGTTTGCCAAATCGCATATGAGCAAAAAGTATCCAACAGAGGGGTTTACGGTAGAATGGAAAAGACATGATAATAGAGAAATCCATTTTGATATAGTCCGTTGCCTTTACAAAGATATGTGTGAGAAATATTCCTGCCCAGAACTTTGTACGGTTTTCTGCCAAAGTGATATAATTGCTTTTTCGGGATATGAACCTAAGATTAGATTTGAACGCATGGGAACAATAGGGGGAGGTGCTAATTGTTGTGACTTTCATTT
>CAJTTB010000034.1 GCA_910579175.1 uncultured Oscillospiraceae bacterium | reverse complement strand
CAGATGAAAAATGATTTCTATTGGCTGATTAAACATTTTGATGACCAGACTCTTGACCATATCCGCAGTCATTTTGATAAAGATAGCGGAATGGCATTTATGAACACTTTTATGCAACTTCAAGACGAAGCAATGAGACTTCAAAATGCAGATGTTGCTGTTGATAGTGATGAGGGTCAGAATTTTGCAAAAGCCTATTGGAATATGATAATGAATTTCACTGGTGGAGATATGAGTATGCTTCCCAGACTGATTGAATTAGGGAAATTTCAAAATACAAACCATAAATGGAAAGAGGTTCAAGATATTGCTAACAGCTATATTGGACAAGCATTAGATGTCTATTTTTCCCATTTAGGTGTTGACCCATTTCAGGAGGAAATAGAATGAATGAGACTATAAAAATTAGTAATTTAACAAAAAGTTATGGAACTCACGTTGTGCTAAACGATTTAGATTTTTGCGTACAACAAGGAGAAATTTTTGCTCTGCTGGGCATAAATGGTGCAGGCAAAACCACATCTCTTGAATGTATTGAGGGGTTACGAAAATATGACAGCGGAAGTATTACTATAAATGGAATCATGGGTATTCAATTACAGTCGGCTTCTTTGCCAGAACATATAAAGGCACTGGAAGCTGTAAAGCTGTTTGCAAAATGGAATAAGACACCTCTTAATAAAGCAACACTTGACGCTTTGGGTATTTATGAAATTGCAAAAAACAGTATTATCAATTATCAACCGGGCAAAAGCGGCGGCTTCATTTGGCACTTGCTTTAACACGAAATCCAGATATCCTATTTCTTGATGAACCAACCGTAGGACTTGATGTTGAGGGACGATTATCTTTACATGAACAAATTCGCCAGTTAAAAGCAATCGGAAAGACAATCATATTAGCAAGCCATGATATGACGGAAGTTGAAAATTTATGTGACCGAATTGCCATTCTTTCCAGTGGCAAAATTGCCTTTATCGGGAGTGTAGAACAGCTAGGCGAAGCAGTTGGAAAGCATTATAATATCACAATCCAAACCGAACATAAAATCCAAAAATATGAATCTGAAAATATCGGAGATTCTTTACTTTCGCTACTTATGCAGTACAAGGAAAAAGGAGAAACGATTATTGATATTCAGATAGACCGCGGTTCATTAGAACAACACTTTATAAAAATTGCAAATGGGGTGTAACAATGAGAGCTTTTTTATATGGAGTTTCCTTACAATGGAAATTAGATATCAGGAGTAAGACATTACTGATCACTTGTTATATCGTACCACTTTTATTCTTTGTAATTATGAGCGGTATATTTACATCAGTCATGCCAGAAGTGAGATATACGCTTATTCAGTCAATGACTGTGTTTGGTGTGACAATGGGAGCATTGATTGGTCTGCCTCCCTCTCTTGTTGAAATTTATAGTAGCGATATTAAAAAGGTCTACAAAGCAAATGGCGTTCCATTATGTTTGGGGCTTGCTTTAAGCAATATTTCAGCATATATTCATTTGTTCATTATGAGCATTATTTTATATATTGTCGCACCACTAGCTTTTCATGTTCAAATACCAGAAAATCCGAGTATGTACTTTATCGGTCTTGCTATTTTTATTGCGGTATCGCTCAGTATTGCTAGCATAATTGGTCTTGCAGTAAAAGATCAAGCAAAAACTTCTATGTTTTCTATTATCATTTTTTTACCTTCTATCATGCTTTCTGGAATTATGTTCCCGATTGACCTACTTCCAAAAGCATTTGAAACAATAGGAACATTATTTCCAGCTTCATGGGGATATAAATTAATGACAGAGCGTGTTTTTAAGTTTGAAAACCTTTTACCCTTGCTTTTGATTTTTGTCTTAGCTATTGTTATGTGTAATATTCTGTTGCGAAGAATTGATAAATAGTAAAGTTAGCCCAACCAGTCAACAGTAAAGTAGATAGGTTACGCCTACCGTTGATATCTCCATCTAGGTGCTCAAGAGAGAGAATTTTTTATGGATTGCACAGAAGTAAATAAGAAACATATCAAATATACATTAAATGCCTTTTGCAGAGTTATCCTATGCTATAACACAGAGAACAATATAAAATGGTGGTTTATCGCTGCTTAAAAAGCCTTGAAGTCGTATTTTGGTACTGGTGTTTTCGCCATAGTTATTTATCTTATTACACTCTATTGTTCTCCTTTCTGTCTAAATATATCTACACAGTTTCAGTTAGTCCCTTGAATAATACCCATTCTGAAAACGGACGAAATAAGAACATGTGTATAAAAAATAGTATTGATTGAAAGTGTGCCTGTGGGCACAAGAAAAAAGGTATATTTTTTGTTACTCGCTGATTCGCCTGACCATTGTCAGCGGCTCGTAATAAAAAATAGTATTGATTGAAAGTGTGCCTGTGGGCACAAGAAAAAAGGTATATTTTTTGTTACTCGCTGATTCGCCTGACCATTGTCAGCGGCTCGTAATAAAAAATAGTATTGATTGAAAGTGTGCCTGTGGGCACAAGAAAAAAGGTATATTTTTTGTTACTCGCTGATTCGCCTGACCATTGTCAGCGGCTCGTAATAAAAAATAGTATTGATTGAAAGTGTGCCTGTGGGCACAAGAAAAAAGGTATATTTTTTGTTACTCGCTGATTCGCCTGACCATTGTCAGCGGCTCGTAATAAAAAATAGTATTGATTGAAAGTGTGCCTGTGGGCACAAGAAAAAAGGTATATTTTTTGTTACTCGCTGATTCGCCTGACCATTGTCAGCGGCTCGTAATAAAAAATAGTATTGATT
>CAJTTB010000033.1 GCA_910579175.1 uncultured Oscillospiraceae bacterium | reverse complement strand
GTGGAGTATCGCCTTGCCAAGGCGAGGGTCGCGGGTTCGAATCCCGTCTCGTGCTCTCTCTAAAAGGTGCGGAAACGTTGATTTTACAGCGTTTCCGTCGTTTTTTTTGTGTCTGTAACTTGAAGACAGTTGAAGACAGTCTATAATGCCTTAGATATTAGTTTATAAGTTTCTGATTCTGTAAGCGGATTGTAAATGTAGCCGAGCGTGGTTGACAGGTTGTTATGCCCCAGCAATTCCCTGATGCAGTCAACCGGTACTCCATTAGCACTAAGGTTGCTGGCAATACTAACGCCAAATGCGCTCCGCGCATTGAATGTCCGGGCTGCTCCGGGTTCCGCGCGTTCCGCGCTCCACCCTGCACAGCCCTCCCATTCAAATATGCTTCAGTGTTATGAACTTAACAAATCATGCAGGCTCTTCTTATTCACAAAAGGAATCTGCAAAGCCTGCAACGGCTGACCATCAACCAGTATCAAGCCCTGCCCTGTTCCGGGATTGTAGCCTGCTTCAAAATCTTCATCCTGCAAGTGCTCACCGGCGAAAAGAGACTTACGGGAATCAGGCGACAGACGCCCCAAACCAATACACACCTGGAAATTATCGATTGCACCGATGCCTGACGGGAACAGAGACGCGCTGATTCTCTGCTGAACGCACCAGACAAAACAACGGCGGGAACGCCCCATCATTAAGATCGTTGAAATCTTTCCTTTTATCTCTTCAGCTTTCTTTTTATCATTTTGCATTAACCATGTAATGTACCCTGCGTATTCATCTATCAGAAGGAGATGAATTTTTTCGCTTCCTTCCTGTACATCCTGAAAAATATCATAAAATTCTTCGATCAGAGTGGTTGATTCTTCCGCTTCGGCATAGTTTTGAGAAATACCGGCAAAATCCCCAGAACGTTTAAAATCTACAAGAAAAATCTCTGAATTTCCCATCTTTTTGACGTTGTAAAGCAGGTACAATACGGCTACACTCTTTCCGGAGCCGGTTCCGCCTACAACGGCGATCATACCCGTTCTGTTGATGTCAATATTAATAGGAACGCGTGTTTGCATATCAAAGCCGACTTGAACAGTGTTATCAGGGGCATATGAAATATTTTCTTTTGCTATATCTGCTATCAACTTTTTGTCAACTGGCAGAGTTGCAATCTGGCTGGCACTTTGACAGGCACGCTGATTTAGACCGGAAAGTAGTTTCTGCATCTCAGTCTTTTGTAAATCGGTGACAGCATATAATACTGAAAGCGTTTGTTCTGTATCAGATGTTGATTGCACATGTATGTATACAAACGGATTTGTAACATTGAAATAGATCAAACGTTCGGTAACAATGTTACAAAGTATCGTTTTCAAAGTGTCTACCGAAATTCCATTTTTGGGGATAAACTGAATTGAAACACAGGGTATCACTCCGTTGTGGTAAAAAATTCTGTACTTGGTCAAATCGGGGGGAAGCAAATTAAAATTCTCCTGCCCCATCAACAAGTTTCGAATAAGAGTTCCATCAGCCAGCCAGTTTTGGGAAGCTTGCGAGTTGGGAAATAAATATTGCACAAACTCTTTTATGTAATTTTTCAAAAAATCGTCAATAATCTTTTGCGCTTCGTCTAAAGATACCGATTTTGAATATTTGACGGCTAGTACAGCAAAAAAATAGATAGAAATGCAAGAGACAATAATATAGAACATGCGTTCTCCTTTTCTTTGAGAGGGCTGGAGGAAGTCCAGCCCAAAAATCATTAATTTTTAGCAAGTTTTACAAACGGCGCTGTAATGGAAACCAGAGCCTTGCCATACTCGATACGGTATGGTTTAATCAGTGTATCCTTTACTGGCACTTCAAGAATAATGAACGCTCCTGACTTTTTGAAATCATCAATATCAGTGACCGGAATACTGCCAGGAACTTTGACGGAAAAGGTGTCAAAGGTTTCAGGATTGATACAGGAATAGCGTACCGCGACAGGTTCACTCGACCATTTTCCATTTTCGTCTTTTTCATAAACAAAACGTATGTCTTTGCAAATGACTTGCTCTTTGATAATCCCTTCGGCTGAAAGTGTGAGATCTCTAACGGAAATGGAGTTGTTGTTGATCGTCATTGGAAAAACCTCCTAATAAAGATATTATAGTTCAGTTACTTAAAATGGATATTGAGATTTTTAAGGGGAATCTCGTGCATTATATCTCACTATGAAATACTCCTTTCTTCAGTTTTGGGCGCATTTTTCACAGGGACGTGAAAAGTACAATTACATCAACGTAATAGAAAAAATATTAAAACGCAGTTTCACATATTGAGCTGCGGATATGGTCATATCAAAAGAAAATTGATATTGAGATTTCGTTGTGTCATATCATGCAGTTCAAACGATATGAAAAATGCGTTTTTAGGGTATTGCGCATACCCCGCCCGAAGACACAAAAAATATTTCCAGATGCGTGCGAAAAAATAAATATGAAAATGGAAAAATCAGCGCTTTGAAGGGTTTAAGCGCATTTGGCGTTGGAATTTTGCATATAAGATAAAAACAAAAGAATATGGAAAGTTATGTAGCAACTTCAGAAAAATATTTGAAATTTGGGCAATAAAAAAGAAGTCAGCATTATGACTTCTGATTTTCATGAATATATTTTGCAATTATTGAGATTATGCAGATACCATTCCCTATCCCATCACCCCCAACCCCCTCTTCCCTTATGCCCGTCTCCCAAAGGAAAGAGGGGGCTTGCCCCCTAAATCCCCCGTAGGGGACTTTGATTTGCTAAAAGCTCTCGACGCTTGTCGAAGGGCTTCTCGATTGTGCGCCATCTGCCCCAATTTGTCAAGGGCAAGCCGCTACGCGGTGAACGCTTGTTCACCCTTGACAAATTGTGTCATCTGGCAGGGAGGGCAACTAAGCCCTTCAAAAAGCTGGTCTGCGGTACAGACCTCAAAAGTTAATCACAGCTAATCGAAAGATCATTCTGTATCTTTTGTGTGGTCAAGAGCATATTCTATACACTGGATAACTACTTTGTTAAATGACAGATTATTTTCATTAGCAAGTGTTTGGAGCTTTTCAATCAATTCTTTTGGCAATCGTAAAGACTTATATTCATATTCTGCATATTCCTTTTTCACTTTAAACATATCAATACCTCTTCTTTTGGTGATTTCATTGTATAATGTCTTTTGATATGTTAATATATTAGAAATATAGTATATTTATATTGTATTTATAATATACGAAAGAGAAGAGACTGGACTAATGAAAAAGAAAAAAATAGGTAGAATTAAAAGTGACGATCACGGTTTTGACTTGTGGCTGTTCGGATTACTGATAGATGAAGCCGTTAGACTTGACAGTGTGAAGGGGTTTAACAATTTAATCGACAGCAATCCAGATCTGGCAGATGAATATTTTAAAAGACATATGAAAAAAATTGAAAAGGTTGAGTTGCCGCCGGAATTTGATTCTGAAGCATGGACAAAGAAAATGCTGAATAAAGTTCACAAGGCACTGGAAGAAAAAGAAAAGGATTGACAGTTTTTTGTCAATCCCTTAAAATAATCAGTTGTGGTTTTTGGTGTCTGTAATCTGAAAACGGTCTCTATAACCGGCTGTACGATTGATATTTTGTATCAGTTCTTTGTAAGTGCAGGCGGAATTATAATTGTTAAAACCTGCTATTGCCTTGTCATTTTGAAACACGATAAATCGAAAACTCATAGTTTGCCCCTTTCTTAAAAAATAAATTTGTAATACGGGGCATTATAGACTATTATAGAATGTATGCTTGAAGACACTTTGAAGACAGCCTGTCTTTCTCCTTGATTTTATAGGGTTTTTTGAGCATCTTCGGGTTCGAATCCCGTCTCGTGCTTTATAGAAGGAAAGGGGTTCCGGGAGATTCGGAACCTCTTTTTAATATCATGATTCTC
>CAJTTB010000032.1 GCA_910579175.1 uncultured Oscillospiraceae bacterium | reverse complement strand
GCTGTATGCTTATTGATAAGACCAATATTTCCGTGATAGGTATTCATATTTCTAGAGGTATATAAGATTATCTTCGCTCCATTTTCTTTATAATATTTCAGTCTCTTTATCATTTCAGGATAAGGAACCATATCTTCATACCGCTCCTCCTTCCCTTTGACCGGGCAAAGGGTCCCATCAATATCAAATACAAATGAATATGCTTCAAACATCCCGTTCGATCTCCTCTAATATATTTTTGGCATTTAGAATAAATCCCAACACCTTATGCGGATTATCAATATGCAGCGGTAACATTGATAAAAATAATGACACCTCATAAATACGTACAGCCAAATAGTGGAATCCGTTTTCCTCCACTTTCTTTCTGAAAATGCGGATATACTTTGAAGGGTCAAACGGTATTTCAAGACTATAGGTAAATTTTTCATTGATATGGATATCAAACAATGCATTATTGAAGAAATCATATCTTCCGCAGACCGAATGGCTAAGCTTTGCTATATCGTAATATGGATTTGTCCACAATTCCGCTTCAGAAAGTGCACCTTTGGGATCAATGAACTTTAGCGTCTTTGTCGATTTATTGTATAAGGCATTTGCAAAACAGGGATCCCCATGTCCTATTACACTTTCATAAGATAGTCTCGCTGTTGCCTCTATTTTTTCCTTTAATTTAAAATATTTTGAAACTAGAGTATCTAAGCTTGTCTCCTCGGATGTCTCAATGATATTTTTTATCTTTGGGTATTCTGGAAGTTGTTTTAATGCCGCAACTCTATCTTTTACCTTGTCAATATAGAGCGCCTTAGCAATTTGTTCATACTCTTCCTTGCTGCACGGTTTGGAATGTCTGCTTCGGAAAAAGAAGAAATATTTATCCATTAGCTCCTCAAATTCTGATTCATCCATCGAACCGTGTACCCATTTAATCGCAAGGTCGGTCATATGGAGACGTTCCATCGTATAGCTCGCCTCCGTTTTATCTTCTCGATAGTGAAACGGCATAATAAACCAGTATCTCATATCCTCCGGAAGAAGATGATAAAAGGTATATTCGCTTTTGATCTTCTTTTTGTCTGTTGAGCTTTTTACTAATGTGTACTCGTCTCCCTTTAACGAATTAAAATATCGGGAATCAAAATTCCCAGTGACACATTGAATAAAATTCCCAACAATTCCAATGTCAACAAGTCCTTCTATCTCAAACGATTCCTTTATACTCTTAGCCGCATCCCAAGGCTTCTGTCCGGAAAGAATTGTTTTACAAAAAACTAAATATGACCTTATGTCTGGAAACAACACTGCCGCGATTCGCTTGCCTTCCTTGGCACAATAAGGTTCATTGATAAAACGCAGTTTTTTAAAAGACAACAAAGCCGCTTGTTCGTCCGAAATCAAGTAATTGGAAAAGCAATGGAGTATGCGCGCAGCGTCCTCGCTATGCAGCTCCATTTCCCTTACCAGCTCGGGATACTCAAAAACGGAATGTACTTTTTTCCATTGAAGATCAGGATATACTTTCCGGATACTGTCCTGATAATATTCTTCCAGTTTTCTTTTTTTAACCACTACATCAGCGAACCCTTTATCTCCTATAATATCTGCAATTACTTCGCTTTTTCGGCCCGTATCATCATAAACAGCGATAAACTTCATTTCACATCCTCTTTCTCAGCAACCACTCTGTATATTCGTAATATCACAAAAAGTAATACAAGGCCTACTACGCTTACAAACACAAACTGGTTAAATTCTGGAGACTGTCTATCACTCATTGCTGACAATAAATATTCGGAAATAACTGTACCCGCATGATCCATCACCGTAATATGGTTGATAAATGCTATGCTGCTGATTTCGATTCCCCATGCCATTAAGGATAGGAAATAGAGGATTACACCTCTCCCCTTTACCACATTTTCAATTTCACCATAGAGAGCGTCCATTGCCCCTAATGTTTTAAGCGCCCATAGCTTATGTTCCGATGCCTTTGCACAAAGAAGGTGTCTCTGCCAAAATTGATATATTCCAGGAAATATGAAATAAGAAAACACAGAGAACAGCAAAAAAATCAACAGAAAATAAATAAGCGCTGAAGGCCTTCCTCCATCAAATATCCATATTAAAGTGATCACTGTTACCAGTGCCGCAGTATCCATAAACCGATCTAAAAGGATAATTACAACGCTTCTCAAAACAATCCCACTCTGTCTTCCATAACAATACATCCGGTAAAGCTCCCCCATCTTGAAGGGAAGGATAATGCTGACCGGAGTCACTTTACAGTAGGTACTTAAGCAGACTTTTAACCCTAATTGGATATCATATAGAGCAAGATACAATCTACAGAACTTTATTCCATGAATTAGAATTGCTGCTCCTATAATTGTAAAGATCGAGAGCGCTGTTTTTTCTGTAAAAAGACTATGGATGTTATGAAAGCGATAAATAAACCAGATTGCAGTGATAGCTAGAACAAAACTGTTGATCGCATTGTGAGTGATTCGTTTCATTTTTATAAACATCCTCGTTGAATCCCTTAGCAGGAATAGACAGTAGCTGCTGTATATGCTTCGATGATCTTGTCCCGATGCTCCCCCTGAACAAATTTCTTTTTTTCAATTATGTATGAGGCCAAAAGTTTCAATACTGTAATTGCCTGACTCACCATTTTTACATTAGAAACCTGGTCATCCTCTCTCCAGATAATCGGGAAAAATTTCACTTTATGCTTATAATATGCGGACCCCATAACCATACAATAATTGAAAATTAGATTATCTTTATATTTTAGATAAAACGCATCCTTCAATATAGATACCTTATACATATTGAGGCCAGATCCCAAGTCATACACCCGGTAACCACAACCGACAGAAAACAGCAGATTATATACCCTGTTTCCAAATGTCCTGAACTTTGAATAGCCCTTTAACTGTGATCCGCGCATAAAGCGCGCTCCCAAAAAGCAATCGTACTGCTCATATGCGCGACTTTTCAAATAGGGTAAAATGTTCGAGATGTCCCCTTGATCGTCTCCATGCAGCAGGATCACATAATCAAAATCATTTTTTATCGCATAGTCAAATGCTACCTTGTGGGAGCCTCCCAGCCCGTAATTTTCATCGTTTCGGATTAAAGTAGCTTTGATTCTCAACTTGTTATTTCTTAAATAGTCTTCTACCACTTTTTCTCCATTGTCTGTGCTTATATTGTTTATAATTAATACTTCGCTTAGATATTCACACACCTCATCGCTTAGCTGTCCCAATACACGTGTAATCTGTTTTTCACAATTATACATCGGAATAAAAAGTAAGATCTTATCCATGCCCAATCCTCCTGTTTGATTTGTAAGTCACTTAAATTCTATCTTTGTAGGATATTCTAACAACCCATTCAGTATCTTTTATAGGGGGCTTTTTCACTTGTAAAAAGCCCCCTTTCCGCTTTTAAGCGGAAAGTTTTCCAAAAACCGTTTTACAGAATTAAAGTATTTTTCTGCAAAGGTAGCGACTTTTGGACTGGGGCAAAAAATCAAGTAAAACTTAAATGCTAAACAGGTCTTAAAACCATTTCAGCTTTGGGTATATCACTGTCATTAAATCAGTATTCAGGCCTTCGGACGAGATCGAGCACTGCGACGTATCTCTCTCCCTCTGAAAAAATCGGCCATCAATGGTCGTGCTCATAAAATCACTTTCTCTCAAGCCAAAACTTTTTCCGGATCACAAGACAGCGCTGCATTTTGACAATCCTCCATAAAAACAGTTGCTTTCTAAAGCTCGATCCATTAAAAGATGGACTGGATGGTCAACGGAACCTGACTGCCGTAAAAGAGCTCGTCCTTCCGGAGCGTCTCCACGGTTCCCGACGGACAGCGCAAATATCACCCCGTCCCGATCAGATGCGGCGACCATATGAAGTTTGGTATTCCATCCTCCTCGTGTTCTTCCAATGGCTTGGACCCCACTTTTTTCAAAGCACCCATTCTTCCTTGTGTGAACACTACCTAAGATGTGTAGAATCGTGTGTTTCAACTATTCTACTTCTCTTAATTTGAGCATTTGCACATCTATTATTGTAGGAACCTCGGCCTGTACGCCATCTCTCTCGACCGAAACAGAGAAACTATCATGGTCGTGCAAAAGCCAATTTCGGCCTGCACCTAGAGGGATAAGCAATTTCCCTTTTCCCATTCGACATCTTATGCTGTTAGTTTCTCCAATATCATCTGTCCAAGTAATCAA
>CAJTTB010000031.1 GCA_910579175.1 uncultured Oscillospiraceae bacterium | reverse complement strand
GTTGGTATTATCTAAATCCCTCTTCCGGGGAAGCGCTGAGAGGCACCCACAGCATCGACGGAAAAAGTTACCATTTTGCCTACCGAGCGGAAAATGGATTAAAAGAATGCCAGTGGATTGAAAAATAGGTGATAACAGGAGTACAAAATGCCTAAGTCAATAGTAGACAAAGATATGTTTTCCAATTTAAACTTATGTCAATGGAATATGGTTTTAACAATAGCGAATCTTAGTCAAAAAGAGAAAAAAATGGCAATGCTGTTTACGCAGACCAAATTAGAAGTAGAAGAATCTATTGCACGACTGTGGCGACGGATATTCCAGGTTTTGTAGTAAAGAATACACAAACTCTTTGTCCTACTACTCATGTGTTCAATAATATCCCAACTGCTTCTGTACCTACAGAGACTGCAAAAGGAGTGAAATAAAATGAAAAAATCTTCTAAAATTATGATGTTACAAAACCATAATAAAAATCAAAAGAAATTTCCTTATGAAGAACAATATCATTATGATAATTCATATCAGAAACCTTTGGGCTGGGCTTATGGTACTTTTGGAATGAATGATTTTTCAGAACATACCAAAAAGAACAAAAGAAAAATGCGGAAGATGGATAAACAAATGGCTCAAGAATGGCTTGATAGTATGGAAAATGAAGATGGTTCAATCGGCGCACATTGGAGTCTAGAACAAACTAAGCAAGTTGCTTCCCAAAAGGATATTGATTGTGATCCAATTGAATTTTGGGTTGCTATGAATATGATGTATTCTGATTACTACTTAGTTGCTAAAAAATTTAATATGAATACGCCTGATTTTTATGTCGAGATGGCAAAGGCTTTTTTAGATGATAAAGATGTTCAGGATAATAAACTTGAAAATTATTTCTCTTATGTAGTAAAATAAAAAAGAATGATAAAAATTTTTCTGATAATAATTAAGTAAAAACTTTTCATTGTACTAATTATATTGTACCCGTTGGTCCAATTGGTCCTTGAGGACCTTCACAGCCTGGATCGCCTTTGGGTCCAGTATCGCCACGGACTCCTTGAATCCCTTGAATTCCTTGTGGTCCCATAGGACCTGTATTACCTTGTGGTCCTGTGGGACCGCGCTCACAGCAGTAGGAAAGATGTGAGCTTTGACAGTAGTAATTATTTTGATTCATTCAAAACATATCCTTTTTAATTATTTTGGAAAGATCTTTATAGAGTACCTTACAAATATTCTTTACCATAAATATTTTATGCAGTGCTAAAATAATTGCTACTTTATTTCAAAAAACAATATAAATTGTGCTATATAGATGGTTTTTGTGTTTAATTATGATATGCTTTAGAAAATTTACAGGCTGTTAGAGTGCGGTTTCTATATCTGGAAATACGGTTTACATATTTGGATTTTTTTATGATATTCATCTACAGATCTTTTTGTTTACTAACACATGTACATAATTATAAAAGAGGAATATCATTGTAACAAGTCCAAGGGATATTTATTTTTAATGGTATGCAGTGCGGTTTTACATCAATTTTGATTTGAAAATAACTAAAATCTGATGTGATATGACAAAATCTGTATTAAAGGGGGCATTTGCCTAGTATAAAAAAAGTGCTCTTTAGTCACTACACTGTTAAATTTTAGGTAAAATTTGCCGATATCCCTTTATGATATTATCATTTAGAATAGCTTGCATATTTAAAAAAAAATAGGTATAATAAATTTGTAAAACAATCAGATAGGTGGTTTAACATGATATTAGCGGTAAAGATAGGAAATACAACAATATCTGTTGCTGGTTTTGAAGATGACCATATTTGTTTTTCGGCATCTATTGAAACTCGCAAATCTGCAACCATCTATGAGTATACCAATTGTTTTGTGCAGATGATGAGTTTTTATCAGATTTCTGTAAAGGAGATTTCTGGAATTGCAATTGCGAGTGTAGTTCCAATATTGACCAATGTAATTTGTCAGGCATGGAAACGATTAAATAACGTTTCTATTTTGGTGGTGGATACTGGTGTGAAAACCGGTTTGAATATTAAAAAACACCATATGAATATGGGAACAGATTTAATTTGTTCAGCAGTAGCAGCAACAAAATTGTATACACTTCCCTGTATAGTGATTTCTTTGGGAACGGCGACAACCTTTACTGCAATTGATCAACAGGGTTGCTTTTTAGGTACTTCTATTACTGCTGGATTACAAACCTCTTTGACTGCATTGTTGGACAATACAGCAAAGTTGTCAGAAGTGGAACTGGACGCTCCGAATACACTGGTTGGTACTTCGACAGTTGATTCTATAAAATCGGGTTTGATTTATGGAACAGCGAGTATGATTGATGGAATGTATCAAAAGTATCAAGCCATTTTGGAAGAAAAGGCAACAGCAATTTTGACAGGACAATATGCAGATATGATATTGCCATTTTGTGAAAAACAATATGTATATGATGAATTTTTATTATTAAAAGGACTACATATCATTTATCAAAAAAATCAGAAAAAATAAAGATAACTTTATTTTGTATGATGGATAGATTTTAGATGACAAGTAAAAATATTTGATTCATTTTTATCAGGTAGTTTACCAATAATATAAAAATAAAGATGTGATTTGTTTTACAAAAATTTGCACTGTATCTCAATTCGAGAGCGGAAGCAGGAGGTAAAAAATGTTTAAAACGCAATCATTATCCAAAAAAAAATTTTCAACCATTCATTTGGTACAATTGTCACTGCTGTCAGCAATTATCGTTGTATTGGCAGCAACTCCTTTGGGCTTGATTAACCTAGGGATTATCAATGCTACCATTATTCATGTGCCGGTCATCATTGGTGCAATTGTGTTAGGACCAAAGGCAGGTGGGTTTTTAGGTGCTGTTTTTGCTTTGACAAGCCTTGTGAAAAATACTGTTCAACCAAATTTAAGCTCATTTGTCTTTACACCATTTTATTCTGTTGGAGAAACATCAGGGAACTTTTGGAGTTTATTGATTTGCTTTGTTCCCAGAATTTTAATTGGAGTGGTAGCTGGTTGTCTGTTTATTTGGATTTCTAAATTGGATAAAACCAAAATAATTGCCTGTGCAGTTAGCGGCTTGATTGGTTCTCTAGTCAATACGATTTTGGTGATGGGTGGAATTTATTTGTTTTTTGGTCCCGCCTATGCACAAGCGCAGGGAATTCAGGCAGATGCTGTATTTATGTTTATTGCTGGAATTGTTGGAACAGTAGGTGTTCCAGAGGCAATTGTAGCAGCAATACTATCGGCATTGATTGCAAAACCTTTGATGATAGTATTGAAAAAAGTATCATAATCAATCAAAAAAGGAGCTGTTTTTAACAGCTCCTTTTATTTTTTTATCTTTAAAACAATAGAAAGAATGATAGTATGAAGGGCAAATATTTTTTTTCTATAGATGTGAATTATAGGATATTTTAAATATATTTTTACAGTTTCGGTTTAAGCATTGATGAGTTCTTTAAAAATAGAAGTTTGCTTCAATCCTTGACGCAATGCCAATGCCAGCGGTACTGCTACAACAACAGCGATAATTCCATTGATAGAGGAGCTAATTGCCTTTTCTCCTACTGCGATCCAAATGGTATTGATATCATTTCCAACCAGCTTCATTTCGATAAAGGTTTTTAATAAATATAAAACAATATATGTAAACTGTCCTACAATTGCTGCAATGATATTCCATGTTTGACTGTCGCCTTTGACCTTTCCATGGTGGGAAAGTTTACCCGCTAAGAATCCCATAACGAATTTATTAATCAGTGTTGTTGGTGTAGAGGTGATATATACAGGATCCAATAAATCCATAAAAGCAGAGCCGATCCCCGCAGATATTCCGCCGCTCATACCACCGAATAATAATCCAGAAAGAATACACATGACATTCCCAAAATGAATTCTGGTAGGTGTACCAGCGATTGTGGCAATTGGGATGGTTAAAAATTTGGATGTCACAAAAACCAATGCTGCCATTAATCCAATGGTAACGATTTTTAATACTTTTTTGTTGCTTGACTGCATAGGAAAACCTCTTTTCTAAAAATAAATTTGATATCAATCAATGGTGTTGTTGTTTGTGATTTTATTATAACAGTTTTTTAGAATAGGGCAAATGAACAGGATAGCAGCAACTAAAATTTGGAAATAGATAAAACAACTATATAATCACAAAATAGATAGGATATTATTAGAGTATATTCATAAAAAATTGAAATGATTTTTTTGGAAGATTATACCAATAACAAATTGGTGCTAATTTTTAACCAAAAATGATTTGGACACTTGTTAAATAAATAGATTTTTTGTGAATTGTGTGTTTGAATGTAGCCATATACAAAGGAATATTTTTTTGTGATTCTGTGAATCGCCAACCAAGTTGGCGGCTCGTAATAAAAAATAGTATTAATTAAAAATGTGCCTACAGGCACAAAAAA
>CAJTTB010000030.1 GCA_910579175.1 uncultured Oscillospiraceae bacterium | reverse complement strand
GACCAGCTTCACATCATTTTCTAACTCATAAATTCCATGCCCTACAGTTTTATAATCTCTATGCTCATATAAAAACACTGCTGGAAGTGAAGCGTCTAAGACCATTTCATCACTCGAACTCTATGGTTGCTGGTGGTTTTGGTGATAAATCATAGCACACACGATTGACACATTTTACTTCTTTTAAAATGCGATTTGTGATAATTTCAAGAACAGACCAATCAATTTTTTCAATAGAAGCCTCCATTGCATCGATGGTATTAATCGCGCGAATAATCACAGGATATTCGTAGGTTCTTGCATTGTCTCTTACCCCAACTGATTTAAAATCGGGAACAACGGTAAAATATTGCCATACAGTTTTATCTAAGCCAGCATTTTTAAATTCTTCTCTGAGAATCGCGTCTGATTCTCGAACAGCTTCCAATCGTTCTTTTGTGATTGCACCCAAGCAGCGAACGCCCAAACCAGGACCAGGAAATGGCTGACGATAAACCATATCACCTGGTAAGCCAAGTTCAATGCCACATGCGCGCACTTCATCTTTAAATAATTGACGGAGTGGTTCTACCAATTCAAAATGCAAATCTTCTGGCAAACCTCCTACATTGTGATGTGATTTGACCACCTTTGCGGTTTTGGTACCACTTTCTACAATATCAGGATAGATCGTTCCCTGTGCCAAATAATCAATTCCCTCTAATTTACGTGCCTCTTCTTCAAATACACGAATAAATTCTGCTCCAATAATTTTTCTTTTTTGCTCAGGGTCAGATACTTTTTCCAATTTGCTTAAAAATCTTTCGCTGGCATCTACGTAAACCAAATTGGCATTGAGCTGATTTTGAAATACCTCAATGACCTGTTCTGGTTCTCCTTTTCTAAGCAAACCATGATTGACATGTACACAGGTCAGTTGATTGCCAATTGCCTTGAGTAACAATGCTGCCACTACAGAACTGTCAACACCTCCACTGAGTGCCAACAACACCTTTTTATCCCCTACTTGACGGCGAACCAATTCGATTTGATCAGAGATAAAATTTTTCATATTCCAGTTTGGGTCAGCCTGACAGATATCAAAGATAAATTCTTTTAGTACTGTAGAGCATCGTTCAGAATCTGTTGGCCAAAAATCCAACTGCTTTTGACATCTTGTTGCTGGGTGATTTACCGCTAAAATGGGGTATTCACTTTGATAGATTTCATCATTTACGAAGATTTCGGCACCATCAACGATATGGTTTTCTCCTCCGTTGATAATAATACCCTTTACATTTGGGAGACGATTTAACTCCTCTAAAGTAATATCATGTGGATAAATTTCACTATAGACACCAAGTTCACGAATTGCTCTTGCTGTTGCAGTATTTTGCGTATTTCCCAAATCTAAAATAACAATCATATCTTGCTTCATTGCATATCCTCCCAATTTTTTCTGATTAAAATGATTCATTTATAGTTGATACCTTTTGTGACGACAGTAGTTTTCTGACGAATATGTGGGTAACCAAAAATCTTCTTTTTATTTTTGTACCTGTAGGTATATTTTAAATGAGTACTGTTTTTTATTATACTATTTCTTAATTGAAATTCAAGTTATTTTCAAAAAATTATCATAATATTTTTTTGATTTTTAGGGAAAGATAAAAGATATCAAATGAGAGAAAGTGTGAGATAGATTGAAAGGAAAGCGTATCATTGCAATTTTAAGCACCTGTTGTATTATCTTTACAGGGCTTTATTTGAGAATTGCCAGCATTATGAGCGATGACTTTTATAGAAAAACCGCTGAAAAACAGTCCTCGTATACCTTAACACTGCCAACTGGACGAGGTAATATTTTAGATTGCAACTTTACACCGCTTGTAAATGAGAGTTATGAATATATTGCGGCAGTTCTTCCCACTGATCAAAACTTTCCCCTAATGTTACAACATGCAGTGGGCTATAGTGAGGAAGAACTTGCTCAACTGTATTCTTCTCAAAAGCCATTTTTATGCAGAGTGGATACCTATCAAATACTAGATGAGCACATTCAAGTATTTCCACTTTATAAAAGGTATACAGACCAAACCACTGCTGCACATGTCATTGGATATTTGAATGAAGAGCAAAAGGGTATTTCAGGAATTGAAAAAGCATATGATGAATTTTTAACACAAAGTATCACTCCCACTACGATCACCTATATGTTAAATGGATCAGGGGTTGGAATCGCAAAGAAAAAACCTGAGATTCATTATGGGAATTCTCCAAATAATGGCGTGGTGTTGACCATTGATAAGCAAATACAGCAGATTGCAGAGAATGTTGGAAGCCAGTATCTGACAAAGGGTGCGATTGTCGTAATGGAGTGTGATACTGGAAAACTGCGGGCAGTCTGTAGTTTTCCTAGTTTTTCTCCAAATGATTTACAATCCAGTATATCAGATACGGAGAATGCACCAATGATCAATCGGGCATTTACGCCAGTTAGTGTTGGTTCCACCTTTAAAATTGTCACTTCTGCAGCGGCACTGATTTCTGGATATGAATCTACGCAAGAATATGAATGCACAGGAGCTTATCAATTGGGAACCGAACGATTTCACTGTCATTTGTTAAAAGGTCATGGAATACTGGATTTAAAAAATGCTTTAATGGTGAGCTGTAATCCATTTTTTATCAATTTAAGTCTAAATATGAATCCAGATCAGATTTTAAAAACAGCCAATGATTTGTCTTTTGGAAAACAATATGAATTGGCTCCCGGTTTATATACGCAGGCTGGAACATTGCCATTATTAGAGCAGTTGATAAATCCAGGGCAGATTGCAAATCTCAGCTTTGGGCAAGGTGCACTCAGTGCAACCACAGTGCAACTTGCACAGATGGCAAGTGCAGTCGCCAACGGTGGAAATACCCCCACCCCTATTTTGGTAGAGGGGATTACCAAAGATGGTGAAACCATGATAGATACACCCAATATATCTAGTATTCAGGCAATGCCTTCTGCTGTTGCCAATCAGTTAAAAGAATACTTGACCGCTTGTGTGATGGAACGGGAGGGGCAAAATGCAAAACCCTCTAATGTAAGTGCAGGAGGAAAGACCGCTACAGCGCAGACTGGTATTTATATTGAGGGAGTAGAACAAAACCATGGTGGTTTTGTGGGTTTCTTTCCAGCAGAAGACCCCAAATATGTGGTTGCTGTATTGGCAGAAAATGCGGAAACTGGAAATGAAAATGCCTCTCCAGTATTTCGAGAGATTGCAGAGGCGATTTCCATTCTTGGAAAGTGAATATCTTATGCTGTTTGCATGCCAATCATACTTTGACAAATTGTCTAATTGTATTATAATGAAGAAAAGTACAATCAGAAAGGAATTAAAATCATGTCAACTATCGATGCAAATGAAATTAAACGAGTGAAAGCACTTGGATTTTTACACAATAGAGGAACAGATTGTTTTTCTGTCCGTATTATTACGGAAAATGGAGTATTAAATGCAACACAGGTCAGAAATTTATCAGAAGTTGCTGAAAAATTTGGAAATGGAAAACTCACCTTTACTTCTCGTATGACGGTGGAATTGCCTGGTATCCCTTATGAGCACATTGATGATGTAATTGAGTATGTGAAAAAGGAAGGCATGCATACTGGAGGTACTGGAGCGAAAGTGCGTCCAATCATGGCCTGTAAGGGAACGGTTTGTCGTTTTGGATTACAGGATACGCAGGATATTGCCAAGGAAATACATGATCGTTTTTTTGTTGGCTATCAAGATGTAAAATTGCCACATAAATTTAAAATTGCTGTTGGTGGATGTCCAAACAATTGTGTAAAACCCAATTTAAACGATTTGGGAGTAATTGGACAGTGTATTCCTCAATTTGAAGAGGAATTGTGCAGAGGATGTAAAAAATGCGCAATACAAGCGGAATGCCCTGTTCAAGCGGCAACTGTAAAAGACAAAAAGTTGGTAATTGACCCTGATAAATGCATTCACTGTGGCAGATGTGTTGGAAAATGTTATTTTAATTCTATCAAGTCAGGGAAAAAAGGTTTTAGAATTGATATTGGTGGTCGATGGGGCAAAGAGGTTAGCCATGGAAAAACACTGATTGATTTTGTAGATTCCCGTGAAGAAGTTATGAAAATCATAGAAAAGACATTGCAATTTTTTAAAGAAGAGGGCTTGCCAAGAGAACGTTTTGCCGTCACATTAGATAGAGTGGGAATGGATTACGCCATCGATAAAATTTTATCCTAAATAAAAAATTGACTATCATGATTTGATAGTCAATTTTTTGTTTTGAAATATCACAAACTATTTTGTAAAATACTCTACGCCAGATTGGAAAATCTTTTGGTCTTTATATCCGGGAACATTCTTACAAATATTGGTTCCAATACGTTCGCTGTGTCCCATTTTACCAAAGATACGTCCATTTGGAGAAGTGATTCCCTCTATTGCATAAATAGAAGTATTTGGATTAAAGTGAATATCATAGGTAGCATCTCCGTTTAAGTCCACATATTGTGTTGCAATCTGTCCATTTAATGTCATAGACTTTAACAACTTCTTATCTGCTACAAAACGTCCTTCACCATGAGAGATTGCAATTGTATGAATATCTCCAACATTGACATTTGCAAGCCAAGGGGATTTATTACAAGCAATGCGGGTGTGGACCATCTTGGATTGATGGCGTCCAATGGTATTAAATGTTAAAGTTGGGGAGTTGTTTTCCATATCTACAATTTCACCATAAGGGAGCAATCCCAATTTGATAAGTGCTTGGAAACCGTTGCAGATACCCAACATCAAACCGTCGCGTTGATCGAGTAGTTCAGATACTTCCTCTTTGATACCTGGATTTCGGAAGAAAGAGGTGATAAATTTTCCAGAACCTTCTGGTTCATCTCCTCCAGAGAATCCACCAGGTATCATGATGATTTGTGCTTGTTTGATTGCTTTCTGGAAAGCCTTTACACTCTCTTCAATTTGAGCGCTATTTTGATTTTTAATTACAAATATCTGAGCCTGTCCCCCAGCGCGTCCAAATACACGCGCTGTATCATATTCGCAGTTTGTACCTGGGAATACTGGAATTAAAACTCTAGGTTTTGCAACCTTAACGGCGGCGTGTTTCTTTTCTGGCTTATGATAAGAAGAGAGCGTATTGATTTTTCGAGTGCTGGTTTTAATATTACATGGGAAAATGGGTTCTAAGACACGCTCATACTGTTCTTGTAAATCATATAGCAAAATGGAGGATGTGAGATTTGGGAACACCACCATATATTTGCTAATGGTTACACCAATGATATCAATTTCGGGAATTTCTTCGCAATGTCCGCCAAGTTCCAATACAAAGCCGCCATAGACGCCATTGAATAGCAAAGTAGGGTCGATTTCCTTTAGTAATTTGATACCGATGTTATTGCCCAAAGCCATCTTGACGACTGCTTCGGAAACACCACCAGCGGTTAGGGCAAAGCAAGCGCGCACTTCTTCTTTTTGAATCAGTCTCTGTACGATATCAAACACCTTTTTGACGCTGTCATAATTTGGCACGCCGTTTTTATCATATTCTGGTAAAATCAATCCAACTCGATTGCCACTCTCTTTAAATTCTTGAGAGATGACCCGATTGGCATCTGCAACAGATACTGCAAAGGAAACCAAGGTGGGGGGGACATCAATATGCTCAAATGTACCAGACATAGAGTCTTTACCACCAATCGAACCTATGCCGAGTTTTACCTGTGCTTGATAGGCGCCAAGTAATGCTGACATTGGTTTTCCCCAGCGTTTTGGGTCATTTTGGGTGCGTTCAAAATACTCTTGGAAGGTCAGCCAACACTGATGATAATTTCCGCCAACAGAAACCACTTTTGCGATGGATTCTATCACTGCATAGATGGCTCCCAGATAAGGGCTTTGCTCACTGATATAGGGATTAAATCCCCATGCCATCACAGAAGAAGTATCGGTTTGCCCTTTTAATACTGGAATTTTTGCAACCATTGCCTGAGTAGGTGTAAGTTGTTTTTCGCCGCCAAATGGCATCAATACGGTACCTGCTCCAATGGTGGAATCAAAGCGCTCTACGAGTCCTTTTTGAGAACAGATATTTAAGTCAGAAAGATGTCTATACCAGTTTTCAATGGTATTTTGATATTGATAAACTGGCTTTACAGATTGTGCAGGAATGTGGACATCTGTATATTTTTTTGCTCCATTGGAGTTTAAAAATGCTCTGGAAAGGTCTACGATCTGAACTCCCTGCCAATTCATTTTTAGACGGGGTTCTTTTGTAACAACTGCAACCACAGTTGCTTCAATATTTTCTTCTTGTGCAGCGGCAATAAATGCTTCCACATCTTTTTCGCGCACCACACAAGCCATTCTTTCCTGTGATTCAGAAATAGCAAGTTCGGTGCCATCTAAACCATCATACTTTTTGGGAATTGCATCTAAATTGATTTTTAGACCATCTGCCAATTCGCCAATGGCAACAGAAACACCTCCGGCGCCAAAATCATTACAGCGACGAATGAGATTGGTAACTTCTTTTTTGCGGAACAATCTTTGGAGTTTGCGTTCTTCTGGAGGATTTCCCTTTTGTACTTCAGAACCACAGCTTTCAATGGAAGCGATGGTGTGTGATTTGGAAGAACCCGTGGCACCTCCACAGCCATCACGCCCTGTTTTACCGCCCAAAAGTATGACAATATCACCAGCTTCAGGCACTTCGCGAATGACATTTTCCGCTGGAGCAGCACCCAACACAGCCCCGATTTCCATTCGTTTGGCAGCATATCCAGGATGATAAATTTCAGCCACATGACCGGTTGCAAGACCGATTTGATTTCCATAAGAGCTATATCCATTTGCGGCACCCACAGTAATTTTTCGCTGTGGCAATTTGCCTTTCATTGTTTCTTCTACTGGAATCAATGGATTGGCAGCACCTGTCACGCGCATTGCCTGATAGACATAAGAACGCCCAGACAAAGGGTCGCGAATCGCTCCACCCAAACAGGTTGCAGCGCCACCAAATGGTTCAATTTCGGTTGGATGGTTGTGCGTTTCATTTTTAAACATCAACAGCCAATCTTGTTCTTCATTTTCCACTTGTACTTTTATCTTAACAGAACAGGCATTGATTTCTTCTGATTCGTCCAAATCCTGTAACAACCCCTGTTTTTTGAGAGTTTTTGCACCAATGGTTGCCAAATCCATTAAAGTAATGGGTCTATCTGTTTTGCTTCCATACACCATTTCTCTAGAAACAAGATAATCTTTATAGGTTTGTTCGATCAGTTCATCATCAAATTGAATGTGATTCATTTGCGTAGAAAAGGTTGTATGACGACAGTGATCAGACCAATAAGTATCAATCATTCGGATTTCGGTAATGGTGGGATTTCGCTTTTCTGTATCGCGGAAATAACTTTGACAGAATTCGATATCATCCAAATCCATTGCCAAACCGTAATCTGAAATAAATTCCTTAAGTTGTGCTTTATCCAAACTGATAAAGTTTTCTAATACTTTGACAGATGTTGGCGTTTGGTATTGTATGGACAATGTTTCCAATGTTTCTAAAGAGGCTTCTCGGCTCTCTACTGGATTGATCAGATAGGATTTAATTTTTTTAAATTCCCTTTCTGTAATTGGACCGCTCAGCAGGTACACACGTGCGTTTTTAACCCATGGACGCTTATCCTGTGTTAAAAAGCTAATACATTGTGCCGCAGAATCCGCACGTTGGTCAAATTGACCTGGCAGATACTCCACTGCAAAAATACGATAAGTTCCATCATCGGGAATTTCTGAAAAGGTTACATCTACAGCTGGTTCTGATAGAATGGTTGTTGTGATGGTCTCAAAAATTTCTTTACTGACACCTTCCACATCATAGCGATTCAGCAGTCTAACTTTTTGCAGGTTTTGGATGGACAATGCTGTTTTAATATCGCTTAAAACGTGGTTTGCCTCGACGGCAAATTCCTCTTTCTTTTCGACGTAAATTCGAAAAACTGACATTTCACACACTCCTTGTATTCAATCTACTGAATTTTGATTGCTTCATCTACATACTTAATACATTTACATGCTCAATCGACCAATATTCCAATACAATGATCTCCACGCACAGCTGTAATTTCTACTACTCGGATTGTAGTAGAAAGCGGTTGTTGAGATGTTACAAATACCGGAATATAATTTGGGGTATAACCTTCCGTACCTTCTTCGGTAACGGTATATTCAAACAATACTTGATATCGTTTTCCAATCTGTGATTGCAAAAATTGCAAACGCGTTTGATTGGTAACAGCAATCATTTGTTTACTCCGCTGTTCTTTTATCTTCTGTTCTAATTGGTTGGGAAATGTAGCAGCTTGAGTGCCTTGGCGCACAGAGTATGCGAATACATGTGCGCGGGCAAATCCAATTTCTTGAGCAAAGCTCAAGGACTGTTCAAATTCCTGTTGTGTTTCTCCTGCAAATCCCACCATAATGTCTGTTGTAATACTACAGTCGGGAAATGTTTTGCGCAATTTTTCTACTAAATCTTTATAAAAAGCAGTGTCATAATGCCGGTTCATCCGCTTTAATGTCGCATCGCATCCGCTTTGTAAAGACAGATGGAATTGCGGACAAAATTTAGGCTGTTTTGACATTCTTTCAATATCTTCATCCAATAATAGTTCTGGTTCAATCGATCCCAGACGAACACGTGCTACGCCATCTATAGAGCACACCAGTTCAATTGCATCGATCAAGCGAAGTCCAATCTCTTTCCCATAAGAAGAGAGATTGATACCCACCAGTACAATTTCTTGATATCCATTGTTGACAATGGTTAAAATTTCTTCTTTTAACACTTTAAGCGGCTTACTGCGGATTGGTCCACGCGCTTTTGGGATAATACAATAAGAACAATATCGGTCACAACCGTCTTGTATCTTAACAAATGCCCTGGTTTTTTCCATAAATCGCTCTACACCCATATGTTCAAAGGATTCCCCTTTTTGATGTGGTGTGATATCAACAATGCGTTCATTTGTGATCAAAGCCTGTTTGATATGTTCAATGAGTGATTTTCGATTGTTTGAACCAGTAATGACCTGTGCTTGGGTCAACAATTGTGCATGTTCGGGAAATGCCTGTGGCATACATCCAGTCAATGCAATCACTGCATTGGGATTTTGTCTTTTTAAACGCCTGAGAAGTTGCCTTGTCTTTTTATCTCCTGAAGCGGTCACAGTACAGGAATTGACGATATATACATCTGCTTGTTCCTCATCGCAGACAACATCAAAACCTTCTTTTGAAAAGGCTGATTTAAGCGCTTCTGTTTCATACTGATTGACTTTGCAACCTAACGTATAAAAACCTATTCTCATGTTTGTGGGCCATTCCTTTCTAAATCGTAAAAGAATCTTGTTTTATCACAATAGATGATAACTATCCAAGATAATTCCGATTAAATTATCATTTTTTTGAGCAATTTCACCAATGAAAAAATAGCAATTTCCAAAACAAAATTCTTTATTTTACCAAAACTATCGTATAATCTTACCAAGTTTTCAAATGATCACTTTTACTCACTGCAAAAAACACGTAACATCTTATCAAAAAAATACCGAAAATCATAAGATTTTGATGACTTTTGGATGTGTGTTCCTATTCAATTTATACAAAGAAATGGCTATATATTTAGTATTATAATAGATTTACGTTTAATTTACAATTAGCAGTTGACTTAAAAGAAGTGAACTGCTATATTTAATTTATAGTAAATATCAATAGTATTCAATTGATTTTCATGTTTATTTTTTTTAGGAGGTTTTTACTATGAAAACTGCTACTATATTATTAAATACCATTAATGATGTAAAGGCATTTGTAAACACAGTCATCAAATATGAATTTGATGTAGATTTGATTTCTGGAAGATATGCAATTGATGCAAAATCTATCATGGGTATCTTTAGCTTGGATTTGTCTAAACCAATCAAATTACAAGCACATTCAGACAACTGTGATGCTTTTATGGCAGACATCAAAGAATTTATTGTAGAAGATTAATTCATTGAAAAAAATCGCCCAACCTGTTTAGGTGGGCGATAAATGTCGTTTGGTATAGTGGTTACTGAACGGATAGATCATAAAGTCAGAAAAATCATGATCTATCCATATACTTACAAGTCTTCAGTTTCAATATAAATTATTATATATCAAAAATTTGCAAGAATATGCTCACTTTTAAAGTGGTGAGATAAATTGCATTGTTGTCTTGAAGTTTTCTCATATATGTTATATAATATAATCAGCACAAAAACATATCAATGTGAAGTCTGCGATGCAGTACTTGACCGCGATTATCATACAGGTATGAGTATTGAGAACGAAGGTATGCGATTCGTATTGTGATAGCATAAATGAAATAAAACCGTGGGACATGTGGGGTTTGCTTGTGGATACTTACAACATTTGTTGTATTGAGCAAGAAGCGCTCATCTCTAAGCCTTTGCATTGGTGATGAGAGTATGTCACCAAGGTATTATCAACAAATTTAAAATATAAAAGAATGGTGGTCTTCTAAATGGCCAAATTTATCGTAGAAACATCTGCAAGACATATTCATGTGTCAAAAGCAGATTTGGAAGTATTATTTGGAAAAGATGCAAAGTTGACAAATAAAAAGGATTTATCCCAACCAGGTCAGTTTGCTTGTGAAGAACGTGTTAAAATTGTTGGTCCAAAGGGCGAAATGCCAGGTGTTACGATTTTAGGACCAGAACGTGCCAACACACAAGTAGAACTTTCTTTAACAGATGCTAGAAAATTGGGATTGTCTGCTCCGATTCGCGAGTCAGGCGATATTGCTGATAGTGCACCTTGTAAAATCGTGGGTCCTTGTGGTGAGGTCGAAATCCAACAAGGTGTGATTGTGGCAAAACGCCATATTCATATGACTCCTGCTGATGCTGAAACTTTTGGAGTTTGTGATAAACAAATCGTTTGTGTTAAAATCGACACTCCAGAACGCAGCACCATTTATGGAGATGTAGTAGTTCGCGTCAGCCCTTCTTTTGCATTGGCTATGCATATTGATACAGATGAATCAAATGCTGCTGGCTGTGGCAGAGAAGTATTTGGTGAAATTATTTCCTTATAGTTCATAATCAAACTAAATAAAAAGAGGTACTGTAATATTTATTTTATAGTACCTCTTTTATTGAGATAAAAAATCATTGGTCTTATCATTTTGATTACTGTCATCCAAGTGCTCTGCAATAAAAGGGGAATATTTTTTCTTATTCGCTGATTCGCTTACCTATCATCAGTGGCTCGTAATAGAAAATAATATTGATTGAAAGTATACCTGTGACACAAGAATAAAGGATATATTTTTTGTTGCTCCCTGATTCGCGTAACTGCTGTCAATGGCTCATCGTAAAAATAATGATTTAACTAATATAATAAACCGATAAATCATCTAGTCTCAAACATCCCAACACACCACTTTTTGGATAAGCGCATCCACAGTCAATATGGATGATTTGATTTTTTTGATGATCTTTCTGGTGTATTTCTGATGGTAAAAAAATGTAGGGGTATGCCCTACAATCACTATCTTCTCTGGAAAATAAACTGTCTGGAGGTGAGGTCGGCAAAATAGCAATTCTTCTTTTTGATAGCTTTCTAAACTTCTTTTTAAAGAAAAATTCTGAAATCCACTGTGGACAAAAACATATTGTTGATTTGAGACTTCAATTTGTACATAGAAACGCAGTTGTTTTAAAAATGAGGCAATCTGTTTTTGCTGGTCGGCACTCAGTGATAAAAATGTCGAAAAAGTAGACTTTCCTCCATCATCAAACCATAATTTTAAAGCCTTTAACATTCTGTTATCCAATACGGTCTTGCAATCGATTGGCAATTGAAAATCAGACAACAAAGCTGCCATAAAATATTCATGATTTCCCATCAACAATTCGACATGATTGCGACGCATGATATCTAGTAAGATTTTGATTCCATCTGCTCCGCGGTCCACAACATCGCCCAATATATAAAGTGTATCGCGGTCAGAAAACTGTATTTTATCAAGCATTGCAATGTATTTATCATAACAACCATGAATATCACTCATTACATAAATCATTGTGATTCCCCTCATCTATCAAATTGTTATTGGCTTTTGACGAATGGTTTCTGGTAATGATAACAATTCTGAAACCATTTTAAGTCGAAAACCCTCGAAACCATATCGTTTCGAGGGTTTTTGAATCCCATAGGGAAAATTATCTTTTACTGAACTGTGGAGCGCGACGAGCAGCTTTAAGACCGTACTGAAATTCTTTGATTGCCGTTTTTCCTTGATTTTACGGGCTTTCCCGGCTTTTCATTGTTCAGTTATCCTATGTGGGAA
>CAJTTB010000029.1 GCA_910579175.1 uncultured Oscillospiraceae bacterium | reverse complement strand
TACGAGGTCGATGAAGCAGGAAGCCCATTGGCTTTAGACAATGGGTAGTTCACAGGATATATGCTAGAATCATCAAGAGATTGATATCATAATTTATAGATATGACATCAGTTATGAAATTGTGTGATAGATAAACTATCATAGAAAAGACAAGTGTTTGTCTGAATAAAAAAGGGGTAATTTTTATGAAAAAGCCGATTTTAGTGATTATGGCAGCAGGTATGGGAAGTCGATATGGTGGTCTAAAACAGATGGATCCCATTGATAACGAGGGGCACTTTTTAATTGATTTTTCTATTTATGATGCCGTTTTAGCAGGATTTGAACGAGTTGTATTTATTATTAAAAAAGCAATTGAACAGGATTTCAAACAGACAATTGGAAATCGCATTTCCAAAACGATACAGGTGGACTATGTTTATCAGGAGCTTGATTGCTTACCAGAAGGTATTTCAGTTCCAGAGGGAAGGATAAAACCTTGGGGTACTGGGCATGCTGTACTCTGTTGTAAAGATGTTGTAGATGCTCCATTTGCAGTGATCAATGCAGATGATTATTATGGAAGAGATGCCTTTGAATGCATTTATCAGTTTTTGATCCAACAGGGTGAACAAACAGATGTGGCAGTATCCCATTATGCTATGGTAGGTTATTTGTTAAAAAATACTTTGACCGAACACGGACATGTTGCAAGAGGTGTTTGCCAAGTGGATGAAAATCAAATGTTGATAACGATTCAAGAGCGCACCCATATTGAAAAATGCGATGGGGCAGTTGCTTTTACAGAAGACGGGGGTGTTACCTGGGAGAACATCAGCCCAGAAAGCACTGTATCCATGAATCTGTGGGGATTTACCCCCAGTTTATTTGACGCGTTAGAACGCCGATTTGTCCCATTTCTGACAAAAAATCTTGTAGAGAATCCACTTAAATGCGAGTATTTTTTGCCAACTGTGGTCAGTGAATTGATTGATGAACAAAAAGCAACTGTGAATGTGCTAACCTGTACAGATCGGTGGTATGGTGTCACCTATCAACAGGATAAGCAGATGGTTATCGATGCGATTGAAGAAAAAAAGAAAGCTGGCGTTTATCCGCAGCAGCTTTGGAAGTAGGGGTATCATCATGAATTTTGAAACAATTGTTGAACATTTTCAGTTTGAAGGTCATTTACAAGAGGTAATACCTTATGGAAGTGGTCATATCAATACAACCTATTTGGTAGTTTTTTCTTTGCCTGATCAAAGGCAACGCCGTTATATTTTGCAGAAGATGAACAGTGGTATATTTCATAATTGTGCGCAATTGATGGAGAATATTGCAAATGTAACTGCATTTCTTAGAAAAAAAATCATTGCGGATTCTGGAGATCCTGAGCGCGAAACGGTGAATATCATTCCAACGACTGATGGAAAAACATTTTATCATTCTGATGTTGATGGTGATTGGAGAGCCTATATTTTTATTGAGGATGCCAAGACTTATAATATGGTGCAAACGCCAGAGGATTTTTATCAAACAGCGGTTGCCTTTGGACATTTTCAGTATCTATTATCTGATTATCCGGTCGATACCTTGTATGAAACTATCCCAAATTTTCATCATACCCCAACGCGTTTTGAGCAGTTTTTAAATGCGGTGAAAATGGATTGTTGTGGTCGAACAGCTAAGGTACAGTCAGAAATTGATTTTGTCATGCAAAGAAAGGAAGACACACATATTTTGACAGACTTATTAGCGCAAAATCAAATTCCTTTAAGAGTGACTCACAATGATACAAAATTAAACAATATTATGATTGATGATATCACCAGAAAAGCGATTTGTGTCATAGATTTAGATACGGTAATGCCAGGTTTATCCGTTTATGATTTTGGGGATTCTATTCGCTTTGGAGCCAGTACTGCTCAAGAGGATGAAACCGATTTATCAAAAGTGCATTTGGACTTACAGCTATTTGAACAGTATACCAAGGGATTTTTACAAGGGTGTCAAGGCAGCTTGACACAAATAGAGTTGGATATGCTTCCGATGGGTGCAAAAATTATCACATTGGAGTGTGGTATGCGGTTTTTGACCGATTATTTAGAGGGTGACCACTATTTTAAAATACATCGTGAGGGACATAATTTGGATAGAGCACGAACACAATTTAAATTGGTGGAAGATATGGAATCCAAATATCATCAAATGCAACAGATAGTCAAGTTATCCCAATGAGATCAACATTTATACAAATTTATAAATTTTGTTAAAATAATACAGATAGTAAAGTGTGTTAATTTATCCCTCAAAAAGGGATAGCACGTGCGATATTGCGGACTATACAAATAGTAAATATCGGATAAAATGTAAAAAAATAGGAAAAAACTGTATAAATATTCTGGTTTTACGGCGAGTTTTCAACATTATCAACATAGTTTTCAACATTTCCTAAATAAAAGTACAATTGTGTTGTTATACAATTAGTATATCTCGGGGGGGTGTAAGTGGGCATTTTATCCAATGATAACACGTTTTTGGATACAAAATCAGAAGAAAAATTTTTTAAAGATTAGCTTAAAAAAGGACAATTATATTTGGTCTTAAGATGGATATTTGGGTAACAAAATATGTGAAAATAATAATTTTATCAAAGAGAATATGATGTCATAGGTTTTTTTGTCACTTTATGAAAAAGAACGTTTCACAGAAAATTGCGGAGCGTTCTTTTATTTTTTACAGAGAAGGTACCACATATGTTTTTTTATGATAGAGCATCCAACTAAGTTGGCGGTTGGTCAAATAACAAAAAAGATACTTCTATTGTGATATCTACAAACATCTTTTCAATCTGTACTATTTTTTCTATTTCTTTATAAAATTATCTTTTTTTAAGCAATAGTTTTAAAATTTTATAGGTTTCATCCGAAATTTTCTTTGTAAGTTTCTATTGATAATCTATTCAAATGATAGTAACATGTACTATGGAAAATTTTTATATTCAGGAGAGGGTTTATGAGTTCTTATAAGTTTTTATTTGACTTGGCATTGATTTTACTTAGCACAAAATTATTGGGTATGCTCACACGAAGAGTGAATATGCCACAAGTGGTGGGTGCTCTGCTGGCTGGTTTGATTTTGGGACCTGCTATGCTCAACGTTTTACAGGAGACGGACTTGATTACACAATTATCTGAAATTGGGGTAATTGTTTTGATGTTTGCGGCTGGTTTAGAGACCAATGTAAAAGAGTTAAAAAATTGTGGTAAGGCTTCTATGTTAATTGCAAGTGTAGGAGTTATTGTTCCGTTGATCTGTGGTACGCTTTTGGGGCATTTCAGTTCTGTGGGTGGAAAAACACTTATGCAAAATATCTTTATTGGTGTTGTATTGACTGCTACTTCTGTGAGTATTACAGTAGAAACCTTAAAAGAAATGGGAAAACTCAACACAAAGGTCAGCAATACCATCTTAGGTGCCGCAATCATTGACGACGTATTGGGTATTATTATTCTTACCATTGTTTCCAGCTTATCTGACAGTTCTGGAAGTGTGAATGTTGGTATGGTTTTGTTAAAAATTCTGTTGTTTTTTATCTTTTCTGGCGTGGTGGGAATTATATTTTTTAAATTATTCTCTTTGTGGTTTCAAAATTCTCAAAAGGATTTAAGACGCTATACCATTGTTGCCTTTGTATTTTGTTTGGCACTTTCCTTTGCTGCAGAAGAATTCTTCGGCGTTGCCGATATTACAGGGGCATTTTTAGCAGGTTTGATTTTGTCGGGTACCAAAAAGAGCCATTATATTACTGCTCGATTTGAAACACTTTCCTATCTGTTTTTATCCCCTATCTTTTTTGCAAGTGTAGGTATCAAAGCTACCATTGACAATATGAGTGCTGCAATCGTTATTTTTGCAATATTATTGACCATCATTGCAATTCTTTCAAAGGTATTGGGTTGTTATTTTGCCGCTCGTATGAGTAAATTTAACAAACGGGAAAGTATGCAAATTGGTACAGGTATGGTTTCACGTGGTGAGGTTGCGTTGATCGTCGCCAATAAAGGGCAAGCCTTGGGATTGGTGAATGGCATTTTATTTGCTCCGATTATCATTATGGTAGTTGTTACCACCGTTGTTGCCCCCATTATGTTAAAGATTGCCTTTAAAGATAAAAATAATCCGAATCCGCCAAAAGAAGAAAATCCTTATGAAGGAATTTTATTAGACCCTTATGATGGCACCATCATTGAAAAATAATGGTGATAGCAAAGCGGTTAAAGAGATATCTTTGGTGTACCATCTGTATATGATAAAGAAGCTGTAACAACTAAAATTGTTACAGCTTCTTTATAAAAAAAGTAATTTTATCTATTGTGCAGTTATCTTTTGGTGTTCATGTTGTAATTCCTGTATTAGTCTTGCGAGTGTCCAATCGCGATTATAAGGTGTTACACTTGCCTTTAAATCAATTGTGAGTGCCTCATTGCGCATTTGCATAAGCAATTTATCCATTCTAGTAGAGGAAAATCCCCGCATAATCATACATTCATCTTCAAATATAACTTCAGTATAGGGTTGTAAAGACTTCTCAAATCCACCTAAGTTTGCAAGAAATCCTACCGTTTCCCCCAACATTTCCTCGGAAATTTGCTTGGAAGCAATTTTCATTTGAGTTAATATCTGTATCAGTTTTTTTCCCTTTGTGGTATCTTCTCCCAAATGATAGAGCAATACCAATTCTAATTGATCGCGTTGTTTTTTTCGTTTCATTGTTTCCCTTTCCATCTAAAAATTTCTTGTTTTAGCTTTGTGACGTTTTATAAAATCCCTGTTTAAAATGTTGAAAATGGACTACTTTCCTGACAGGAAACTGCGCAATCGAAATATCGTTTTCCGTCATGAACGTTCCAATAGAATGAGATATACTGTAGTGCCCTCTTGAACTTTTTTTACATGGGTTTTATGAAAGCCATGTCGTTTATAAAAGCGAATTGCATCTTCATTTTTTTCAATTGTCCATAAAGATCTCACAGCATAGTTGTTTTTGGCAAATGCAATCAGCTCTGATCCAATACCTTGATTCTGAAAAAAGCAGTCAACGTATAGTTCTTTAATTTCTGTACCCTCAATATGAATCATGCCCTTTACAATCCCATCATCATAAACCCAGATATGATCTAAAATATCAGGTGTCGCATATGTTTGGGCAACAGATAACACCTGCAATTTTCCAAAGGAATAGGGGTCATCTTGGAAGATTGGACGATAATTTATGCGCTTTACAAACACCAAAATTTCAGCAATTCTAGAGAGATCTTGGGCGGTTGCCTTTCGTATATTCATTTCTGTTCCTCTCATCAATCTTGGTTTGTCATTCTGATTCCTTGTGAAATTGTTTGAATGGTCTGTTTTTTTATTTTCATCTTCTGACAGGTATGTTGCAAACCACTTAAAAAATGCTGTTGTATTTGTGCTAGTCAAAATTTTTTCTTAAAATCAAATACAATGACCATTTTTCATAATAACAAGTATAAAATGTTGTAAACATTATTTTACACATGAAAGTTCTGGTGAAATATGCTAGAATGTAATATTACATCTTTATCTTTGCTACAAACTGCCATTTCTCTATTGATTAGATATCAAACCAAAATGAACACTTCCCTTTGTATTTTTTCCTGTGACTGTGACTATATAGGTTCCACTTTCTTCAATTTCAATATCAAATTCATCAGAAAATGAAATATCTTTGCCTTCATAGACCGGTGTCAAATCACCATCTTTTTGAATTTTAAATGACAAACTGCCCCTCTTAACTATAATTTCTGCGTGGATAATATCTCCCTCTGTAACAGTTAACTTTTGAGAATCTGTTGTATTGAATACTTGATAGCTCATGATAAGCTGGCTGTCGTTTCCTGTTCGGCTGCCATTAAAATATGTTTTACAGGCTGTTAATGTAAAAATTAAAATTAGAAAACAAAAAATCCCAAAATATTTTTTCATAATCCTGCTTCTTTCAAATATCGATTTGATGATATCGCTTCTACTTTTCATTTGCCACTATATGGCTATGTTTTATATTTCTGATTGTCTATGATGGAATTGGGTTCTATTTCATTTATCTTGAACTTATTGAGAGGGTGATGTCGACAATGCTTTCTTTAAAAGAAATTGAAAATCATAAATTTATCCTTGTGTTGGTTTGTATGTTTCAAACAATATTATTTTTAGAGTGACAGCACACTTAAATTTGTTTGTAGGTATTTGGAATAAAAAGTATTGGTTATGAATGATCTAAGAATCCAATTTCGATACCATGTTGATAATATACTCTTGGAACGCGTTTGCTAATACTGCATACTACTTCATAATGAATGGTATCTGCCAATTGTGCCAATTCGTCAGCGGTGATACACTCCTTGCCATCCATTCCAATAACAGTGGCAATATCTCCCAACTGCACCTGTTCCAAATGCGTGACATCTATCATCAATTGATCCATACACACCCTTCCCACTACCTTGCAGCGGGTTCCATGTAATAAGATATCTGCCCGATTGGAAAAGCTGCGATAATATCCATCTGCATAACCAATGGGCAGTGTGGCGATTTTCATCGGTCTTGATGTATGATAGGTGCGACCATAACCAATATCCACTCCCTGTGGTACCTGTTTTACCATTGTCACCACTGTTTTTAAGGATAAAACGGGTTTTAATTTTAAATCTATCTTGATATCGCTGCTGGGATTTAATCCATACATCGCAATACCTGCCCGTGCATAATTGCAAACGGAATTGGCATAGTTGATGATTCCCGCGCTATTTTGTGTATGTATCACTTCAAAATACAAATGATTGGCGTTTAAACGTTCTATCAATTGGTTAAAGTACGTGATTTGTTGTTGTGTAAATGCAGCATCCTGTAAATCAAAGCTGTCAGCACATGGAAAATGTGTAAAAATACCGCAGATAGTTAGCGCTTGTAGCGCTTTGAGTGCCAAGATTTCATCGGTACTATCTGCTGTTTGATTTTGCACAAATCCAATTCGGTTCATACCTGTGTCTATCTTTAGATGAACTTTTAATGTTTGAGAACCCGAAATTTGAAGGTTTAACAGTTTGGCATATTCTGTACAGTGGACTGTTTGGGTAATTTGATTGGAAATCAATGTTTGCACCATCTCTACAGGGGTATATCCCAACACTAAGATTTCCCCTTGGATTCCCGCCTGTCTTAAATTCAGTGCTTCGTTGACGTTGGAAACACCAAAAAAGTCAATACCTGCCTGCTGGAGCACCTTTGCAGTATAGACGTCTCCATGACCATAAGCATCTGCTTTTACAATTCCCATTAATTTTTTTTGTGCAGTTTCTTGTAGTTGTTTTATGTTATAATAAAGATGATCCAAATGTATTTCGCACCAGGTTCTCTTTAAATACTCCATCTTATTATCTCCTTATTATTGTTTTGAAAGAGGTTTTTTATGTTACAATCGGTTTGCTTTTCTGGACATCGACCAGAGATGTTGCTATCTCCCTTTAATGAACAATCTTCTGTGATTCAGAATCTGAAATCACTTTTGAAAATAGAAATTCTGCTTGCAATTGAACAAGGGGCAACTCAGTTTTTAAGTGGTATGGCACAGGGAGTAGATTTGATTGCAAGTGAGATTGTACTCTCTTTAAAAAAAGAATATCCATCTATCCAACACATTGCGGTTATCCCCTTTAAACAGCAAAGCAATTGTTGGAATCACAGTTGGTCTTTGCGACATCAACAGGTCAAACAATGCAGTGATCAGGTGATTTGTTTGTCTGAATATTATACGAGATATTGTTTTTCTAAAAGAAATCGTTATATGATTGAACACAGTAATCAATTAATTGCAGTGTTTTGTGGAGACTATCAGACTGGTACTGGTCAAACCATTCAGTATGCCAAGAAAAGGGGAAAGAGCATTCGTATTTTAGAACCGATTGACTCCGGATTTTTATCCTACCAATTAGAAGAATAAGTCTTCAGTCATATTTTTGTGTGGATAAACACCATTGTTTTTATCATACTCCTTTGAAATACCCGTTTCAAGTTACATCTGGTTACAAAAAAATAACCAATTGTAATTTCACAAAAACTATCATCAATGATTCCAATATTTTCTGTCCAAGCTGCGATATTGTATTGCTTCAGCAACATGAATTGCACCAATCACTTCGCTATTGTCCAAATCTGCAATGGTTCTGGATACCTTTACAATGCGGTCATAAGCCCGAGCAGAAAGTCCTAATTTTTCAAAGGCACCCTTTAAAACCTGCATTGCTTTGGAATCAATTGGACAAAATTTTGACAACATTGCTGGTTGAATCTGTGCATTGGTCAAAATATTGGTACCTTCAAATCGCTGACGCTGCAATGCTCTGACATGATTGACCCTATTTTTTATCTGATAAGAGGGCTCTTCTGTTACAGTGGAAGAAAGGCTTTCAAATTCAACTGGCATCACATCGATATGTAGATCCAATCGGTCAAGCAGTGGTCCAGAAACACGAGATAAATATCGCTTAACCGCTGCGGTTGAGCAGGTACACTTACGGGAGGGGTGACCAAAATAACCGCAAGGGCAAGGATTCATCGCAGCGATCACCATCATAGAACATGGATAGCTCAGTGTACCGCTTGCCCTTGAAATGGTCACAGTACCATCTTCTAGTGGTTGTCGCAACACTTCCATGGCAGCGCGTGAGAACTCTGGCAGTTCATCTAAAAATAATACGCCATGATGTGCTAGAGAGATTTCACCTGGTCGGGGAATGCTTCCACCACCAGATAACCCCACTGGTGAAATTGTATGATGTGGCGCGCGAAAGGGTCGAATTGTGATAAGCGGTTCTCCACCCTTTAAAGTGCCTGCAACCGAGTGAATTTTACTGCACTCAATGGATTCCTCAAAGGACATATCTGGCAAAATGGAAGGGATTCGCTTTGCAAGCATACTTTTTCCAGAGCCTGGAGAACCGATTAACAAAGCGTTGTGTCCTCCTGCCGCTGCGATTTCTAAAGCGCGCTTTGCTGCTGCTTGCCCTTTTACCTCGGAAAAATCAGCACAAGAGACAAACTGATTTTGCGGTAAGTGTGGTTTGAGAGGCTCTAGCTTGAGAGAACCTTCTAGAAAGCGAATCAATTGATTGATGTGACGAATTCCATAAACGGAAATCCCCTTTACAATCCCCGCTTCCGATGCATTTTCTTCTGGAACAAAGATTCGTTGAAAGCCCATTTCCTTGGCCTGTATTGTCATAGGTAAGGCACCAACAATTGGTCGCAATTCGCCATTTAGAGAAAGTTCTCCCAAAAAAATATCCTGTGTTGTATCCACTTCGATGGCTCCCATTACCGACAAGATTGCTAGACAAATCGGTACATCGTAAAAGGGACCTCGTTTTTTGACATCTGCTGGTGCCAGATTGACCGTTACCTTTGCTTCTGGAAATGGATAACCGCTGTTTTTCATAGCAAAACGCACACGATCGCGACTTTCCTTAATCGCTGTATCGGGAAGCCCCACAATATCAAAACTGGGAAGCGCTCGTAGAAAATCCACTTCCACTACTACCAAATAGGCATTCATACCCAAAAGTCCCATGCTTTTAATCGTCGTCATCATACTAATTCATCCATTCTTTTTATGACATGATATCATTCTCCCTTGCATATCACTATGGGAGATTTTTTTCTCAAGTATTTTATATAGATAATGTTGTGTAAATAATCTTTGTCTGCTTGTGATTTTGATATCTTTTTGGATTCTATTATAATATTTTTAAATTTCTTTTTCAACGAAAAAAATAGTATTTTGTATACAGAAGATTTGCGGTATTTGATCAGGAAAAAGTTTAATTTAAAAAAATTTCATATTTTTGGGATTGCTTTACGGTATGATAAAAAATAATACTGATTGAAAGTGTGCCTATAGGCACAAAGAATAAAGAGTATTTTTTATGATTGCGCGAACCGCTAACCAAGTTAACCGCTTCATAATAAACAATAAATATGATAATGGTATAAAGCTATCCTATGATGTTCGGAGGGAATAAAAATGGACAGAAATGGAATCAGTAAACTGGATTTAAAAAGATTAAATCGAACTGAGATTTTAAAACTGATTACTAGATATGGTGCGATGTCTCGAATTGATATTGCCCATAATTTGAAGTTGACAAGAGCGGCTGTTACAATTATTACCAACGAAATGATTGAACAAGGATTATTATATGAAAAGGGAGAACAAAAATCCGCAGGAGAAAAAGCATCTAGAGGAAGAAAGAAAATCTTACTGGATATTCATGAAAATTATCGCTTTTCTTTTGGGGTCGTGATTGATCAAACGAAACTCCATATTGGATTGGCAAATTTAAAAGGACAAACGTTGGACAAAAAAAGCGTATCTGTTCAACGCCTGAACATATATGAAATGATTGACTTTATCTATCGAAGTGCACAGCAAATTTTATCTGCTAACTGTTTGGATTGGAAATGTATATTGGGTATTGGGATTTGTGTTTCTCAAAATACAGTGACATTGCTTCAATATGTAGATCACCATAAAGAGGATATTAAAACTTATTTAAAAAAACTGTTTGAAATGCGCTTTTCTATTCCGGTTATGATAGAGGGAACTACAGAGAGTTTGGCATTGGCAGAGATGATGTTTAATACGGATTTTTATCATAAACCTAAAAATATGGTTTTTATTCGATATGGTTATGATGTGGATGCTGCTATTATGTTAGAGGATTCCATCTATAAAGGCTCCCATAATAATTCTGGTTGGTTTCCCCATTTGGTAGTGGATGCTCATGGAGAACGGTGTGAGTGTGGAAAGATAGGTTGTTGTATTACAAAGATGTCTGTATTTCGGATTATTGATAAGATCAAACAGTTGTATGTACAGGGAAAAACACCATATTTGTATCAGGCAACTGGAGGAAATATCAATAAGATTGATTTTAGTATTGAGAATTTAAAAAATATTTTAATAGATGAGCCAGTTAGACAATTATATGAGGAGGCACTCAAATACTTAACAACGGTGTTGGATAATATTTTGATCATTTTGGACCCTGATAAGGTGGTATTGTTTGGATTTGTATTTGAGAAAATTTTAGATTTGGAAATGTTAAATGCCATTATGGAGAAGGAACATAATTGTTCATTAAAAGAGAAGGTCTCTTTGAGTGTGATTCCAGATAGTCAAATTCATTTGGCGGGAAATGGATTGTGTGTAAAAAAATTTTTAATAGACCGCGGTGGATTTATAAATTAAAGAAAGCGATTGCAAATTTTTTGCAATCGCTTTCTTTATAGAGTTTAATACCTCAACTACAAAATAGATGTCCTCCAATTCTTTTAATAACAGGACGGCTTCTAATCCATTTGTTGCTGGTTTTATCTGGGTTGAAATAATAAATAGCACCACCGCTGGGGTCTACTCCGTTGAGTGCGTCTTTTGCAGCGGCATAGGCAGAATCTGAAATAGGTTCATTAAATTGACCATCCACAATCGCAGTAAAAGCACCTGATTGATAGATGACACCAGAAAGTGTATCTGGAAAGGAAGGGTGTTCAATGCGATTTAATACAACGGCTCCAACGGCAACTTGACCAGAGTAAGGTTCTCCCCTTGCTTCAGCAGAGATGATTCTCGCCAGTAGATAAACGTTGGATTTATTGGCAGTTGGAATGGTGCCAATACTAATATTGAGTTTTTTTAGTGTTTGAGGTCCTGCAATTCCATCGGCAGTAAGCCCTTGTTGTTTTTGAAAGGCAGTCACAGCTGTTTTGGTGGCATTGCCGTAAACACCATCAATGCTTCCATTATATAAGCCTCGTTCTTTTAATCTCTCTTGAATGGCTTTGACCTCTGAACCTCTAGAACCTACTTTTGAAAGGGTGGTGACAGTGGTATCATCAAAATATTGGTTATCTCGAATATAGTTGATACCTGATACAATCAGTGCAAAGACCAATAAAAAGATAATCCATTTGATATGTGTAACCTTCTTAACCATAAAATCCTCCTTAGAAAGAATATTCTTATTTCTAATTTGCACCATATTTATAAAAATATGTATTTAAATGAGAAAAGAAAATGAAAATAGATTAGCTTTTAAAGTATGTAATAGGATAAATATTCTAAAAAAACAAATAAAAATCCGAAAAAAACTATAATAAAAAGAAAAAAACAGAAAAACAGAATAAAAAGTCGAAAAAGGGATTGACAGGGAGGGGAAAAATGTGGTAGAATGTCAAAGCTGTCGAGAGACAGAAAGCACATCACGAAAGAGAACCAAGGGAAAGAGCGAAAATTTATCTGAGGAGAGATACCAAGAGGGATAAATAAAAAAAGTTCTTGACAAAGGGGAAAAAAAGTGATATAATATCAAAGCACTTTAAGAAAAGTCGAAGGAAGCGAAAGAAGACTTGAAAAGAAGGTCAAAAAAAGTAGTTGACAAGCGATAAAAAGTGTGATATAATGAAAGAAGTCACAGGTTGCGGACAGGAAAAAATAGGTTGACAAAGAGGAGCAAATGTGATAGAATACGGAAGCGCGAGAGCGAAGAAGTAAACTGAATCTTGAAAATTAAACAATGTAGAAGGTAAGAAAAAGCGAAAAGAATCAAACCGTTGATTCAAAGAGACGCACAGGAAAGTAATGAGCAAGGAAAAGATTATAGCAGACGGAAGTCTGAAATAATAGGAATAAACTAAGAGTTTGATCCTGGCTCAGGACGAACGCTGGCGGCGCGCCTAACACATGCAAGTCGAACGGAACGAATTTCTAGAAGTTTACGGATGGAAGGGAATAAGTTTAGTGGCGGACGGGTGAGTAACGCGTGAGTAACCTGCCTTTTAGAGGGGGATAACGTTTAGAAATGAACGCTAATACCGCATAACATATAAGTTTCGCATGGAACAGATATCAAAGGAGAAATCCGCTAAAAGATGGACTCGCGTCCAATTAGCTAGTTGGTAGGGTAAAGGCCTACCAAGGCGACGATTGGTAGCCGGACTGAGAGGTTGACCGGCCACATTGGGACTGAGACACGGCCCAGACTCCTACGGGAGGCAGCAGTGGGG
>CAJTTB010000028.1 GCA_910579175.1 uncultured Oscillospiraceae bacterium | reverse complement strand
GTGTGCCTAAAGGCACGAAAATAAAAGGTATATTTTTTGTTGCTCGCTGATACGGTTGACAATTGTCAGTGGCTCGTAATAAAAAATAGTATTGATTGAAAGTGTGCCTGAAGGCACAAAATAAAAGGTATATTTTTTGTTGCTCGCTGATACGGCTGACAATTGTCAGCGGTTCGTAATAAAAAATAGTACTGATTGGTAGTGTGCCTATGGGCACAAGAAATAAAGAATATTCTTTGTTATTCCGCAAATACCAACCAAATTGGCGACTCTATCATAAAAAACTTATATGTTACTCAAATCTACATGTGTCTTTAAAAAATAAAAATATTTTTTATGATCTATCTCCTTATAAAAATCAAGTTCAAAAATTTCTTCACCCTCTAACAGATAAGCCTTTAACAAATATTTGGTAGAACATTTTTCATCTCCCATTTCACAATAGATTTCTCCCATACTGCGCATGGTAAAGGCATCTTGATATATTTCTTCATGTAAAATATCGAATACTTTTTTAAAGTATTCCAACGCTTTGGAATACATCTTTTTAACAATATAAATATCTCCGATTGCTACTGAAAACCATGCTGTTTCAAGATACACATTTTTAGGATCTGGTATCAAATATAGTGCTTCCTCCCACAACTGAATGGCTTCATCATGTCGCCTTGCCATTCTGGCTTGACGAACCTTTTCTGCTAACTCTAATAATTTTATTTTGGTCTCAGATGTAACTTTTAAGGGATATTTACTCTTTTTTTCTTTCGTTTTTTGTTCGGAAATCGCCCCATAATAGACCACGCTTTCTTATGATCAACAATTTGATAATAGTTCAAAATAAAATCATCTATATCATCTCTTTAAAACACAATAAATATAAGAAAGACGGGTAAGAACTGGGTTATTTCTTACTCGTCTTATTTTCAATACTTTATACAATTGATATTGTTTTGTTAGTAGCTATCAACTTTTTTCTGTTAAGCCTTTTCTAAATGCAACTTATCTTCTGCCACTGTTAATCCCAATAATTGTGGTGGATTTTCATAATCTTCAACCAACATATTTGCTACTAAGTCCTCTACATGCTTGCGAATTACCTTTCTCAAATCACGAGCAGAGAATTTTCCGCCATCTGCTAGTTCCACAATTTTTTCCAATGCCTTTTCATCATAGTTAAAGCGAATACCCTTTTCTTTCAAAGGCGGTTTCATTTCATCTAACATAAGACCAGCAATTTTCATTAAATTGTCTTTTGTCAGATGATTAAATACAACCACTTCATCTACACGACCCAGAAACTCTGGACGCAAAAATTGACTTAAAGCATTCATCGCCTTCTCTTTTGCCATCTGATTTTCTGTCTTATTAAATCCAACAATTCCCACTTTATCAGAAGAACCTGCATTTGACGTCATTGCAATGACTGTATTTTCAAAATTCACCGTTCTACCCTGCGCATCGGTTACACGACCCTCATCCAATATCTGAAGTAAAATATTCATAATATCGGGATGCGCTTTTTCAATTTCATCAAATAAGATAACAGAATAAGGTTTTCTGCGCACCTTTTCGGTCAATTGTCCCGCCTCATCATATCCCACATATCCTGGAGGTGAACCAATCAACTTAGAAACTGCATGTTTTTCCATATACTCTGTCATATCCAGACGAATCAATGGGTCAACAGAATCAAATAACTGTTCTGCCATAACCTTGACCAATTCTGTTTTTCCAACTCCTGTTGGTCCTACAAAGATAAAAGAAGCAGGGCGCTTTTTGGTTGATAATTGCACACGACTGCGCTTGATAGCATTTGCAACTTCATGGACAGCATCATCTTGACCAATGATTCTCTCTTTCATCTTTTCTTCTAGAGAAATCATTTTCTTGTATTCATTTTCCTGAATTTTTGCCGCTGGAATTCCTGTCCACAATTCAATGACTTTAGCAATATCAGAAACTTCTACTTGAATATCTGAAATTTTTGGTTCGATTTCCTTTAGCTGTTCCTTACAAACAATAATATCAGCCTTCGCTTTGGCAATCGCTTCATAATCAATTGCCTCTGTTTGCATTTCCAATTCCTCTTCTTGTTCTATCAGTTCTTTTAATCTTCTATTGAGTTTTTCATGTTCTGTCAAATCCAAATTGCGAATAGAACAACAAGAACAAGCCTCGTCTAATAGGTCAATGGCTTTGTCTGGCAGATAACGATCCGTAATATAGCGCTCTGATAATGTTGCTGCCAGATGGACAATGTATTCACTGACCTTTACTTTATGATGTGCCTCATAATATTTTTTAATTCCCAATAGTACATTGATGGTTTGTTCTATGGTTGGTTCATTGACCGTCACTGGTTGAAAACGACGTTCTAATGCGGAATCCTTTTCAATATGTTTTCGGTATTCATTGAAAGTGGTTGCCCCAATTACCTGAATTTCACCTCTGGATAAAGCAGGTTTTAAAATATTTGCCGCACTCATAGAGCCTTCAGAATCTCCAGTCCCAACAATGGTATGCACTTCATCAATAAATAAAATAATATTGCCTGCTGCCTTTACCTCATCAATTAACCCTTTCACACGACTTTCAAATTGTCCCCTAAATTGAGTACCTGCTACCAAAGCAGTCATATCCAACAAATATAACTCTTTATCCTCTAAGCGAAATGGCACATCTCCATTGACAATTTTTTGAGCAATTCCCTCTGCAATGGCAGTTTTTCCAACACCAGGTTCCCCAATTAAGCAGGGGTTATTTTTACTGCGTCGGCTTAATATCTGAATTAAGCGATAAATTTCACTATCTCTACCAATGATATTATCCAATTCACCTTGTCGTGCACGGGCAGTTAAATTGGTACAATAACTGGTTAAAAATTTTCTCTTTTGATTTGACTTTTTTTTGGAATCTCTCGATTTTTGATGATTGCCTCTTTCTCCATCTTTTGAAATAGAAGGCATGTTCGTATCATCATCTTTTTTAGAATTTTTTGTTAGAGAATTCATGACATTTCCCAAACTTCCAAGCATATTCTGCATAAAGTTTGGCATGGTATCTGCTCCACCTGGTTCAAAATCCTCACCGTCAGTCATATCCATCAATTGTTCACTCATTGCGTCTATTTCGTCTTCTGAAATACCCATCTGCTCCATGAGAGAATTCACCTGAGGAATTCCGAGTTCTTTTGCACACTTTAAGCACAAGCCCTCATTGACTGCCTCACCATCTTCCATCTTGGAAACAAACACAACTGCCATACGTTTTTTACATCTGCTACAAATCATCTGTTTACTCCCTTATCTCAGTTTTTGGTTGTCTTTTATTTACATCTTTCGTAATTCAATTATCTTTTCATCGAAAAACTGCTTTTATCAATGTTTTTATTGAGTTTTAAAAACTCTGGAACATATTGTACAAATGCCAATACAGCAAATGCCAACACAACCCAAATTAAAATGCTCATTGTAAAGGCAGAAATATGAACATCATAAACAATATAGGTCATTACTAAATAAAAAACAATGGTTGCCAACTTTCCAAACCATTTGGAAGATGGCAGCTTTACCCCTTGTCTAATTAATTTGAAACCACCCAATAACATTATAAACTCTTTTAGAATTAATAAGCATAAAATAATTATAAATTCTTTATGTCTAATTGCTAAACAAACAGACACCGCCAACTGTGTCAACTTATCTGCCAAAGGATCCAACAACTTTCCCAATTGTGTTACCATATTTAGCTTTCTTGCCAAAAAGCCATCTAAGCAATCGGTAAGCCCAGAAATAATCAAAATCACAGCACATAACATTCCATTTGGTGGCTGTTGCCAAAACACAATCAAAAAAATAGGTATCAATACTATCCGAAAAATCGATAAGATATTCGGAAGGTTCATGCAAACCCCTCCTATCTGCATCAACTATTTTACTTATCCTTACTTTATATCATCATGGTGATACCTGCACTACGAATGGATTGAGCGAATACAAAATTTGAAATAAAAAGGTGTTTGAAATCGTTTGCTCATCTAATACTTTTGGAATCCCTCCAGTAACTGCCAATAATACGCTTACCACACCAGTTATTATAACAAATACAATGATACATTGCAAACACCCCAATACGCCACCCAATACTGCATTGACAGAGCCAATCAATGGCACTCTGTGAAAAATACCGCACATATTGATCACACGACGCACCAAAAACATCAAAACTGCAAATAGAACGAAAAATAAAATAGTTTGTATCAAAGCATTTGCAACAGGCAATATCACCATATCGGTCACAGTTGTTGCAAGTTCTGTCGTTGTACCTTCAATCGCAGATGAAATTTGTTGTGGATCTCCCAAGTAGTGAGAAATAGCGTTTTTGAAATAATCTGGAATCTGTGTTAAAAAATTAGAAATCGTATCCTGAATATCTGCTTCAGGTAAAACAGTTTGCATATTGGTCGAAACAGACCGTATAATATTGGCGCGCATTGCGCTGCTTATCATTGTAGTGACTACTCTGCTGGCAAAATAAGCGATTATCAATGAAATCAAATTGCCAACAAAACTCACGATCATCTTTAAAAACCCATTTCGATAACCACGATAGGTACAATAAAATAATAAAAACACAATTGATACATCCAATATAATCGATGCTAGGTTTTGCATGAATTGTTCCTCCTAAACTGGTTTAATTTTCACCGATTTTGTCTAATCGTTCACTGGACATTCCATAAATTTTTCCTCCATATACTGCAACTTCAACATACTTATTTAAATTGGGATATGTATTTAATAGTTCTAAAGAGGTATTATACTCATAAATATTATTCTTATCCAACAAAACGATTTGATTTCCATCACAAAAGACATCAATAGCTTCTCCATTTATCTTAGCCTGTGATTTTACCTCTCCCTCATTTGAAAAAATCAAAATATCAGTATCATTTGCATCCACTATATTTTCCAATGCCAAAATATAGTTTCTGGAACCATCCCAAATAAAGCGGATATCGTTTTGATAAGTATAGGTATTGATGATTTCTCCTTTTTTATCCAAAGTGATTAGTCCAATATCCCCAACCACTTGAATACTTTCATTTGATAACACCTTTACATCATATACCATCATATTGGGAATTTCCAACTTCAAAAACTCTGTTTCCTTCTTTTTATGAAAATCCAAACCATAGATGATTGTATTAAAGTTTCCATCTTTCACCTGCTGTGTTGCCAAAATGCCCCGTTGGTTATCAATAAAATCAAATGCCATCATATAACTTTGAGAATCCTTATATTTGTAAATTTGTTCCATATTATGATTATAAATTGTCAAACTTCCATTATAACGGTCCTCAAAAGTTACCATAGCAATATAATCAGTCTCGCTCAATTCTGCAAATAAAATTTGTTCTTGTGTTTCCAAGGGATTATAAAGCAAACCATTTCTTGTTTCTAATCGAATGGTTCTGCCCCCTTGATCATAGGTCATTATTTTATTATCCTGTACTTTTACAACCGGATTGGATAAACCATGCTTTCTGGAGTTATCTTTTTGTGCACCCAAATTATAAAAGAAATGCTCAGTTTCTCCTGTCACAATCAATCCTTGACTGGAGGTTTGCAGCGATGTTGGGTGAACGCCCTTTAAATTAATCGGAAATTGTACGCCTGAGTCAACAATATGTGCATTTTTCTGTATTAATTCTTCAATTACAAATGCAATGACAACACCAATCAACAAAATTACAAAAATCACCAATGCTTTTTTTATGATCCGCTTTCGGTTTTGTTGTTGACGATATTTGTCAATATTATACTTCTCAGGCTTTGCCAAACCATTCACCTCCATATATTACACGGTTTAAATAAAGTCCTTCTGGTCGAGCAGTTGGACCTGCAAATCTTCGATTTTTACTTTGAATAATATCAGCAATACCATCTTTGGGAATTCTTCCACTTTGTATTTCCAACAACGTTCCTACAATAATGCGAACCATATGGTATAAAAAACCATCTCCACAAATTGTGATTGATACCATATCCTTTTCCCTTGTCACCGAAAAAGAATGAATCGTGCGCACAGTTTCCATCTCTTTGCCTCCAGCAGCACAAAAGGCTTTAAAATCATGGGTTCCCACCAACGCTTGTCCTGCCTGATCAAGCATTTCTACATCAATGGGATATGGATAATGATAAGCCAGATTTTGTAAAAATGGATTTTTAATTTGAGAATTCCAAATTTGATAAAGATATTCTTTTCCAATACAGTGATACCGGGCATGAAATTCCAACGGCACTTCGATACATTCCAACACTGCAATATCATCAGGAAGATGACAATTCATTGCAACCACCATTCTTTCTGGCGGAATGTTTGCCTGTGTTTTCATATGAAAATAAAAACAATTTGCATGAACTTTGGTATCTGTACGGGAACATCCCACAATATCTTCTCGTACCTTTAGTACCTGCTCTATTGCATTTTGAAGTACTTCAGCCACAGCCAAAGCATTTTGTTGCACCTGATAACCATGATAGTTTGAACCATTATAGGAAATTTTAAACAATAGATTTCGCATATGTTCTCCTTTGACTTTTTCATCAGGTTATAGCAATAGATTTGCAACGATTACTGCTATAAAACACAATGCAGTAATCGCTGCTCCATAGAAATCCAATCGACTCATAGAAAGTTGTCTCATTCTAGTTCTTCCCTCTCCACCATGATAGCAGCGACATTCCATCGCCAATGCCAATTCTTCAGCACGGCGAAAAGCAGAGACAAATAATGGAATCAAAATGGGTACCAATGCCTTTGCACGTTGTAATAAATTTCCACTTTCCAAATCAGCACCTCTAGCCTTTTGGGCAGACATAATTTTATCAGTTTCTTCAATCAATGTTGGAATAAAGCGCAATGCAATGGTCATCATCATTGCCATTTCATGTACGGGAAACCGAATTTTATTGAGTGGTTTGAGCAATCGTTCAATGGCATCAGTCAATGCAATGGGTGAAGTGGTATAAGTCAGTAAAGAGGTACCCATAATCAAACAGATGATACGAATGGTCATCTTCAGTGCCAACAAAACACCCTCTAAGGTAATGCGCAAAAAACCGATTGACAACAACACCTGTCCATCCACAAAAAAGATATTGAGCACAGAAGTAAAAATCACCAGTGGAATAATGGGCTTTACACCCTTTAACACCAATAAAAACGGAATTTGACTCACTGCAATTGCTGTGATTAAAAACCCAATGGAAATGACAAATCCCATCCAATTTCCAACAATAAACAACAGTACAATAAAAGCAGTTGTCAAAATAATCTTCATACGGGGATCCATGCGATGTAAGAAAGATTTCCCCGGGAAATATTGTCCAATGGTAATGTCTTTTAACACCTTACTCCCCCCTTTGATTCCACAATTTTAAAATTTCATTCGCTGCATATTTGACCGTATAAACGTCATTTTCCAAAGCAAAACCGCGCTGATGTAGTTGATAAAACACTTTTGTAACCTGTGGTACAGACAATCCCATCTTTGTGATTTCTTGACTTTTTGTAAAGATTTGTTCTACAGTATCATAGGCAAAGACGCTAGCGTGATTCATTACCAGCACTTTTTGCGTATATTTTGCAATGTCCTCCATACTGTGAGAGACCAACAACACAGTACTTTTTGTCTGTTTGTGATATTCCTTAATCTGTCCTAAAATTTGGTCTCGCCCTTTGGGATCCAATCCTGCTGTTGGTTCGTCTAATATCAATACTTTTGGGCGCATTGCAATCACTCCAGCAATTGCCACACGCCTTTTTTGCCCTCCTGAAAGGTCAAATGGACTTTTTTTGGCATACTTTTCCTTTAGTCCTACAAATTCCATTGCCTCTATCACGCGATTGTGAATTTCCTCTTTTGATAATCCCATGTTGGTAGGACCAAATGCAATATCTTGATAGACAGTTTCTTCAAATAATTGATATTCAGGATATTGAAATACCAACCCTACATCAAATCGAACCTGACGAATTTGTTGCTTGTTTTCCCAAATATCCTTCCCGTCAATCAAGATTTTTCCCGAAGTGGGTTTTAATAGACCATTAAAATGTTGAATCAAAGTGGATTTTCCCGATCCAGTATGCCCAATCACACCAACAAATGCACCCTGTTCAATCTCTAAATTGATATTGCCAATCGCAACCTTCTCAAATGGCGTATGTGCACTATAGATATGGGATAGATTTTCTGTTTTAATCATTATCATTGTTCTAATCCCCCTTGATATCGCTCTGAAGTAGCTGTGTTAAAACCTCAACGCATTCTTCCTCAGTAATGACATCAACGGGAACTGGCATTCCCTGTTGTCTTAATAAATAACACAACTCTGTCACCTGGGGAACATCTAAACCCAATGACTTTAGTTGTTCTACCTGTGAAAAAATTTCTTTTGGTTTTCCTTCCATTACCACTTTACCATGATCAATGACAATCACTCTGTCCGCCAATGCCGCTTCATCCATATAGTGCGTAATAATTGCTACCGTTGTCTTTTCATTTTGATTCAGATCCATGATGGTCTTTAATACCTCTTGCCGTCCTTTTGGATCCAACATTGCAGTAGGCTCGTCCAACACAATACACTCCGGACGCATTGCAATGATACCCGCAATTGCAATACGCTGCTTTTGACCCCCAGAAAGCTGGTGTGGGGCATGTTCCCGAAATTCATACATATCCACCGTTTTTAATGCTTCATCCACTCGACGGCGAATCTCCGATGGTGCTACGCCCAAATTTTCTAAGGCAAAGGCAACATCTTCCTCCACAATGGTAGCAACAATTTGATTATCTGGATTTTGAAACACCATGCCTACTTTTTGTCGAATATCAAATAATCTTTCAGACTGTGTGGTATCTATCCCATCTACCATCACCAATCCTTCTGTCGGAAGCAAAATGGCATTAAAGTGTTTTGCCAAAGTGGATTTTCCAGAACCATTATGCCCTAAAATAGCTACAAATTCCCCCTTTTGAATTTGCACGTTAATATTGTCTAATACCAATATATGTTCATTTTCATCTTCTCGAATATATTCAAATCTCAGATGTTGTGTTTTTATTATTTGATTCAAATTCGATACCCCATTTTATTCCATTGCTTCCCAAAGTGCAGTTGAACCACATGGCAAAATATATCCACTTTCTTCCACAGGTAGTCCAATTTCATCTGTACAAATATGCCCCTGATATCGTTTGTTGACAATGACACCCAATAAATAGCCCATTACTGACATCGAAATTCCTGTTGTATAGGAATTGATTGCAAAAAACAATGGATTATCTGAAAGCACCTGACTACAGATGGTAACCAATTCATAAATCTGTTCTTCTAATTTCCAAATTTCACCATTAGGACCTCTCCCATAAGAAGGAGGGTCCATAATGATGGCATCATATCGACTTTGTCGGCGAATTTCTCTTTCTACAAATTTTTTGCAATCATCTACAATCCAGCGGATGGGAGCATTTGTCAGTCCGGATAATTTTGCATTTTCTCTTGCCCAGCTTACCATGCCTTTTGAGGAATCCACATGGCATACTTGTGCACCTGCTGCTGCACATGCTAAAGTTGCCCCACCAGTATAGGCAAATAAATTCAGTACTTTAATGGGACGATTCGCTTTTTGAATCTTTTGTCTAAAATAATTCCAATTTACTGCCTGCTCTGGAAATAAGCCAGTGTGTTTAAATCCAGTTGGCTTAATTTGAAATACCAAATCATGATAGGAAATTTCCCAACTGTCTTTCACTTTTGTATGGTATTCCCAGCTTCCCCCGCCCTTGTTAGAACGAATATAGCGGGCAGCAGCTTTGTTCCAAAGAGGATTCTTTCGCTCAGTATTCCAAAGCACTTGAGGGTCTGGACGTATCAACAGAGTATCCCCCCAATATTCCAATTTTTCCCCATTCGAAGTATCTATTACACGGTAATCCTGCCAGTCAGATGCAACTCTCATCCTTGTGTCCTTTCCTTTCTTTTATTCGGCAATCTGTTTTTCAATCACATCTTTGATTTGTTTACAATATTCTTTTAATTCCTCTTGATTTTTGCCCTCTAACATCACACGGATCAGCGGTTCTGTGCCAGAAGCGCGCACCAATACACGACCATCGTCTCCCAATTTTTCTTGGACTTCACGGATAATCGCTTTGATTTGCTTATCTGTTGCCAATTTTTCTTTTGCCGCTTGCTGTGCATAAACACTTTCTAATATCTGTGGATATTTTTTCATGGTGTTTGCCAACTCGGACATTTTCTTTCCAGAATTTTTATAAATGTTAAGTACTTGAATTGCGGTCAACTGACCATCTCCAGTTTGTGCATGCTCTTTAAAAATGATATGCCCAGATTGTTCACCACCAATGATATAACCATATTTCAGCATTTCTTCCAATACATAGCGGTCGCCCACACTGGTACATACCAAGTTGATATTGTTTTCCTTTGCAAAGGCGTGCATTCCAAAATTGGACATAACTGTCGCCACAATGGTATTTTCGGTCAAGCGATGGTGATCTTTTAAATCCTTTGCCACCAATGCCATAATTTGATCCCCATCAACCAAATCACCATTTTCATCTAAAAACAAACAGCGATCTGCGTCTCCGTCAAAGGCAATTGCAAGTTCACAGCGATTTTCCAACATAAAAGTGCGCAAACTTTCCATATGCGTAGAGCCACATTTTCGATTGATATTCAATCCAGTTGGAGTTGCATGAAGAATATGAGGTGTCGCACCTAGTTGAGAGAATAAAATTTCTGCGGTACGACTGGCAGAACCATTTGCACAGTCAATGGCAATATTTAAACCACTTAAATCATCGTCAATGGTATCCTTTACATGGTCAATATAATCCAAGTAAGAAGAGTTTCGCGTATATACCTTTCCAATTTTTAATGGATCACAAAGTGTAATTTCTTCTGGTGTATCCAAAATCAATCGTTCAATTTCTTCTTCCACACTGTCTGACAACTTATAACCTGTACTGGAAAACAATTTGATTCCATTGAATTCCGCTGGATTGTGGGAAGCCGAAATCATTACTCCAGCATCTGCATTATACTCATTTACCAACCATGCCACTGCTGGTGTTGGCAATTCGCCCAATAACTCTACATTAACCCCTACAGAACAGATTCCTGCAACCAATGCGTTTTCTAACATACTAGAAGAAATTCTGGTGTCTTTTGCAATGACAATTTTTGGTTTTTTGGGATTATGACGCGTTAATACTGCTGCTGCTGCACGACCAATTTTCATAGCCAATTCACAAGTCAAATCTTGATTTGCAATTCCCCTTGCTCCATCTGTTCCAAATAATCTTCCCATCATTCATTCTCCTTTTTTGATTAAATTTATTTTACAATGTCGGCTGCTCCTGAGGTGCAAAACCCAGATGTTGATATCCCAAAGCAGTCACACATCTACCCCTTGGTGTGCGGGACAAAAATCCCAACTGCATCAAATAAGGCTCACAAACATCTTCTAATGTCACAGCTTCTTCTCCAATTGCTGCTGCCAGTGTTTCCAAGCCAACAGGTCCTCCATTATAATTGCGAATAATGATTGTCAACATTCTTCGGTCATTGGTATCCAATCCCAATTCATCTATTTCCAAACGACTTAAAGCATGATTTACAATTTCCTCGTCAATCACACCATCTCCCAATACCTGCGCAAAATCTCGCACCCGCTTTAACAATCGATTGGCAACCCTAGGCGTTCCTCTAGAACGCTTTGCCAACTGTAAAGCACCTGCTTCTGTACAATTCATTTCTAAAATGCCCGCACTTCTTAAAATAATTTGAGAAAGCTGTTGGGCACTATATAACTCCAAACGCAGTATCACTCCAAAACGATCACGCAAAGGCGCTGTCAATTGTCCTGCACGGGTCGTTGCTCCCACCAGAGTAAATTTTGGCAAGTCAATGCGAATAGAGCGCGCATCAGGTCCCTTTCCAATGATGATATCCAACGCAAAATCTTCCATTGCAGAGTAAAGCACTTCTTCTATCGAACGGGATAGACGATGAATTTCATCAATAAACAACACGTCATTTTGACTTAAACTGGTCAAAAGTGATGCCAAATCTCCGGGCTTTTCAATTGCAGGTCCTGAAGTAATCCTGATATTGACATTCATTTCATTGGCTATAATCCCCGCTAATGTTGTTTTTCCCAATCCGGGAGGACCATATAACAACACATGATCCAATGATTCATTTCTCTCTTTTGCAGCACGAATAAAAACAGATAAATTCTCTTTCACCTTATCTTGACCAATATATTCATTTAATCTTTTTGGGCGCAGTGAAAACTCCACGTCAACATCTTCTTGTGAAAACTCTGGTGCAACCATCCGATTTTCAAAATTGCCTGCAAAGTCAATTTCATTGTGAGAATGTTCAAACATATTACGACCATTCCTTTCTTTTATCTACGAATGTATCCTACTTCCCTGCCAGAGCCTTTAGCCCCAATTTAATCAATTCCTCTACAGAAGCAGAAGTATCCTGTGCAGTAATTGCAGTGGTTGCCTCTGCCTGAGAAAATCCCAATACCATCAAGGCGTTGATCGCTTCAGAAGCATGGTTCTTATCAGCTGCGATATGATTGACTGGGGCGCTGATGATACCATCTTTAATCTGTTCGTTAGATATTTTATCCTTTAGTTCCAATACAATTCTTTGGGCACCTTTGATTCCAATTCCTGCTGAACGGGTCAATGACTTTGCATCACCAGAAGCCACTAACAATGCAAATTGTTCTGGTGTATTATCCGATAAAATTGACAATGCCGCCTTCGGTCCTACCCCGTTGACTGTAGTCAACATTTTATAACAATTTTTTTCCGCAAGTGTTGCAAAACCAAACAATTCTATTGCATCTTCTCTCACATAAAGATGTGTGTACAACAATACCTTTTCTTCTATTGGGGGAAGCTGCGAAATGGTAGTCATAGTGGTTTTCACTCCATAGCCCACTCCTTGCGCTTCTACTACAATAAAATTTGGAGATACTTCTTTTAAAATTCCATTTAAACTATAAATCATAACGATTCATTCCCTTTTCTATTTATGACTATTTTTGATATTGGCTATGCAATTGTTTCAAACGCATCCAATTCATCTTTGATGACATTGTATGTGCATGGCAAACAGCGATTGCCAACGCATCTGCAACATCATCTGGTTTGGGAATTTCTTTTAGGTTTAAAATACGTGTTGTCATTTCCATCACCTGTTTTTTTATCGCTTTTCCATATCCCACAACAGATTGCTTTACTTGTAGTGGAGTATATTCAAATACATCAACATTTCTCTGACTTGCCGCCAACAAGATAATTCCTCTTGCTTGCGCAACATCAATCGCAGTTTTTTGATTGGTTGTAAAAAATAGCTTTTCAATTGCAATATGATTGGGTTGATACATATCTAAAATCTTGATAAAGTCTTCATAAATTATGCGCAGACGATCTGGAAAGTCCATTCCTGCTGGAGTTGTAATGGCTCCATAATCTAAGACTTGAAATCGAGGATTTTGGTACTCCAAGATGCCGACTCCTACAATTGCATAACCTGGATCAACCCCTACAATTTTCATACATTCAGTCGACTCCTTTCCTCCATACCAAAACATTTTTTCTTCTTTCACAAATGAAATTATTATATCATATATTTTTTTCAATTTCAATCAATTGACAGCTTAACTGTAAATATAATATGTCTGTTATTTTAATTTTTCAAGATCTATCTTCATGAATACGACAGTCACTTCAAAAAATGACAAAAAATATTTTCTCACTGCCTTATAATACAAATGCATAAAACGGTATAAATTGTAAATGCTGATATTAAACAATCACCAAATATCATTTGAAAATACAAGGAAGTGACTTATTATCTTACATTCTTCTATTTCTATCAAATCCATTGTTTCGACAACGGTTTTAATGGCGTCTTTATTTTCATCTATCAACCAATCATCTTATGACACCACAATACAGACCAATGCCCCACCAATGGAAAACGTTGAAACATTCTTTTCTTTAAAGACCCCTACACCAAAAGAGACACAATCTGACGAACCAATTGTTCAAACAGTTTCCTATGAAGTCCCAACAGTCAATACAAACTTCAAAGCCTATACAGATTATCGCTGTATTACCAGCCGCTCTAGTGCGCAATGGAAAATTCGACAACAATCCTATACAGATGAAAATGGTCTGCGCAAAGTCGACGATTATTACTGTATTGCGTTAGGCAGTTATTATGGAACTTCTATCGGAGACAAGTATCGGATTACATTAGACAATGGGAATTCATTTTTAGCCATCTTGGCTGATGTTAAAATGGATATTCACACCGACCCCACCAATCGCTATGTTGAAAGCAATGGAAATCTTGTTGAATTTTATGTGGATACCAAATTAGTGGACCCTATGATTCTTAATCTGGGTACTGTCTCTTATTTGGAACAACTACGAGGAAATGTGGTTCAAGTTGAGCGTTTTCTTGAACCATAATTTCTATTATTTTATTCTATGAGCCACTTATAATATTACAAAAATCATTATTAGCAGGAAAAATAATTTATTTCTATTAAAAATTAAAATTCATCCTCTCCTTCAATGAAGGAGGGGATGAATTGCGATTTCAGATTAAAATTATAACATTTCTCCATTGGAATTAAAGTTATATGGAACATTGTTGATTACATGATGACCTACCTGCATTTCACCTCTGTGATTACAATAATACCATTTGCCATTTTGTTGGATCCAATCTGTATCCATTGCTCCAGTACTATTCAAGTGATACCACTTACCATTGAGAAATTGCCAACCGGTTTGCATACAGCCATTGGGGGCGAAATAATAATATTTGCCATTCACATATTCCCAATCGGTCTGCATCTCTCCTTCATGGTCAAAATAGTACCATTGACCACCGATTTGTGCCCAACCAGTTTTATAAGTATTTGTTGTTGGATCTACATAATACCAATCATCGCCTTGATGTTGCCAACCTGAGCTGACAGAGGTGGTGGGACCAGTTGAATTTGTATTGTTTCCATTGCCACCGCTTTGCATACTTCCATCAGGCGCAAAGTAATAATGTACCCCATCGATCCATTCCCAGCCGGTTTCCATTTCACCATCATGGTCAAAATAATACCATTGACCATTGATTTGTGCCCAACCTTTCTTATAAGTGCCAGTTGCTGGGTCTATATAATACCAATTACCATCATGTCGAACCCAACCTGAATTGACAGAAGTGGTAGGACCATTTAAATTTGTATTGTTTCCATTGCCACCGCTTTGCATACTTCCATCAGGCGCAAAGTAATAATGTACTCCATCGATCCATTCCCAGCCGGTTTCCATCTGACCTTCACGGTCAAAATAGTACCATCTGCCATTAATTTGCGCCCAACCAGTTTTTAATGTATTGGTAGCTGGATCTACATAATACCAATCATCATCAATGACATGCCATCCAGGAGTAGGATTTTTAATAAGATTCCAGTATAACATGTCTTCCCAGTCATCATCATCCCAATCATAATAATAATTTGAATAGTTATTGTTATGTGGCATACTTGAGTGTGCAGCAACTGTTGTTGAACCAGCAATTGCTAATGCTGCTATCATTGTCGCAAATACTTTTAATTTACGAAACTTCATATCGAATCATACCTTTCTATAAAATTTTACTTATTTATTATAACACAGATAAATCATTTTTTAAAGATAGTTTATGCAATTTTTTTACCTTATTATTTATCTATAATTTAAATTTTCTAAATAAAAATAGTATTGCCTTTCAGTATGACAAATACGAAAACAAAATTTTATTTTTTATAATTCTACAACCTATCCATAACATTGGCAGTCTCATGATGAAAAATATAATAACGATTTGATAAAATGGTCATTAAAAAAGCTGCTGTGGATTTTGTCCACAGCAGCTTTTTGTTTTTAGTGTTTTTTCAATTTATTGGAATAATAAAAGATAAA
>CAJTTB010000027.1:410-20200 GCA_910579175.1 uncultured Oscillospiraceae bacterium | reverse complement strand
TACGGCAGAATTCACTTTATGTTACGGTCTGCATGATTGCTCGCTCCCTTATCGGGTTACTTTATCCACTCGCTTAGCACCCTGTATTACTACGACGCACCGAGTTTAGCTACACGGCTCACTGGCGATTACCGTGACCGGACTTACACCGGCAAGTGTGGTACAGCTTCGCTGGACACACGGCATAAAAATAGGGCGGTTCCTTTTAAAGAAACCGCCCGGCGATATAATTTAATTAAATCCTTACAATTAATCCTTCAAGCCTGTCCGTCTTAATCCCAGTTAAATACCAACCATTCCCCATTTCAATTCTGGCAGGCCTCCAGTCTCCATTGATAAAGACATCCATACGCTCCCCACACTGAAGACCTCCATAATAATCCTCCAGATCAAATCGAATGTCCATTCGCCCAGTCTGGGCATCTAAAGTTAATGCTCCTTGTCTCATATCATTATCCTCACTTTTCATACTTTCATCTTGCTCAGACGCATCATCTTTGCGCCTCAAGATTCTAAGATACTCTTCAAAAATATCTCGCCGTATTAAAACCCGCTTTCCAAGCTTATACACTGCTCCTGCCTCATGAGCCAAACTTGTAAAAACTTTCAAGCCCAGCCCGTAATAATCAGCGCCTTCATAATAGGTAACAAACTCACGCTGTATCATCTTGGCATCCTCATCGTCCAACATATCCGAAAACATCCATAGATTTCCGCTCATTCTTTATCCTCCTGTGAAACCAACGTACTCGGCTCATGAAACTGTTCCAGATACTCATCAAAAATATCCCGGTTAATCAGAACGGTTCCATCCATTCGATATATGGCTCCCGCTTTACCAGCAAGTTCCAACAGCTTCTTGTGTGTAATGCTATAAACTATTTCCGCATCCTTATACCTGAGAAACTGTCTGCGCAATCTTTTTGCACTTTCCCGCACATCATTTCGCTTTTTCAATTCATAATAGGCTTTCGTCTTGTCACTAATCATAAAATGAATCCTCCATTCGATTTGTTGTTTGACAGAGAGTTGCACCAAAACGAAAAAAGAGAACACCTTTGAAATTTCTTTCAAAAAGTGTTCTCTCAGCGATGTGTGCTGTATTGCGTTTCAGCCTCCAGCTATTCATTCTGCGTCGCAATTCTTCGTATTGATATGAAAAATTGTTGTCAATTTGTTGTCAACTTGGATTTGAGAAGCCGGAAACCCTTGATTTTACTGGGTTTATTCCTTAACGGGCTTCATCGTCGGGAACAATAATACATCTCGAATAGATGCACTATCTGTCAGAAGCATTACCAATCTGTCCAAACCAAATCCCAAACCGCCTGTTGGTGGTAAACCATACTCTAAGGCGGTTACAAAATCTTCATCTACTTGTGCATTTGCCCCTTGTGCACGTTTTGCCTCTACTTGTTTTACAAAACGCTCTCTTTGGTCAATTGGGTCATTTAATTCAGAGAACGCATTGCCCATTTCTCGACAATAGATAAAATATTCAAATCTTTCTGTAAAAGCAGGGTCAGAAGGTTTTCTCTTTGCTAAAGGTGAATTTTCTACAGGATAATCATAAATAATTGTTGGTTGAATTAATTTGTCCTCTACAAACTCATCAAAAAATGCAATTAATACATGACCTTTTGTCGCCCGTTCTCCCTCATCTATTTCAACATGATGCTCTTTTGCAACCGCTCTTGCAGCAGCGTCATCTGCCCAATCATAATAGTCCACTCCTGCATATTTTTTCACAGCTTCCACCATCGTCAAACGTGTCCATGGTCCAGCCATATTGATTTGAGTTCCCTGATACTCAATCACTTCTGTACCACAAATATTTTTCGTGATGGTAATATACATATCTTCAATCAAATCCATCATACCATGATAGTCTGTATACGCTTGATACAATTCAACGGTAGTAAATTCTGGGTTATGAGAAGTATCCATACCCTCATTTCGAAAAATACGTCCCACTTCATATACACGATCAAAACCGCCAACGATTAAGCGTTTTAAATACAATTCCGTCTCAATTCTCAAATACATATCTAAATCCAACGTATTGTGATGTGTAATAAACGGTCTTGCAGAAGCTCCAATTTCCAAAGTATGCAATACAGGAGTATCCACTTCCAGATATCCTCTTGCATCTAAAAAGCTGCGAATTTCTTTTAAAATCCGACTTCTCTTTACAAATGTTTCCTTAACATCTGGATTTACAATCAAATCGACATATCTTTGACGATAACGAGTGTCTGTATCCTTTAGTCCATGCCATTTTTCTGGCAATGGCAATAAAGATTTTGTCAGTAAAGTCACCTGCTCTGCCTTAACAGAAATTTGTCCTTTTTGGGTACGGAACACTTCTCCTTTTACACCAATAATATCGCCAATATCATATTTCTTAAATTCTGCATAGGACTCATCACCGACATGATCTTTACGAACATAGGATTGCACCCTTCCTGTATTGTCCATAATATCAATAAAGCCTGCTTTGCCCATGCCGCGTTTTGACATGATACGTCCTGCAATAGAAACAATACGTCCTTCATACTCATCAAATTGTTCATTGATATCTTTTGCATAGCTATCTACTGGATAACTGGTAATCTCAAATGGGTCTTTTCCATTTGCTTTGAGTTCTGCAAGTTTTTCACGACGCACCCTTAAAAAGGCACTCATATCTTCTAACTCATCTGTCTGATTTTGCATTTCCTGATTGCTTTCACTCATTTTTATTTACTCCTTGCTGTTTTTTATTTTGTAATTTCCAAAATCTGATACTGAATGATTCCAGATGGTACTTCTGCATCTACAATTTCATCTACTTTATGACCAATCACAGCTTTTCCAACTGGAGATTCGTCAGAGATTTTCTTTTTCATTGGAGATGCCTCAGTAGAACCTACAATTTTAAAGGTATCAATTTTATTATTTTTCAAATTTTTCAAAGTAACAGTATTACCTAAAGACACTGCATCGGTAGTAATATCATCTTCATTTACAATTTGAACATCTTTGAGTATATTTTCCAGTTCATTAATACGGGCTTCTACCATTGCCTGTTCATTTTTTGCCTCATCGTATTCACTATTTTCAGATAAATCCCCAAAAGATAATGCAACTTTAATTTTTTCTGAAACTTCTTTACGTCTTACTGTTTTTAACTGTTCTAATTCCTGTTCTAGATTGTTTAAACCTTCTTGTGTCAATTTCACCTTTTTAATTCCTGCCACAACAATACCTCCTATGATATTTATCACTAAAATTTTAAATTATATCTATTTTGTCATATCATAAATATGCAGGTATCATATTTATACCTGCTTTTTGATATAACCTATATTATAAAAAAACTTTACCTTACTGTCAATAGTGTCGCTAAAATCTCATTTTTCCACTATACAAAAATACCAATCACCTCTATTTTTTATCGATATGATTCCAATAAATAACTTACAAATGTTTTATTATTCACAATCTCTTAACTTATCATTGTAATTTCTACCCTTCTATAGTATTATTATCCAAACTATTCTATAACGGAGGTAACCATCTAGAATGATTATTATTTCAATTTGCTAAAACAGATTTTTCATTATGAAATAGCCAATGTGATTGGCGGTTTGTGGAACAATAGAAACGATGTTTGATTTCTTGTGCCCGCAAGCCTATTTCAAATGAATACTATTTTTTATAGTAAGAATCAAATACTGTCAAAAAGCAAGTTGAAATAAAATGATTGTTATCATCCTATCTTTTCTCTGTTATTTTTTTGAAATAACAGAAGTTTTACTGTTCTTCTATAGATGATAATTGCGGCTTTTTGGCATCATTTCATCAGATAGGAGAATTTTTTATGTCAAAATTTATGATAAAACATCTGCAAAAAACATTTGGCGAAACAGACCTGTTGTGTGACATTTGTATGATTGTCGAATCCGGTGAACGCATTGGAATCGTTGGAGCCAATGGCTGTGGAAAATCCACCCTATTGCACATACTTGCCAAAGAACAATCCAGCGATGGTGGCACCCTTATGATAGAACAAAACTGTCGTTGTGGATTATTAAAACAAAATCAAACCGCCTCAGAACTACTTTCCTTTTCCCCTGAAGATATCAATCCCAAATATCGAAAATTTTTAAATCTAACCAATGCACAACTGTTGCACCCAGAAACGCTTTCAGGTGGGGAACAAACTAGATATGCACTCTGTCAAATCTTATCACAACAGCCAGATTTATTGCTACTGGACGAACCGACCAACCACTTGGATTTTCGCAGCACACAACAGTTGATTAAGCTACTAAATTACTATGATGGCACCATAATCACTGTTTCTCATGACCGTTACTTTTTAGACGAAACGGTTTTTAAAATCATCGAAATTGAACATGGCGTTTCCAGCGAATTTTGCGGAAATTACACCGACTATCGAGAAGAAAAGGCAAGGCTGTTTGAACAAAAAACGCACCGTTATCAAGAAAGTAAAAAACAACAAAGACAAATTCAAAAAGCAATCCAACAAATCCAGCAACGTTCTCAAAAAGCACACCGGAACTCATCTAAAGCAGACTCCAGTGGGTTAAAAATGGGGGTGAAGGAGCACAAACGCTCACAAGCAAAAAAACTAGATAAAAAGGCAAAAAGCGATCAAAAAAGATTAGAAAGACTTATTATCTCTGGAGAGCAAAAACCAGAAGAAGAAAAAACAATCCACTTTGAAATTCAACATCGCTCCAATCACGGCAAACGCATCTTACAAGCAGAACATATCTGTAAATCCTTTGAACAAAAACTGTTATTTCAAAACAGTAATTTTACTATCTCCCATGGAGAACGCGTCGCCATCTTTGGCAATAACGGCTGTGGCAAAACAACTTTGATTGAGATGATACAACATCCAGAATTGCTTGATTCTGGTTCTATTTGGATCAGTCCCAGCAGCTCTCCATATATATTATCGCAAAATCTATTGCAGTTACCTCCAAAAATTACGACTTTAACCTATCTTCAACAGACTGTAAGACAACTTACTGGAAAGGATAGAACTTTACTAAACAACTTAGGATTGGGAAACAAACAGATGCAAACACCTGTTTGCCGTTTAAGCTATGGAGAGCAGATGAAGTTAAAACTGGCAATTCCCATCTTAATGAAATATGATTTTCTAATCTTAGATGAGCCAACCAACCACCTTGATTTATACACTAGAGAGATGTTAGAAACAACGCTCTCTGAATACCAGGGAACACTATTATTAATCTCACACGATATTTACTTTCTAAAAAAAATCTGCAATCGCGTCTTACAATTTCAAGATCATCAAATTATCCGTTTAGAACATTCTTTTGCAGAATATATAGATTATCAAAATATTTTAGACCTCTCATCACCAAAATAATCAAATTCTTGGGAATAGACCTTTGATAAATCCTTATTTAACAAGCGAATTTTATAAAACTTTCCAGTTTTATATTTTTAGCCAACAGCGATATCAACAATTTATCTTACTACTAACATCTAGAAGGTTCTCAATATTACTTATAAAATAATATGATAGCGTCTGGAAAAAATATTCTTTCCAGACGCTTTTTATTTATGATTCTGTCAATGAATTTACCACTTCAATTGCTTTCATCAACTGTGGATCGTTGGTTTCATCTAACATATCAAAATTTTGCTCTTGTTCTTTGGTAAGTGCCACTTCATAGTTTGGCTTAATTCCAATTCCATCAAAATTTTCACTTTTAGGAGGATTAAAATAGCTGGTTGTCATTTTAATTGCACTTCCATCACTCAAAGCATAGGTTGTCTGAATTACGCCTTTTCCATAGGTTGTTGTCCCTACAGAATCTGCTTTTTGATAATCTTTTAAAGCCTGTACAAATAATTCTGAAGCACTCGCAGTATTTCCATTTGTAATGGTTACCATAGGTAGTGTTACCTCTCTAGCATCAGAATTTTTTAATACCTGTTTATTTCCAGATTTATCAACCGATGTGGCAATTTCCCCTTCTGGCAACAAATAATCTAACATTTCCAGTACAGAATCTAAGGTGCCCCCTCCATTGTTGCGAACATCAAAAATCAAGCTGGTCGCGCCCTGCTCTTGTAAATTTTCAATCGTTGCGAAAAACTGTCCAGGAGTTGCGTCTGTAAAGTCGATGATCTTAATATATCCGCTGTCTGCAATCATACGACTTTCAATTGCTGGAATTTCCACATTTTTACGAACCATTTCCACTGTTTCATTCACACCATCACGACGATAAACAACATTTAGTTTAGAACCTGCTTCTCCCTGAATCAATTTTGTAGATTCTATTGCTGTAATCAAACTTAAATCCTGATCATCAATTTGTATGATAACATCTCCTTTTTGTAGTCCGGCTGCCTCTGCTGGAGAATTTACATATACTTTTTCGACTGTCAAATAACCATTTGTCGTATCATATCGTACTGTTACACCAATCCCAACTAATTCCCCTTTGTCTTCTTTTAACTTTTCTGCATATTCTTCTTGTGTATAATATCTTGCATATCTGTCATTTAATCCTGACATAATGCCATTACCAGTTGCATTTAAAAACTGTTCTTCATCCAAGGTAAACAGGTAATTATCATTGATTTTGGTATAAATTTCTTCAATCTTATCATACATCTGTTCTTTCTCGGTTACATTTGCAATCATCTTATTAAAAATATCCTGAGAAAAAAGCATTGTTACACAAAAAGTAATACTGGCTACCACCGCCATAAATGCAATTGCAGCACCCAGTGAAATTTTCTTGTTCATAAATTCATCCTTTCAGCTATGACTGATGGAAATCGAGTGAATAAGGATAACCACTTCTAAATACTAGAAACGGTTATCCTAACATCACTTTATCATCATTCTGTTTTATGTATTATTATGGTCATTTTCATCTATTATCATTCCAAATATTAACGTGGTGCAGATACAAAGTTAGAAGGATTCAAACGAGTGCCTTGTACACCTGTACGGATTTCAAAATGCAGATGATTGCCAAAGGATTGTCCAGTATTGCCGACTGCTGCAATCTTTTGCCCTTGAGAAACACTCGCTCCAGTGGAAACATACAGTGCACTACAATGAGCATATAAGGAATAATAACCATCTCCATGACTGATCAAAATGACATTGCCATATCGATTAAATCCATTGGCGGCACTTCCAAATCCAGAAAATACAACAGTTCCTCCACGAGATGCCAAAATTGGATTACCTGCTCCAGCGGCGATATCCAAAGCCTTATGACCACTGCTGTAATACTGAGATACATAGCTATATGTTGGTGTTGGCCACACCCATCCAGAACCAATTGTCACATTATTAGAAGGCTTATTTTGTTGTGTAGAATTATTAGAATTAGAAGGTTGTCCATTGGCAGCAGCTTCTTGCTCTGCTTTTTTCCTTGCTTCTTCTTCTGCCTTTCTTCTTGCCTCTTCCTCTAAGCGAATGCGTTCTTGTTCTGCTATAATCGCAGCAATTGCCTTTTCACGCTCTGCATCTAACTCTTCATTTTGTTCATCCAATGCAGCTTGCTGTGCCTCTAAATTCTCAACAACAGCGGCACTCTTTTCAATTAAGTTATTCAATTCGCCTTCTTTTGTCTGTTCTTGTGATTGTACTGCTACAACATTATTTCTCTGACTTTCAATCTCTGCTTTTTTACCTTCAACTTCTATTTTTCTGGCTTCAATCTCAGATTTTACACCTTCAATTTCCGTCTTTTTCTCTTCTAATTGTGTTTTTAAATCCTGTAATTCTCTTTTTTGCACCATCAAATTATCCATAATTTGATTATCGCGTTCAGAAATATTTTTAATTGCTTCTGCATGGGTCAAAAAATCTGAAAAACTTTCTGCACCAAACAATACTCCCATACTAGAACTGCCAGCAGAAGCCATATACATCGCAGACAAACGCTCTTTAAATTCTTCATAATTTTCACTGATGTCTGCTTGTTTTTGTTCAATTTCTAGATTCTTCTGCTCAATTTCTGTATTCTTTTGCTCAATCTCTGCATTCTTTTGTGATATTTCCGCATTCTTTTGCTCAATCTCTGCATTCTTTTGTGATATTTCCTGATTCATTGCATCAATCTGTTGCTGATAAATTGCAATTTGAGACTTTACATTCTCAATCGCCAATAAATACTCATCATATTTTTTTTGCTCATTCTCTTTATCAGATTCTAAACCAGAAATTTTAGCTTCAATATCCTTTTGTTTAGCCTGCAAAGCATTTAAATTTTTCTGCAAATTATTCAATGTTGCACTTGTCGCCGCATCTACATTCCCATAAGGTATTGCAGCAAATCCAACCATAAGTGCCAATAAAACTGAAATACTTCTATGTAATTTGTGTTTTGGTCTTTCAGAAAGCATTTGACATATTTCCCCCTAAACTTTAATATGATTGCGAATACTCATCAAACTGCCAAGTACGCCAATCCCAATACTAGATGCACCAAAAAATACACCTAAATCTAAAGCAACATCTTTAAATGGAATAATATTCTTAAATGCTGAACCAATAAAAGTCGGTACAATTCCACCTTCTGAAAATGCATTCAAAATATAAGAATATGCACCCCAAATAATACAATAAGCTATCACCGCGGATAATAGTCCCAATACAATTCCCTCTACAATAAAGGGCAATCGAATGAAGCTATTGGTAGCTCCTACAAATTTCATAATATTAATTTCTTTTCTGCGAGCAAAAATAGTTGCACGAATGGTATTGACGATAATGACCAATGATACAATGACCAATGCCAAAATAATTGCTCCACCAACTGCATTGACTATCTGTCTGATAAAGGTCAATGTTTCCGCAACATCATTTGCTGCATTGACGGATTGTATTCCATTCACACTCTGTACACGTGTTGTTGTTTCCTTTATCTTTGTCAAATCCTCTACACGGATTGTAAAAGAATCATTTAATGGATTATCATCTTCCAATTCGTCTAATAAGGACGCATATTCTCCCAATTGAGAACGCATATTGTTTAAACCCTGTGCTTTTGAAATATATTCTACACTTGACACATTTGGAATCGCCTCTATTTTCTTTTTCACTTCTTGAACAAAGCTATCCCACTGAGGTGTTTGCCCTTCTGGTGTATCAGCAGTCGCCACAATGGGCTCCTCTCCTGCATCAACCTGTATTTGAATATAGTCGTTTTCACGATACATAAAGGCTACAAACTCTGTTTGGTCTTCTACATAATGTGCCATATTGTCAATATTCTGTGTTAAAATAATTGCCAAACCAACAATCAATAAGCATGCTGTCAACACACCTATTGACGCCAATGTCATCATTCGGTTTAGCCATAAGTTTTTAATTCCCTGTTTTGTTAAATATCGAAAACTATTCGCCTTCATGATGACCTCCTATCACTTCATCAAACATGATTCTTCCATGTTCGATACTGATTGTTCTGCCACCAAAATGACGCACAATATCATGTTCATGTGTTACCATTACAATGGTTGTTCCACATTCATTGATACCTTTCAACAAATTTACAATCTCATAAGAAAGTTCTGGGTCAACATTCCCAGTCGGTTCATCTGCAATAATCAAAGGAGGGTCGTTCACCAACGCTCTAGCAAGCGCAACACGCTGCTGTTCACCACCAGAAATTTCATGGGGAAATCTCTTGGCTTTGGCTTCCAATCCCATCAAATTTAAAATATAAGGAACTCTTGTTCGAATATAGCGGGTAGATGCGTTTGTCACCCGCAAACTAAATGCAACATTGTCAAATACATTTAATGTTGGTATCAATCTAAAATCTTGGAATACGACACCCAAAGAGCGCCGAAATTCTGGAATTTTTCTACTTTTCATCTTATTGAGATTAAAGCCATTGACCTTAACAACTCCATACGACGATTTTCGTTCTCTTAGCAAAAGTTTGATAATTGAACTTTTACCAGCACCAGAAGAACCAACAATAAAGACAAACTCCCCATCATCAATCTTCAAATTTATGTCATCTAGTGCGACTGTTTCATTATCATATTTTAACGAAACATCAATTAATTCTATCATACCACTGCCCCTTAGAATTTTCGCATATATGTGACATACCCCCATCACTTGCGCTAATGCTCAAAAGAGGGCGCTTCTCATCTAGACCACATAAAAGATCTAGATGAGCAAACTCCGTGTGTCTCACGGTTGGATTATTTTGTTATCCCAATGTTGTAACATGCAATCAACAATTACAATTTTACTGGATTAGAAGTGAGGTACTTTTTGACCATCAATGCGATTTTAAAGATAATGGCGTGATCAAATTCTCTTAAATCTAATCCGGTTAATTTTTTAATCTTTTCCAAACGATATACCAATGTGTTGCGATGTACAAACAATTTTCTGGAAGTTTCAGATACATTCAAATTGTTCTCAAAGAATCGACGAATGGTAAAGAGTGTTTCATGATCCAAAGAATCAATAGAACCCTGTTTAAATACTTCCTTTAAAAAGGTTTCACACAATGTTGTTGGCAACTGATAAATTAAGCGAGCAATTCCCAAATTATCATAAGAAACAATACTTTCCTCATTGTCAAATACCTTTCCAACTTCTAATGCAACTTGCGCTTCTTTAAAGGATTTTGCCAAGTCCTTAATACCAGTTACGCTTGTACCAATTCCAACAATGGCACGGGTATAAAATTCACTGCTCAGCGTATCCACAATAGAACGTGCCAATTTTTCCAAATCTTTAGATTCAATACCCACTTTAATCTCTTTGATTAAAACAATATCTTTTTCACTAATACTAAAGACAAAATCTTTTTGTTTATCTGGGAATAAATTTTGAATGACATCATAAGCAGACACATCATTGACGGATAAAATGCGAATCAACAACGCTACGCGGCTGACATCTGTATTAAAGTGAAGTTCTCTTGCCTTAATATAAATATCTCCTGGCAAAATATTGTCTAACACCACATTTTTTACAAAGTTATTGCGGTCATATTTTTCATCATAATACTGTTTGATGCTAGAAAGCGTAATTGCTAAAATCTGCGCATATTTTGCAGCAGCTTCATCTACACCTTCTACAAACACTGCATAATCTGGTTTGATATGTGGTCCAAACGGCTTATAAGTATAGCCATCACGAATAAAAGTTTCGTGTGAATCTGATAGGTCAAGTGCAATAAATTCATTGGTAATTCCAATTTTAGAAAGTTCACTACAGGAAATAATGGTTGCTGTTTCATCTACGACACCAATTACACGATTAATAGCATCACGCATTTGATGCATAACACCTTGAAATAATCTATTTGACATAATAAAATCCCCTTTTCTTTATGATAAAAGTGAATTGCTCGGTAACCAGTAGCCAAACTTTTTTATGCTTACCATCATGATTTACAAAGTTCAATGGTATTATTAATTTTTGAACAATGTTGCTAAATATATCAGCTTGGACTATTCCGAACCTACTATATACCTGATTGTTGTATTGTTAGGAACAAATTTAGATATCATAGATAGGCTTTCATCTTTATGATTTACTTGCAAACGACAACCCTTATCCGCTATCTAAAAGATGATTTACCAACCAATATCAACAATCTTCAGATATTTTTATTGTAACTAAAAAAATGGATTTTTGCAAGACACTTGCATTAAAAAAATCAAAAAATCTATAAATTCTTTAACAAAAGTAAAACATTTTTCGTTTTAAAATATCTTTTATGTCAAATTGTAACCTTTACAACCCGTATTTGTTACAAATTGTAACATAAATAGACTTTTAAATTGTTACAAAATCTTGAATTTATCAATTTTTTATGATGAAATAACCAACTTCGTTGACGGTTCACAGAATAATAAAAAAACATTCCTTTTATTCCTTATACCTATAGACACATTTAGAATAATTTACATCATAATCTCTTATGGATTTTTAAAATAAACAAATAAAAAAGCTGTTGCTATTGCAACAGCTTTTTCATATTTGAATAATTAATTACAAATTGCTTTTTCAGTTTCTTTATCAAAGATATGAATGCTATTTACATCAAATGCAACTTTAATGTTATCGCCTGGTTTTGCAGTAGAACGAGGAGAAACTCTAGCAGTCAAGTTAATACCATCCAATGACAAATACAAATAAGTTTCTGCACCCATCATTTCTGTTACATCAACATCACAGTCAATAACACCAGTTGTAGCAGCAGAAATAAACATTTCTTCATCATGCAATGCTTCTGGACGAATACCTAATACAACAGCTTTGCCAACGGAAGCTTTTACAGTTGGATTGATTTTTGCTTCTGGAAGTTCTAAGAAATAATCTTTTGTATTTCCGAAAGTCAATCCCAATTTGCCGCCTTTATCTGTAATTTTTGCATCGATAAAGTTCATCTGTGGAGAACCAATAAATCCTGCTACGAAAGTATTACATGGTTTTGCATACAAGTTTGTTGGAGAGTCAACCTGTTGAATGAAACCATCTTTCATAACAACAATTCTAGTACCCATTGTCATAGCTTCTGTCTGGTCATGGGTTACGTAAATGAAAGTAGTACCCAAACGAATATGTAATTTAGATAACTCGGTTCTCATCTGTGCACGTAATTTTGCGTCCAAGTTGGAAAGTGGTTCGTCTAGTAAGAATACTTGTGGTTCACGAACGATAGCACGACCCAAAGCAACACGCTGTCTCTGTCCACCAGACAATGCTTTTGGTTTTCTGTCCAACAAGTGAGCAATATCCAAAATTCTTCCAGCTTCTTCAACACGACGTTTGATTTCTTCTTTTGGAGTTTTTCTCAATTTCAAACCAAATGCCATATTATCAAATACAGTCATATGAGGATACAAAGCATAGTTCTGGAATACCATTGCAATATCACGGTCTTTTGGAGCTACATCGTTAACAAGTCTATCTCCAATATATAATTCACCTTCAGAAATTTCTTCCAAGCCTGCGATCATACGCAAAGTGGTAGATTTACCACAACCAGATGGACCTACTAGAATAATAAATTCTTTATCCTCAATTTCAAGATTGAAATCAGAAACCGCAACTACATTCCCTGCATATTTTTTGTAGATACTTTTCAATGATAAACTTGCCATAATATGGACCTCCTAAAAATAAATAATTTCCACTTATTAATAATCATGTCAACTACCCACCACCGAAAGATAGTGGGCTTGTAACTACCCAGTCGTAGTGACGGCTTACGCCTGCGACCATTCACTTCAATAGATATTACTATCTAAAGTGGCGTTACATCAGAGGGTGATTGACAACACCCTTTATACAGAAGATATCCTTCTGTATAACTGTGTCAGACACAAAGGTCTACAGCATTGCTTTGTTCAAAAATAGTCATCTACCCACTTTATCAAGTCATGTGGTTTTCTGGCTAAATTTTTATAAACTGCCCATTGCGAAAACACAGCGGGCTTCCTGTTTCATTGACCTCGTAACCTACTATCTTCACAGGCTTTAATTCGGGCAGTTTTTGCCCTATATTTTTTTCTTTATGCTATTTGTGTAGCTTTTTTTGACAATCTTTACAAGCAGATAAACTCGCGATCGTCATATTCAATGTACTATAACTATACCAAATATTTGTTGTAAAAAACAGTACCTTATTACCCAAACTTTTAAAAAATAGTTTATCTAATTTGCCCAATTATAAACAAATTCATGATTTTTGCAGAATTTTTCCATTTTTCATTCACAAAAATTTCTCAACATCTTTGTGCAATATTTTTTTACAAGCTCCTTCTTCAAGCTGTGGATCCAACGTTAATCCTCCCATTCGGATGCGTTTTAAACTGAGTACTTTCCCACCCAACGCAGCAACCATTCTCTTAATTTGGTGATATTTTCCTTCTTTTAAAATAATTTCCACCAATGGGTTATCACAGAGTTCTACTACTCGCATTTGTGCTGGCATACATACAAATCCATCTTTTAATGTCATTCCCTGCTCAAACTGCATCATATCCATTTGAGTAATCTCTTTATCAATCCGTGCAAGATATGCCTTTTCCACATGATTTTTAGGCGATAATATCCGATGTGCCAATTCCCCATCATCGGTCAGCAAAACCAAACCTGTTGTATCTTTATCCAACCTACCTGCTGGGAATAAACCTGGACGATATAGCTCCTTTGGCACCAAGTCCAAAACGGTGCGGTGTGTTCGGTCATTGGTTGCGCTTACCACACCTTGCGGTTTATTGAGCATAATATAAATATATTCTTGATACTGCACAATCTTTCCAAACAGTGTAATACAATCCTTTTGGGGATCGATTTTCTGTTCTGGTTTGCAATCGGTTGACCCATTGACTGCAATCGCTTTTTGTTTGAGCAAAGACTTTATTTGTTTTCTGGAAACTAGATTTTGACTGGAAAAAAACTTATCCAAACGCATTTGATGTTTCTCCTACTTTCCAATTTCTTTGGTATCCAAAATGATGGTAACCGGTCCATCATTTATCAATGAAACCTGCATATCAGCTCCAAATGTTCCAGTCTGTACATTTTTTAAACCTTTTTGTCTGACACATTGTACAAAGTATTCATAAAGTGCTTGCGCTTTTTCAGGTCTTGCACAATTGGTATAAGAAGGTCTTCTTCCCTTTTTACAATCTGCTCCCAACGTAAAATTGGATACAATTAACATCTCTCCATCAATGTCTTGTAATGATAAATTCATCTTATCCTGCTCATCACAAAAAACACGCAATTCCACTAATTTTTGTGCCAAAAATTCCGCCTGTTGTTTTTCGTCGCCCTCCATTATGCCTACCAAAACCATAAGTCCCTTACCAATCTGCCTGGTTTGTTCTTGGTTGATCGTCACTTGGGCACGACTGACACGCTGTAATATAACCTTCAAACAATACACCTCTATTTTTTATTTTCCCGTACGTTCCACACTAATCACACTGTTAATTTTACTCAATCGATAGATGATATTTTTTAGATGTTCTGTCCCTTGAATGCCAATTGTAACGATGACAATGGCATTCCCATTTTTGAGTTGTCTGGCATTTATTTCATAAATCGGAACTCTCATTCCTGACAATATCAAGCTAATATCCGCAAATAATGCATCGCGGTTATGCGCAATGATATCCAGCGTACAATTGTAACTTTTGGCAACTGAACTCGTCCAGTTTACCCGAATCCAACGCCCTGCCTGTTCTGGGTCACTCATGGAATGAATTACATTAATACAATCCTTTTTGTGAATGGACACCCCATGCCCACGGGTGATAAATCCAATGATCTCATCACCTGGGAGCGGATTACAACACTGAGACATCTTTACTTGACAGCCCTCTATTCCATCAACGCTAATATCACCGGTCAATTTCGGTTTGGTTGTAACGAGTTCTGGTTTATCAATTTCAATTTCATTTTCCTTAATTAACTTGGCATAATCCTCTTTGATATTTGGCATAATTTTCGCCAATACAATTCCACCATATCCGATTGCAGCATACAGATCATTTTCTGTGCGACTATAGCGTTTGCAAAGGCGTTCAATCAACTGTTGACGCTGTTCATCATCTAGATGGATATAATTCTTTCTCAGTTCCTTCTCTAATTCGATTTTGCCTTCAACAATATTTTCCTCACGTCGTTCTTTTTTAAACCATGCCCGAATTTTAGAGCGCGCTTCACTGGTTTTTGCAATGGAAAGCCACTCTTTATTGGGACCATGAGAGATGGATTTGGTGGTCAAAATTTCAATCTTCTGACCATTTTTAATTTTATACTCCAAAGATACAATTTTGCCGTCTGCCTTTGCACCAATCATCTTATTTCCCACAGCACTGTGAATGGCATAAGCAAAATCAACAATTGTAGAGCCCACTGGCAAACACTTTACATCGCCCTTTGGTGTGAAGACATAAATATCATCTGGCATTAAATCAGTTTTAATTGTATGTGTAATATCCTCTCCTGCATCCTGTTGTGCTTCAATCAGTTGACGAGCCCAGGAAAGTTGTTCTTCCAACTTGTCTTTTCCATGAACTCCCTCTTTATATTTCCAATGTGCTGCAATACCATATTCTGCCATATAGTGCATATCCCAAGTTCTGATCTGAACTTCAAATGGAATGCCCTCTTTTCCCAAGACAGTCGTGTGCAGTGATTGATAAGAGTTGGGTTTGGGGGTGGAAATATAATCCTTAAAACGACCGGGAATCGGTGTAAACATATCATGAATGACACCAAAAATATTGTAACAGTCAATATCTGTATCTACAATGATACGTACCGCATAAATGTCATAAACTTCATCAAAGCTGCGACCATCCTTATACACTTTGCTATAAATACCATAAAGACTCTTCACTCTACCTTCGATATGTGGTTCAATCTGATACGTTCTTAAACGCTCTAAAATTCTTGCTTTAATGGATTCAATAATTGTCCTTTGTTCGTTCTTTTTTAAAGACAACGCCTCATCAATTTCACGACAGGCAATTGGGTCAAGATAACGAATTGACAAATCTTCTAACTCTTCCTTTACTGTCATAATTCCCAATCGATTTGCAATCGGCGCATAAACCTCTATTGTTTCAAGCGCGGTAATGCGTTGTTTATCTGGCGCTTTAAACTGTAATGTCCTCATATTGTGCAGACGGTCTGCCAACTTAATCAAAATCACACGAACGTCTTGAATCATTGCCATAAGCACTTTGAGAATATTCTCAGATCGCTGTTCCTCTTTGGAAGACATTGGGAGATTGGTCAATTTTGTCAGCCCATTCACCAACATCGCAATTTCGCTTCCAAATTCCCCTCGTATCTGTTCCAATGTCACTTCTGTGTCTTCTACCACATCATGTAATAGTGCAACGCAAATACAAGCACTATCCATTCCCAAATTAATTAAAATATAAGCAACATTCACCGGATGAATAATATATGGTTCGCCGGATACACGTTTTTGTCCTTGATGGGCAACACTTGCGCGATGAAATGCCTGTTTAATCTTTTTTGTATTATAAATCTTACCTGTATCTTTTAATTTTCGAAACAAATCACGATATAACTTTTGTTCTACTTCTAAATATGTCTTATCCTCCATATTCCAATCTTTCCTTTCTAAAGTATGTAAATCAAATATTACAATTTATTAGAAATACTCTTATTCAACCAATGTGTTACTCACTATAAAAAAGGCACCTTTTTTGGGATTGCGAAAACCAAGTTGGCTGCTATATCATAAAAAATCACAACGCTATTTTTGTTACATTTGCAATTATATTTTCACCTATCTCGAATCATCTATACTCAACAACACTGTGCTTGTCTGCTGATAAGCTGTTGCATGGTATTTGCAGTCTGCAAGTCCACCTTTTTATCTGTCACACAAAGTTGAATTTCATTTAACAATGGTGAAATTGATATCAAATTCACATCGCTTAAAATATCTAAAATCAAGCGGAATTTACAATAATTCATGCCAGTTGAAATCAATATTGAAAACAATAAATCAATATCATTTTGAAAGCCATGGTGTTTTTTCAAATAGCGATAAACAATCGCCACTTCATCTCGATTGGGTATGATTTTATCAAGTATCGCTTTTTTAATTGGTTCTTTTCTACGAAACATTTCATAATAACCTTTGGCATAAAAAAACTGATCCTGCACAAATTCTGATGGACGAATGTCCTTTACAACGATGGACAAATACTCCCGATTCTTATAATAATTTAAAGAGATATTTGCCAAAAAATCAACTTTATCCTCTACAGTATATAAAAAATCTTTTGTACTAGTACGAAAACACATGGCACTGATTTCCAAACTGCCAAACTGCAACTTTAACCGAAGATGTTTGTTTTCAGAAATCGGTGTAATCTGCTTTATCACTGCTTTTGAGAGTAAAAACAAAGGTTGTTGATTTTCGGCTCCAAAAGGCTCCAACAAAGAAAGTGCTCTAATATTTTCCAAAGTCAAATCATCTGCATATAATTGTTTATCAATGTGATAAGAAAAATTTGGCATAACCAAAAAATGCTTGGCAGCATATTGTTCCACCAGTTGTTTAAACCGTTCAAACCGTTCCAATTTCAAACTAAATCCCGCTGCCTGTTTATGCCCTCCATAACGCAATAACTCTGACTCACAAGCTGTCAAAAGTTGATGTAGTGGAAAAAATTCCACACTTCTTCCCGAACCTGTTAAAACGCCATCTTTATCCAAACTCATCAACAAATTGGGTTTTCCATAAAACTCCAATACTTTAGAAGACACAATGCCAATCACTCCATGATGCCAATCCTGCTGATAAAATGTCAAAACACGATCATACATCTTTTCTGGATTTTCTGAAATTTGACGTTGAATATCTGTCAAGATACCATTTTCCTGTTCTTTTCTCAATAAATTAAAGGTATTTAATTCCTGTGCCAATTCGGCAGCCTCTGTCTGTGTATCACTTAATAACAGACGAACTGCCAACAACGCATTTCCCATCCTTCCAGCCGCATTGATTCTTGGCACAATTCCAAAACCAATATCCTGTGACGTGGGTGTATGGGAATGAACTGCAGCTATCTTCATCAATTCATATAATCCCAGATTATCTGTATGGGCAAGCAAGTTCAATCCATAATTTACCAACGCCCGATTTTCGCCTATTAATGGCACAATATCTCCCACAGTGCCCACTGCTACAATATCTCCAAATTGTTCCAATATAGAGTGATAATCTCCACCTTCCATTGCTGCAATCAGTTTAAATACCACCCCAACACCTGCTAAATACTTAAACTTACTAGGACAATCTTTGCGGTGTGGATTGATAACTGCATATGCCTCAGGCAGCTTTTCTCCCACCTGATGATGGTCGGTAATAATGATATCCATTCCCAATTGATTGGAATACTGTACTTCTTCTATTGCAGAAATTCCGTTATCTACGGTGATAATCAAAGAAATCTGCTGTTGTGAAAGAGACTGAATTGCCGTTTGATTGAGTCCATAGCCCTCATGTGATCGGCTTGGGATATAATAAATCACATCTGCACCCAAACAGGTCAAATAAGAATACAATATCACTGTAGAGGTGACACCATCACAGTCATAATCTCCATAGATTGCAATCCTTTCACAATTGTCTATAGCTGTCTGAATCCGCTTTACCGCCTGATCCATATCCGCCAATACAAATGGACTCTCAAAGGCAATTTCTTGATTTAAAAAGTCTTGTACCTGTAAATAAGATGTCATATTTCGATTGATCAATATTTCTGCTACAAATGGAGAAATCTCACATTCTTTTGCCAATATTTCGGCTTGCTTTTGATTTTGTTTTGGAAAATTCCAATATTTCATTGCCAATGACAATTCACCTCAAATTTCAACACAAGTTATTTTTCATAAATAACAATTATTGTTTTGTATTTTTTCCACTTTATAGATATTAAACGGCTTCCAGTAACATCTCGCTCTATCTCTTTAGATAGAAAATTCTCACCAAAGGAAAATAAAATGACTTTTTATTATGGAGTGGGCAATGTAGTTGCCTTTTACTAAATAACAAAAAATATACCTTTTCTCTTGTGCCCGTAGGCACATTTTAAATCAATATTATTTTTTATTACGAGCCGCTGACGTTAGTCAGGCGTATTAGCGAGTAACAAAAAATATACCTTTTATTCTTGTGCCCGTAGGCACATTTTAAATCAATATTATTTTTTATTACGAGCCGCTG
>CAJTTB010000027.1:0-310 GCA_910579175.1 uncultured Oscillospiraceae bacterium | reverse complement strand
ATACCTTTTATTCTTGTGCCCGTAGGCACATTTTAAATCAATATTATTTTTTATTTTATCATTTTTATTCTTATTCTGCAACTTTTTACTTTGATAGTCAATTAAATAAATATCATTTTATTATCAGCAATATACAATTGATATCTCCTCGCCTTATCGTTTGTTGTATTGATATTTGTGATAATTTCTTTTTCTTATATGTTTTTCAATTAACAATTACTAAAAAACCACAAAAACATCTATTTTTTATTAGTATTTTCTATTTGATTTTAAAACAATTGTCGAAAACTGTCGACTTTATTTGCTTGTT
>CAJTTB010000026.1 GCA_910579175.1 uncultured Oscillospiraceae bacterium | reverse complement strand
AACAAGCAAATAAAGTCGACAGTTTTCGACAATTGTTTTAAAATCAAATAGAAAACACCAATAGAAAATAGATATTTTTATGATTCTTTGGTATTAATTCATTTTCTTGATTGATATCAAAAATATATTTTTTGTTATTTCATTGACTACCAACAAAAACGAAGTTGCTATTAGATAAAAAAATCTATTTTCAACTATATTTTCTTGTTTTCTACGAATACTATCTATGAGGTGAAATTATGAACTATGAAATTAATTTTTTAAATCGCATCTACCAAAACTCAAAAATGGGTGAGCAATCCATCGATACCATGTTAAAAAATGTGAAAAATCCACGTTTACGTCATGTTATGGAACAGCAAAAAGAAGGGTACTCTATGCTTTCTAGAAAAGCGCAACGCCAACTGCATCTTCATAGAGAAATTCCACAAGATAAAAGTAAACTTTCAAAATTGTCTTCTCAACTGGCAATACAAATGAAATTACAACAAAGTCAAAAACCCTCTCATCTTGCAGGAATGCTAATTCAAGGAAGTACTATGGGTATTATCGATGCGACACAACACCTACACAAATATCGTTATGCTTCTCCTTGTGTTAAAAATCTGGCTGGAGAAGTAATCCGTTTTGAGGAAAAAAATATCCAACAATTAAAACATTATCTCTAGAACACCAAAGAATAACCCATACAAACCATTATACTACATGCGCATTATATTGTTGAAAATCTGTATTCTGATAGGTTTTCAATCATCATTTTTGGATCCTATTATTTCAAATTGTATTGCATTTAAAATCTCTTTTTATGAATAAAATCAAATATCAATCATTAAAAAAGACATTTCTATTTTGAAATGTCTTTTTATTATCTATTTACTTTTACAATCACACAAGTGATGATTGTTAAACTTTTTATGAGCTTTCTTGCAATTTACACTTGTTTATTTCGCAATAAATACTTCTCTCTCGTGGCTAATCCACCCCGAATATGACGTTCCTGCTTATTGATATCCAACACTTTTTTTACTTCCAAATACAAATTGTGGTTTGCTCGAAATAATCTTTCTGTCACATCCTTATGTACAGTACTTTTGCTAACTCCAAATTGTTTTGCTGTACTTCTTACTGTTGCATTATTTTCTATCATATATTGACCAAGTGCAACACTTCTATCTTCTACATTTTCTTTCACCCACACTCATCCTCTCATCTAGGTAATCAATTCATACCTGAATATTATTTAATAATAGGTATGTAGCTTGATGAGTAGTTATGACCAAAACAAAAAATATTTTGAAGTTTTTTGAAAAATAAATTATAATAAGCGGCAGTTCAGAGTGAACTGCCGCTTATTTGCTATAAGAAGTCAACAACACATCGCCTTTTTAATGTGTTATCAATCAACAGTTTATCAGAAAAAAATACAAATTCTTGATGTTGTCATTCATATTTATCTGACAAGGAAAGATACTCAGGAGTATGATTCAAATGATTTGTAGCAGATTCAAAGTTGTAGTTTGGCAAAGAATTTTGATTATCACTTTTTAATTGGAATCCATCTATAATATTTTTCATCATTTGCGCTTGACTAGACAACTCTTGACTTGCGGCTGCGCTTTGTTCAGAAGTAGCAGAGTTGGTTTGAACCACACTGGAAATTTGTTCAATACCCAAAGTAATTTGTTCAATCGCAGATGCCTGCTGTTCACTTGCCTGAGAAATTTTATTGATTGTCACTGTGGCTTTTTTGGTACTCTCCACTGCATCAATCAAAGTTTTCGCTGTTTCATTTGCAATCTGTGTACCACGTTCTACTGCTTTGATAGAATTTTCAATCAAAATAGCGGTATCTTTGGAAGCCTCAGCGGATTTGCTTGCAAGATTGCGCACTTCATCTGCTACGACTGCAAATCCTTTTCCAGCCTCTCCAGCTCTTGCTGCCTCTACTGCGGCATTCAATGCCAAAATATTGGTCTGAAATGCAATATCTTCAATCGTTTTGATAATTTTCTCAATTTCACTAGAACTCTGACTAATTTCAGTCATTGCAGTGGTCATTGTATTCATTTTCTCATTGCTCTGATCAATTTCTTGTGCTACAATATTTGACATATCGCTTGCCCGATTGGCATTTTTTGCATTGTCCTTTACCTGCTGAGAAATTTCATTAATCGTCGCAGCAAGTTGCTGTACAGAACTTGCCTGTTGTGTAGCACCCTGAGACAGTGCTTGTGCTCCACTAGCTACTTGATCCGATCCCACAGCTACCTGGTCAGCCGCAAGATTTATATGACTTAGTGCAGTATTTAAATTTGTAATGATATCAGTTAAAGATATTTTTATTTGGTTAAAATCTCCCAAATACTCTGACTGAATTGAAACATTAAAATTATTGTTAGCCATATTATTTAAAATACCAGAAATCTCTCCTATCATTCCCTTTAAATAATTTGCAGTTTCACCAAAAGTACTTGCCAAAATACCTATTTCATCTTGGCTATTCACATCAATTACAATACTCAAATTTCCTTGGGAGATGTCTTTGGCTGCTTCTACTACTTTATTGATCGGATTTAACATCCTTTTCAGTATGATAATAATTGAAAAAATACTAACGACTAAAGAGATAACTGAAATTACAATCAACAATATAAAAACCTTTATTACTTCAGCTGTCATATCATAATAATCAAGTGAATTCGCAATCACCCATGTACTACCTAATACCTTTACTGGATAGAGGAACTTATAAGAATCCACTCCATTTCCATCAATACAATGTAAAGACAACTTCTGTCCATTATCAATTGCCTGAATTGCTTTTTGATCATCTTCTGGATTTTGATAAGTAGTGGAGAGGTTTTCACCTATCTTATTACTATCCACACTGTGATATACAATTGTTCCATCATCCATCGCAATGGCAAACCGCAAAGAGGGGTAATTTGCCCTTTCCATTTTCACAGTAGAAAATCGTTCTAATGCTATACTAATTACTACAACACCAATCTTATTTCCATTAAACACAATCGGACTGGCTATAGAAATCATTTCAACACCTGTAACAGTATCTACAGATGGCTTGGTTACGATTATCTTTCCTGCGGCAAATGCGTCCATATAATAAGGCTGATTGGAATAAAAAGAATAATCCGTTATCGCAACCATATCCACGGAACCACTGTTATTCATTGCATAAAAACCATAAATTTCCTGATTTTTATCAAAGGCATATGGCTCAAAAAATACACCTGCTGTAACAATATTTTCGTTGTTGACTACTGCATTGATGACAGTTTGATGGAGAAACTCCTCTGTCAATGCAGCTTCATGAGTCAAATCTAAATTGGGATAGACACCGCTGCGATAGACAGTTTGTTGTTCTCCCGCATTCGCTTTTGCATCAATTCGCTTTTGATAGGATTTTTGTAAGTAATCACTTAAATCATTGACTGTTACTTCAACGCTCTCAAACATTTTCTGAATCGTTTCCCCATTAGACTGTGCAATTGCTTCCATTTCACCTACTGTTGCTTTTACAATTTGAGAACAGGACTGTATCACTGTTATACTGATAAAAATTGTAAAGATTACTACTAGAATAGAACATAAAATCAATGCAATTTTAGTAGCTAGTTTCATATTTTTCATTTATTTTTCCCCTTTTTATCCACTATTTATTGTTTTTATAAAATATCTAACAGAATTTCTATTGTTTTGTAAATTATTCATTGTCTAAAGGAAATACTTTCTAAAAATCAATATCTAAACAACTTCTATTTTTATAAATATATTTATCCTATTTTCACTATATCAAACAGTTGTAATTATCATGTTATTTCCCTTAAAAATAGTTTCTTACTCCTATTATATTTTTGAGCATATCCTTATAAAAACTGTTACAGAATCATCTGTAACAGTTTTTCATCATCTTCATTTTTACTGATATATTCACTTTTATTTTAAATTTAATAAGTGATCAATGGTAGAAACCAACCTTGCAATTTCGGGTTTTGTAATCTGCTCATCCGCTCCCAATTGTTCACCTTTGATTTTCATTTCTTCATTGATTAAGGAGGAGAACAAGATCACTGGTAATACTTTTAATTGTGGATTTTCTTTGACTAACTTTGTCAATCTATGTCCGTCCATCTGTGGCATTTCAATATCTGTTATAATTAGATTAATGTGTTCTTCCACTGGGTCTCCGCTATCTAAGATTTCTGTTAGAAAATCCCATGCCTCTTGACCATTATCTGTCTTAACAGTACGTGTATACCCTGACTTATGTAAACATTCAATAATCATGCGAGATAACAAGCTAGAATCTTCTACAACCAAAATAATTTTATCTGAACGAGAAGAACAGGCTTCTACTGTTTCAATATCCTGTAATTGAATTCCTGTTTCAGGGCAAATTTCAGACACGATCTTTTCAAAGTCTAAAATTGTAATCAGACGATCCTCATATTCTGCAATTCCAGTTGCAACACCAGCACTATTTCCATAAATGATACGATCTGGCTTTTGTATCTTTCTCCATGAAATACGGTCAATTCCAACCACTGTATGTACATGAAACGCACAATCAATTCCATTAAAATTCGTAATAATAAAAATATCACGAGCAGAATTGTTACTTGGTGGCAAACCCAAATACTTTGCCAAATCAATTACTGTAATGACATCTCCTCTAGGTTTGAAGATACCCTCTACCATTGGATGTGCATTCTGCATTTCCTTTACAGGAGCATACATCATAATTTCACGAACTTTGGCAACATTGATTCCAAAAATTTCTCCATTGATGGTAAACTCCATAATCTCCAGCTCATTTGTGCCAGATTCCAGTAAAATTTCTGTTTGATTAATATTACTCATAACCACTTTATCCCCCTATATCCAACTATATAATCATGCACGATAGAATCAAAACATATCGTTTTCTTTCTTTTATTTTACCATAGAGTTTGGAATAGTCAAGCACCCTTTTTACTATCTCAGAGAAATAAACGCTCCATAAAGCAAAATAGGCTTTCCATCGTGTTGATTGATCAACCGTTTCAAATTTACAACCGAACAACTTTTTTATTATGAAGCAGCCAATCTTGTTGGCGATTTGCAGAATAATAAAAAATATTTCTTTTTTCTTGTGCTTGTAGGCACTTTCTAGACCGATGTTATTTTTCTTTTAATTGTACTTCAATAACTGTATCAATTGAGTTAGGCAACGCGGGATTTTCTCCCAAACTGACAAATACGGTATCTGGATAATTATTCGTAATCCAATTTTGTTCTATTTTTAGTTCTGCACCAGTCTCCAATAATCGAATTTGTTTTATCTGCTCTTTACAAATTCCCCTTAATGGAACATAGCCTATTACACTTTCCATCACATGATAATAAATTTTATTACCCTTTTGGGTAATTCTTCCCTCATCTGGTTTTGCAATTTCTGAGGCTTTACAACCATAAATACTCTGATGATTTCCCTTCATCCATTTGCCAATATCTTCTAAAATCTGCAATGATTCCGCTGGAATAGTTCCCTTTGCATCTGGTCCGACATTTACCAATAAATTTCCATTCTTACTGACGCATTCTATTAACTTTTTGATTATCATCTCAGCAGATTTAAAATTGTGATCGGTTGCACAATAACCCCAATGATTATTCATGGTAACACAGGATTCCCACACCACTGGATTTCCAGCTTCATCTAAAATTCCCTCAGGAGGTATGATCTGTTCTGGACTGACAAAATCGCCTGAAAATTCGGTTGGATTTGCAGTCATCAGCGATCCAAAACCCTCACCACTTACCTCTAAGCGATTATCCATCAAAACATGAGGTTGATACTTGCGTATCATGCGCACCAACTCTGTTGCTTTCCAAGCTTCTCCAGTCAAGTCATCATAAGAAAAGTCAAACCAAAATAGGTCAATTTTTCCATAATTTTTACAGAGTTCTTCTACCTGTCCATGCATATATGTCAGATAATTATCAAAATCATGTTTGACATTTTGATACTCCTTGCGATTTCTCATTGGATGTTGACGGTCCCCATAATGAGGATAATCTGGATGATGCCAATCCAACAGAGAATAATATAACCCTACTTTGATTCCCTCTGCACGAAATGCCTCTAAATATTCACGAATCAAATCCCTTTTACAGAGTGTATTCGTAGATTTATAATCTGTCAATTGGCTGTCAAACAAACAAAAACCATCATGGTGTTTGGCTGTCATAACCGCATAACGCATACCGGCATTTTTAGCAGCCTTTGCCCATTCTTTTGGATTGTAATCTACTGGATTAAACTCGTCAAAATAAGGTTGATAGGCTTCATTGGAAATTTCCTCAAAACTTCTAACCCATTCTCCCCTTGCTGGAATGGCATAAAGCCCCCAATGAATAAACATACCAAATCGGTCATTTACAAACCAATCTACCTTTTTACAATTGTCTTTTTCTTCAAACATAAATACACTTACTTTCTTCATCTAAAATGATTCATTTGAAACAATATTTCCACTTTATTGGATATCTTTATTATAACTATAAATCAACCATCTGTCTATAAAAATACTGATTTTAAAGAGGATTCATATGACTAATTTATGATAAAAATAAGAGTTATTGTAGTCACAACAACTCTTATTTTAATTTCTTGTAAAAACAAATTATGCGATTTGCTTCTTGGAATCCACAACTCATATGAAATTGAAAGCTCTGTTCATTTGTTATTGGGCAGTCGCTAGCAAATTCACAACATCCCTGTTGCAGCGTCCATGCTTCACAAGTAGATACCAATTTTTGAGCAATCCTTTTACGGCGATATTCTGGTAACACAAAAATGCCCTCTAAATATCCGACAGGACTGGTTTGGGTGCCCTCGACATAATCTACACGTTTCTGCCACTGGGCAAACCCAACTGGTTTTTTATCATACATTGCCAAAAATACCGCTGAATTTTCACCGACAATATATTCTTCCATTTCCTGTTTTAAATCCTCTTGGTTGTGGTGACTCCAAAGCTGTAATGCCAATTGTGTTACTACATCTACATCTTGCCTATGGGCTTTTTGAACTTCTACCATTGGGTTTTCCTCACTGTACATATTCTTTTTTATATTATAAAATTTTTTCCAATCGATGTCAAACACTAATTTGCTTGTAAAGACAAACCATGTTTCTGCTCAAAATAAGTTCGATTATACTGATATTGTGAAGAATTTGGTTGAATCTTTCCAGCCGCTTCATTATATTCAAAAGCCTTTTGATACGCACCCAATCGATCATAACAAACACATAACTGAATCAATGGCAAATATCCATAACATTCCAAATTTACAAATCCGCCATCTTTGTCTTTTCTTGGACATTTTAAAGCAGTTTCATACCAATAAATTGCCGTTTGATAATTTCTTTGTTCTAAAAAATACTGTGCAATATCACAACAAACTTCAGCACGTGGAATGTCAAAAGACAATGTCTTTAAAAGTGCTTGAATACCATTTTGATTTTGCCCCAATTGTCGATAACAAACTGCCAATTGCCGACAAGCCTCGATTCGATTTTCTATCCAACCGGTTTCGTCCTCTAAAAATACCTCAAAGGCATCTGCTGCCTGTTGATATTCTTTTAGGTCAAACCATTCCCTTGCATAATAAAATTTCTGCCTTGCCTGCAACACTTCACCTTTCTCTATTAGTTTCTGATAAATCTCAAGATTGCGTCTTGGATTTGTAACGCGAACTTTTTGATGGGTCACTGCAATATCAGAATAAACCACTGGTTGTGCATAAACAATTGCTTCATGTACAGCTCCCTGCCAACGAAATTCTGGTCGATTTCTTATCAGACGCTCTCGGTAATAAGAAAATGTCGGCTTTCCATCTGCATCAAATGCAATATGGTAACGCATCATAACAGTATTAATTTCTGGAGAAAGCATTTGCTTTAACTGCAAAAATTGCTGTTTATCTTCTTTTAATAAGACATCATCTGCGTCCAACCATAAACAATAATCTTTTGTTGCTCTTGAAAACGCTTCATTGCGGGCAGCAGAAAAATCATCTATCCAAGTAAAATCGTAAACCCGCTCTGTATACCGCATTGCAATTTCCTTTGTCCGATCAGTCGAACCAGTATCTACAATAATTATTTCGTCCGCAACTCCCAATACAGAATCCAAACAACGCGCGAGTGTTTGCTCTTCATTTTTTACAATCATACATAAACTAATCGTAATCATATATTTCCTGCCTTTCCATCATTATTACTACAGTTTATGCAGCAAACACAATTATCTTACTGATTATTGATAGATTCTCGCTTCCAACTTAAATAAAGATTTGCAATCACTTCTTCAATTGGCGCCTTTTTAATTTCAATATCGCGAATATCCGGTTGCTTAGATAACAATGCCAATACCTGTGCCATATTCATCTTTTGCGTATCAAATTCATATTCATACACATTTTTTTCGGAAGAAATACAATTCATATCCTCCATCACAGGAGCTTTTCCTGAAACTGTAATCTGAATTCTAGAGCAAGCTCCCTGTACCTCACGAAGTTTATAAAAATCTCCATCAAAGGCAATTTTTCCCTTGGAAAGCAATATCATTCGTTCTGCCATTTCTTCTAAATCGTCCATATCATGGCTAGTTACCACAATGGTTGTTTTATTTTCCTGATGAATTCGTTTTAAAAAGGCTATCATCTGTCGTTTTCCCAATACGTCCAACCCCAATGTTGGTTCATCTAAAAAAATCAGTTCTGGACGATGTAAAAGCATCATTCCCAAATCTGCACGCATGCGCTGTCCCAAACTCAGTTCTCTGGAAAAGGTATGCAAAATATCAGACAAGTCCAACAGCTCTACCACTTCTTTTAATGTCTTTTCATAAATTTCATCTGAAATGTTCCAAACCGCTTTTTTCCATTCATAGCTGGAAATCACTGGATGATCCCACCAAAGCTCTGTTCTCTGACCAAACAAAACGCCAATGCGCTTCATCAATTCGATTCGCTGTTTTGCTGGATTCATGCCCAATACAAACACCTGCCCTTGAGACGGCTGTAAAATACCTGATAATATCTTAATCGTAGTACTTTTACCCGCTCCATTCGCCCCCGCATAAGCTACAAATTCACCTTGATGAATGGTCAATGACAAATCATCTAGTGCTACCAATTCTCGCTTTTCTGGGGCAAATAAATTTTTTATAACATCCTTTATCTTTCCACTTCTCTGCCATTGTGTATAGATTTTTGTAACATGGCTGAGTTGTAATGCAATTTTATCTTTCATCTTCTTTATTAATCCTTTCTCATATTAATGACGACCGAAGGAGGAATACCGAGGAGAGCCATTCTTTCGATAATGCTTCAGTCCCTTGCAAAACAATGAAACGGCTGTTGTCAAAAAAATAGCTGTCACCATCCATAATATAAATAGACCATTTATTTTTGTAAAAGCAATTTGTTTTTCCAACAATATCATGCTGGGAAACCATGCTACAATTCCAATTGGAATGGCAGTACAAAATAAACTCTGCAAAAAAATAGAAATACCTCCCAACGGATAACTCCTCAAGGAAAAAAACATATCTTGAACCACCATACTAATTTCTTCCGCGGCAGACGGTGCATAAAATGCCAGATAAGATACGATATAAATACAAGATACTATCACGATCGCAGAACAAATTACACTGATTATCAACTTGCATATCCACCAAACAGATATCACCAATTCTAATTTTACCACTGCATAACTTGTCAAGGCTATCCCCATTATCAATACACCACTCCCTGTAAAGGGGGCAACTCCTTCAGTAATCATCTGTATCCAAAATGGTGTTGGTTGTATCATGTAATGATCGAGTTGTCCTCTTCCAATAATTCTACTAATCATTCCTGTATTGCTATTGGCAAAAAACAAACCGTAAATGCCATTTACTAAACTGCCATAGCCCAACATAAATAACAATTGAGCCTGATTCATTTCTCCAAATCCTTCAAATCTCATTGCCAGTAAAAATACTCCTGTTACTGAAGCAAGATTACTCACTACATCGCCCACAATAAATAACAAACAATAACGCAAATCACGCAAAAACCAAAGCAAATCCATCTTTGCATAAATAAAATACAAACGAAATAAGGTTTTAAAATTATCCACCAAAAGAAATCATCCTTTCTTCACTCTTTTTAAATATAATCACCGATATCCACCAAATAACAATATTCCAAAATAATTGTAGTCCAATTAAAAAGCCTGCTTGATTTGTTCCAATATAAATAGATAGTGGTGCATTGGCAATAGAGCCAAATGGCAACCATGATAATACCGTTCCCACTGCATCGGAAAACATCGCAAAAGGAATCAGCGCACCAGAAAGCAATGCAGAAATCGCCTCTCGAATTTGATTGGCTGCCCAACAGGCATTTTTCAACCGAATGGCAATACTGGCAAATAAAAAATCCAATGCAAACCCCAATGAAGCACTTAACACTAAGCTAACCAAAGCCAATAGCCCATCAATCGCACGACTGGGTAAGGGGTTAATGCCAAACAATGGAGAAATCAGTAACATTGGCAAAGAATAAAATAACCAAACAGGAATCCACCACCGCCCAATTGTTTCTGTGATAAAAGAAGTAAAGATAGGCATTGGGCGCAGATATCTTCCGACAATCGATCCCTCCCAGAGAGAAGCGGTTGCCCCTGTCACAATTTCCAGTTGTTGTCTTAATACCGATGCCATCAGGGTATAAGTCAACAATTGCGAAAGGGTCATTCCATTTAAGTCCACTCCACCTTTTGCAAGTGATTTCCACATCAATATTAATATAAAAAACTTTAAAAAATGTACCATATATTCTCCGGCGACAAATAAAAAACTACCGTCAAAAATTTGTCTGACACAGATTCCAATGGTTGCAAAGATACCAGATTGTTTCGGTTTTAATTTCATCCTCTATCATCCTTTCCTTTTCTAATCTTATAACTGATAAATAAAACTGTGATATATTTCTCGTCGCTTACCATCTTATCCGACCAACTTTGTGCAACCCACAAAAGAAAATACAACTGATTTTCTAAAAAAGGGCGCAAAAATACCCGAAACTCGTAAAATGCGAATTTCGAGTATGTTATTTGTAAACACAATAGTATCTTATAAAGAATCAAACTGGCTCAAATAAACAACCGGCAAAACGCATTTTCCGAAAAAAGGGCGCACTGATAGACGGACAAGCAATTTTACCTGTTTGAACGGTCACTTCACCAATATTCATCCAAAGAATTGTACTTTTGAAAATATGATACTTCATGCGTTTCACCTCCCAAATTATTTTCCTAATTATTATAACATATCAAACTTATCTTTGTCAAACGATTTATAACAATATCTCTATTAAAAATAAATATTACCCAACGGTTTTGTATTACATTCCTTTTTAAACGATTCAAAAAAGCTGTTATCTTCTTAGATAACTATCCAATCAATCAAAAATTTACTTTTTATCAATTTTCTTTTTTTTGATAACAATGAGTTGAATCAAAACAGATAATATCACACTAAAAATAAATACAACTGTCCAGAGTATCCAAAGGCTATTGGTTCTCCCTCCACCCAAATCCACATCATTTGTTTGAAAAATGATACCTGCTATCCATCCAACCATATATGCAATCGCTGTAAAGATTGAAACCAATCTGGCTTTCAAAAGAAAAGATATCACCATCACAAATAAACCAAACAAAAATAATATCAATGACCAATCTTTCATACCATGAATTTCAAAGAATACATATCTGCACAATATAAATTCGATACATAACATACATAGAGAAATGAAGTATATCATATTTTTCTTTGTCATTTTGATCCTCTCCTTATCAAATTTTGATTACACAATAGACCTAACTTTTTATCGATTTTCGTAAAAATATCAGGAATTTTACCATCTACACTCATTTAAAACAGAACAATAGCATATGACTTTCCTATTTTCATTCATTCACATTAATTTTAACTTGCTATCTCTTTACCATATTAAATCCAATACTTTATCAAATTGCAATTGATATTTTTCTGCATCCAGGTAAGAAATTGCCACACAAACCACCTTTGATCTCACTTTAATCATTTGTTGTACACAAAGCAATGTATGGTCATGTTCATAACCCAGTTCACTTTTTAAAATCTGGTCACAACCCACAACAGATAAATTTGTCTTTGCCACCTTATATCCTTTAAACTGCTCACTGTTTAAAATGGCAGATAATCTCTTATTTTCTGGGAAATTTTTCTGTTCTAGACAAAAGTCTGTTAAAAAATAAACAATCCCAAACAGAGAATACTGCTCTGAATGATCTTCGCTGGCAAAACGTTTAATTTTATAAATCTCTTCTAATGATTTTAATTCAAATAATCTGCACAATTCTTGATTTCCCTTGCTAATTAAAAGTTTTTTCCAAATTATCTTTAACATTTTTTCTTCAAAGCACTGCAAGATCTCTCTCCCCTATTCTCCATGATGTAATTTTTGAAGATTAAAACCACATAACATACGCTTATGATTCTCTATCAAAATAATGGTCCTATCATGATTGATGTTATCATAACAACATTTTATTATCTTTATCATGATAAGCTAATTTAAAATCAATATTATTTTTCATACTAACATATGTTATAACATATGTCAAATATTATCCAATTTTTATACAATATAAATTATTTGCCAGTATTTATGTTCTATGATATAATGAAAATAAAAAAATATACTGTTCTATTTTTCTTATAAACATTACAAATCTTAAAAAATAGGAGTTTGATTATGCCGCTTTATGACCAAATTATTGAAGATATATTAAATGATATCCAGCATCACAAACTAAAAACCGGGGACATGCTTCCAACCGAAATGGAAATTAGTCAACGCTATCATGTCAGTCGCCCCACTGTTAGAACTGCTATGATAAAATTAGTCAATCAAGGCTATCTCACTCGTATTAAGGGAAAAGGTACTTTTGTAACAGAGCCAAAAATTACACAAGCCTCCACGCAATTTATTGAAAGCTACAATCAAGAAATGAAAAAGAAAGGATTAACACCTCGTACGGTTGTACTTGAATGCAGTGTCAAAACCGCTCCAGAATTTATCTGTTCCAAACTCCATCTTTCTGAAAACAGTCAAGTTATCAAATTGCGTCGGTTAAGATATGTACTTCCATCTGATGAGGAAAAACCCGTCTTACTCACCACCGTTTATATTCCCTATCAATTGGCACCCAACCTCATTCATTATGATTTTGAAACCTTTTCTCTATATGAAGTCTTGGAAAAAAATCACATCTTAATATCTCATGTTCGCCGTGAATTAGAAGTCAAATTATTACATGGGCAAACCGCACAGCTATTAAAGGCAAAGGAAGGACAGCCAGCTCATTTTATCTCCTCTATTGGTTGTGATAGCAATGGTCAAATTATTGAATATTCAGAAAGTTTCTACCCTGCCAATCGAAATCGGTTTATCATTGAAATTTCTCGATAAAATCACAAAATCATTGAAACAATGACTATCATTGTTTCAATGATTTTCACAGCTTCCAAAGAATACTTTACCTTTCTATATAGAAAAACAAATACTTTCGACATTTTGGGAACGATTTCAGCAGTTCGTGAATAATCTATTGTAAATTAAACTAAAATAATGAATAATAAAGCTAGATATCAAACTGATTTTTGCATAAACTTATAACATTTACATTAGATAAAAATAGGTAGTGATTTTTTTATACACAATCATAAAATCATCTATTTAGCAAAATGGATTTTCAGGTAAATGGGATAGAAAGGAGAGATATTTATGCGAATTGCAGTTTGTGATGATGACAAAAGGGAGCGTGTGCAGCTTCTTAATTTCATAAACGACTATTGTACATCCCGTATTTTAGAGTTGACAACGGTTTCTTTTGATAGTGGAGAAATTTTCTTATCCACTTTCACACCTGGAATGTTTGATATTATCTTTCTGGATATTTACATGCCGGGTATCAATGGAATCGAAACTGCGGAAAAAATCCGTCGGATTGATAAAAATGTTTTGCTGATCTTTTGCACCTCTAGTACAAAATTTTATGCAGAAGGCTTTGCAGTGGCAGCTTTACATTATATTATCAAACCAGTTCATAAACATGAAGTAATAGAAGCGCTTGATCGCTGTACAAAAGTTTTAGGAGATACATATAGAAAAATCACTATTCGTACCAGTCATGGGCATCGGCATATTCGAATTATTGATATTGTATTTATCGAAGTAATTGGTCATTATTGTAATATTCACTTACCCACTGAAGTAGTTACAACCAAACAATCTTTACGTGTATTAATGGATACCATTAACAGCGATATTTTTTTCTGTTGTCATCGCAGTTATTATGTGAATCTTCGCTTTGTAAAGACAATGAAAGAGGATACACTCCAGATGAAAACCGAAGAAATCGTTCCAGTCTCTCGCAAAAAAAGACAGGAAGTATCTATGACACTAGACCGATTATCCATCGACAAAATCTGATCTAAATCAAGTAGTTGTAATTTCTTTAGACTTTAAAAATCCCAATAAGTCAAAAACAAATGCAAACATAAAAGCTGTTGTAAAATAAATATTTTACAACAGCTTTCAATTTATGAGTCTAAAATTTGTAATCGCTCTACCAATTGCTTATCTGGATCGACATAGGCAGTTTGATAATCTACAAAAATCACCATCCCCGGTTTTGCTCCATTGGGTTTTTTCACATTTTTAATCAAGGTATAATCTACAGGAACCTTTGCAGAGTCCCTTGCACGAGAATGATACGCTGCAATGATAGCTGCTTCTTCTATTGTGCGATTTGGTATATCCTTTCCATCTGCAACAATTACAACATGGGAACCCGCAATTTTTTGCGTATGTAACCACATATCATAATTTTTTGCGGTTTTTAAGGTCAATTTATCATTTTGTTTATTGTTTCTTCCACACCAAATCAAAAATCCATCACTGGAACGATATTTTAATGGAGGCTGTGCCTTTAACATCTTATGTTTATTGTGATAATTTTTCAAATATCCCTGTTCTGCCAATTCTTCTCGGATTTCCAGCAGTTCACTTTCTCCAGTTGTGCGAGTAAGTGCATCAAAAATGGATTCCAAATAAATCAGTTCCTGTTGAGATTGCATGATTAAATGCTTTAGTTTTTCTTCTGCCGTCTTTGCCTTGCGATATTCATGATAATATCTTTGCGCATTTTGTACAGGTGTCAATGCTCTATCCAACGGTATGATGATTTCTGGGCAATCTTCTTGATAATAATTTTGCAATATCGCTGTACTATCACCCTTTTGAATTTGGTAGGCATTCGCATGAATCAAATCGCCATAAATTTTAAAGGTATCTCGGTTTTCACTTTCCGCAAGTTCTTGACGCTGTATCTGCAACTTTCTATTGATGCGGTCGGTTAAATTTACCAACAACTTGAGTAAATCATGAGAACGTTGTTTCATTCTTTCCACACGGTCTCGTTCTGAATAAAAGTGATCTAGTAACTCGCTGGCGGTTGGATATTGCTGTTTTTTGAAATAGCTTCCATACTGTTGCACATCTACCATGGTAAAGTCTTTTGGCTTTTGGTTTTCAAATAAAATCGTATATTGATAATTCCCCTGTTTCACTGCCAATTTTAAAGTTTCAATATATTCAAACATACGTTCATAACGAAATTGGGATACTTCATTTTTCATCAAATCCAATCCACCAGTGGCATAATAAGCGATCTCCCTTGAAAGGATTTGAGAAATACCTTGATATACCTGCATAATTGATTTGGAAAAATCTTGATTTTTCAGTTGTTTAAATGCCTCTTGTGCTTCCTCTTTGGAAGACTCAAATAAATCCAATTTATCTTGTGCCGGAGGCAATGTATAAGTCATTCCCGGAAGCACTGTGCGCACACTGGACATTTCATCAGTTACTCTCTTAATTGCATCTATTATTTTTCCATCTTGACTTATTATAATGATATTGGAATGACGCCCCATAATTTCCACTGCAACGGTAATTGTCACCAAGTCTTTTAATTCATTTACTGTTTCAAAATCCAAAAATAATATGCGGTCATGTCTTAACTGTCGAACTTTTACCAACTTTGCAGAATTTAAATGTTTTCTCAACAGCATACAAAACATCGGGGGAGACTTTGGGTTTTCCAAAGCTATGGTTGTAAAGTGCACTCTAGGACTGCTTGCGGAAGCACTCAATAAAAGTTTCACACTTCCTCCCCGATAGCGCAAAACCATCACAATTTCTTCACGGCTAGGCTGATAAATCTTGTCCACACGCGCATCTATCGCCTTTTGTTCTATTTCTCTTTTTAATGTTGTTAAAAATATTCCATCTAATGCCATAAAATACTCCAATATTGATTCAAATTATTTTTACTTGATTGGTAACACTCAGTATTACAACCTCTATCTCTTGCGCTTTACAGATAGTCTCTAAAGTTTCCTTTAACGCTGGGAGTACTTGATTCTCTGCATCAAAATGATTTACTTCTATCAAATTTAATCCCACATTTTGCGCCTCTACAAACACATCATGTTTGATATCTCCTGTGATAAAGGTGTCCGCACCCAATGCCAAAACCTGCTTTATCGCACCTGCTCCGCTCCCTGAAATGGATACCACTCGGTGTACTGGTCTTTGGGCATCGTAACAACGGATTCCATCACAACCCAAATTACACTTGATTCGGTTGATATACTGCTCTAGTGGCAAAGGTTGTTGTAATTGTCCCATTCTTCCCAAATTTTCTAAACATTCGGGAGTTGTCACCTGGGTCAATTCATAGCGTTCTGCAAGAACTGTATTGGTTCCCTGTTCTGCTTTATCTAAATTTGTATGTGCCGCAATATGGGAAATCCCATGTTGTATCAATCGATAAACCGGTGTTTGCGCCAAAATTTGTTTGAGCGGGTGAAAAATCAACGGATGATGTGTTACAATCAAATCAATTTGTTGTTGAATCGCCAAATCAATAATGGGATTGGTAATATCCAAAGCCAATCCTATTTTATTGACAGTTGCTTGTTCGCTCCCAATTAACAAACCACAGTTGTCATAGCTTTCTGCTGTATGAAATGGAGCAAATGTATCTATTAACTGATAAATTTCCTTTACCTTCATTCTCTCTGATTCTCCTTTTGTTTGATAATCAACGCTTGTATCTGTTGCACCAAAAACTCATAGTGTTGTATGTTATGCTGTTGCTGGCTCGACTTTTTTAGACCATCTACTATTTTTTGTTTTCTTTTCTGCTGATAACGCAAAAATGCAATTGCCTCTCTTGTGTTGTTGCGCGGTATTTCTCCAACAATCGAATACAATTCATCAATTTGTTTACACTGTCCTGTATATTGACAGAGTAAAACTGTATAATGATGTTGATTTTCAAATACAGGCGTTTCTTCTAAAATCTGATAACCCAACTGATAAAGGCGTTTTCTCAAAAAGGACAATTGTGTCATCGGTTGTAAAATCAGTCTTTTTTTCTCATCTTTGACCCAACTACATGCTTCAATGATTTGTGCTATCAATTCTCCGCCCATTCCGGCGATGACAATATCATCCGCCTGCTCAGGTGGTATTTGTTGCAATCCGTCCGATTGAATCAACTGAATTTTCCCAACCAATCCCATTGACTCAATCGTATGTTGCGCACTTTTGAGTGGGTTTTGATGGATATCCGCCGCAATGGCTGAAATTACCCTTTGATGTTTCACCAAATAACAGGGCAAATATGCGTGGTCTGTTCCAATATCACAAAATCTCGCCTGTTCCCTCACATAATCCGCACAGGCAAGCAATCTTTTATCTATCATTTATGTTCCTTTTCCTCAGACATTCTTTTTTATGAAAAATACTCAATTCAGATAAAAAACAAGCGGCTCAACGAAAATCGTTTCACCGCTCAATTTCTTATTGGATATGTGCATTGATTTTTGTAATCAACTCGTCCACATCAACTCCATGAACCATGCAAGCCTGTTCTAAACTCTCGCCTCTTGCAGAAGGGCAACCCAAACAGTGCATCCCCATTTCCAAAAAGTATTCCGCAGTTGTTCTATCATGGTCTAAAATATCGCCAATTAAAGTATCTTTTGTTACTGTAAATGCCATTTTGATTTCCTCCATTTTTTAAGTTGTTTATGACTGTAATTCTATTATATCCATATTTATTTTTAAATGCAATAGAAATTTAAAATATTCATTAACAATTGAGATATTCCACTGCCATCTCAGCACTAACAGCGCCGTCTGCCGCTGCTGTCACCAATTGACGTACCCGTTTGGTTCGGGTATCGCCTGCCACAAATACGCCTTCTAAATTTGTTTTACAGTCTTCTCCTGCGATCAAATATCCTCCTTCATCGGTCTCCACTTCCTTTGAAAAATCGCCATTGTTTGGATTGAGCCCAATCGCAATAAATACACCATTTACTGGTAAAATGGTTTCTGTTTGGTCTTTTATCTGTCTGAGTTTTAGGGAAGTAACCATATTTTCCCCCATAATCTCCTCCACTACTGTATCGTAAATCGGAATGATATTTTCTCTCTTTAACGCACTATCTATTTCTACCTTTGTGGCACGAAATTTATCGCGGCGATGAATCAAATAAACCTTTTGACAGTGATTTGCCAAATACTTTGCATCCTGTAAGGCAGTATTTCCTCCTCCTATTACAGCAACCGTGCGCCCTCTAAAAAATGCACCATCACAGGTAGCACAATAAGAAACGCCTTTCCCTTTGAATTTCTCTTCACCAGCACACCCCAACTTGCGATGTTCTGCACCAGTTGCCAATATAATGGATCTTGCAGTATAAACTGTCTGATCAACCGTAACAGACTTTTTTATTCCAGTAAATGAAAAATCCGTTATCTCTCCCATCACAACAGGGGTCTCAAATTTTGTCACCGCCTGCTCATATAGATTTTGAACAAAATCAAATCCAGAAACTTCCTTTAAAGCTGGATAGTTCTCAATCAGAGGCGTATTGACAATCTGTCCCCCATAAACTCCCTTTTCCACAATCAATACCTTTAAACCAGCGCGATTTGCATACAATGCCGCTGTCAAGCCAGCAGTACCTGCTCCTAAAATTATCAAATCATACATTGATAAAACACTCCTATTCTATTTATCTTTTTCCATTATATCACAAAACTTAAAAATACATTTTACATTCTGTAATATTTTTGTTATAATAATATTATCTATCGTATTAGCAGGTTTTTGTTTTACTATATGAAAGATATCTATGATTAGATTATACCATTTTCTATATTTTATGAATCTTAGATTAAAGGAGTTTTTTATATGATTTGTCCACAATGTGGAAAAGAGCATTTTGAAAACATATGCCCTTATTGTTCTACCGCTGCTTGTGAAGATTCATCAGCCCGACCATCCAATATATCCTCTGGTGTTCATAGTGATACCGTTTACAAATCAACTGAACAACAGTCTAACACTCAACAAGTACCTCCTAGTTATTCTTGGCAGCAAGTACCGCCAAATAACTTTGCCCAAACCACCAAACCAAGATTTTGTCCCATCTGCGGAACACCTGTTACAGGTGCATTTTGCGGTAGATGTGGGGAACGCATAGAACCAATTCCATCTGTACAAACTCAGCAAACCTACAACCAATATCAATCCGCTCCATCAGCCAATCAGTGGGCAAACCAACCAACTTATCCTCATCAACAACCTTCAGGATTTTCTCAAGAATTCGGATACCAACAAAATGTCTCTAAGGCATTCACCGATAATTACCAACAAGCTATCAAGGAAAATCGATTCCCAAAGAAAAAAACAAGCTCTTGGGTCATTCTTTTACTGATTTTTGGCATTATCTTTCAGATTATCATTCCTGCTCTTACAAGTTATGCCACCTTTATGCACAGCGACGACTTATTCGATGGCTTTCTTGAAAAATATACCCCAGACTATTATTATGACTATGATAAATATTATAATTCCTATCCATCTGACTACGATTATGATGATAACCTTTCTAAATATGGGTTCTCTCAAACAGTAGATGAAAATGCCGTTGATACAGGTGAACCCGTCTATGAAAACGGTGTGTCAATCGCGGAATTTCGACAACTCCAAGTTGGTATGTCCTATGCCCAAATCAGCGCTATCATTGGAGGAGACTCACTTTATGACGATTATGACGAAAACGAAAATTTAATTTGTAGCTGGATTGGGGAATACAATGTCAATGCAGAAGTCCGCGTTTATTTCTCCGATGATATCGCCATTAAAATTGAACAAAAAGGATTAGACTAATATTTTAAATCAAAGGAATTTTATTTATGAAACAACCATTGTTTTTATATCCCGCAGATATTTTACTACCAAACAAACAAATCGATTTGTCAAAATTTAGTGTCATTGCTTGCGATCAATATACTTCCCAGCCTGATTACTGGCAAAGGGTCAAACAATCCACGCAACATGTACCATCTGCTTATCATCTTATTTTCCCAGAAGTGGATCTCAACACACAGCCATTTGCGAAAAAAATCAATGAAATCAACCAACAAATGGAACAATATCTAAAGGATTGTGTCTTTGATACCATCTTTAACAGTTTGATTTATGTGGAAAGAACATTAAAAAATGGCAGTATCCGAAAAGGTATCATTGGTATGATTGACTTAGAACAATATGATTATCAAAAAGGTGCTCAAAGTTCTATCCGCGCTACAGAAGAAACGGTGCTAGAGCGAATTCCTCCACGTGTTCAAATCCGTAAAAATGCCTGTTTAGAGCTTCCTCATATTATGCTTTTGATGGATAATCCCAAACAAAATATCATTGAACCATTGGGACAAATCAAATCAAAACACCTGCCCTTGTATGAATTTGAATTGATGGAACAAAGCGGAACTTTAAGCGGGTGGAAAATCCCTGCACAACAAATCGAACAATTGCAAACTGCTTTGCAAGACCTTGCTCAAATAACAATATCCAACCAAGAACAATCCATGTTATTTGCAGTTGGAGACGGAAATCACTCCTTGGCTGCTGCAAAAGCCTGTTATGAAGAATTAAAACATACACTTTCTAAAGAAGAACTCAAAAATCACCCTGCTCGTTATGCTCTAGTAGAGATCGTAAATTTACATGATAATTCTCTTGTATTTGAAGCCATTCACAGGGTGGTTTTTGATGTTGATACAGAACACTTACTCCACTATCTTACTCAAACACTCCATCTTGCGCCAAAGTCTTGTGTCTGTGAACAATCCTTTATTTATCAAACAAAAGACAAACAACTTCACTATACCATTGGAAATCCCTTCCACAGTTTAATAGTGGGTAGTTTACAACATTGTCTGGACCAATATATTTTAGAGTTTGGAGGAACAATCGACTACATTCATGGGGAATCAGTTGTTGCACAACTTTGTCAACAGCCCAATACCGCTGGCTTGATTCTTCCCTGTATTCAAAAGTCAGAACTATTTCCAACCGTGATAAAAGAAGGCTCTTTACCAAGAAAAACCTTTTCTATGGGCGAAGCATGTGACAAACGCTTTTATTTGGAAGCACGTAAAATCAGATAAAGGAATCACCCACTTATGAAAAACTACAAACAAACCATTTACGCCTGTTTTACAGGATATATCGTACAAGCTGTTGTTGTCAATTTCGCGCCCTTATTGTTTTTAACCTTTCAATCAGAATATCAAATTCCACTTTCACAAATCACAACACTCATCAGCATTAATTTTTTATTGCAACTTCTCATTGACTCCGCAGCTGCTTTTTTTGTTGATAAAATAGGATATCGCATTTCTATTGTTGCTGCGCATATTTTCTCTGGTTTGGGACTAATCTTTTTAGCCACGCTTCCATCTTTATTGAACAATGCTTTTGCTGGTCTATTGATTGCAGTCATCACCTACGCGATAGGTGGTGGATTATTAGAAGTACTGATTAGCCCCATTGTAGAGGCATGTCCTACTGACAACAAGGAAAAAGCCATGAGTATGCTACACTCCTTTTATTCCTGGGGAACTGTTGGGGTAATTGGACTGTCTACATTATTTTTCTTCTTATTTGGCATTCAAAATTGGAAAATTCTTACTCTGATTTGGGCAATCCTTCCGATTATCAACAGTATCATTTTTACAAAAGTCCCAATTGCTTCTTTGATTGCTACAGATGAAAAAGGATTCTCTTTGCTCCAACTATTTCGCGAGAAAATGTTTTGGTTATTTATGTTGATTATCCTCTGCTCTGGTGCTAGTGAACAGGTAATCGGTCAATGGGCTTCCACCTTTGTTGAAACCAGTTTACATCTTCCTAAAATAATAGGGGATTTGATTGGACCAATGCTCTTTGCTATCTGTATGGGAACCACTAGAACCATCTATGGAAAATTTGGTGATAAGATAAATCTTGGTAAAATGATGTTGTTCAGCAGCATTTCTTGCTGTATCTCCTATCTTTTTGTTGCACTAACCGCTTCCCCCATCCTCAGCATTGTCGGCTTTTGTCTGTCTGGACTATCAATTGGTATCTTATGGCCGGGAACTTTCAGCATTGCTTCTGCTTCCATTCCCAAAGGAGGAACCACGATGTTTGCCCTATTTGCTCTATTTGGGGACTTAGGTTGTTCAGTCGGTCCTGCTGTTGTTGGATTTGCTTCCAACAATCAAACAAGTCAGCTTAAATTTGGGATTTTAATTGCCATTGTTTTTCCGCTACTATTAATTGTTGGCACCTCAATTTTTTTAATACAAAAACATAAAAAACACGCTTGCCAATCTAACAATTAAATTGTTTGCCAAATATTTTTGCTCCAAAACACAAAAGACACCTAAACAAATCTTACACAATGTCTACAAGTACTTGAGTTGGCAAGTTCCTTTGAAAAAACTTTAAAAACCAATTTATAAAATCCGAGGCATATCAAATAGATAAACCTCGGATTTATTTTGCTCTCAATTCACTTTTGTGTTCCTAATGAATTAAATCTTATTTGCAATTCATAAATATAGCCATGTATCAACTAAGTATTTTATTGGATTTTGAACCATTACATTTTGAACAAAGTACTCTAAGATTTGATTTTACAGTCTTTCCACCTTTTGAGACAGGAATAATATGGTCAATTTGTAAACCAACTTCGTCTGGCATATATTTTCCACATAATTGACATGTATAATCATCTCTCTCCATAATTTTTTCTCTTAATTCACGGGTTGCCAGCTTTCGTTGGTTTTTAGTATGGTACATTCTTAATGTACATTCAAAACCAATATCTTTCAATTGACTATAACGGTCTTTAATATAATCAAAATCATATTTAAAACATCCATCCAATACATTCACTTTGTAAGGCGTTTTAACATAATTTCTTTGCATATACCGTGTTTGAGAACGCATAAATAAGAATAGGAATGTTGAGTTATCATCTAATGCTCGCTCATATTGCTTACGACGATAATTCTTTAAAACACACTGATCAATTCGTTTATGACTATCTAGCTTCCATTGTTCAATTATCTTTTGATGATTTTGTATCTCTACAAATCCACCAGAAATCAAAAACGTATCTAAGTAATCATCAATATGTGGACCACGTTTCCTCGAAACGTCAAATTTATAAATAAAATACGGATATGAAAATGGAGATTTTAAAATAACACGTAATAAAATTAATATAATACATATTATAATACATACTATTAAAGCAATCAGCATTTGTAGAACCCTTTTTTTAAAGGCTACTCCCCGTATTAACCAAGATTTTTTACAGTGGCTGTATACTTATTTCAATATACTAGATATTTATCTGCCCAATTTTACTGAGGAACATGAAATAAAATTCGGACTTATTTTTTATTATCAAACGACCAACCTTACTAGTGGTTTACGAAATAACCAAAAATATTCATCAAATAGTTTTATAATTGTGCCAAACTCTGTTGAATATCTTCTATGATGTCTTCTACATGTTCTAGACCCACAGAAAAACGTATCATTCCGGGATTTACACCAGCTGCAATCAGTTGTTCATCGGTCAGTTGTCGATGTGTTGCACTAGCTGGATGTAATACACAGGTGCGAATATCTGCCACATGAACTTCATTAGATGCCAATTTCAATCCATCCATAAACTTTACAGCCATTTCTTTTCCGCCTTTTATGACAAACGAAATTACGCCGCAAGTTCCATCTGGAAGGTATTTTTTAGCCAATTCATGATATTTATCCCCTTCTAAAGCGGCATAAGAAACAGATTCAATCTTATCACTTTGCTTTAAAAAGACAGCTACCTTTTGAGCATTTTCGCAATATTGTCTCATTCGAATTGGCAATGTCTCTAGTCCCAAATTGAGCAAAAAAGCGGAATGTGCTGATGGATAAGCTCCAAAATCGCGCATCAATTGCATTCTAGCTTTAATGATATAAGCCATATTTCCAAAATCTCTGGTATATACTACCCCATGATAAGATTCATCTGGTTGGGTAAATTCTGGATATTTCCCATTTGTCCAATCAAATTTTCCACTGTCTACAATCACTCCACCAGTCTGTAAGGCATGACCGTCCATATATTTAGAGGTAGAATGCACAACGATATCTGCTCCAAACGCAATCGGTTTACATAAAATTGGGGTGGCAAACGTATTATCAATAATCAAAGGAACTTGATGATTATGGGCAATTCTCGCAAATTTTTCGATATCCAAAACTGCCAAAGCTGGATTTGCTAAGGTTTCTCCAAAAACAGCACGCGTATTGGCTTGAAATGCTTGATTGATTGTTTCTTCATCCGCGTCCGCATCTACAAAAATACATTCAATTCCCAACTTTTTTAAAGTTACTGCAAATAAATTTACTGTTCCCCCATAAATGGTAGAGGTACTAATAAAGCTATCTCCACTATGACAGATATTTAATATAGATAGCAAAGAGGCAGCTTGCCCGGAAGAGGTGCACATTGCACCAACTCCACCCTCTAAATCAGCTATCTTTTTTTCCACTACTTCTACAGTGGGATTGGAAAAACGAGAATACATATGTGCTGTGGGCATATCAAACAATTGTCCAATATGCTCTGTTGAATCAAATACATAAGTTGTACTTTGTACGATTGGCATAACCCTTGGATCTCCATTCTTTGGTGTATAACCTGAATGGAGACATTTTGTTTCATCTTTCATCGCAATGAACTCCTTTGTCTATTTTTGCTGTATAATAAATTATTTTGTTTTATTATAGCATACAATTTGACTGCTTACAACCAATTCATTCACTACCATACCCGCTTATCGTTCTCTTTTTTGATTATCCATGCCGATTAAGTGTTTGATTCTTCATTTTGTGATAAATGATGATAAATATCATCTGTAGGAGCATTCATCGGAAAATAAAATGTCTCCATCCTTTTGAAATAAATATCCTCTACCACACAATTTCTCTCTAACAACTGATATAAGTTTTTCAGTAGTTTTTCAACCGTATTTGCATAAGGACCAAATGCGTCATACAGTGGAATTTCCAATTCCCTATAACCATTCATTCCGCATAAAAACTGCATTTCATCTGGTAAAAAATACAAAATGGGTTTTCGTAAATAGACAAAGTCAAAATAAAAGGATGAAAAATCGGTGATAAAAATACTGTAATCTTCATCTCGAATCACATGATCAGAAATATGAACCCGATTGGAAGAAATATGAAATAGAGATTGATAATTTTGAAAGATGGGATGTATTTTAAAATCCAAATGGTAATCAAATCGCTCTAATAACTCCTGTAAATATGGATGATTTAAAAACGTCTGAATCTGTTGATAATAATCAGAACGTTGCAATTTTTCTGGTGTTTGCTCCCAAATGCCATCCACACATTTTCCAATCAAATATTCTCTCCAAGAAGGTGCAAATAAAATTCGGTTTAATGACAGACTTTCTCGACTCATCTTTTCAAAACGAGGCATTCCAGAACAAATGATATCTTGTTTTCGAAAATGATGTTGATGGAGAAACATCTCTTTTTCATAGTGAGAAGATACCACAATTTTATCTGCCATAATGATTTCTGGTGTATATTTCCAAGGCATTTTGGCATGTAAAACACCATGTTGTAAATAAATCACCTCAAAATTAAAATATTCAGCATAAATATGATGTTCTTGATGGGGAAACGGAATCAAGTTAATATCCTCAATAAAAGCTGTTATGATCTTTTGACAAGCAAGGAATAATATTTTATGTTTTTGACTTCCAAAAGGTATTACGAATTTTTTATGTTTTGACTTAAAATACCGTTTTGGATTGGGATGATTCGGATCGATGATATAATATCTCAATACATTATCATCTTGTTCAAAATCATGGATAAATTGCAAATATCCATTGTCTGACAATACGCCTTTACAATCATAATAGAGCCAGATTGATTTTTTTTGCAATTTATCCGCACTCTTACAGAGTTCACAAGCTTTTTTATGGACTATTTCGAGTGATTTCCAACGATTATAAGATAATTTTCCCATCATTGGAGTTATTTGAAATTGACGATTTTCATAGTGAATGAAATATTGATTGAGACAGACAGTATATCGTTGTAACAAATGATTCAGTGCAATTTTAGGCATAAAATAATAACTAGCGGGATATTCATATTGTTCTAAACCAATTTGAAAGGAAAATGAATTTATCTGTCTGAGATCGCATTCATAATAAAACCCCCAAAACTGATTGGTTTTGGTATGACAAATATAATAGCTATGCGCAGATTCAAAAAGTTCTAGTTGTTTTTTTTGATGATTTTCAATCACCCACAACTTCGGTTTTTCGGTGAATGAAAAAACAATTGATTTTAAAAATCCCAAAAAGGTGAGTTTATGATTGACAACCTTTAACTTTGTAACTACAATTTCAATTTGATGATCAGCGAAAACAATTCCTTCCAAGTCAGAAAGATAAAATTGCTCTTTGTCTTGAGAAAATTGAAGCTGATTCACTGTCTTTAAAGAAAGAAAAAAATATTTGTGAAAGTAATTAATTGCAGGGTGTAATAATATAATGCGATTGTCAATTTGATTGAGCAAGCGAATGATTCGACTTTGTGCAATTTTAAACTCCGCAACATTATAATGATAAGGAAATAGTATTTCACCAGCCATTTTCCAAGCCAAATCGTTGATATATAAACCTTGAAAGGCTTTTGGTATGGTCTGATAGTTGGAAAATAGTTGTTCAAAAAAATTCATGGACTGCTCAAAAATATAGCATGCGCCCGATAAATGTCCAGAAGAGCTGGAATCACTGCGATGATAAATATATTTTGCCTGTTTGCAAAACCCTATTTTCATTTTTTTGGATAAAACATCACAACAATACTTTTGGTCTTCCATAAAGGTCATATTGGTATCAAACAAAATATTGTTAGAAAACTGATTTTTTACCATAATATTCATCGTTGTTTGACCAATATAAGGGTGTTCTGCCAAATCAAATATTCCTGAATCAGTCAATGTTTCATAGCGAAAATGCGGTTGTAAAATATGTCCTTGATAATGCGTTTCAATTGGATAGGTGAGTAAATCAATCTCCCAATAATGAAGTTCAAAAAATGTTATCAGATTGGAAATTGTCCCAACCGTCAACTCATCATCTGCATCTAGGTAAAGAATATATTTTCCCTGTGCAGCACAAATACCGGTGTTTCTAGTATCTGAAACACCGGTGTTTTGTTTGTGTATCACTTTTATATTGGGATATTGTTGCGCATAGTCCTGACAAACTTGCAGACTATCATCTATAGAACCATCATCAATCAATAGTATTTCAGCAGAAATATGTTGTAACTGTGGCAATATAGAATTTAGCGCTTTGGGAATGTCTTTGGCAGAATTATAAATTGGAATGATGATACTCAGAATCATAATTAGAAGATTCCTTTATTAAATATTGATATAATTTCTCTGAACAATTTTCTAATGGCAAATAAAAATCATTCATACGATCCGAAAAAATTGGATCTGGAACAAAGTTTCGTAAAATAATTCGTTCTATTTCATCTGTCGCATCTTCTGGCGCCAATACCAAATTTCCAAACGCTTTTTCAAACGGCAAATCCAGTTCTCGATAGTGGTTCATTCCAGCTTTAAACTGCTCCATATCTGGAACAAAATAGATGATTGGACGATTTAAATAAGCGTAATCAAATACATAGGAGGAAAAGTCTGTCATAAAAATCTGATAATCTGTTACATTCGCTGTATCTTTCAAAATCTGAATTCTATCACTTGAAATTTGAAAAATATTCTGTGCTGACGAGGAGATAATTGGATGTAATTTAAAATCCAAATACAAATCATGATCTTCCAACAGCTGATGTAATCGTTCACTAGAGATAAACTCAAAGATATTTTGATAATAATCAGATGAGACAAATTTTGAATTTTCTACCTGCCAAACAGAAAATTCTGGAGAATACGTCAAATAAGAGCGCCAAGAAGGAGCGAACAAAATTCGATTTTTTGGTTTTTGATTTTTATCAATATGATCATAGCGAGACATTCCTGTAGCAACTAAGTCACTTCTTTGATAATGATAATTTTTCATATAATTATCAATTTCAAATTGAGAGGATACCACTATTTTTTCAGCTCTACATCTTTCAACTGCATTATCCATTCTCAATGACGCGTGTAAAACGCCGTGTTGAAGATAAATAGTTTCAAACTCAATTAAATCACTATAGAACATCTCAACATTTTCTTTCTTAAAAGGAGAGATGGGAGAAAATCCAAAAAATGCTGTTAGTACCTTAGAAGCTGCTACATATAATATTTTATGTTTGGTACTACCAAATTGCACCAAATACTTTTGTTGTTCTGGTGTAAATTGATCTTTGATCGTATCAATATCGCAATTATAAATATAATAACGCTTGATATTATCTTCTGAATGTTTAAAATCATTTATAAACTGATAATAAGCGTTATCTTTCTTTACAGTATACAAATCATAATATAGCCATATTGGCTCTTGTTTTTTTAATTGACAAGCCTTGGTGCGAATAAAATAAATTTCTTTTTGTTGTTTGTACTGTTGTGTTTCTTCTTCAAAATGTTGATATTTTTCATCTTGAGAAACTTGTGTCAAAAAAAACATATTGTTTTTAAAAGAAATTTTAGTATATTCTCTAATAATAGAATTTCTATTTATCTTATCATTAATACTTGCCACTGGCATAAACCAATAAGAAGTATTTATCCAATACCCATCCAATAAAACTTTAAATGTAAAATTAGAAACTTGTTTCACATCAAAAGTATAATCAAATGCCCAAAATTTGCAATTCATACTTCTAGACTTATAGTAACTGTGCACTGAACGAAAAACAGATAGTTTTTTGGGAGTATCTGTGTTTCCATTTTCTATAACATAAATATCTGCTGGATCTTTCAAGTAATTATATGCAAATGTTTTCAAAAATCCCAATACCCTACATTTTCCATGCTTTACTCGAATTTTATGGCAAATGATTTCAAATGTTTTCTTCGTATTTAAAATCTTTCCATCTTCTACAATAGATACGCCATTATCACTTGCATAAACAACAATAGAAGAATTCGTTTTTAAAGACAACCAATAATGTTGAAGAAAACTGTCAGATGAAGGATGATGTAAAATCACATCTGTCTCAACACAATTTAATAATTTAATAAACCGATTTATCGCCTCATCAAATTGTTCTTTTTCATAATGATATGGCCATAAACAATTATCCTGTAATTTCCAATTAATATCATGAAAAAACATCGATTGCAAATATTTGGGGACCTGCTCATATTTAGAAAACATTTTTTCATAGTAATCCATAGTCGTTTCAAACAATTCTATTGGATTCTTATAAGTAGCCATAATACTATTTCCACGTTGATAGTATTGATATTCTGCCTGGGCACAAAATCCAATTTTTAATGTTGTACGAATCAAATCGTTGTTGTACTTCTGGTCTTCATGCCGAAAATGTGGCGTTGTGTCAAACAAAATATTTTCAGAAAATTTGTTTTTGGTCGCAATATTAATTGTTGTTTGCAAAATATAAGGATAATCTTTTAAATCATATACTCCAGAACGTTTAAGCCATGTATAACGATGGTGTGGTGTTAATTTTTTACCATTTTTATATCTAATGATTGGAAAAGTAACACTATCTACTTCATCATAATGTTTATCAAAAAAATCTGTTACATTTTTTACTGTTTCAGGCGTAAATGTATCATCAGAATCTAAATACATAAGATATTTTCCCTTTGCAAACTGAAGCGCATAATTTCTTGTAGCAGACAACCCTTCATTTTCTTTTGTATAAACTTCAAAAATATCATATAATTCTGCATACTCTTCACAAATCTGCAAACTATTATCTGTAGAACCATCATTTACAATAATCACTTGTAATTGACTTAAATCAATTGTTTGATTTATCAATGACTCCAAACATTTTCCTACATAATCTTCTACATTATAAACAGGAACAATCACAGATACTTTATATTCAAAATCATTCATTTCAATTTTCCTCCAGTTTATTTATTCCGTTTAAATTTAAAATGAAGCCAACCTTTCAAGCATCTAAAAATCGTGCGCAAACCCAATTTCCCATCTGAAAATGCTTCTACAACACTGGTCGCTGGATCATAAATATCCACATATCCGATTAAGGTTTGTTTCATGTGCTCTCTTTCCTGTGCCATTTGAATTTGGTTTTGAGCTATGATATTTTGTATCTGAGAAATCTCTTGTAATATACTTTGATTTGTAATGGTTTGTAAATTTGCAATATCTTTTTGAATTTGATCTTGTATTTTTTCCACTTGCTTTAGCCCTTGAGTATCCACCGTTGTCATCAACCGATTTTCTTTTTCCCAAAGTGCTCGTTGATAATCTTGATAAGCAGAATAAGTAGAAACAAATAACACCTTCATACGAATATTTAACAGAGCTTCAATATATTCACAATAACTAATATTATCTTGATAAGGCAATAATAATTTTTGTAATAATGAAAAAGCATATTGTTGTTCTTTTTGTACTTCCAAAGAATTATATAATTGATAAAATGGTTTGATAATTTGAGCAATCACCATAAAACTATTATCAACCATTTGGTTTTCTATAAAGTATTTTATCAATCTCTGTAGCGTTTGTATATTATCTGCCCATTCTTCTAAAGACGTATTCTCAAGAGTTTGAATGGCATCTTGATACACCAATACACGATTGACTATTTGATAATTTTTAATAGAAGTATGCCATTGTACTAAAAAAAGGCATTCTGATAAACAACCAGATCCGATAAACTGAAATTCTAACAGCTTTTGTTTTCTAAATAAATGGTTATAAATATTTAAATTTGTATTTAATATTGTTGTTTGAGAAAACTCATCTTCCAGATACAATTTTGAAAATAAGCCATCTTCTTGTTTTATAGCAGTATTAAACAGTAAATAATCTATGTCATCTGTAGCATTTTCCAACAGCATTTGAATTGCATTTGATGCCAGCACCTCATCTACTGATATAAATAAAATCCATTCTCCATTTGCTTGTTGCACAGCACGTTGAAACGGATGAATATCCAAACCTTCTTTTGTATCCATTAATTTAATATTGTGATGATTTTGCAGATACTCAGTAATAATTGCCTGATTTTTCTCATCAAATTCAGTTTGCGCAACAATTATTTCAATATTTTTTTCTGTCTGCCTCAACAGAGCATTTAAACATCGAATAACATAATGGGTTTCATAAAATGGGGTAATTATGATACTTACAACACAATTCATCGTTTTCATCCTTTACTTATATTTTCCAGTCAAGAACTACCTTAAAATCTACAGAAGTTGCCATCTGAAATGCTGTATGGATATCATTCACTTGATGAATAGAAACCACTTCTGAAATCAATAAAGCGATTCTGCTATAAAATTGTTTACTTTCCATCAATAACGCAACAGCTTGTTCAAAATCCGCCCTTGTTGAACGACTGCGACCAACTAAGGTCAATCCTTTTTCCAATACCATGCGTGTATTGATTGGCACAGGTTCTTCACTAACACCCAATAATACAATCTGCCCTTGTGGCAATATGGTATCAATCATCTGATCAATCGCCTTAGCAGAAGATTGTCCTCCAACACATTCAAATACATGGTCATATTGTGGCTTACACTTTACTTGGTCTGCTGTCAACACATTGTCAACAAAATTAAAATACTGCAATTTTTTTGGGCTAATTCCAATGACAGTCAATTCTGCATTGGGCAAGTATTCTCTTAAAAGACTTAATATAATGTAAGATAAACCACCATCACCCCAAACAGCAATTTTATTTTTCTGAGTTTGAGCAGTCTTTAAAAAGGAATCCACTGCGTGAACTCCCACACTGATAAACTCTGTAATAGCGGCAACATTGGTATCTATCTGTTGATAAGGAACGACATTTTCCAGTGGAAGACTAATCATTTCCTGCATAAATCCATCCGCTTTACTAGAACGAAACAACGAATCCAATCGATAATTTTCATGATATTTTTCTTCTGATCCGGCAATATTTGGAAGACATACCACTGAAGAATGAATTGAATACTGACCCAATGGATCATAAACAACAGTTCCGACAGCTTCGTGAATCAAAGATAGTGGAAGTCTTTCTTTTAATACGCTATTACTTCTTAACCCCTGATAATAACGCAAATCTGCTCTACAAATAGAAAGCGCCGTTGGGCGCACCACAATATGATTTTTTTCTTCCAAATTGATATTAGAATAAAAAGTTTCAATCGTAAACGGTTTGGTTAACTTATACTGTGCATTAATCATCTCTTTGACTCTCCATCATAATCTGGGCCATTTTATAATCAAATGGATAGGTAATTTTAATATTGGATACATCTCCTGTTACCAGATATACGGCATGATTTCTAAGATAAAACATTTTACAGGCATCCGTTACTACATTCAATTCTTCCTGGGTCATGCTGTTATATACTGCCTTGAACAACCCCACTTTAAAACTCTGTGGTGTTTGCCCTTGAAACATCGTCTGTCTCACTGGTATATCTGTGATATACTCACCATTTTCAGAACATACAATGGTATCAGTTGCCCCAACAACAGTATCACATACATGATACTTTTTAGCCGCTTCGATGTTATCTTGAATGATTCTAAAACTAACAAATGGACGTACTGCATCATGTGTGACCAAAATATCATCATCTGTCAAATGATATTGTTCTTCTGCGGCTTTCATAATTTCCAAAATCGTACCATTTCTATCCAATCCGCCTTTTACAACTGTAACTCTAGAGATATCTTTAAAGTATTTTTTCTTTAAATCCATCATATATTGATACCAATCTTTGTGGACTCCTACTACAATTGCATCAATTCCTGTACAAGATAAAAATTTTTCAACCACATGGACTACAATTGGCTTTTCATCTAATAGTAGAAATTGCTTTGGCACTGAATAGTTTCCCATTCTAGAACCTGTTCCACCTGCGACAATGCCTCCGATTACCATAACATTCTCCTTAAATATTTTAGTTTAAACAAGTATGAACGAAAAAGTTTAGTTTTTCGTTCATACTTTTATTATACATTTTTCTATAACAGCATGTT
>CAJTTB010000025.1 GCA_910579175.1 uncultured Oscillospiraceae bacterium | reverse complement strand
GGTGGGAATTTATTTTTTAACATAAAATTGTTTTATTGTGCAAGCGATTTGCGATATGATAAAAAATAGTCTTTATTTGAAATGTGCCAAAAGGCACAGAGATAAAAGGTATATTTTTTGTTACTCGCAGGTACGCTTGACTAACGTCAGCGGCTCGTAATAAAAAATAAAATTGATTTAAAATGTGCCAAAAGGAACAAAAATAAAAGGTGTATTTTTTGTTATTTCGCAAACCGTCAAGCAAGTTGGCTGCTTCATAATAAAAAATAAAATTGATTTAAGATGTGCCAAAAGGAACAAAAATAAAAGGTGTATTTTTTGTTATTTCGCAAACCGTCAAGCAAGTTGGCTGCTTCATAATAAAAAATAAAATTGATTTAAGATGTGCCAAGAGGTACAAGAATAAAGGTATATTTTTTGTTATAAAGAAAGAACCGTCTGACTAAGTCAGACGGTAAAGAAAAATAAAAAGAACAGAAGGGTAAACAGTCCACAATAAACGATTGAATTGATTTTTTGATCAGTCTATTACTATTTCGAGAAAGAATTTTTTAAAAAATATTGAAAAGTCGATAAAATTATGATTAAATGAAATAGAAAGATGATTATGTAAATCGAATCAATTATTTATTATGAGTACAATCAATAGTATAACAGATGTTCATCTGAAAATTTGTCGAAATGAAGGGATAGAATTTATCAATGTTAATTATCAATGCAAAGATTAAAACAATGGAACAACAAGAAATTGAACATGGATATATCTGGATACAACATGGAAAAATCAAACAGGTAGGAACCATGAATACTTTAGAAGTCGAAGATGATGATATATTGGATGTTCAACAAGCGACTATCATTCCTGGTTTGATTGACGCACATTGCCATTTGGGTATGTGGGAAGATGGTTTGGGCTTTGAAGGCGATGATGGAAATGAAGAGACCGACCCAATTACACCACAATTGCGTGCAATTGATGCAATTAATCCAATGGACCGCTGCTTTTTAGAAGCATTGGAAGCGGGAATTACCACTGTTGTAAGTGGTCCAGGTAGTGCAAATCCCATTTCTGGCAGTTGGTGTGCAATGAAAACCAAGGGGAAACGAATTGACGATATGTTGATAAATCCACAGGTGGGAATGAAATTTAGTTTGGGAGAAAATCCAAAAACCGTTTATAACGGAAAGAATGAAACACCGATTACTCGTATGGGTACAGCTGCACTCATTCGGGAACAGCTAGAAAAGGCAAGACGTTATCAAAAATCTCTAAAAAAGGCAAAAAAACAACAGGATATGGATGCTGGAGAATATGATATCAAGTGTGAAGCATTGTTGCCAGTATTAAAGGGTAAAATGAAAGCATTTTTTCATGCACATCGTGCAGATGATATCTTTACTGCAATCCGAATTGCAAAGGAATTTAACTTGGATTATGTAATTGTACATGCAACCGAAGGGTATCGCATTGCAGAAATTTTGGCACAAGAGGAAGTAAAGGTAATTACTGGTCCATTGTTGTGTGACCGCTCTAAACCAGAGCTTAGAAATTTGACTATTCAAAATCCTGCAATTTTGGCGGAGCATGGAGTAAAAGCGGCAATCTGTACCGATCATCCGGTGATTCCGATTCAATATCTTTGTCTTTGCGGTGGTCTTGGTGTAAAAGGCGGTTTGGATTATGACAAGGCGTTAGAAATGTTGACTACCATTCCGGCTGAAATTTGTGGCATTTCCGATCGAGTGGGCTCTATCAAAGAAGGAAAAGACGCGGATTTGGTTATTATCAGTGGAGATATTTTAAATGTCTATGCAGATCCTGATTATGTCATTTTAAATGGTGAAATTGTAGCGGGAAAACAGGCGAAAGGACGTTAGTTTATGAGAGAAATTCATATAGATAGTATCATACAGATCATCAAAGATTTATGTATCAAAGCCAATATGATACTTCCAACAGATTTAGAACAGACTATTTGCGAGTATGAACGCTCTGAGCCATTTGACTTGGCAAAACAAGTGTTACATGATATTTCTGATAACATTTATTGTGCACAAAAGATACAGGTTCCAATTTGTCAGGATACTGGTATGGCAGTTGTTTTTATGGATATTGGACAAGATGTCCATATCATAGGAGGCGACTTGACCGATGCTGTCAATGAAGGAGTACGTCGTGGCTATTTAGAGGGAAATTTGCGTTGTTCCATTGTGTCTGACCCATTTAGACGTGTGAATACACAAGATAACACACCTGCCGTGCTGCATTTAAGTTTGGTGCCTGGAGAACAGATTCATATTATGGTCGCTCCAAAGGGATTTGGCAGTGAAAATATGAGTGGTATGAAAATGTTTACCCCTTCTGCAACGACTGAACATGTGATGGATTATATTGTAAATCAAATTCAAATGGCTGGTTCTAATCCATGTCCTCCTATGGTCATAGGGGTTGGAATAGGGGGAGATTTTGAAAAATGTGCTTATTTGGCTAAAAAAGCACTTTGCAGATCGGTCTCTAAACGAAATTCCGATCCATTTTATGCTGAAATGGAAGAGATGTTATTACAAAAAATAAATGCGTTGGGAATTGGTCCACAAGGATTTGGCGGCAAAACAACTGCGTTGGCGGTGAATATTGAGACATTTCCAACCCATATTGCAGGGCTTCCGGTGGCGGTGAATGTGGGGTGTCATGTGACAAGACATGCTTGTGCGGTTATCTGACTCTTTGAATTTGATCAAAAGAACGATTGCTTAGAAAGCAATTTGTTTGTTATCAGATTTCAAAAGAATGATAATTACTTTGTATTGATGGTAGGCAAAAAACTTGCCAAATGAAACACTTATGAACGTTTTGTAAGACTTATCGATTTATCTTTGTTGATAAGTAGTGGTAGTTGAAATAAGAAATTCATACTTCAAGCAAAGCGACAGGTAGTTCATAGATAGAAAGGTTTAAAATAATGGTAAAATTAACATATGTTAGTCCATGTTTATTTGGACTGGAAAGCATTTTGGCAGGTGAACTAAAGCGCATGGGCGCCGAAGATGTAAAGGCGGACAATGGAAAAGTGGAATTTTCTGGAGACTTTCATATGATGGTGCGTGCGAACCTTGGACTAAGAACGGCGGAGCGTGTTTTGATAAAATTGGGTAGTTTTCAGGCATGTAACTTTGAAGAACTATTTCAAGGGGTGAAAGCAATCCCATTGGAAGATTTTATTGGAAAAAAAGACGCTTTTCCAGTGAAGGGTTGGTCTTTAAATTCCACCCTTCACAGTATTCCGGATTGTCAATCAATTATTAAAAAAGCAGCGGTAGAACGCCTGAAAGCGCATTATGGACAAGAATGGTTTTCTGAGACAGGTCCAGTACATCAAATACAATTTTCTATTTTGAAGGATGAGGTGTCCATTATGTTGGATACCTCTGGAGTGGGTTTGCACAAAAGAGGATATCGGCAAAATGCCAATGAAGCACCTTTAAAAGAAACATTGGCAGCGGGAATTATAGATCTTGCTCGCGTAAAGGGCAATTCAATCGTTTGCGATCCATTTTGTGGTTCAGGAACATTTTTGATTGAAGCGGCGACAAAAGCCCTAAATATTCCACCTTGTATCCGTCGAAAGTTTGTCAGTCAGGATTGGGGACTATTTGATGAAACCATCTGGAGAGAAGAGCGTGCTCGTGGATTGGAATTGATTCGGAAAGATGCTCCATTTTTTGGATATGGCAGTGATATTGACCCCAAAGCAGTTGAGTTGACCAGAGCAAATGCAAAAAAAGCTGGCATATTGGCAAGGGTATCTATACAAACTCAGGATATTAAACAGTTTGCAGCAAAAGAAAACATGATTGTTTTTTCAAATCCTCCTTATGGAGAGCGTATGTTGGAAAAGAAGCAGGCAGAACAGATTTATCAAATGATGGGAAAGGTATTTCAAAAATTGCCTAACAGCAGTTATTATATTATTTCTCCACATGAACAATTTGAAAAATTATTTGGCAGAAAGGCAGATAAACGCCGGAAACTTTACAATGGAATGATAAAATGTCAGGTGTTTCAATATTTTAAATAAAAGGTTGATGTTTGTTTTTTAAAGAGAATATAAATATACCGCAAAGTGAACTGTAGACTTTGCGGTATTGTGTGATATTAAAATAAATATAGATGCGATGGTGATTTTTAAAAATAATAATTATCTTTTCATATGATAGTTAGAAAATACTTTATTTAGAAAATGTTTTTTTGTTGTCTGCTAATGTCTCAAAGGTGTGAATTGCTTGGCGATATACTTCTTCATAGGACAAATCAAATTGTTTGGCAGCATTTTTTACATCTTCAAATTCTGGTTTATATTTTATAATTCCATAACCAGTACTTACTTTCATGCGAATTGTTCCATAAACAGTGGAAATTTCTGTGGATTGGGAGGTTAGTATATTTCGTTTGCAGATGCTTTCACGTACGCCCAGTGTGGTGGTATGTTTTAATATCAGTTTTACAATGGTTTGCTTTTGTTCTGGTTTACATAAACAGGTGAGTAAGTAAGCAGGTCTATTTTTTTTTGTTTGAATTGGGGTGGCAAATACATCTAAAGCGCCATGTTGTAATAAAATTTCTTGTGCCAAGCCCAATGCCTCAGCAGTCATATCATCTAGATTGCAAACAAGCTCTAAAATACTATCCTGATGATCGTCCAAAGTACCCCAAAAAGCACGTATACAGTTTGCTTGTTCAAACTCTTTGCTTCCCATACCATAGCCAATTTGCTTTACTACCATCATAGGCATGCTGTCAAATCGGTCTGCAAAATATTTTAGTAGTGCTGCACCAGTTGGTGTACATAATTCTCCTTTTACAGAACTGCTGTAAATTGGAATGTCTGTTAAAATACGAGCAGTGGCAGGAGCAGGTACTGGGAGTATTCCATGTGCACAATGAACCGATCCGCTTCCTACATGGATAGGAGAAACAACAATTTGTTCTGGTTTTAACATTTCTAGTAACAGACAACAACCGACAATATCCGCAATGGCGTCTAAGGAGCCTACTTCATGAAAGTGAACCTGCTCAACAGGTACACCATGTACAGCAGATTCTGCCTCCCCAATCATTTGATAAATCTGTTCAGCATGATACTTGACCTGTTCAGAGAGATTCATATCACCGATTATTTGACGAATGATATTCATATTGAAATGATGATGGTGTTCTTCTTGGTGATGTTCATGATGTTCATGGTGATGATGTTCATGATGTTCATGGTGATGATGTTCTTCTTGGTAATGATCATGATGTTCATGGTGATAGTGTTCCTCTTGGTGGTGGTGATGGTGTTCATGGTGATGATGATGTTCTTCTTCTCCTTGGATAAGAACTTTCATATGTGTGCCTGTAATACCACATTTTTGTGTTGTTTCGGGAATGATTTCAATCTCTGATGAAGTGAGTTTCTTCATCGTTTGTAAGAATTGTTCTTGTTGTTGTTTACCAAGTAATTCAAATAAAGCTGACATCAGCATATCGCCCGCAGCGCCCATATGGCATTCCAAATATAATAAATTCATTTTACTAGCAAATTCCTTTCTTTTATATCAATTTCCAATGTGGTTGATCATACTGGCTAGATAACCGGCACCAAATCCATTGTCAATATTGACTACACTGACACCACTTGCACAGGAGTTTAGCATGGATAGTAGTGCAGACAATCCGCCGAAGTTGGTTCCATAACCGATACTGGTTGGTACAGCGATAACTGGACAATCCACAAGCCCTCCAATCACACTTGACAAAGCACCTTCCATGCCAGCAACTGCTACAATGACTTTGGCTTCCATCAATAGATCTAGGTGAGATAATAACCGGTGAAGCCCGGCAACACCCACATCGTAAAGTCGTTTTACTGAATTTCCCAATACCTCAGCAGTGATGGCGGCTTCTTCTGCCACAGGAATGTCGCTGGTTCCTCCAGTGGCAACTACAATATATCCAGAAGCAGTGATGTTTCCCTTCTGCCCAGAGATACCAATTTTAGAGACAGGGTCATAATGGAGTTCAATCTCCTGTTGGATCTGTTCTGCTTTTTCTTGAGAAAGTCGTGTAATTAAAATATTGTTACAACCCTTTTGTTTCATATGTCTGATAATACCAATGATTTGCTCTGGAGTTTTTCCGCTTCCAAAGATTACCTCTGGAATGCCTTGACGCAATTCTCTATGACCGTCAATCTTTGCATATCCTAAATCGGTAAAGGGTTGTTGTTTTAATTGCAACACCGCTTTTTCAGGGGAAAGGTCGCCACTTTGAACTTGATAGAGTAGTTTTAACAAATGTTCTTTCTCCATATGATATTCTCCTATCTTGTTTTAAAATCTAATAAAATATCTTCAAAATAAGGTTGTAGTGCCTGCTTGATTTCATGGCGTTTTTCAACGGCAGTTACAATTTGTGATTCTGTAAATTGTAGTCTTGCAGTATTGTGGAAAATGCGCACGCGAAAGTCACGAAAACCCAATTCAAATAGTTTTTGTTCTGATTGTTCGATTGCAGTCAATTGCTGTTGGCAAATGGAAGTTCCAGTTGGAATTCTAGTGGCAAGACAGGCATAGGAGGGTTTATCAAAGGTAAATAGTCCAGCATGTTTGCTAAGTGCACGGATCATATCCTTTGTCAAACCACATTCCCGTAGAGGAGAACGCACTTGCAATTCCTGTAAGGCACGCATACCCGGTCGGTCATCCATCGAATCTGAAGCATTGGTACCATCTAGCAATAAGGAAAAACCATCTTGTTGGGCAATCTCTAGCAGTTTGGAAAACAACACCTGTTTACAGTAATAACATCTTTGTAAATTATTTTCAACAACCTGTGGATGTTGTAAGATATCATAAGGAATAACTGTAAATGGAACTTCCAATTCTTCTGCCAAACGCCGAGCATCCTCATATTCAAATTCTGGTTGAAAGGGGGATTTTATAAAATAGGCATGAATATTACAACGATATTGTTTTGCAGCATATAATAAGTAAGCAGAATCTACACCGCCAGAAAACGCAAGTGCAGCTTTGGGATGATTGATAAAAAATTGTTCTAATGTCAAATAAAAACATCTCCTTAATGAAACAGGGAAGGTCTACAATCATCGTAAACCTTCCCAGTTCTTCATGAACTTTCCAATAATGTTAGTTTACAAGATAAGGTGTATTCTGTCAACTAAAAATCTTAAAAAATAAGTTGTTGATTCAAAAATTATTTGATAAAAGAGGAAAATCGTTGACAATGTTTCAGTGTGTATGCTATGATAATAAAAATTGTCATGAAGACAAAAAAGAACCAGAAGCGTTCTAATTTGATAATTCTTACCGCAATATCATAATATTGTGGTATTTTTGGTGTCTTATTTTTTGATAAAATGAATAGAGTAAAAAACGGAAATCATGAAGATCCATCCAAAAACGGTTGTATCTCATGATTTTTATTTTGTGTGAATGATAGGGGGGAACAAATTTGCAATTATTCTGGACCATTTGTAAAAAGATAGTTCAGTTGATAGGGATGTTATTGTTATTATCCTTTGTGGTCTTTTATATCTCTAGATTGGCACCGGGTGACCCATTGCGGTCTTATTATGGGGATCAAGTAGAGCGAATGACCACCGAGCAAAAAATACAGGTAAAGGAGCAATTGGGATTAAATCAACCAATTTATCGGCAATATCAAATTTGGCTGCAAAATGCAATAAAGGGGAATTTTGGCATTTCTTTTCAGTATAAGCAAAGTGTCTCTGTGGTAGTAAAAAATCATTGGGTCAATACCTTAATTTTGGGCTTGTCTTCTTATCTGTTAACATTTTTATTGGCACTGTTGCTGGGAGTATCCTGTGCAGTGCGGGAAGATAGTTGGTATGATAAAATCATCTGTAACATTGGTACAGCACTTAGTTGTATCCCTTCTTTTTGGATTGCTCTAATCTTGATCTTGATATTTAGCGTGAATCTTTCGGTGTTGCCATCTTTTGGAGCATATGGGGTTGGACAATCCGGCAGTCTGATCAGTCGAATCAACCATTTGATACTTCCTTTAACCGTCTTGATACTGGGACACCTTTGGTATTATGCCTATTTTGTGCGCAATCTGTTCTTGGAGGAATTTCAACAAGATTATGTATTATTTTGTCGCGCAAAGGGATTGACCTCCCATCAAATTGTCTGGAAACACTGTTTGAGAAATATGCTTCCTTCCTATTTTAGTATGATGGTGATTTCGATTCCCCACATCATAGGGGGGACTTATATTGTAGAGCAGGTTTTTTCTTATCCCGGGCTGGGTAAGCTCTGTTTTGAAAGTGCGAAATATCATGATTATAATCTATTGATGTTACTTTGCTGTATCACTGGGTTTTTTGTATTGTGTTCCAGTATGTTGTCGCAACTACTTTCTATTTGGCTAAATCCTCAGACCAGAAAGGAGTCTCGAATGAATGCAAAATCACCTATTTGAATTTGTAGAGACAGTAAAACAGGATATTACGCCATTACAGATGACAAAACCGACAAGACAATACCCCTATAGTTCCATGATATTGCTGGGTATCATTTTATGCGGTTGTGTATTTATTCCACTGATTGTAAATCGCAATCCAACACAGTTAAATTTACAGGCAGTTGCCCAACCACCAAATGGTGATTTTTATTTTGGTACAGATACGCTGGGGCGAGATGTTTTTTCTATGATTTGGTATGGGGGTAGAGTCTCTATTTTGATTGGTTTATTGGCTGCTGGAATTTCGGGTACAATTGCGTTGCTATATGGTACCATGAGCGCTTTTGCCGTTAAGTGGATAGATGATTTCTTGATGAGAGCCATTGAATTGGCACTGAGTATACCGTCTATTTTATTGATTATTTTTTTACAGGCAATTGTCAATCAAGCCAATCCAATTACCATTGCTGTGGTTATCGGATGTTGTAGTTGGATGGGTATGGCGAAGATGGTGCGCGATGAAGTACAAAAAATAAAATATGCTGGCTATATGGTTGCGGCAAAGACAATGCACGCAAACTTTTTTCATGTTCTCAAATATCACATTCTCCCAAACTTATTTCCCTCCATCATGTTTATGTTGGTGACAAGTGTGAGTTCTGCAATAACCACCGAAGCAACGTTGAGTTTTTTGGGAATTGGACTGCCAGTGGAAAGTATTTCTTGGGGAAGCATTCTGGCTCAGGCAGATAAGGCATTGTTGTCTAACCAATGGTGGCTGATTGTCATTCCAGGAATATTTTTGGTAATAACAATTATTTGTATTACACAAATTGCAAATCATATTAGAAGAGAAAGGAATCAAACATGCAGCAAATTATGGTAATGTCTATCAAGAGGAAGCTTGTGATGATAATTATAGTATGCTTTGGTATCATGCTATTATGGACAGGTTGCGGGAACAGCTTTGTATCTACAGAAAAAAACACGCTGATTTATGGTAGTGGGAGTGATACACAGATCAATCCAGCACTTTATGAACATGGTGAAATCAATTTATTGATTTTCTCGGGGTTGACTGCACATGATCAAAAAAACAATATCATACCTGCTTTGGCAGATCATTGGGATTATGATGAAGAACAACATCAGTATACCTTTTATTTAAGGCAAGATGTGTTATGGCATGATGGAACAGAATTTTCAGCAGAAGATGTAAAATTTACATTAGAAGCGATTATGGATCCAGATAATCATTCGGAGATTGCTTCTAATTATGAAGATATTACAGACATTGAGGTAATTGACAAACACACGATTTCGATTATGATGAAAGCGCCCAATGTAGCGATGTTGGATTATTTGACAATTGGCATTTTGCCAAAACATTTGTTAGATGGAAAAGACTTGGCAACAGACGAATTTAATCAGAAACCGATTGGAACAGGACCTTATCAATTGGTGGAATGGAATCTAGGACAGAGCATTACTTTACAACGCAATGAAGATTATTATGGTAAGAAGCCTGAAATTGAGCGGATTATCTTTAAAATTGTGCCAGATGAAAAGACAAGAGCAATACAATTAAAATCTGGAGAACTGGATTTGGCACAGATTACACCACAAGATGCACAAAATTTGGGCGATGATTTTGTGGTTTACAATCTGAAAACCGCAGATTATCGCGGTATTTTATACAATTTTAATTGTCCATTATTTGCAGATAATCGAGAATTGCCAGCAGCATTGAGTTATGCGATTGACCGACAGGCGATTGTTGACAGTGTGTTGTTGGGCAATGGTGAGGTTGCTTATTCCCCTTTACAGATGGGAATTTATCATAATCCCGATATTGAGCGATATGAATATCAGCCTGAGATGGCAAAAGAACAGTTGGAGCGCAATGGGTGGAAATACAACACAGAGGGCATTTATGAGAAAAATGGACAAAAGCTCCAATTTGCCATCAACTGTTTAGAAGGCGATCAGGTTCGGATTGATATGGCAACCATCTGTGCACAGCAATTGCGTGAAATTGGTGCAGATGTAACGGTAAAGGTTCAGGCGGAAATTGACTGGGAACATCAAGAGACCTATTTGATTGGTTGGGGAAGCCCTTTTGATCCAGATGACCATACCTATAAAGTATTTGGAACCCAAAAAGGAGCCAATTACAATCAGTATTCGAATCAAAAAGTAGATGAATTGTTGCAAAAGGCAAGGGAGACCGATATAGATGCTGAAAGACTGGAATACTACCGACAGTTCCAACAGGAATTGGCACAAGATCCACCCTTTACCTTTATTGCTTATGCCAATGCAATTTATGCAGGGAAGCCCAATATACAGGGTATTACCACCGATACTGTATTGGGTCATCATGGGGTAGGTATCTTTTGGAACATCTGTGATTGGACACTCCAAGACAATGCAGCATAACAGAAGGGAACTATCAATATGTGTGCGATATTGGATATAAAACAACTTTCTATTGAATTTCAAACACAAAATCAGGTGATACAAGCGGTTAAAAATCTTTCTTTGCGTTTATTTGAAGGGGAAACTTTAGCCATTGTTGGAGAAAGTGGTTGTGGAAAGTCGGTATTGTGTAAGAGCATTTTAAACCTTCTTCCCCATCAACATTGTCGTTGCAGTGGAGAAATTCAATATCAGGGAAAAAATTTACTTACATTATCCGAAAAACAATTGACCCAGATTCGAGGCAAAGAGATTGCAATGATTTTTCAAAATCCAGCGAGTGCTTTAAATCCAACCATACCAGTGGGAAAACAGTTGGTAGAAACAATCAGGGTTCATCAAAAGATAAGTCCAGTTCAGGCAAAGCAGCTTGTCTTTGCATTGTTGGAACAGGTAGGATTAAAAAGTGAATGTGCAATACAATATCCTTATGAATTTTCTGGTGGTATGTTGCAACGGATTGCAATTGCAGCTGCTTTGATGACAAATCCTCACCTATTTATTGCAGATGAACCCACTACAGCATTGGACACGGTGACTCAAAAACAAATTTTAGAGTTGATACAGAATGTAAAAAAACAACATGGGTGTTCTGTCTTGTTGATTTCCCATCATCTGGGGATTGTTTCTCAAATGGCTGACCGAATTGCAGTGATGTATGCAGGGAAAATTGTGGAGATAGGAACCACTTCAGAAATTCTATATCATGCCTGTCATCCATATACATGGTTATTGCTGTCCTGCTTGCCAAATGTCAATTCTTCTTATCCCATATCTTATCACAATGACATGATCTCCAAAGGAGATGCTTTCGCGCCTTATAATCCCTATGCGTTGCGCATTGACTTTGAAAAAGAACCTCCTTTTTTTCAGTTGAGTGATACCCATTATGCAGCCACTTGGCTGTTGCACCCAGATGCGCCAAAGGTATCCTCTCCAATTATTTCGATAGAATAGGTGTACGATGGAACCACTTCTTTTAGAAATTGAAAATCTCAATAAGACCTTTTGGATAAAGTCTTTTTTTACACAAAAACAGGTTAGACCCATTCACGCATTGCAGGATATTTCAATGCAAATTTATCGGGGTGAAATCTTTGGTTTGATTGGAACGTCTGGATCGGGGAAATCTACCCTAGCACAGTGTATTATGAATATTATCTCACCTGATTCGGGAAAAGTTTTATTTTATGGAACCGAAAAACAGATGATTTTTCAACATCCTGCCGCTGTACTAAATCCCAAAATGACAATTGCACAGATCATTTGCGAACCGATGAAGATTGCCCGTCAAGGCAATTCCAAACAGCAATTAAAAAGGGCAAAAGAATTGTTGGAACTGGTAGAACTCAATCAAAGTTATCTATTTCGCTATGCTTCACAGCTTTCTGGAGGACAGCAACAACGAGTCTGTATTGCGCGTGCATTGGTGTTAAATCCGGAACTTCTTGTGGCAGATGAGCCGATTTCTGCCCAAGATAGCACCATTCAAGCACAATTAATGCGCCTATTTGAAAAGTTGTTGCGAGAAAGACAACTCTCTATTTTATTGATTTCTCATGACCTGACTGTGGTAAAGCGATTGTGTCATCGGATGGCAGTGATAGAAAACGGAAAAATCATAGAACAGGGAGATACAAAACAATTATTTTTGGCTCCAAAACACCCTAAGATGAAACAATTGACCGATGCGGTATTGCAAGTGAAGAGTCAGTAAACAGATACAAGATAAGACAGTTAAATAATTTATGATCTAGTGTTGGATTAGAAAACTGACTTCGGCGGAAATGCTATGGAAACCTTTCAGATGATAGGTTGCTATAGCAGTTGTGTAGAATTGTGTCGTTTTATTCTGTCAAAATGTTGACATTGCTGTAGATTATTATTAAAATAAAATTAAAAATTATTTAAAGGAGATACTGTATCAAATGGAACATAATAAGCTGGGGTTAATTAGCATGAGAGGATGCGAAGAGTTTTGTGAAAAAGTTGAGTATTACTTAAAAAAATGGAACAATGAAGAAGAAACCTTTATGATTCAAGCCAAGTGTCCTCGATTTGCCACCGGTGAGGGAAAAGGCATTTTATCAGAGTCTATTCGTGGACGGGATATTTTTATTATTTCTGACCCGTTCAACTATAGTGTTACTTATACAATGTATGGTCGAGTAGTTCCAATGAGCCCAGATGACCATTTTCAAGATTTGAAAAGAATTATCTCCGCAATTGCAGGGAAGGCACACCGCATTTCTGTCGTTATGCCAATGTTATATGAAGGTCGACAACATAAAAGAACTTATCGGGAATCTTTGGACTGTGCTGTTTCATTGAAGGAATTGGAAAATATGGGGGTAACCAATTTAGTCACCTTTGATGCACATGATGCACGTATTCAAAACGTCATTCCACTGAGTGGTTTTGATAATATGCAGCCCACTTATCAGATGATCAAAGCTTTGATAAAGGCGGTAAAAGACATTCAGTTTTTGCCGGATAAAATGACAATTATCTCCCCAGATGAAGGTGGAATCAATCGCTGTTTGCAATATTCTTCAATTTTAAATCTGGATTTGGGAATGTTCTATAAAAGACGCGATACCTCTAATATTGTAGATGGGACCAACCCAATTGAATGCCATGAATATATTGGAAACGATTTGACAGGCAGAGACGTGATTGTAATAGATGATATGATTTCTTCTGGTTCTTCTATGATTGACACCTTTCGCGAGTTAAAGGAAAAGGGTGCAAATACCATCTATTCTTTTATTACCTTTGGCTTGTTCTGCAACGGTTATGAGCGTTTTGACAAAGCATATGAAGATGGATTATTTGATAAGATCTTTATTACCAATTTGATTTATACACCACAAGAGTTGTTGAACAAACCTTGGATTGTACCAGTAGATCTTTCTAAATATACAGCTTATGTCATCGATGCCATTCATCATGAAGCCTCTGTCAGTGCGATGATTGATCCAAATAAAAAGATTATCCAATTGTTAAAAGAATTAAATCAGTCTCGAGAAAAATAATGACAAATTAAGAAGCTAAACTCTGTCCATGTGTAGAGTTTAGCTTTTTTATGACGTTTTTTTGAACAGGTCATTATTTTTATTAACTTTGTCGAAATATCATTGAATTCAATGTCAAAATTTGATATACTGATAATACACATACAATGAAAATAATGGGGAATGAGACATGAGTATTTCTAAAAGGAGTTTTACAATTCAACAGTGTATGATAAGTCATCCAAAAGATTTTTTATTAGAGCATGCAATTGATTGGCAGCAAAATCAAAAGAAAGCTTATTTTGTTCGCTATATTGGGATAGACGAAGATGAAATAAAATATTTGAATTGGATAGCCATTTTAGACCAATATTCTAAGGGATATTTTCGCTTTCATCAGTTTGAAAAACAATTTACATCAGAACAGATACAGCGCAATACAAAAGTTTATGCGGATTGGGAAGCATTTCATAAAATATCTAATTTTTCGTTTCAATTTGAAAATACATTACAGGTAGAATTACTAGAGCAGGCTTTGTTGCAGATAATGGTATGTTATCAGCAGGTGTTTGTAAATCATACTCCATCTATGCAAAAAAATTTTGGTATTAAATTGTTATGTTGGATAGAAGGCTATTTTAAGAGAATATTTTCATCCACAGCATTACCGTGTTTTCCAAAGGTAGTATATCATGGTGACATCAAACAACAGGAATTTCTCTTTTTATATTTTTTGTTTTTAAATGGCTGCGATGTGCTTTATCTCAATCCCGCACAGGATTTACAGGGATTTTCTGAACCATTAAAAGCGGTTTCACAATTATATCATGGCAGTTTTTTCACAACGGTATCCATACCAGATTATCAACCACATCAGATGGCAGCGGTATCAGAACACAGTAGTTCTATTCGGATGAAAATACCGCCTAGAACGCGCAAGGTTTCTCAAATGCCACAATTGTCTGTCTCAGACAGTGAATCCAAGATTCCCCATAAACTGAGTTATGAGGAATTGGCAAAGTTATCTTCTTCGGTTGTAATGATTACAACTTACAATGCAAATGGAGAATGTATAAAAGGCGGTTCGGGTGTGGTGATTCGTTCAGATGGGTATATTTTGACGAATTTTCATGTTATACAAGGCGGCTGTTTTTATGGGGTTCAATTTGAAAATGAACAACAAGAATGTCGCACCCAGAATTTGATCAAATATCATCAAATTTATGATTTAGCGCTGCTGCATGTAGAACGAAATACATTACCCCTAGAATTATACCAAGGTGACCAGATTGTAAGGGGGCAGCAAATTGTGGCGATTGGCAGCCCGCTGGGCTTATTTAACAGCATTTCAGATGGAATTGTAGCGGGATTTCGTACCATTGATGCGGTAAATATGATACAGTTTACTGCCTCCACTTCCCCAGGAAGTTCAGGAGGTGCTTTGCTAGATTTATATGGACGGCTGATTGGCATTGTGACTGGAGCATTCCATACTGGGCAAAATCTAAATTTAGCCGTGGATAGTCAGACGATTGCAGCATTTGCTGGGAATTTTATTACATTTTTGTGAAGGAAATTGGGGTGGGGCAGTGTGTTTCATTCTGTTAAGGCAGACCATTTAGAAGATTATTTTTTACCACAGTCGAAACGACAGAGAGATACTGTGTATTTTTGTCGCGTGGTAGGATATGATGAAAGCTGTTTAGAAGCATTGAGTCATTATTATTTTGATTCTAGAACTTGTGGGATTTATCTGAGAAATTCAATATTAAACCCATTGGAAAGTGAAATCAATTATTTTTATCAGATTGTTGGGGAATCTTTTGTATTAGAAACAGCGTTTATTGAACAAAAGTTGCGAATTTGGATTCCGCGGTTAAATCCCTATCAATTAAAGCAGTTGTCTTGTGCAATTTATCATCAGTTGATACAATTGCAACAAACGGGGAAAAATCAAAATGTATTAAAAAATGTGTTTATCAAGTTTATGTGTTGGATAAGATATCGGTTTGAGCAACTTGTTGTTCAGATACAGCCACAACAAATACCCAAGATACTCTATGAAGGAGAGATGAAAAAACATCTGCTTTATTTTTTTCAGTTGTTGGCAACAACGGGTTGTGACATTATTTTGGTGTATTTTGAGGGGGATGAAGCGTATCGAGAGGTTGATCCAATATCAGAGTATGCAAAGCCACTATCTTATCCCCGTTTGGGACAACCACAAAAGCACTTTGTTAAGATAAATTGGCAACAATTACAACAGGAAAAAGAACAGCGACGTCAACTAGAGCAGTTTTCTCAGATGATTCAGACCAATCAGTGGCTTAGAGAGGATGCACTTGTGGCGGTATTGAAGGACAACTTATCACGAAGTAATAATACACAGAGAATTTATAATCTGTTTTTTGAGTATCGAGGTGCACAAAACCGAGATACGTATTCCAATGAGCTTTATACTTTGAAAAAGAACTTGCAAAATCGTTCTAAAACTGTATTGATTTTGCAAGGACAATTGGAAAATCCCTCTGTAGAAGAAGTGAGTAATATAAAATCTAGTGCCACTTCAATAGAAATGTTAAAGCGTGATATGGTTGCCAACTTAAATCAATATTCGGATACTGTTTTAAATATGTTAGTACAAAGGGCGTTGATAGAAGCTCATTTTTGGAAAGAAGAAACTTCTATAGCAAAATTGAAAAATCAAGCCATTCGAATGGTGTGTTGGCTCAATCGTTATGGGACAAAATTATTTGCCAATTATCGAGTAGAACAAATTCCAGTGCTGTTGTATCTGGGAAGCTATCGAGAGATAGAAGGGCGATTTTTTGAATTATTGGCACAGCTTCCTGTGGATATATTGCTATTTTGTCCAAATTTGGAAGATTTTTCAATGGAGTTGCAAAATTTAAAACGTGTAAAGTTTGAACAATCCCTCGTCTTAAAAACATTTCCAGAAAAAGAACAACGGGTTCAGGTGTCAACGGCTGCCTATCAGGCAGAGCGGGAATTGGATACCATCTTATATCAGGACAGTGGACTGTTTCGCTCCCATCAATTTGTAAAGTCTGTACCAGTAACTTTGCGCACCACTTATGAAGAAATTGGTATTCTTTGGAAAGAAGAGGCAAAATATCGCCCTTCCTTTGAAGCGGATCAGGAGCGGGTAAAGGTGCCAGTTATCTTTGCAGAAGTGTTGGGTGTAAAAAATGGAGATATTTCAAATTATTGGCAGACGATTAGTAGTCAAATAACAGAAGAAACAATTTTTATTTCAAAGGTACCACATAGAGTAGGGACAGATGAAAATCCAATCAAATCTCATGTGACTTCTTTTTTTCGCAATGGAAAATTGCAGGTGGAGACAATCAAACGCCATAGTGCTTATCAATATGAATATCTAAACGAACAAACGCAACATTATATATTAGACAAAATACAAGAGTTGATTGAATTAAAATGGATTCGTTTAGAAGGGCAAGGCGTAGAATATGCGATTGTATCAACTTTATTGAATTTAGACCGGCAGACGATTCGGCTGATTCAGGGATTTGATTTTACAAAGGTGATTCCAAAGGTGATTATGATAAATACCAAAGAAAGCGTTTGCAGTTTGGAAGACTGTATTTATTTGGCGTTTTTGAATCTGATCGGCTTTGATATAATCATATATGTTCCCACTGGTTACCGCACGGTTGGAAAATATCTGCCACAGCAGATTTTAGAACAACATCAGATAGGAGAATACTTATTTGATTTAAATGTTCCCAACCTCAAAGGATTTGGTAAATCAGTTGGATCAATTTTTGGAAAATGGTTTCGAGGAGGTAAAAATTAATGGCGATACAGTTTAACAAATCAACTGCGCAACTGGAAGCCAATCAGCAATTGGTTGAAACCGGTCAAACTGAGATTATGCCGTTTAATATTGTGGATGAACGCAATAAGCTCAGTACAGAGCTAGAACACTCTCAGGAAGTAGATGACATTGTCAGTACCATTTGTATTGATGACCCCACAACGATTGTAGAGTTTGGGGGAGAGGTTGCAACTGAGATTTCAAAATGCTCTGATGTGATTTTAAATAGTATGAATATGAATCAAATTAATGATTCAGGAGAACTATTGGTAACACTTGGAAAAATCATGGAAAAGTTTGATTTGGAGGAAATCACAGAGGAGAAAAAAGGATTGTTTGGCAAGTTGTTTGGCAATATGAAAAAACAGCTTGACCAAATTTTAGCAAAATATCATACTATGGGCGAAGAGGTGGATAAGGTTTATATCAAGCTCAAACAGTATGAGGACGAAATCAAAGAATCCAATAGAAAATTGGACAGCATGTTTCAGACCAATCTCAATTATTATCAAGAATTGGTCAAATATATTTTGGCAGGAGAACAGGGACTGCGCGAAATTGATGATTATTTGGTGCAGATGAATCAAGAATATCAAAATACAGGGGATGCAACATTACAATTTCAAATTACTGATTTAGAGCAGGCAAAAGTAATGTTAGAACAGCGTACACAGGATTTGAGGATTGCAGAAAATGTGGCAATGCAGTCTATTCCAATGATTAAAACGATGCAGTTTAGCAATCTGAACTTGATTCGCAAAATTAATTCTGCATTTATCATTACATTGCCTGTGTTTAAACAGGCACTCAGCCAAGCGATTTTATTAAAGCGTCAAAAAGTACAGGCTGAAGCAATGGCTGCATTGGATGAAAAAACAAATGAAATGTTGTTAAAGAATGCAAGAAATTCTGTAGAGCAGGCAAAGATGACTACAAGACTTGCAACAGGCAGCTCTGTAAAGGTGGAAACATTGGAGGAAACTTGGAAAACCATCGTCAATGGTATCCAGGAAACACAACAGATTCAAGCAGAAGCAAGAACCAAACGTCAGCAAGATGCGCAACGTTTGGAGACTATGAAACAAGAATTTAATCAAATGATAAATCAAAAAAAATAATGAAGAAGTAAGGTAAAAGAAACATGAAACACATAAATGGATTAACTGAATCGCAGGTAGAAGAAAGTCGTAAAAAACATGGCAGCAATGTCATCATAGAAGCAGAACCAGAAACGTTTTGGCAAAAGTTTAAAGCGGGTTTTGATGACCCAATGATTAAACTGTTGTTGATCATTGCACTGATTATGTTTGTGATGTTTTTATTTGGACAGGCAGAAATTTATGAACCAGTAGGGACTACGATTGCTATTTTGCTCGTTACCATTATTTCTGCTCGTACAGAGATGGCAAGTGACTCGGAATATCGAAAATTAAAAGATAGTACAAAAAAAGATACCTGTAAAGTTTATCGAAATGGTATTATTAAGGTATTAGAAGTCGATGATATTGTTGTAGGCGATATGATCATTTTACAGTCTGGTGATAAGATTCCCGCCGATGGTATTTTGGTTTCAGGGGATTTGCGGGTTGACAATTCAGCATTAAACGGAGAGGCAGAAGAATGTAAAAAAATCGCTGTTCCAGAAGGCTTTGTGTATCAAGAGCAACAAATTACTGGCGATGTCTTTGTAGATAAACACTCTTTATTCCGCGGCGCGGTTGTGTTTAATGGAGAAGGCATTATGGAAGTAAAAAATGTCGGCATGAACACCATGATGGGCAAGATGGCAGAGGATATGAAAGATGCAGAGGTAATGTCACCATTAAAGGTAAAATTATCTAAGCTGGCAAAACAGATTTCAACCTTTGGCTATATTGGTGCAATCGTGATTGCAGTGGCATTGATGGGCAGTTTTGTGGTAAGAGCTGGTGGATTTACAGAGTATTTTGCAACCGGTGGACTAAATATCTTAAAGGACTTTTTAGAAGCAGCTACCCTTGCAATTGTAATTATTGTTTGTGCAGTTCCAGAAGGCTTGCCATTGATGATCAGCTTGGTATTGATGCAAAATACTTCTAAAATGCTACAACACAATGTATTGGTGAGAAAACCCATTGGTATTGAAACGGCAGGTTCTTTGAATATCTTATTTAGCGATAAAACAGGTACGATTACAAAGGGACATTTAGAAGTAGTAGAGTTCTTTGACGGGGCTGGTATGGTACAATCTGTAAAGGAAAACAACGACCGAATTGCAGAACATCTACAATTTGCAATTGGAAAAAATACTGGGGCAATGTTTGATTCAGAACATCGCGTTATTGGGGGAAATGCCACCGATAAGGCATTGTTGAATTTCTTGACAGAAGATGTTTTCCGACATTTAAATGATGATGCAAACTATATTGTAACGCAATCACAGGGATTCAATTCAGCAAATAAATTTTCTCAATCAAGAATTGAGTCTTTGGGAAAAACCTTTTATAAAGGCGCTCCAGAGCGTCTACTTGCAAAGGCAAAACGCTATCTGGATGGCGCTGGCAATATTCTTCCATTGGACAATCAAAAAATCAATCAGAAAATTGATGCCCTAGCTGAAAAGGCAATGAGGGTGTTGGCATTTGGTTATTCTGAATCTCCTCTAACAGAGGATAGCATCAATGATGATGTGGTTATCATTGGCTTTGTGGGCATTCGTGACGATGTTCGGCCAGAGGCAAAAGAAGCGATTTATGAAGTAAAACAAGCTGGTATTCAAGTAGTAATGATTACTGGAGATAGAAAAGAAACAGCGGTTGCCATTGCAAAGGATGCAGGACTGTTGGAAAAGGACACCGACATTGCTTTGACCTCTGAAGAACTCAATAAACTATCGGATGATGAAATTAAAAAGATATTGCCAAATATCCGTGTCATTGCCAGAGCATTGCCAACAGATAAGTCCAGAATGGTGCGTTTGACACAGGAATTAAACTTGGTATGTGGTATGACTGGTGATGGAGTCAATGACGCTCCTGCACTCAAAAGGGCAGACGTTGGTTTTGCGATGGGAAGCGGAACCGATGTGGCGAAGGAAGCCGGAGATATTGTTATCTTAGATGATAACTTTAAATCCATCAAAGACGCAATTTTATACGGAAGAACGATTTATCATAATATTTTGAAATTCTGTAAGTTCCAATTGGTAATCAATGTATCAGCGGTAGCAGTGTCCGCGATTGCTCCATTTATTGGAATTGAAGAACCGTTGAAGGTAACCCATTTGTTGTGGATCAATCTGGTAATGGATGCGCTTGGCAGTTTGGCATTGGGAAATGAACCAGCATTGCAAGAATACTTGAAAGAGAAGCCAATCCGCAGAGACCAAAGCATTATTTCTAAACCAATGATGATTCAGATTTGTATTATGGGTGTATGGTTGACAATATTGAGTATGTTATTTTTAAATGTGCCATTTTTTAGAGGTTTCTTTGATACAGACGCCCAGTTTATGACAGGCTATTTTTCACTATTTATTTTAAGTGCAGTGGCAAATGGTTTTAACGTGAGAAATGATGATTGTAATATTTTATTGCGCATTAGGGAAAATCCGGGATTTCTAAAAATTATGGGTATCATTGTGGTGATTCAAGTGTTATTGACTTTGATTGGCGGAGAATTTTTCGCCTGTACACCATTTGGAATACAAGGTTGGTTGTTGGTAATTGTGATGGCACTTACGATGATACCAGTGGATATGCTGCGTAAGGTCATTACAAATAAAATCATAAGAGTATCATAAAAAATTAAAGGAGGAAATCATTATGCCAATTAGTTTGCAAAAAGGACAAAAAGTAGATTTGACAAAATCAAATCCAGGATTGAAAAAAGTTATGGTGGGTCTTGGTTGGGATACCAATCGTTATGATGGTGGTTATGACTTTGACCTCGATGCCGCTGCATTTTTGCTTACCGACTCCGGCAAGGTTGGTGTACAAGAGGATTTTATATTTTATGGAAACTTAAAACATCCAAGCGAAGCAGTGGTGCATATGGGGGACAATTTGACCGGTGAAGGTGAAGGCGATGACGAACAAATTGAAGTTGATTTGTCCAAGATACCAGCAAATATTACAAGAATTAGTTTCACTGTAACCATTTATGATTCTGATGTAAGAAGACAAAATTTTGGGCAAGTTTCCAACGCATTTATTCGAATTGTAGATGCCAATACCGATCAAGAATTGATTCGTTATGATTTGGGTGAAGATTTCTCTATTGAAACTGCAATTGTAGTTGGAGAGTTGTATAAACATGGTTCCGAATGGAAATTCAATGCCATTGGTAGTGGCTTCCAAGGTGGTTTAGCAGCTTTATGTGGAAACTTTGGGATTGAAGTTGCTTAAAAGGAGGACAAACAGATGCCAATTAATTTAAAAAAGGGACAGAAGGTGGATTTGACCAAGTCCAATCCAGGATTGAGCAAAATTATGGTGGGTCTTGGCTGGGATGTAAACAAATATGATACCGGAGGTGCATTTGACTTTGATACCTCTGCATTTTTGCTTACCGATTCCGGTAAGGTTGGCGTACAGGAAGACTTTGTATTTTATGGAAATTTAAAGCATCCAAGTGGAGCGGTTGTGCATATGGGGGATAATCTGACTGGTGAAGGTGATGGAGATGATGAACAAATTGAAATTGATTTATCCAAAGTACCTTCCAATATTACCAAGATTGACTTTACCGTGACCATTTATGAGGCAGAAGAAAGAAGACAAAATTTTGGACAGGTTTCCAATGCTTTTATCCGAATTGTAGATATGGCAAATCAGCAAGAACTGCTTCGCTATGATTTAGATGAGGATTTTTCAATTGAGACAGCATTGATTGTTGGTGAATTGTATAAAAATGGTTCTGAATGGAAATTTAGTGCCATTGGCAGTGGTTTCCAAGGTGGCTTAGCAGCACTTTGCCGAAATTTTGGAATTGATGCGTAATTTTTTATCATATGAGGAGAGAATAAACAATGTCAGTAAACTTGCAAAAGGGACAAAAGGTAGATCTGACTAAGGGCAATGCAGGACTGAATCGCGTGGTCGTTGGTCTTGGTTGGGACGAAAGAAAAAAATCTGGATTCAAAGCGCTGTTTAGCGGTGGACAAGATATAGATTGCGATGCTTCTGCGATTTTGTGCTGTAATGGAAAATTAATGCATTCAGAAGATGTTGTATATTATGGGAATCTGCGCCATCGTTCAGGTGCTGTGATTCATACAGGAGATAACCTGACTGGAGCAGGTGAGGGTGATGATGAGCAAATTATTGTAGAATTATCACAAGTGCCATCACAGTATGATCGCATTATAATGGTAGCCAATATTTATCAGGCAATTCAGAGAAGACAACATTTTGGAATGATTGAAAATGCTTTTATTCGTATTGTAGATGCACGCAATCAGACAGAATTGTGCAGATATAGATTGTCTGAAAATTATGACAATATGTATGCACTGGTATTTGGAGAACTTTATCGCCATGGCTCTGAATGGAAATTTAATGCCATCGGTCAAGCAACTCAAGACCCAGGATTATCTGAATTGGTACGCAAATATCAATGATGTGCGGAGCAGTTTAGCAATTATGATTGCTATAAAACAGTAAGTGAAAAATCCAGTCAGCAATTGATTCAATTGTTGGCTGGTCTTATGTTTGTAATATGATATAGGTAAAGGGAAAATAACACCATGAGTAGATTAATAGATCATACATTGCAATTTGATGATATCATTGATGTAGTTAAGAGAGAACACAATCAAAAGAGAAGCTTTTTGTTTCTCAATCGTTACCAAGCTAAGTATATTCCATCTAATCCCAATGATACCATTGTTCTATTTAAACGATTGGCAGAGCAGATTAAAAAACAATATGAAAACCAAAAAATAGTGGTTATCGGATTTGCGGAGACAGCAACGGCAATTGGTGTAGTAACAGCACAGGTACTTGGAACATCAACCTATTATATCCATACAACGAGAGAACAATATTTTCAAAAAAAACCTCTTGTGATATTTGAAGAAGAACACAGTCATGCAAGCAAACATGATTTGTATTGTAAGGACATAGAAGCATTATCAAGTGCAGAACTGATTTTGTTGATAGATGATGAGCTAACTACAGGAAAAACCGTTTGTAATTTTGTGGAAAGTTTAAGACAACAACAAGTGGTTGATAAAAATGCTAAATTTTTAGTAGCTTCTATCGTCAACTGTATGAATCCGCAGAATTTGCAACAATTACAGCAAAAACAGATAGATTGCATGTATTTATTTCATCAGCAAAAACATTGGGACACATGGAAATGGACAAAAGAGTATTTTAGCGATACAAGACCAGTTGATCATATAGGGGATTATCGAATGCTTCAGATTGATGGGCGAATAGAAATTCGGCAAGGCAGCAGAATTTGTGACTACTTAAAGGCATGTGATAAACTGGCTACGTTGATCTTACAACAGTGTTTATTGGAGTGTGATGATCAGTCGGTATTGGTATTGGGTACTGAAGAGTGTATGTATCCCGCTATCTATACAGCACAACAGTTGACAAAAAAGTATTCACATTTGACGGTTGTGACACATGCCACAAGCAGAAGTCCGATTCTTCCGATGAAACAAAAAGATTATCCCATAAAAAATAGAAGTGTATTACCTAGTTTTTATGAACGAGATAGAATCACTTATTTATATAATCTGAAACAATATCATCAGGTCATTATTGTGACAGACAGCATTGAGATACCCATACAGACCATTCAGGCTTGTTGCAGTATATTGAGACAATATGGAAATCAAAAGATTACAATTGTACAATGGAGAGAGATATGAAGTCATCCTATTCAGAGAAAGATGTTGTAATTTTACTCAAGGATATTACTGGTATGATACAGCCTCTTTCAGCAGAGAAACGAGAAGAGAAAATTCAACAGGGCATTCATTACAGCGAATTGCTTCCAGTGGAGTATCAACCTACACAGGAATATTTGAATTTATATCATCAGGCTTTGACGTTACATGCAGCATGTACAGCACAGGCAGTCGTAAGCCTAGCAGAACAAATTTGGAAGGAAAAAGAAGGACAAGTCACCTTAGTGTCTCTTGCCCGTGCGGGGACACCAATAGGAATTTTAATCAAACGTTATCTACAACAAACATACCAAGTTGATGTTGCACATTATACCATATCCATTATTCGAGATAAGGGAATTGATAAGAATGCAATGAATTATATTTTATCAAGGCATTCCGCCCAAAGTATTCAGTTTGTTGATGGTTGGATCGGAAAGGGCGCCATTGCAAGGGAACTGAAAAAAACAATTGCAGATTATCCTAAGGTCAGCAGTACTTTGGCAGTGTTGGCAGACCCTGCACAAATCACCCCATTGTGTGGGACAAGGGAGGATTTTTTAATTCCAAGTGCCTGTTTGAATGCTCCGATTTCTGGATTGTTTAGTAGAACGGTATATAATCAGGATTTGATTGGACAACATGACTTTCACGGAGCAGTTTATTATCATGAATTTGAGAAGATGGATTTTTCTTATTCCTTTATTGAAAAGATTCAAATGTATTTTGATAAAGTAACGGTTACATTTCCCATACAGTCGGACTTATCTGGTTTACAGGAAATAGAGCAAATTGCGCAAGAGTTTAAAATTTCTAATCTCAACTATATCAAGCCGGGAATCGGAGAAACCACAAGGGTGTTGATGCGCCGAGTACCCTGGAAAGTTTTGGTACAAGATAAAGAAGATAGCCAATATATTGGGCATATTAAACAGTTATGCAGGGAAAAGCAGGTAGAGATAATACCATATCCATTGATTCACTATCGCACTTGTGGTATCATTCAGCAATTGGAGGACTTATGATATTTTTTTCGGATTTGGATAATACCTTAATTTATTCAAAGAGAAAAATAGCGGGAAATTATATCTGTGTTGATAAAAAAGAGGGAAAAGAAATCAGTTACTTATTAAATACTGTTTATCAATGGATTTTAAAACAGCCATTGTTGACAATTCCCGTTTCCACTCGTTCATTGGAGGAATATCAAAGGATTACAATCCATCCTCGGTTTTCTTATGCCTTGGTGGCGAATGGGGGCATTTTATTAAAAGATGGTCAGATTGACAGAGTGTGGCGGGAAGAAACGTTACAACTCATAATGGATTGTCAGTCACAATTTGAATTGGCAAAACGGTATTTATATCAGTATGAGCACGATATTTCTAGTCTGAGAATGGTCAATCAGTGTTATCTATTTATCAAATCCAATGCACAAGATAAATGGATAGCAGAACTTAAAGATATTTTAGATTTACAAAAGGTAACAATCATACCTTTTGATAGAAAAATTTATATTTTACCTACATTATTGACAAAGGGAAATGCAATCAAGCGTTTACAACATCGTTTTGTAGAATTGAAACAGCCCAATATTGCCGCGGGGGATAATCTGTTTGATATTTCTATGCTTAAACTGGCAACAACAGCGATTACATTGGATTGTCCAAAGATGAGAAGTGCACTCCAAATGCACCCAGACAGTCATTTTTATCATCCAAAACAGCAAGCGCCAATCTATTTTTCTGAATATATTTTAAAATTGATATCTGATAAGTTAACATAAAGTCGTTGTCCATATAGACAACGACTTTATCATTTATTCTAAAATATGTTCTAATCCCTGATTAAAGATGGTTTTGATATGATGATCGTTCAAAGAGTAGTAAACCGTTTTGCCTTCACGTCGGTATTTTACCAGACGACTTTGTTTGAGCACCCGCAATTGATGAGAGATGGCGGATTGACTCATATTTAATAAATCTGCAATATCGCAAACACACATTTCGCTTTCAAACAGAGCATATAGGACTTTAATACGGGTACAATCTCCAAATACCTTAAAAAAATCGGCGAGATCATATAAGGTTTCATCTTCTGGCATATGATTATAAACTTGATTTACAATTTCTTTATGGACAACTTGCTCTTGACATTGTTCAATCGGCTCGATGGATTCTTTTGAGATAGACATTTTTAAAAGCCTCCTATTATGATATATGGATTATGATTATTTTAACAAAAAAGTACAAAATCTTCAACAGAAAAAGAAACAACCTAAGAAAGGTTGTTCTTTTTTTCTATTATTTGGATAGTGAATTGACAAATTTTGCAAATCCTTGTCTACCTTCAGGGGTACATTTGTAAACACCGGCATCTTCTAATACCTGTGTGAATACAATACCAATTTCCTCTTTTAAGATATTCATGATGTTGTTTTCAGAGATATTATCATACTTGGGTAAAAATTCTTCCACCCAATCAGCGTGTTTTTGCAGCATTTCATCACTGCGGATTTCTTGTTTTTCTAAAATTGCCTTTGCCAGTGCCTGCATTTCGTCTTTTAAACGAGCAGGTAATACAGCAAGTCCCATTACCTCAATCAGACCAATATTCTCTTTTTTGATATGGTGCAGATTTGAATGTGGATGATAAACTCCTAGAGGGCATTCTTCTGTGGTAATGTTATTTCGCAGTGCTAGATCTAATTCAAATACCTCACCTGTTTTACGAGCAATTGGAGTAATGGTGTTATGGGGTTCTCCATTGGTTTGTGCAAAGATAAAGGCATCTTCATCGGTATAGTCGCGCCATTTGTTTAAGATTATTTCGGCTAGATCGATTAAGCGAGTTTCATCCTTACTTCTGATGCGAATAACAGATAAAGGCCAGTGTACAATGCCGACTTCAACATCTTCATAGTTTTGAATGGTAAAATGTTGTTCTATTTTGGCATCTGCCATTGCAAATTGATAATTTCCACCTTGAAAGTGGTCATGGCTTAGGATAGAACCACCCACAATTGGCAAATCGGCATTAGAACCGATAAAGTAATGAGGAAATAACTTGATAAAATCAAATAATTTGACAAATGTATTTCTTTCAATTTTCATCGGTGTATGTTCGCCATTGAATACAATGCAGTGTTCATTGTAATACACATAAGGGGAATATTGAAATCCCCAAGCGCTGTCATTGATGGTAATTGGGATAATACGATGGTTTTGGCGTGCTGGGTGGTTGAGATGTCCAGCATATCCTTCGTTTTCTTTGCATAAAAGACATTTGGGATAACCGCTCTGTTTAGCGGTTTTGGCAGCGGCAATTGCCTTGGGGTCTTTTTCTGGTTTGGACAAATTGATGGTAATGTCAATCTTGCCATATTTGCTGGAAACAACCCATTTTTGGTCCTTTGCAATCCGATATCTCCTAATATAGTCGCTGTCTTGACTGAGCTTGTAAAAATAATCTGTTGCCTTTTGGGGGTTTTGTTGGTAAAGCGTTTCAAAAGTATGTATCACTTCGCTGGGACGAGGTATCAAGCAAGCCATTAGCTTAGTATCGAATAGGTCGCGATATCCAATGCTATTCTCTTCCAATACACCCTGTTCATAGGCGAAGTCGAGTAGTTGTTTTAATACTTCTTCTAGACAGATCTGTTTAGAGGGTGGTTGAGTTGGTTCATATTCATTTTGCTTTAGTACTTCTAAAATGCGGTTGGTGGCATAAATAACATCTGATTGAGAGAGTAAACCAGTATTTAAGCCATATTGTACCAAATCTTGAATACAGTTATCAATCATAAAAATTCCTTCTTTCTTACCCATTACATGACTCGGCAACAACAGTACCACCTATAGGACGGATATTTAAAACATAACAAGAACCTGCTCCAAATACCTGTTCGATGGCATCTTGATAGGTGGATACAAGATCAACTGGTACAAAACTTTGAATGGTGCCAGCGAATCCGCCTCCATGTACGCGGCAAACACCGCGATCTTTTAAAATGTGTTCACTGATGGCAAGACCCAAAGCAACCCCTTGTTCAGCAGGATTGGAGTTGGAATAAATATTTTGTAAGAATTTAAAAGAAGAATTTCCAGAAGAACGAATTAAGTTTTTGAAGGTTTCAAAGTCATGATTTTTTAAAGCAGTTGCTTCATCCAAAGCGGTTTGATTGTCTTTGAAGAAGTGAATCGCCCGCAAAATTGCTCGGTCGGAAGTTTTTTCGCGCACATTGGAAATGTTTTGATAAAATGTTTCTTCGTCGACTTCACGCAGCACTTCTTTTCCAAAAAACGCAGCGACTTGTTTCATTTCAGTTGGAATCGCAACATAATCGGCAGTTAAATCGGAGTGATTTCCCTTGGTATCTACAATACATAAAGAATAGCCACAATCCGCAAAATCAAAATCAATCTTTTCAATGGCTGGCTTTTCTGTATCCTTGAAATCAATGGAAACGAAGCCACCTACAGAGCTGACCATTTGATCCATCAATCCACAGGTTTTTCCAAAATAGTGTACTTCTGCATATTGGCTGATTTTTGCGATATCCACAGCAGAGATAGCACCATTGTTGAATTGATGACTGATCATAGTACCTACTAGGTTTTCAAATGCAGCGGAAGAGGATAGACCAGAACCCTTTAATACATTAGAAGTAGTATATGCGTCAAAGCCACCAATTTGATAGCCCAATTCCTTGATTCTAGCCACGATACCGCGAAGCAAAGAAGCGGAGTGACCAGTTTCTTCTTCGTGAATTTCCAAATGATCAATGTCAACTACATCCATTGGAAAACCCTTGGACTGAATGCGAATGGTTCGGCTTTCATTCAATGCAAAGACTGCAATGACATCCAAATTGACTGCGGCTGCCAGTACAATTCCCCTTTGATGGTCGGTGTGATTGCCTCCGACTTCTGTTCTGCCAGGTGCAGAAAATAAAGTGATATCGCTGTGATTGGGAAATACTTCCTCAAATGAGTCAATTGCTTCTAAATAGCGGTTTTTTTGTTGTTCGATAGAAATTTTTTGTTTGTCATAGAGACGGGAAAAGGCATCATCTAATTTCCCCTCAGAAATTAAATTTTTTGCTTCAACGATAGAATACATAGTAAACAAACTCCTTTTATTTATAAATTTGCAAAAAATTGTCCGATTATTTAAAAATTTGTTTAATATTATTCTATCCTTTTTAAAAGGAGAAGTCAATTTTTATTTGTGGAATAGATATGGTAAAATGTTGCCTTTCTTTGTATTTTTTATTATAATAAATCTGACAGAAAAAATAATTTCTTTATCTTAGTTGGATAACTATGTGGATCATATAATAAGAAGTGAATCATCTCTCCCATCATCTATAAGGAAGGAGTAAAAATGGATAGTTTTAAATTTTCTTACAAGATGGAAAAAGAAGATAATATTTTGATGAATGTATATAGCTCTGGATATCAAAAATGTGAAGGTGGATATGCGATGGGTCCAATTATTCGGAATCATTATTTGATACATCACGTTGTATCTGGCAAGGGATATTATACAGTTAATCATCAAACTTATGAGGTGTGCCAAGGAGACACTTTTATTATCTATCCTGATGAAGTGGTAAGTTATTGTGCGGATAAATTAGATCCTTGGGAATATTATTGGGTGGGATTTAGTGGTGCAGATGCCAAAGCATTGTTAAAACAGACTGATTTTCAGAAAAAACATCCAGTGATTAGAACATTGTGCAGTGAAGAATTAAAACAAACACTCCTCAATATTTATCACTGTAGTGGAACAGAGCTTTATCATCATGTTTCGATGGCAGGTTATTTATTTTTGTTTTTATCCATTTTAATTCGCTGCTCACAAACACATGACCACGGCGTGGATATTTCCATGGAGTATGTTCGACAGGCGGTAAATTTTATTTCAGAACATTATGAGCAACATATTACCATCACAGATGTTGCTGACCATTTGGGAATTAGTCGTAGCCATTTATATAGAGTGTTTATTAAAAATATGGCACAGTCCCCAAAGGAGTATTTGGAGCATTATCGGGTGAAACAAGGATGCGTGCTATTGGAAAAGACAAGCATGACCATCAATGAAATATCAAATTTAATTGGTTATACCGACCCGCTTCATTTTTCAAAGGTATTTAAAAAACAACTTGGAATCTCTCCAAAAGGATATCGAAAAACAAAAATCAAAAGACAAATGTAACGAAAAAGTAAATTATATGTTTAGTTCATATAATCGTTTTAAAATTTTCACAATCTTTCACTAAACTATAGCTGTTAGCTGTCGAAATCATCTAAATATTTTTTAAGTTCTGCTTCTCCAGAAATGGGAATCCCTGCTTTTAATTGGATTTGGTCTGTTTCTGGCAGGGTGGAAAGATAGATGTGATAGATTTCTTTTGGGGTGTCATAAGGTATTTGATAGAGTGCCAATCTTCCATTATATTCTTTCAACAAAAACTCTTGTTTTGCCTGATGGTTAGTTTGATTGACTGTGGTGGTATTTTGAAAAATAAGAAAACAGCTTACAAAAACTGCAATAAGCAGAATGATAAGTCCTGTACAGAAATATAAAATGGTGTTTTGAGATTTCATAATACAATTCCTTTTTATAGTAGAATGGTTGATATTGCCTGTGAGATAAACCGAATGATAAATTGTATGGGTGCAAATAAATCATGGATAAAGACATATAATGAGACTATGAAAAAGATGATTGGAATGTTTGGCAATGTGGATACTCATGCAAGGGTGGTTCGATTCCTTGATAAAAAATGGTTGTGTTTTTGATAAGATAGATTTGTTTTTATGATTGGTAAATTTACAAAATTTATACAGACAAACATTTGTTTAGATTATTTTTGCTTAACAAAATTTTAAAAATATGGTATAATATTCTTTTGATATTAGAATTTGAAATGAATGGTATTACTGATTGAATCAAATAACAGGGGGTTGCTTATGGCAAATACAAATGGACGCGGAGATACTGGTAGAAAACCTGTAAAGCGCGTTGAACGGGTGGTAAAAACAGCTGCAAAAAATGATATTGCAACAAATCATAAAACGACCAAACCTTCCAATCAAAAATCCAATGGAAAAAAATCAAAAAACCAGAAAAAACCTTCCAAAGGTGTACGAACTGGCAAGACAATTGTATTTGGAATTGGAAAAATTATCTTGACATTATTGTTGATTATCATTATTACAGGTTGTATTGTCGCTACTGCAATGACTGTTTTTGTAATGAAATATGTAGACTCTGCTGACGGAATTAAATTAGAAGGATTGGAAATGGCTTATACCAGTAAAATTTATGGTTTAAATGAAGCAGGAGAAAGTGTCGTAGTCCAAACAATGGCATCTCAGGGAAGACGAAGCTGGAAATCCATTGAGGAGATACCTGATCATGTACAAAAGGCAGTTATTTGTACAGAAGACAAGCGTTTCTTTCAACATGAGGGCGTAGACTGGGCCAGAACTTTTGCAGCATTTGCCAATATGGGGATTGAAATGGTAACAGGTAAAAGCTATTTTGAAAGTGGTGCTTCTACCATTACGCAACAGTTGATTAAAAATATCAATGAGGACTTTTATGATCGTTCTCCAGCTGTAAAGATGAAAGAAATCTTGGGAGCTTTAAATTTGGAACGGCATTATACCAAATCCAAAATATTAGAGTGTTATATAAACTACATGTCTGTGGGGAAAGAGAATTATGGTCTACAAGCAGGTGCAGAATACTTTTTTGGAAAAAATGTATCAGACTTGTCCATTGCAGAAGCTGCTGCTTTAACTTGTACAACCAAAAGCCCAGTTTATTACAATATGATTGATTATCCTGAAAAGAATAAGGAACGACGCGATTGGGTCATTAAAACCATGTTAGAAGAAGGATATATTACCCAAGAAGAACACGATCAAGCAATTGCAGAAGAATTACAAATTATTGATTTTCGTTCTTCTAATAACACTTCAGAAGAAAACAGCGGCATTTATAATTGGTATGTTGATGCAGTGATTCAAAATGTAAAAGAAGATTTGATGAAACAGTATGGATATGATGAGCAAACTGCTTTGGCAAAAATCAGCAGTGCAGGTTATCAAATTTATACACCAATGGATATTGCAATGCAGAATAAATTGGAGCAATTATATTTAGATGACAATATGTTTTCTTCTTATACCATTGAAAATCATCCGGATTCCGCTATGGTCATTATGGATTATAATGGAAATATCAAGGCACAGGTGGGAAGCAGGTTTCAAAAGCAGGTCAATTTAGGATGGAATAATGCTTATGATATGCACCGTTCGATGGGTTCTTGTATGAAACCGATTGCAGCTTATGCACCGGCGTTACAATCGGATTTGATTTATTGGTCAAAGCAAGCAATTGATGAAGGAAAAATGGAAGTAAATGGAAAACCATGGCCCAACAATGACTGGAAAACATTTACAAAAGGTCCGATTACCATGGCGGATGCTTTGAAAAAATCTTATAATACCATTCCAGTTGAATTGGTATTGACAATGGGATTAGAAGATACCTTAAAGTTTTTACAGGAAAATCTAAATGTTTCTACAATTGGAGATATCAGTAAGGAAGGTCCTGGGGTAACTTTGGGCATGAATGCAAATGGTATGTACTTGAGTGAGATCGCAGCTGCTTATTTGATGTTTGGAAATGGCGGATATTATAGTGAACCAAAATTATATACCCAAGTAATTGATGCGAGTGGCAAAGTGGTTTTAGAAACCAATTCCAGCAAAAAACAAGTGCTTTCCAGCGATACTGCATTTATTATGAATCGTATGCTCAAACAAGTTATTACCAGTGGTACTGGTACTGCTGCCAATATTCCCAATATTGAAGTGGTGGGCAAAACTGGTACAGGTGAAAGCACAGACTTGGCATTTGTTGGCTGTACACCTTATTATGTTTCTTCTTTGTGGATTGGTTATGAAGATAACAGTGAACTGAAGCAATATGGATATTCTCCGGCGCAGGCTTGGAAAAATGTCATGTCTCGTATTTTAGAAGGTTATGAGCCGCGCAATTTTGAGTTGGATAGTACCGGCGTTGTGCAGAGAAATTATTGTACTGATACAGGATTGTTATCCAATGGAGCTTGTCCAAATGTGAGTATGGGATATTATAGAGCAAGTAGTTTACCACCAACTTGTTCTGGTTCCCATAATGCTCCAATACAATCACAGAATGTGCCAAATAACAATGTGGGTACGGCTACTCCAGCAGAGCCAGCAACACCACCTGCTCAGCAACCGGATCCCTCTCCTGTGCAAGAACCTGAACACCCTCCGGCACAAGAGGCTCCAGCAGTAGAAGCACCTGCCGCGTAAAATAAATCAAAGAGTTTAAAGGTCAACTGCTTTTAAACTCTTTTTGTTTTGAGAATTGAATTTTTTGGTTAAGTATGTTAGACTGGGGTAAATGATAAAAAAGGAAGATGTTATATGGAAATTCAAGTAAAACCTGTTGGAATGATGCAAACCAATTGTTATATCGTCTCTAGTGATAACAAAAATGCTTTTATCATAGATCCAGGAGGAGATGCAAAACAATTACTCAACAATTTAAAACAACATGATTTGACATTAAAAATGATTTTATTGACGCATGGACACCATGACCATATTGCAGCAGTTTGGGATATATTAGAAGAATGTTCTGTTCCGGTCTATGTTCATCCTGGGGATAAAGAAATGTTGGAAGATGTTCAAATTTCTCTTTGTTCTATGGCACCAGTTTATTTTCATTATAAAACAGGGATGGAATATCAAACTGTAAAAGATGGTGACAAATTGGAGATGGATGATTTAAAAATAGAAGTGCTACACACCCCAGGGCATACCAAAGGCTCCTGTTGTTTTGTTGTAAATCAACAGGTGATGTTTACAGGAGATACCCTATTTCAGGGGGATATTGGTCGATGTGATTTATATGGCGGAGATTATACTGTGATGAAACAGTCTTTGGCAAGGTTGGCAGAGCTTGAAACGGATTATCGAGTATATCCAGGTCATGGTCCAGCAACGACATTACTCAATCAAAAGGCAACCAATCCATATCTGGGACAAGTATCTTATGACGATTATTTTTAACAATCATGAATTTAAATACGAAATAGAAGCAGTCTGTAAATTGTTTTTTCCCTGTATTTTATTTAAACATGAGTATCAACTGAGTGATTTGGATCGGGATAACTTAATTGTTACACAATTAAAACAAGAACAACAAATCATCTATTTATCTACAATGGTTCGGCTAGATGGGCAGGTGTTTTCCGAACAGCAATGTGTTGATTCCAATCATATTCACTGTGAAAAAGAGTGCGAACGTTTATTGGCGGTTACAGTTTATCTGGCATTGAAAAGAGCAACTGGAATAGATGTCAAGTGGGGAGTTATGACAGGTATTCGCCCAGTCAAACAGTTGAATTATTGGATAGAGCAGGGGCATTCTATACAACAGGTAAAAGAAATTTTTCAACGGGATTATTTGGCATCTGAAGAAAAGTTTGAGTTGTGTAAACAGGTAAGAGAACATCAAATTTCAATCATAGATGCTTCTAAACCGAATTCTTATAGTTTATATGTTTCAATTCCGTTTTGTCCGACTAGATGTAGTTATTGCTCGTTTGTATCCAGTTCGATTGCTGGAACAAAGGCAAAAGCCTTAGTAAATGATTATGTAGAAAAGCTCTGTGAAGAAATTCGATATATTGGAGATATTGTAAAGCGTTTTTCATTATCTTTAGAGACAATTTATATTGGTGGGGGAACGCCTACAACATTGAGCGCAGAGCAGTTGATCTTATTGACCAACACGATAAAACAGGCTTTTTTAGTACAAGATGTAAAAGAATATACCATTGAGGCAGGAAGGGCAGATACGATTACCAGAGAAAAGTTATTGGCAATCCGACAGGCAGGCGCAACACGGATCAGTATTAACCCACAAACCTTTCAAGATCATGTATTAAAAGCAATTGGTAGAAAACATACTGTACAACAGGTAATCGATTGTTATCACTTGGCAAGAGAATTGGGATTTGAAGATATTAATATGGATCTGATTGCAGGACTACCAGAAGATACCTTGGAAACTTTTCAAGATACCATCGATAAGATAATCGCATTGTCTCCAACCAATGTTACGGTACATACCCTGACCATCAAGCGTTCTTCTGATTTGTTTCAAAACCATGAGGAAAATGAGAAAATTTCAGATGATGCAATTGTACAGATGGTAGAGTATGCTTACCAAAAATTGACACAGAATGGATATTATCCCTATTATTTATACCGTCAAAAAAATACACTTCAAAATTTAGAGAATATTGGATATTGCAAAAAAGGTTATGAGGGACGATATAACATCTATATTATGGAAGAAATCCATACGATTTTGGCAGCAGGTGCGAGTGCAGTGTCAAAATTAATTCGTCATCGGTCGCAGAAGGTTCATAGGATTTTTAATTATAAATATCCATTTGAATATAACAAAGACTTTAAAACCATTCTAGAACGCAAAAATCAAATAGCAGAATTCTATCAAGACATAAACTTTTCGTTAGATATTCATAAATAGTACATTGAATTAATTTCATTTCTATGTATAATAAGAATAAACCGTTGAGAAAGAAAGAGGGACTAAGGTTATGAACATAGATGAATTATTTGATAAGGCAAAGAATGCAGTGAATATTGCTGCTAAGAAAACAAATGACGTAGTTGAACTTTCAAAATTAAAATTGGATTCTGTGAAATTAAACAATGAAATCAATAGCATGTATGAAAAACTAGGACGCAGCGTTTACAATATGAGACATGATGATTTGGTAAATGAAAATGTAATGCGCAACCTGTGTGAAGAAATTGATGAGTTGTTAGAAAAATTAGCAGGTATTACAGATCAAATTGCAGAAAAGAAAAATGTAACTGTTTGTGAAGTTTGCGGCACTGAAAATGTAAGAGACAATTGTTATTGCTGTAAATGTGGAACAAAACTTCATGTGGAGTGTGAAGAATATAACTTTGATCCACGTGAAGAAGCTCAGAAAGAAGAATGCTGTTGCGAAACAGAACAGTCTGAAGAAAAAGCTGCTGATTTCCATCCAGATGAAAAAACATCTGTAGAAGAAAATAAGGTAGAAGAAGAAGATAAGACTGAATAAATAGAATGATGAGTGTTAAGAATAGAAAGGAATAGAAGTGTATTACTTCTATTCCTTTATTTCGTAAATGGCTTGATGGGGATTTGTGGAAAATATTCTAAAAAATAGATTAAATATTATAAAAAATTATAATAAAAGGAAAAAAACAGAAAAACAGAATAAAAAGTCGAAAAAGGGATTGA
>CAJTTB010000024.1 GCA_910579175.1 uncultured Oscillospiraceae bacterium | reverse complement strand
TCAATCCCTTTTTCGACTTTTTATTCTGTTTTTCTGTTTTTTTCCTTTTATTATAGTTTTTTATATTTTTTACCTATATTTTTAGCTATTTTATTATATTGCCCCTTTTTCAGATTGGCAATTTACATTTATCCATTTTTATGCTATAATATCATTCAGATAATTATCTACCTTTTAAAACCTTATTATATGTCCTCGTAGCTCAGTTGGATAGAGCGTTGGACTCCGACTCCAAAGGTCGCAGGTTCAAATCCTGTCGAGGATATTTAAGCTGTTATAACAAAAATTGTTATAACAGCTTTTTTATTTTCCTAGTTCATATTAAGATCTATTCCGCTTTAACAATAAAATGGAAATGATACTAATTATCGCACTGCAAATAATTCCGAATATAATTGTTGGAACAAGGTAAAGGTTTATGATAAAAGGTAGATTTATCACAAATGATAGTTTGTAAATCATCCAAAAAATAATAATACCAATCACAATTATCAATAAAGGAACCACTATCACACCGACTTTAGAAGATAAACTTTTCTTTAATATCATCTCTTGTTTTGATAAATGAAGTGGAAAAAGCACTAAAATAAATAAAGTTAGTAAAATACTGCTAATTAGATAGGTCATAAATCTAGTAAAATAATCTTGACTAATCTCTTTAATATTCGCCACATTATCAATAAAGGCATATGGCTCTATATCCACATCTTCAGATAGTCCAGCAGTTTTTGCATAATCTAATACAATCTCTTTGACTTTTTCAGTTGGCAACTGTGTAAAAATTAAGCCATTGTTCTTATTTAAATATAATATTTGAAGATTTACTTTATCTTCGGATTGAAATTTCTCTTCTGAAAAATTTTGAAAAGGGACCAAAATATGATTATCCAATTCTGTTATAGCACTATTATGAACTATTTTACTTTGCGGTTTTAAAAAATCTATCACTTTACAGTTTAATGATAAACCAGAACAAACTAATGGCAATACATCTCCTACAGAATAATATTTCTGATAATTATTCCCTAAAATAATAGGTATTGTATCTCCATCTGAATAAAAATAATCTTCTTTAGAAAACCATTGATTATTTTGCGTTTCTAATGAAAATAATTTATCTACATTTTCCCCTACATTATAACCATATAGCATCTTTACTTCATTTTGCTCAGACAAAACTGCATCTGCATCACTTTGAAAATATGGATCATAGCTATATATTTGAGTCAAAATAAATTCAGCATATTCAAACTCATTTGATTGTATCAACATTTCATGAAATTTCATTAACTTTTGATTGATATCTTTGTCAGCAGAAATTTTATCCCAATTTTCTCCCTCAAAATTATCACTATTTTGAATCACATTTTTTCCTTTTGTGACATTATAAACTTCCATCTCCATTTGTTGATAAGCTTGTTTCCTATTATATGTAAAAAAACTTCGGTTTAAACAGAAAAAAAGCGCCATTAGTACAAATAGTAACAATATTAAAAAATATTTTCTCTTAATCACCTGCATTGCCAATACTCCTTTTTATTGAATACCCGTCCACATGTCCCATCAATTAATTTACTTGTTCTATTCCAATGTTTAAATACAATTTTTTATGGAAATATAGCAAACGTCATAATAATAGACAAAATACATATCACTAACAATAAAGCGTTTATAACAAGGTAAATACATTCTTTCGCTATCATCCACTTTGTATCGCGGCTATAATGGTATTTTATATACTTTTTTAAATAGATGATATAATTTAACATCACTGCAATTATGATAATAGAAAATAGTATATATAATGATACTTTAGTATGTATTAGCTTCCATGGAATAAATAATATTCCAAAATAAAATACAATTAGAAATACTGTAATAATTAAATGTATTTTTTTCTTCATTATATCACACTCACTTTTATTACTTTATAACATTTTATATTAATGTTCTTGATTATACACATTGATACCCCATTGAATATCTGCTTGATCTTTAGGATCATCAAAATAACTGTTCCAAAAACTCAAATCAGAAGTTCCATCTAAAATTTGTGCAAATCCAGCTGCTGTCTTCAAAACTGTTGGAGCAAAGACTGCGCTTCCCACATAACCATAGTGAAAATTTCCAATTGTTTCCCCTGTCATAGTTGCACCCAATTCAGTTTCATAATAAAGATTACTATACCCTAAATATGCTTTATAATCCCATTCACCACCACTTTTTACTCTAGCTGTAAAATATCCGCATACAACTCCATATCCCCCAATAAGAATAGCGTTGTCATAAACCCGCTTTAATTCTATTGCATGAGTCCTACAATCAGACATCAAATTTATACTCATAGCATAAGGTTGCAATTTACTTTCTGCAATAACAATTTCTGGCATAGAAATTTTTAAATTATCATCTATAGTAATAGCACGCAATTCCAATAAATTGTTCATTCTACAAATAAAATCATTTAATAATATTATTTCATCTGCACTCAAATCATTAAACAAGAACTCTGATATTGACACTATATTATTTGAAATATCTATTAAATTCAAATGTTTCAAAAGATAACTATAAATACTCATATCATCTATTAAAACATCATTTTTTTCTAATATACATTTATTATATATAGTTTCATAAAGATTTTGATTATAACTAATGATATCTATATCTTTTTCAATCTTAATAGGTGCTTGAGCAGACACTGCTGTAATGCTAACACTTGCTAACATAACTGTTGACATAGCAATACTTATTAATTTTTTTCTTAATTCCATAGCAATTATCCTTTCTACACTTAAATTGATATACATAACCAATGAACCCATGATATAAAAATAATTTATTATAATGTTTTTTCTATCTTCACCTCCTATACTTAATAAATCTGATTATACATAAAATCTTACTTTAGGCAATACAATTTGCGTAACTGACAAATTTTTTGCGTAAAGTAAGATTTTTCTTCTTTTACATCTATTTTTCTGGAATAGGAATGACGATAATTGTTTGATAGGTTTCTCCATCTTTTTCTTGTTCCATCATACCATCGTATTTGTTGATAGCATTTTGGATATTTATCAAACCGATTCCAGAATATATTTTTTAGATAACCTGATGTTCCCCATAAATTCTTTTTTTACCTTAATTGTTCCGCCAATTGTTTCACAGCCTCAATACTCTGTTGTGGTGCCTTTTTGATCTCTAATTCCTTTATAAAAGATTCCAACATTTCTGTTGTGATTCCATACTGCTTACACTCTTCTAAACTATATTTCAACAAAACATCTAATTCCACACTGCTTCCATTGGGAAATTCTAATTCATATAAGTTGATATAATTATCTGTTCCTCCTTGTATTGTTTTTCCTTCTTTTAATTCTGCAGAAATTTCATTTAATTTTGCAATATAATCTTGTGACTGATTATCTTGTTGTAACTGTAAAATTAAATCATCTACCTGTTGTGATGTAATTTCAGCATTTTGATAATCTTCCCATTTCCATTCTAAGAGGGTATCCAGTTCAATCATTCCTTTGGTTGTTTGGATTCCATAATTTTTATTCATTTCATTGGATTCATTTGATTTTAACTGTTCTACCAATTCCTTGACAGCTTGAACGCTTTGTTGTGGTGCCTTTTGGATTTCCAATTCCTTTATAAAGGATTCTAACATTTCTGTTGTGATTCCATACTGCTTACACTCTTCTAGACTATATTTCAGCAAAACATCTAACTCTACACTGCTTCCATTGGGAAATTCTAATTCATACAAGTTAATATAATTATCTGTTCCTCCTTGTATTGTTTTTCCTTCTTTTAATTCTGCAGAAATTTCATTTAATTTTGCAATATAATCTTGTGACTGATTATCTTGTTGTAACTGTAAAATTAAATCATCTACCTGTTGTGATGTAATTTCAGCATTTTGATAATCTTCCCATTTCCATTCTAAGAGGGTATCCAGTTCAATCATTCCTTTGGTTGTTTGGATTCCATAATTTTTATTCATTTCATTGGATTCATTTGATTTTAACTGTTCTACCAATTCCTTGACAGCTTGAACGCTTTGTTGTGATACCTTTTGGATTTCTAATTCCTTTATAAAAGATTCTAACATCTCTGTTGTGATTCCATATTCTTTACACTCTTCTATATCATATTTTAACAATTTATCCAGTTCTATACTGTCCCCATTGGGAAGTTCTAATCTATTAAGATTTTGATAATCATCTGTTATTTTACTGATTTGACTATTATTTTGTTCTAAATATCTCTCAGAATTGCAAGCAGATAACACAATTGTTAAACACAATACAACTAATAAGGATAATATACAATGATATTTTATATGATACATAAGATTTTCTCCTTAATTTATGAAAGATTTTCTGCAATATTCATTAAATACTCTATCTGTTCCTGTGGAAAATCATTCGTTTTCAATTGTTTAATTAATTGATTTATCATTTCGGCATTGACTTCTTCACTCTTATAGTCATCTAAATCCCAACGCAATAATACTTCTAAATCAATATTTCCTGTTTCAGTAGAAATTCCATAATAATCTTCATAGTAATCTGTTGCTTCATAATCTATTTTATCTTGGACAAAATTTCTTGGAAAAACATTAAAATAGGAACTTGCATCATATGCTTTTCCAATCTTTGCTCCATTTCCTACCAATGAATTTCCACCTAATGTTTCAAAATGCAAATGAACACCTGTAGAGTTTCCATCACTTGCTAAGTTACCACCCATTTTTGCAATTTCATCACCTACATTTACATTTGCACCTAATTTAAAATTAGTTCTATCCGGATTATGTAAATGAGCATAAATCGTTTGCATATATTGATAACCATTCTTAAACATTTCAGATTCTAATTCACTATGTTGGATATAAAAAACATTTCCATATGAATTACTATGATCATTTCTATTTACTTTTCCATTTGCAAAGCAACGTATAGTGTCACCAGGTACTCCACCTGTTACAGGTAACAAATCATACCCATTATGACCTGTGCTAAACCCTCTAGAAATAGCTCTATTTAAAGTTGGAGAACAATACATAACTACACCAGAAGAATTAATATTATAATAAATTCCACTAATATTCACTATACCAGTCAACATTACTCCTTTGTCATTCATATAATACCATTTATTATTAATTTTATTCCAACCGGTTACCATATGACCATCACTTTGCAAATAATACCATCCAGACGCGGTCTGAACCCAGCCAGTCATCATATATCCACGAGTATCAAAGAAATACCAATATCCATTAATATATTCCCAATTGTTTTTTGTATATGTTCCATCATTATGTTTATACCACCAACCATTACTATCTTGAATCCATTGACCAGCAATTGTTATATTACTATATAACATTGATGGTTGATTGGTTACATCCATTGCATCATAATATATCTTATCTGGTACATTTATTACCATATTACTCTGGATTGTAGTAATTCGATCGACTGGCATTGTTGTAAAATTAATATTTTCTGCCATAACTTGTGACCTTAATATTGTAGTTGCCAAAACACTTACCAAAATAGCACTGAAAATTTTATTTTTTTCATTATAAATTCCTCTTTATTTTGTATCTTTCCCATTAAATTAAGCTAAATAAATTTTTTCCGTTATAATCCATAATTCCCATATAACTATCATCTTCGATAAAAGAGTTACTACTATAAAATATTACATTTTCTCCGAACCATACTAATTCAAAAATTTGATCAGAAGTAACTAAAATATTTTCTTCTATATCTTCGCGATAACAATATAAAAAGCTTTGTGAAATTTCTGAAGAATCATAATTACAATAAGTATAATAAATACTACTTTCTTTTACATAGAGATCTGGAAACCCTGTTATATTTTCTGGTAGTTCCATTATCAACAAAATTTCATTTGTTTCAGGATTATAACATTTAATACTATATTGTATGATTGTATTATCTACCTCATTCTCTGTCATATCAATAAAATATAATTTTTCATTTGCATATACATAATTTACAGATGATATAGAACCATAAATTTTTTCTGTAGTTTTAAATAATAAATCATCTGTGGTTTTTATAATCTCACAATTTTCTCCATATTTCATAAAATATGCTGCATTTTTTGTAATAGTAAGATATTGTATCTCATAATCGGTTAATTGATGAACTTCTTTTTCCTTTATATCATAACTATATAAATAAAACATTGGAACAATACTAGCATAATAAATAATATTATCTTTTATACCATAAATCCTATCACAATTGTTAACATACTTTGTCAAGTTTTTTCCGTCTTTTGTAATAGAGTAAATGGTTCCATCAATTAATTTTCCTGTTGGATTGTGACGAAAAAACACTTCATTTTCAGTGATAGTAATCGCTGATACTTCTCCATCAAATAATTTAACTAATTTTTTATTATCTTTATTTAATTTGTAAAGATGACCATTATCATTATCGTTTGAAAAAAAATAATTTTGTGTGTCTTCTCTCATTTTAATAATAGGAGAGTTATTAATATTATTAAGAGAATTTATTGGTTTTTTCACATTTCTAGAACAAGAATAGAACATTGATAAAATAAAAATAAATCCCAATATAAACGTTACAACATAAAACAATATCTTTTTTTCAATTACACTTGCTCTGTGCATAAAAACTCCTTTTCCTAAAAATATATTTTATTATGACAATTATATATCAGTTCATAATAGCATCCCTCCATTTTAAAACCTATTTAAAATTCTAAAAATGCTTATTATTATTTATATAATTTATATTTCTTATTAAGAAATATTTTTTTATAATAATTATATTTGATAAGAATCAAAATATAATATAAATCTTAATAAACAAATCACTTTTTGATCAGAAAGAATAGAATTTTTATCTTTTCATTTTTTATATTTAATAAATTTGATTATACATAAAATCTTACTTTAGGCAATACAATTTGCGTAACTGACAAATTTTTTGCGTAAAGTAAGATTTTTCTTCTTTTACATCTATTTTTCTGGAATAGGAATGACGATAATTGTTTGATAGGTTTCTCCATCTTTTTCTTGTTCCATCATACCATCGTATTTGTTGATAGCATTTTGGATATTTATCAAACCGATTCCAGAATGTGTTTTTTGAAATAATTTTAACTCATCAGAACTTTTAGCATATTCCAAATAGGAATTTGATACCTCAATGATAATATGATCGTGAATCTCTTTCATTTTCACTTTTATCCAACGTTTTTCCTCATCGATCGGCTCACAGGCTTGTTGTGCATTGCGAAATAGATTTGACAGGATAATCGTAACATCAATATTTTCTATAAAGTCCAGTGGAATTTCCTGTATATCCAATGATAACTGAATTTTTTGATTCTCTGATTGCTGTATCAAATCACTTATTAATATCGTTAATACCTGATGTTTGCTTTTAAAAGAATAACCCATCTTATCCATCTGCTGATAAATCTCAGTTACATAGGTCTGAGCAGCAACATTATCTGCACTACGATATAAATGTTCTATTACTTGAAAATGATTTTTTATATCATGTATTAACTTTCTAGACTGTTCATACTTTTGTTCTATATCCAAATAATAGTGCTGTAAAGTATCTCTTTGTTGTTCTTCCAGCCGATGAATTTGTGCTATTTTATACTGTTTTGATATGTAGCAGAGCAAATAAAAAATATAGATATCCATTCCCAAAAAAATGACCACCATCATCAGAGTATATAAATAAAGGAACTCATTTCTAATATAATAAGAAGACAAGACTATCAATAACAATTGAAACAGAACAATTGGAATAAAAAATAAATTGTATTTGATATAAAAAGAAGTCAACACATTCTTAGAACATAAATGAGTCACAAATTGATAGGTCATTAAAATGACAACTTGTTTTAAAAAAATAGTTATCAACCTATTTTGTATATTATCTAAACAATATGGAACACAGCAAAGGAGAATATTAGAAACAATCACATGAGATAGTATCTCTACTGTTATCAAATAAAACACAAAGATGGTGTTGTACAACATTTTTTTGCGAAATGAATGAAAAAGCAAGTAACTCATCCATAAAAACATCAAATACCCATACAAAAAATCAATTGTCAAGTTCTCTACTAGGTTCACGAAATAATATCCTGTTACAAATACAAAATAACTACTCAAATAGAGGCACTTAGATTGATATTTTTTCTGATAAACGATATCCATAAAATCAAATATCACCAATCCCACACAGATATTACTAACAGCTTGTATCAGTCTGATAGATAGATTGCTATCCATATTCTACAACCTCCATTTTGCATTTAGATTGTTATGTTAGATAAATATTGACAATACCTTTTCTTTAATTCTGCACATTTTTTCTGTGAGATGGGAATTCGTTGTCCGTTTAACAAAACAACATTTTTACTTTCGATTCTTTTCACACAACATAAATTTAACAAATAACTTCTATGACAATAAATAAAATCATCATCTTCAAGTAGCTGTGCCAACTCCTTTAGTTTCATATTCACTAATATTAGTTTTTCATCTTTTAGATGTGTTGTTACACAATGATTTTTTACTTCAAAATAATAAATGTCCTGTAATAATATTGATTGAATCCCCTGTCTTGTTCTAAGTGTCACTGTTTTTACCTGTTCTGTATCTTCTTGTTTTAAATAGTCCAATGCCTCTGTCATAATATCTATCAATCTTCTTGCTTCAAATGGTTTTGTAATATATTCAAACGCATGTACTTCAAAGGCACAACGCATATAATCTGTATAACTTGTAACATAGATGATCTTTGTTTTTGTATTCCTTTTGCGTATCTCTCGCGCAATCTCAAGTCCATCTATTTCTGGCATATCAATATCCAAAAAAATAATGTCAAACCAACTTATTTCCTCTAATAGAACAATGCTTTTTTGATAACAATCAATTTTAAAATCAATCTTTCTATCTTCAAGGAATTCTTTTATGATACTTTCTATTATCATAAGAAATATTTTTTCATCATCACAAATTGCAATTTTTAACATCGTTGTATTCTCCTCTTCGTTTATAATATCTCATTATATGACAAATAAAAGAATTCTTCAATATTTATTACAAATTTATCGCCCAAAAACTAGTATAAATATTACTTTTGTTATGAACATATAAAATTTTTATAGGAAAATAATGAAAAAAATCTGCAAAATTTTTAAGAAAAAATATATCCCAAGAGAATATATTTATCATAATATTTCTTTTTATTTGATTAAAACCAATAATTATTTGTACTTTCTGATAATAAAATGGCGGTAAATCTATTATAGATTTACCGCCATCAATGATATACTAAATTTTATCTCTTTATGATTTGCGCCACTGGTTACACGATTGTTTTATGTGGCTCGATATTCAAATACCACAAAAACGGATATCTCTTAAACAAGATATCAACTTTTTTCTGTTTTACCTGTTTATCTATTATAATCTATCCTTTTCATGGTTTCACACCTATCAAACTAGTTTGTAATTGGCTTTCATATTTTAAAACGAAAGTCAATTTTCTTCTAGGTCTCTTTCGTTTTTACATTTTCTACTAATACGCAAAATGTAATAAATAGCACTTGAAATCAGCAATGGCAAAATCCATGCTCCTCTTTTCCCATAAAGCCAGAGAATCCAACCGGCAAAACTGCCAATCAACCATGCGAGCAATGGTATCCACTTTTCTACTGTTTTGTAATTTTTTCCAATTAAAATCTCTATTAAAAGAATTCCAAAAAGCGACAGCATAGCCATAGCCAATGTAAAGCATACTTCTGTTAAATAATTTATGATATCTACAATTCCTATGATAGCGGATAATCCTCCTACCAAAAGCACTGCTGTTTTATGCGAAATATTTCCGCTCAAAGGTGTTTCATGAACCAAATTTTGTATTGCAAGACTACTGGTGTAAATATTGATATTTTGTGTAGAGCTGATACAAAAAACAACCCAAATAAAGTAAGAAACTGCCATTCCCAGCACAACAACCCCATAGTTTAAACTGTTGACTTTCGCTGCTTGTACAATTAAAATACCACAAATATTACTTATCATAATAAAGCTAGCAAAGATAGTGGTACATAAAATAACAGAACATTTACTTTTTGCAAAGCGGCAGATATCTGGAATGGTCATAGCAGATACAGAATAATTTCCAATAATCATGATAATTGCAGAAGAAAACGGCAAATAAAGTTCTGGTTTGTATTCCCATACAAAGCCAAATCCACCCATAGTACCACCTATCCGAATGACATGATAAATGGTAAATAACAAAATCCCTGGCAGCAATATGATATTGGTCCATTCTAAACTTCTCCATCCGCTAAAGGAACAAAATGCCCAAAATAAAATAATCAATAAGATCGTTACTGGAATGGGCGGACTCCATGTCGGAAACACAGAAACCATCGTTTTGGCAAATAAATCTCCATTAATTCCTATCCAAATAATCATTGATAAAATAATTAAGACTGAAAATACATTTCCTGCCGTATTTCCAAATATTTTCTTTACCAAAAACACACTGTTATATCCCAAACGATGTGCCAACATCGAACAGACCAACGCTACCAAAAACAGCACTAAATTTCCAATAAAACAGGCTGCCACTGCTTGACAAAAAGTCATTCTCAACCCAATGTTGGCACCTACTGTCAAACCTGAAGGAGAAAAAGCAAAGCCAGACAATATCACCATCAATCGCCAAGTGGATTTCCTTTTTGAACTTGGTACAGCAGAAAATATATAATCATATGCTCCATTTACCGAAAAATCAATATCATGTAATAACTTCAAACCGTTCACCTTCTAAGACTACTCTGATAGAATACATATAGAATCACGTCCTTCTTCCTTTACAATGTACAATGCTCTATCAGCTACTTTAAAAGCATCCTCGAATGACTTATTTCCCACCACTGCTCCTCCGATACTAAGCGTTACAGCAATTGCATGCTCTTCATATTGATATTGCTTCATCATTTTTTGTAAATCACAGCACCTTTTTTTAACAAATTCAATATAATCATCTACACCGATATCAAATAAGTACAATACATATTCATCTCCACCCCAACGACAGAGAATATCCTCTTTTCTAAAAATCTTTCTTAAACACTCGCCAATATTTCTCAAAACGTCATCTCCGCAATCATGTCCATGTGTATCATTAAACTGTTTAAAATAATCTACATCAATGATTAAAACCAAGTCTTTTTCAATTGATTTACCACTTTCAAAACGTTCTTTAATTTTTGTCTCCGCTCCAACTCGATTAAAAAGTCCTGTCACTTTATCATACATTCCCAAATACAACAGTCTTTCTTTTTCCTGATAATTTTCCTCTACATTTGTTAAACACCCAATCATGCGAATTGGTCTTCTATAAGATTCATTTGTGGTAATCACAGAAAAAATCAGGCGAAAATGTTGCCATTCACCATTGCTAAGTTTACACTCTAAATCTGCATCATAAGAAGTTCCCAGTGCACCATCGATTAACATCTGCTTAAAATCATGTTTTACAAAGGAAATTTCCCTTTCTTTTTCACCTAAATAATAGCTGAAATTTTCAATTTTGGATTTTAATGCCAGTTTATCAGCATACTTTCCAAATACTGTCATGGTGTCTTCCATATAATTATAATCCAATCCAGCCTCTCCAAAGGTATCAGCCAACAGACAATAACTTTCTTCATATCCTTGCATTTCAAGGTTATATCGATTTTTTACTCTTATATAAGTGATCACAATTAAAACAATGACAAATGCCAGCACCAGAAATACACAAATTACTTCAAACGGATAACGATAAATAAAATTTCCAAAACTATTAGAAAAATCTAATCTGTTATCAATTAAACTTTTGACAACCTCTCCTCTGGTGCGAGTTTGAATAAAGCGATTTAATAAATCTCTTAAAATAGGTTCTTCATCCAAAGAAATACCTATTGAAAACTGCATATTGGTATGAATGGGAAGCGAAATCAAATCTCTATTTTGATACTGCTGTATATACTGCATTCCTGTAAAAATATCACAATACATCAAATCTGCATGTCCAGCACGTATTGCTGCCAAACATTCTTCAGGGGTACTAAAAAACATATGAGAGATGATGGGATTGTCAGAAAACTGTGGATATCCCCCAACTTCCGCCATACGATATTCCGATATTTCACTTAAATTGGTATTTTTGTCATAAATTATCATCATCTGAAGAATTAAATAAGGATCCGTTATATTCATTTGGTAGGTGTTTTCGCTATACTCATAATTGATTGCCATTGTGGCAATATCTGCCACATTGTCTTCTACTGCTTCAATGGCATCTAAATAATGGTTGGTTTTTACATACATCAATTCTAATCCTGTTTCCGTTGCAAATTCATGCAGCATCTCAATGAGCAACCCTTGATAAGAACCATTTGCTTGATTTTGTGAAGAAAATGGAAGCCAATCATTTATAATGGCTATTTTTAAGATTTTTTTCTTTTTAATATAGCTCTGTTCTTCTTTGGAAAGAACCAACCTTTCCGCTTTTTCTGCATATAATGTGGTGCGATTCAGCAAAAATATCAGGAATAACATACAAAAAAAAACGATTTTTTGAATTTGAACTCTTTTTTTATACATGTTGTTTTTCTCACCTTCTTATCCAATTTTATATAATTTTATCTGTGATTTCTTCTGATTATAGTATACTATAACCGTATGGGCTTAACAATGTTTTTCATTTAATTGTAATAATTTATTAACTTTTATCAATTTAGAATAAACTTTTTCTGAAGATAAAAGCTAATATCATCCAATATTACCTTTTCTCATCTTTTGAGAAATATCGCTTTTGTTCTGAGATATCATTTACACCATTTTTAAACAATTTACATCTCACCTTACAAAATTGTAAGTTTTTCTCTATCACTGTAAGCCAAATCGATTGGAAAACAAATCGAGATCATGTATGATAAACTTAATGAGAAAATAAGATTATCAAAAAAAATTCTTTATATTTTATTGGTATACTTTTTATCATCATAAAAACATTCTTTACATTCGTGCTTTTAGGTACATTTCAAGTCCATATTATTTTCCCATAACTGAAATTGACCTATTGATACTTTACAATGAAAAATTCCACTGTAGATCCTGTTACAAATAACAAAATACGAGGTGTATCAAGATGAAATTTATCAAACGACTTTTTTTCACTTTGATTTTTTTAGGTCTTATCATTGGCGGATGGATTACTTGGCAAGGATATACACTTTACCAACAAGCATTAGAGAAGACCAGTCTGGAACAGATGGAACAGACCATTCGCAGTTCCGAACATTATACCCAATTATCACAACTTCCTGAAATTTATATCGATGCAGTGATTTCAGCTGAAGATCAACGATTTTATGAGCATCCCGGAATTGATATCATAGCCATCGCAAGAGCCGTTTGGAACGATATCAAAACATTTCGCTTTGCAGAAGGTGGAAGTACTATCACACAACAACTTGCAAAAAATATGTACTTCACACAAGAGAAAAAATTAACTCGAAAGGTCGCAGAAATGTTTATGGCATTTAAAATGGAACAGGAATTTGATAAAGATGAACTTTTAGAATTCTATGTGAATACCATCTATTTTGGACAAAACTATTATGGAATTGGCAATGCCAGTTTGGGTTATTTTGGTATTTCCCCAAAAGAAATGAATGATTATCAATCCACACTACTGGCAGGAATCCCCAATGCACCCTCTGTCTATGCCTTAAATAACAATCTTGATTTGGCATCCCAAAGACAACAACAAGTACTCAATCGCATGAAAAAATTGGGATATTTAACAGACGAAGAGATGAAACAAATATTGGCAGCGGCTTAATCAAAATAGAAATATCACTTAAAATATGCTATAATATCCTTAAAAAAACAAATATATCCCAAATTGATACAGGATAGGAAAGGATATTTATGTCTACGATTGGCAAATTGGAAAAAATTCTTGATTTAAGAACCGTTTGGCCACATGAAACACAGGACTTTTCAAGATGGTTGGCACAAGAAGAAAGTCTTTCCCTATTAAGTCAATCAATCGGAATTGACATTTCTCTTGAAGAAATAGAATCTTCTGTGGGAAATTTTAGTGTCGATTTATTCGCTTCAGAAGATGGTACCGCTCGAAAGGTGATCATTGAAAATCAGCTTGAAGACACCAATCACGATCATCTTGGAAAGATCATCACCTATGCTTCTGGCAAAGAAGCAGAAATTATTATTTGGATTGTCCGACATGCCAGAGATGAACATCGACAAGCCATCGAATGGCTCAATCAAAATACTGGAGAAAATATCTGCTTTTTTTTACTAGAGATTGAATTATGGCGCATTGATAACTCACCTCCCGCTCCCAAATTCAACATCGTTGTGCGCCCAAATGATTGGGCAAAAGCAATGCGGGCAACCGACGGCATTTCGGAAACCAAAAAACTACAGCTAGAATTTTGGCAGGCATTCAGTGAATATGCCTTTTCTATACCAGAATTTTGCAGTCAATTTACCAAAAGAAAACCCGCTCCACAACATTGGTATAGCTTGAGTACTGGCAGTTCGACCTATCATCTCAATTTAACAACCAACACACAAAAAAAATGGATTGGTGCAGAAATCCACATCCCAGACAACAAACCATTGTTTCAAAAATTACAATCTCATCAACAAGAAATTCAAATGCAGTCACAGCTTAAACTCCAGTGGAAAGAGGCTTCTAAAGCCTGTCGTATCCTTACCGTGCGTAGCGGGGACATCAAGGTCAAAACCGTCTCTTGGAAGGAATACTTTGACTGGTACTGTCAAATGGCACTCAAACTCAAAGAAATCGCAAAAAAATTTGACAGATAACAACCATTGTCAAAAAGCAATCCATTGCCTGAAATCAAATTTTCTCAACCAAAAAAATAGATAGATATCCAGATTGGCTATCTATCTATTTTTTTATGCATATATAGACCAAAAACACTCTATCAGTTTTTATAGGAAATGCTTAAACCATCCCACATTTCTATTTTTTGCTTGACATCTTTGCACACACTAAACTAATGTGGTAATATATCTATAGGCACATTTTTAATCTATTCTATTTTCTATCCACTCTATTTGAGTTTTTGCTCTATCTTATTGCAAACAGCTTCCATATAATCGCCCTCGAACAATTCGACCACGCCTTTATCGCAAACTTCGGCCAAAGCAGAATCTATTGGAAGCTTTGCCAAAATATCCAGTTGAAATTGATTTGCAATTTCCTCTATATGGCTTTTGCCAAATGGATATATCTCTTTACTGCAATCTGGACATTTTATATAACTGTAATTTTCAATCAAGCCTAAAATTGGAATGTTCATCGTATTCGCCATGCGAACTGCTTTAGAAACAATCATAGAAACCAACTCTTGTGGAGAGGTTACAATGATAATGCCATCGAGTGGAATAGATTGAAATACCGTCAAGGGAACGTCTCCGGTTCCCGGAGGCATATCCACAAACATAAAATCCACATCATTCCAAATGACATCTGTCCAAAACTGTTTGACCGTACCAGCAATGATTGGACCTCTCCAAACAACTGGAGTGGTCTCATCCTCCAACAGTAAATTGACAGACATCAACTGAATACCAGTTTTTGTCTGCACCGGATACATTCCAACTTGGTCAGCCATTGCACGCTGTTTGACACCAAATGCCTTTGGAATCGAAGGACCTGTGATATCTGCATCCAAAATCGCTGCTTGATATCCTCTGCGCTGCATTGTTACTGCCATGGTGGAGGTGATCAATGATTTTCCAACGCCTCCTTTACCGCTTACAACACCAATTATTTTTTTTACACAGCTAAGTTGATGTGGATTTTCTATCAGACTTTGAGGCTGACGAGAAGCACAATTTTCACCACAACTGCTGCAGTCATGAGTACATTCACTCATTTTTTCAACTCCATTTCTAATTTTTTATGATAAAACAGCCAGTCCTGCTGGCGGTTTACAAAATCACAAACAAGATTGTTTCCTTGTTATACCTATAAACACATGCAAAATCCATGCTACTTTTCATCGTCTTGTTGTTCGGTAAAGCGGCAGCTTTTACAAATTGTATCACTATCACAATGATTATCTGCTATGATATAGCTTCCCCCTTTTAATTCAATTGCTTTTCCATTTATCAACGCATCTGCAATTGTCTTATGAGCAGAATATAAAATTCTTTGAAACGTTGCGCGAGAAATCTCCATTTTTTCAGCAGCAGCATCTTGATCCAACGTTTCCAAATCTGCCAGTCGAATAGCTTCCAACTCGTCCAATGTCAAAACAATACGTTCACAATTGTTTTTATCCGGCTTAAAAATATGATAGTTTGGTATATGACAAATTTTTCGATTTTTTGTTGTTCTAGGCATAAAAAAATCCTTTTCTATTTTTATATGAACTACCGATTTCTAAAGCCAATGGGCTTTTTGCTTCTTGGACCTCGTAACCTACTATCTCCACAGGCGTTTATTTGGGCAGTCTTTGACCTATATATTTGTTTTATACAATTGATTTTTTACTAAAATATGCTCTACCTTATTGACATCTCTATAATACTGTGTTTTGTATCACTAAAATATACCACAGCCCACCCACTTTCAACAATGGGTCTGCAATGAGCTAATTTTAAAAATATTTGCACCATTTCATCGCTATCTGTGGTTTTATTATAATGTGCATATGCTCAGATGTCAACGAAAAATTTTTATCTTTTGTTCAATATTGCCTTAAAACTTTTCTTTTTGGTTGTGGAATTAGCACAGTTCCTGTAAATTTTTGGGCGGTATAAGCGAAAATTCCATTCAAAACTTGTAAAGTTTACACAAATTTGACATTTAAGGCAATTAATATATGGTAATTTTCTCTAGCGTATTGTATAATATAGATAACTTACTTATTCCTATCCAAGCCCCATTTTATGATTGGGTACAAATAATACTATAAATAAAAAAATTTAGATTTGGTGTGATAAAAAATGAATGTAACGAAAAAGAAAACAAAACCAGAAGACCTTCCATTATATTTATTTCATAAAGGCGAAAATTTTAAAGCTTATGAATTCTTAGGATGCCATAAACATATTATAGGAAAAAAAGAAGGATTTATCTTTCGAGTATGGGCGCCCCATGCAAAAAGTATTCGTGTCGTTGGTGATTTTAATCTATGGAACTATACAGAAGCACCAGCGATGGAAAAAATCTCAGACAGTGTTTGGGAATGCTTTATAGAGCAGGTTCAAATCTATGACGCTTACAAATATTATATTGAAAAACAAGACGGAACTTTTTGTTACAAAAGTGATCCATATGCTTATCATATGGAAACACGTCCAGGTACCGCTAGCAAAGTATATGATTTGGATGGCTTTAAATGGACAGATGGTCGTTTTCGCAGCAATCGTGCCAGAAAGGATTTGTTTCGCAATCCTATGAATATCTATGAAGTTCAATTGGGTTCTTGGAGACAATATGAAAACGGAGAATATTTAAGTTATACCCGTATGGCAGAACAACTGATACCATATGTAAAAGAAATGGGCTATACCCATATTGAACTCATGCCAATTACCGAATATCCCTATGATCCATCTTGGGGTTATCAAGTAACCGGTTATTATGCGCCAACCTCTCGATATGGCACACCTCATGCGTTTATGGATTTTGTAAACCGCTGCCACCAAGAGGGAATCGGCGTCATTCTAGACTGGGTTCCTGCACACTTTCCAAAAGATGCCAATGGATTGTATGAATTTGATGGCGATTGCTGTTATGAATATGCAGACAATTTAAAAAATGAGCACCCTGATTGGAATACTCGTATTTTTGATTATGGTCGAAATGAAGTCATGTGCTTTTTGATTTCCAATGCAATGTTTTGGCTTGAAAAATACCATTTAGACGGTCTGCGTGTAGATGCCGTTGCTTCTATGCTCTATCTCGATTATGGAAAACAAAATGGAGAATGGCGTCCAAATAAATATGGAGGCAATGAAAATTTAGAGGCAATCGAATTTCTCAAAAAACTAAATACCACTGTATTGACCGAACACAAAGGCGCTATGATGATAGCAGAAGAATCCACTGCCTTTCCACTGGTAACCAAACCCGCATTTGACAACGGTTTGGGCTTTACCTTTAAATGGAATATGGGCTGGATGAATGATATGTTGCAATATATGTCTACCGATCCGCTTTATCGAAAAGGCGTTCACCGCAATTTGACATTTTCTTTTACCTACGCATTTTCAGAAAATTATATTTTACCTCTTTCTCATGACGAAGTCGTACATGGAAAATGTTCTATGATCAATAAAATGCCTGGGGATTATGATCAAAAATTCGATAACTTGCGTGCATTTTATGCCTATATGATTGCCCATCCCGGCAAAAAGCTAAGTATGATGGGAAATGAGTTTGCGCAATTTATAGAATGGAATTATGCGCAAGGTCTTGATTGGGTGTTACTAGAATACCCAAAACACAAACAAATGCAAGATTATGTTCGTGACTTAAATCACTTTTATCTAGACAACAGCCCACTTTGGCAAAATGATGCCGATTGGGATGGATTCAATTGGATTAGCCATGATGACTTTAATCAAAATGTTATTTCTTTCCGCAGAATTGATAAAAAGGGAAAAGAGTTGGTTACCGTATGTAATTTCTGTCCAGTAACTAGAGAATCCTATCGAATTGGTGTCCCTTACTATGGCATATACACACCTATACTATCCAGTGACGACCAAAAATACGGCGGAACAGGCGTAGAATTAAAACCAATTGCAGCTGAAGAAATTCCAACACACGGATATGAATACTCTATTTCTATCACGCTGCCACAGATGTCTACTGTATTTTATAGCATTACCAAAAAAGCCGCTCCTGCCAAAAAGAAAACAAAAAGCAAAGCTGCCCCAACCAAATCCAAAACAGCTCAAAAACAATCATCTAAAACAGATTCCGCACAGGAAACCACTTCTACAGGGAGTAAAAAGGCGGCTCATTCTTCTAAAAAGAAAGGATAGGACACGTTCCCTTCAAAAGCAAAGGCAAAGTCAAAAACACAAAGGTAGCAATTTTAGAGAGAATCAAAAAAAATATAAACACTCTCTTATGAATTATTATATAATCAAAATGAGGAGGCAAGACAATGTTAGAGAGAAAAAAAGAATGCATTGCAATGTTATTGGCCGGCGGTCAAGGAAGTCGGTTAAAGGTTCTAACATCTGATATCGCAAAACCCGCTGTTCCATTTGGTGGAAAATATCGTATTATTGATTTTCCATTATCCAACTGTGTCAATTCAGGAATTGATACAGTTGGTATCCTAACACAATATCAGCCATTGGTGCTCAATAGCTATATTGGTAATGGACAACCTTGGGGACTAAACCGAAATTATGGTGGTGTCCATGTGCTGCCACCATATATGCAAAGTGACAAATCAGAGTGGTATAAGGGAACTGCCAATGCAATCTATCAAAATATACATTATATTGATATGTATAATCCAGAATATGTATTGATTTTATCTGGTGACCATATCTATAAGATGGATTATTCTAAGATGCTTGCATATCACAAAGAAAAAAATGCAGACTGTACCATTGCAGTCATTGATGTTCCAAAAGAAGAAACCTATCGCTTTGGTATCATCAATACCAATCCTGACAATTCTATCTATGAATTTGAAGAAAAACCAAAGAATGCAAAAAGCACCAATGCTTCCATGGGAATTTATATATTCAACTGGAAAGTGTTGCGCAAATTCTTAACAGAGGACGAGCAGGATCCAAACTCCTCTAACGATTTTGGTAAGAACATCCTTCCAAATCTATTAAAGGACCAACAAAGACTATTTGCCTATAACTTCTCAGGTTATTGGAAAGATGTTGGTACTCTCGAAAGTTTATGGGAAGCAAATATGGATTTGATCAATCCAACCGTTCCATTTGAACTAAAAGACCAAGATTTTAAAATTTACTCCAGAAACTATGCAAAACCTCCATCCTTTGTTTCTGCCAATGCAAAAATAGAACACTCCATGGTTGCAGAAGGCTGTACCATCAAGGGCAATATTGAAAACTCTATTATCTTCACCGGTTGTACCATTGAAGAGGGTGCGATTGTAAAAGACAGTGTCATTATGCCAAATACCATCATCAGAGCAGGTGCTATCGTAGAATATGCAATCATCGGTGAAGATGCTGAAATCTGCAAAAATGCGAAAGTTGGAAAATCCCCAAGTGATTGCCCAATTAATACCTGGGGTATCAGTGTTGTGGGAACCCGCAAGACCATTGATCCAGAACAGGTTATCGCTCCAAAAGAAATTGTTTAAACATTTTATCAGAATAAAACCTGTTGATGACAGAAAAACATATCATAGCATGCAACCTAAATCAAAAGCACATATCAATTATATCAATCGAATTATAATATTCTGTTGCACATGATAGTCAATAGAATTTACCATAATGAAAAATACCGCAATACAGCGGAAGAATGGATGGATATTTATGAAAATGATAGGCATAATATTTTCTAATATTTACGATGCCGCTTTAGGAGACTTAACAAAACATAGAACCCTAGCTTCTTTGCCATTTGGCGGAAGATATCGCTTAATTGACTTTGTACTTTCTAATATGGCAAATTCCAATATTGAAAATGTTGGTATTATCACCAAAACCAATTATCAATCTCTCATGGACCATTTGGGTTCCTGTGCTGAATGGGATATGAATCGCAAAAACGGTAAAGTGGCAATTCTTCCTCCATTTGGAATTGGACAATCCAATGTATATCAGGGAAAATTAGAAGCACTAGAAGGCGCTTTACCATTTATCCGCAGATCAAAGGGCAATTATGTATTGTTATCTGATTCCAACAATTTATGTAATATTGATTATGAAAATGCGTTGGAATCCCATATCAAATCTGGCAAAAAAATCACTGTAATTGCAAACCGTCAAGAACCAGCTTATGACTATGAAATTCAAGACGTGGTTTTATGCGAAAAAGATGGCTGTTTAACAGATATCGCGCTCAATCACACCTATTCCAAAGAAAACTTATTGGGTATGGGCATGTATATTGTCAATAAACAATATTTGGTTGAAATTGTAGAAGAATGTGTCAGCCATGGTCTATTCCGTTTTGAACAAGACTTCTTACAAAGATATTTTATCAATGAAAAAATCGAAGTAAATGTATACGAATTTAAACGTACTGTTTTGCGTAACCGAGATATTTTATCTTATTTCCAAAACCATTGTCGTCTTTTAGAAGATGATGTCGCTAGAAATGATATTTTTGACCCACAAAATCCAATTTATACCAAAGTTCGTGACGAAGTGCCAACCTATTACAGTCAACAAGCTCATGTGGATACCTGTTTAATTGCTGATGGTTGTCGCATTCGCGGAGAAGTTGATAATTCTATTATCTTCCGCGATGTTACGATTGAAGAAGGCGCAATTGTAAAACACTGCATTATCATGCAAGGTACTGTTGTAGAAAAAAATGCAAACCTTGCCTATGCAATTGTTGACAAAGATGCAACAATCACTGCTAACAGAACATTAATTGGTGCACCAGTCAATCCAATCATTGTCCAAAAAGGTGAAAAAGTATAACCCTCAATTGCGATTCAAAGCTGTATCATAACAGCAGTGACTAAATAGTCACTGCTGTTATTAAGAAAGGATTATTATTGCTATGAATATTTTATTTGCATCCAGCGAAGGTGCTCCATTTATTAAAACTGGCGGTTTGGGTGATGTCATTTACGCCCTCCCAAATGAGTTGGCAAACGACACACAACATCGCATTTCCATCTTCTTGCCCTATTATAGAGCCATCAAAAACAACCCAAATTTCCAGATAGAATATGTGACTAATTTTGGCGTGCCTCTCTCCTGGAGAAGTCAATATTGTGGCTTATTCAAAGCCAAAGGAAAAAAACCAAATATCACCTATTATTTTATCGACAATGAATATTACTTTGATCGCGACAATGCTTATGGTTATTATGATGATGGAGAACGCTTCGCTTACTTTAGTAAAGCAATTTTAGAATCCCTGATTCATCTAGATTTCACTCCAGATGTCATTCATCTACATGACTGGCAAACCGCTCTCATTCCACTCTGGCTAAAGGCAAACTACTGCCATATGGAGCGCTTCCAAAGAATCAAAACGGTATTTACCATCCACAATATTGAATATCAAGGTAAAGTTCCAGATACCTTTTTCCAAGAAGTTTTGGGACTCAATCCATATTGGTTTAATGTGGTTCACTATGACACTTGTTTGAACTTTATGAAAAGTGCTATCGTATTAGCTGATAAAATAACAACCGTTTCCAGAACCTATTCCTTTGAAATTCGCCATGCGTACTTCGCACACGGCTTACAGAATATTTTACAAGAATACGGCTATAAAGTAACTGGTGTTGTCAATGGAATTGATACCGACTTATACAATGCGCAAAAGGACAAAACCATCGCTCACAACTTTAAGCCAGGAGACCTAGAGGGAAAAGCCAAAAATAAAGTGGCTTTACAAGAACGTTTGGGACTTCCTGTCAACAAGGATATTCCTGTTGTCGGTATGATCACCCGCTTGGTTGCACACAAAGGACTTGACCTTGTCGAATTTGTTGCAAACGATTTGATGAACCTACCAATTCAATTTGTTATCGTGGGTACCGGTGAAGAAAGATTTCAAAATCTATTCCACCGTTTGTCATGGGAACACCCTGACAAAATGTCAGCCAATATCTTATTTGACCCTGTTTTGGCAAATCTGGTATATGCTGGATCAGATTTATTCTTAATGCCTTCTCAAAGCGAACCTTGTGGATTATCCCAACTAATTTCTATGCGCTATGGTACCATTCCAATCGTTCGAGAAACTGGTGGTCTATATGACACCGTTCCCGCTTTGAATGTCGATACCATGGAAGGTAGAGGATTCACCTTCAAGAGCTATAATGCACATGATATGTTGGGCTCTTTGAAGAGTGCACTTTATTTCTATCAAAACAAAAAGAAATTAAAACAACTTGTCACCAACCTAATGGAATACGATTGCAGTTGGAGAGAGCCAGTAAAAGAATATCTATCCATCTATCAGTCCTTATAAATACCAAATAACCAAGATGTGTTTTCAATAATACGTTGAAAACACATCTTTATTTTTTAGCACTCATATCTTTAGTTTTTTTTAAGAAAAATATCCAGTTTCTCTCAAGGTTCCTACAGTATAATCAAACTTGTAAAAAGCATTTTGAATTTTATCGGCCTATCCATTTGGTTTGATAAAATCAACTTGGAGGGATATATATGAATGTACTAATTTTAACCGGAAGATTTGGAATGGGTCACTATTCTGCGGCTTCCACCATCTCACAACAAATCCAACAACAATATCCAACTGCCAATATTGTTTTAAAAGATATTTTTGAACTCATCACCCCACGCCATTATCACAGCTTTTATCAAGCCTATACAGCTATGGTCAACCATGCCAGCATTTTCTATAATACCTATTACAAATTAACCGAAAAAAACAAGCGCAATATAAAACCTCCAATGATGCTTTTGCTGTTCCAAATTCTGTACAGATTGCTCAAACAGGTACAGCCAGATATTATCTTTTCTACCCTGCCACTCTGTTCCCAATTGGTTAGCCAATATCAAAACTATCACTATCTTTCTGCCCCACTGGTAACTTGTATTACAGATATCAGCACACACAGCGAATGGATCAATGAGCATACCAGTTATTATTTAGTGGGCAGCCGTGCAGTGAAGGAGGAACTGATCAACAGAGGAGTGGCTCCATCTATCATTCATGTCAGTGGTATTCCAGTGAAATCAGAATTTAAACAAAAACACCCTGTTTATGGTATGGAGAAAAAACAATTGTTGATTATGGGCGGTGGTTTGGGACTCATTCCAACCTCCCCTAAATTTTATCAACAACTCAATCAACTGCATACTGTAAAAACAACCATCATTTTAGGAAACAACCAAAAATTATATCGCAAATTATCTGGCATATATGACAATATTGAAGTGATAGGATATACCGATAAAGTATATGAATATATGCAAAAAGCAGATATGATTTTATCTAAACCAGGTGGTATCACCATGTTTGAAAGTATTTATTCCGAGCTTCCTCTATTGGTTATCTGCCCATTTTTGGAACAAGAAATTAAAAATGCAAAATTTATCGAGCATCATGGCATTGGAAAAGTGATTTGGGAAAAAAACACACAAATCGTCAATGTCATTGAACAATCTATCTGCGACGAAAATCTATTGACAACAATTAGAGCACAGATGAGAGCGTTTAAATTGGGACTAGAAGAAGAGGCTGTTGAAAAAATTTTAAATACAGTTACTTCAAGCGCAGGATTTGTTACAATTCCAAATACTATCGCAATGCCCAGAAAGGGTTCTGTCATATGATTATCCTACCTTTAAGTGGTATCATACTGCTTGGTGCTAGCTACTCCATTATCCCAACCTATTATCATAAGCTATTTAACCCAAAGGTTATCCGCAAAATTTCTGGCAAAAAACAAATTGTTTTGACATTTGATGATGGTCCAGATCCCAGATATACTGGAAAACTTTTAGATTTGCTCTGTAAAGAACAAATTCATGCGACTTTTTTTGTGGTGGCAAAAAAAGCACAACAATATCCCCAATTGGTAGAGCGCATGATAAATGAAGGGCATGAAGTGGGATTGCATTCTTATGAACATGCCAACGCACTGTTCAAAGGGTATCAATATACAAAATCCGACTTTGAAAACAGTATGCACATCATCAAACAGCATGGTTGGAAAATTCGTTTTTTCCGCCCTCCTTGGGGACATTGTAACCTGTTTACCAGCTATTTTGCAAAACAGCATAAACTCACTATGGTAACTTGGAATGTTATGGCACAGGACTGGAAAAAAAGTAGCACTGATACACAAATTGCATTAAAATTGATGAACCGAATCAAAGATGGTTCTGTCATCTGTTTACATGATGCTGGAAAAGTAGAACAGGCTCCAGAGCAAACCTTAAAGGCGCTTACCAAAGTACTTCCATATCTCAAAAGAAAAGGCTATTGTTTTCGGGGGTTGGATTTTATATGAAATCACTACTCGATAACAAAAAAAAATATATTGGCAGCCTGCTTTTTTTGATTCTTTTAATCGGAATTACCTTTTTTATTTTTCTAAAGGACAATGATTTAAAGATGTTATGGCAGACCATTCAGCAAGCCAACTCCATTTATATTGCTTTGGGAATTTTGGCAATGTTTGGATTTATTGCCTGTGAAGGGCTTAACCTCAAGGTGATTTTTCAGTCATTCGGCAAACAAATTCCATTTTTACGCTGTTACAAATATGCATTTATCTCCTTTTATTTTAGCTCTATTACACCAGGCTCTTCTGGCGGGCAGCCTATGCAACTTTATTATATGAATAAAGACAACATCAATTTATCCCTTTCTTCCCTAACCATTTTTATCATTGTCTTTATTTGGCAGATTGCAGAGTTAGGTTTTAATTTTGTGATGTTTGTACTCAATCACACCTTTGTTTTAAAGCATGCACAGGGAATGGGTATCCTTATCATTTATGGTATTGTTTTTAATCTGCTTTTATTAACACTCATCTTATTAGCAGTCTTTTCAAAAACCATTCTCAAACGTTTTTTAACCTGGGGAATCCGCATTCTTTCCAAGATGAAAATCATCAAGCATCCAGAGCAAGTACTACAGTCTATCAACCATCAAATTGCACAATATCAGTCCAATGCCCAACACATGAAAAACAACTCAACGGTTTTATGGAAGGTATTATTGATTACATTGTTGCAATTATCCTGTCAGTATGTTGTTCCGTTTTGCGTATATAAAGCATTTGGATTTCATCAGTACAACATCTTAGAAATGATGACAATACAGGCATTGTTGAGCTTGGCAGTTGGCTCCTTGCCCCTACCTGGAGCTGTTGGTGTATCTGAAGGTGGATTTATGATGTTGTATCGCATATTTTTTACCAGTTCCATGTTACTTCCTGCTATGATGCTCAGTCGAGGAATTAGTTTTTACTTTATGTTATTGTTCAGTGGCGCAGTGGTCATTTTGGTACAGCTACACACGCAAAAAAGACAATCGCAACCAACACATACAGGTCTTTCTGGGAATCCCTTGTAACATAAAAATCGATTGCACCTAGTGCAATCGATTTTTATGTTATTCATGATTGATTTTCAAAATCCTTCATCCAAATAGAACGTTTATCGCCAATCAAACTCACAACTTTATAATTTATTATATACTGAAAAAAGCCACCAGGTATAAAACTTGATAGCTTTTTGTTTTTTCCGCCTAGTCCCCAAAAATTGTGTCAAAAGCACTTTTAGCAGTATCATCTACATAATGGATGGCATAATGATATTTACAATATCCATCTTGGTAAACCTTATGACCTTTTGATGGCAACCATATCCCAAATACCAAATTTACTTTATGTAATCCTCCCATACGTAACTGTGTGGGAGATAGAACACAAAAACCACCTGTTGTCTGTTCATCTTTCATATACTGACAGCGATATTGTTCTCCAAATTCTGATATAATTGGCTCTCCACCAAATAATTCTTCTGAATTGAGACTAGTGGGCTCATTCTTATGGTTTTCATCAACCAAACAAATAATCTAATTATGCAAATTATCTATTTCCTCTTTGCGATACCATGATGTTTTTAAATAAATAACCTCACAACCCAATACAATCCTTAACATACTTTCCCTTCTGGAGAGCAGTACTATAATTATGGTAGCAAGTAAAGGTGGTAGTATAAACATCAAAAAAATAGAAGTTTCGTTAAATGGAAGTCCATTTTCATAAACGCTTGAAAGTACTGTGCCTATTATCATAAAAAATAGAAAACTCAATACCAATTGTAACAGAAATCTACCAAATGCTTTGCTGGGATTTGATCGCCTCTGATAAGAAACACTTGTAATATCCTTTAATCCAAATGAAAGTTTGTCTTTTACCTTTTTCCAATTACCAAGATAATTTAAAAAATAAGCTGGACCAATAATATATAGGTTCTCATTTGTAAGTACACATTTAGCCCCTCTTCTACCATTGGTACTTTCTAATGTTGCAATGGTCTGTTCTATCTGTTCTGATGTTTTTAAATTTGATGATTGTTCCATACAAATCTACTCCTTAATCTGTGCTACATGAATATACATATCAATTACATACTTTAGTAAACGTGCCAGAGTGATATCCCAACAACACTTATTTTAAATAGGACATCCCTTCTAAGAGATGGAACGAATTGTCTTTTGAATTGTATGTTCCACTGCTTGTTGTATCAAAGGTTCAAAGTCAAATGCCGCTTGCGCATCTCGAACCTGCTGTAAGATGGGCTTTGTTTTGGGATGTTTTGGAGTGAATACAGTACAACAATCCTCATAGGGCAAAATAGAAGTTTCAAATGTATCAATTTTTCTGGCAATTTCTACGATTTCGTTTTTATCCATACCTATCAATGGGCGAAATATTGGAATGCTACAAACATCATCGGTTGCTACAATAGCACCAATGGTCTGGCTTGCCACCTGTCCTAAACTCTCGCCGGTAATCAGTGCACCCAATTCCTGTTTTTGCGCAATTCTTACAGCAATTTCAATCATCAATCGACGCATAATAATAGTAAAGAATTCTTCTGGGCAATGATCTCGAATCGCCACCTGAATGTCTGTAAATGGCACACAGTAAAACTGAATTCGTCCTGTATATTCGCTTACCTTTTCACAAAGGGTCTCCACCTTTTGTAGGGCACGGTCACTGGTATAAGGGGGGCTTACAAAGTGAATTGCATGTAGTTGCAACCCCCGTTTTGCCATCATATAAGCTGCTACAGGACTATCAATACCACCAGAAATCATCACCAATGCTTTACCGCTGCTGCCAACTGGCATACCACCTGCTCCTAAAATCTGTTCTGCATGGATATAAGCGCCAAAGTCACGAATCTCTACTGTCACGGTTACTTCTGGATGATGTACATCCACCTTTAAATGTGGATAAGCCTGAAACAACGCTGCACCCAATTCCTGTTGCAGCTGGGGAGAAGTCAACGGAAACTTTTTATCAGAGCGTTTTGCCGCCACCTTAAAGGTCCTTGCATTGGGTAAAATGTCCTTCATGTAAGCAATTGCCTCCTGACCGATGATAGACATCTCCTTCTCTACCACCAAAGCACAGGTAAAAGCGGCAATACCAAAGATTTTCTTGAGTCGTTCGATCGCCTCTTCAAAGTCAATCTCATCTTCCATTGGTTCAATATACATGGTTGATTGTGCGCGTGTGATTTGAAATTTTCCTAAATCCTTTAATCTCCACTTAATATTTTTTGCCAATACGTCTTCAAAACTCTTTCGGTTCAATCCCTTTAATGCAATCTCACCATTTTTTATCATAATGACTTCTTTTTTCATTTTATCATCCTTTTTCCTATTTTTATTTCATCTTTGCCAAAGATGAAATACCTCCTTTAAGATGCTTGACCAGTTGCTCTAAATCCTGACAGGTTGTCTGTGTACCAAAACTAATTCGCAAAGCGGTATCAATCTGCGCGTCAGAAAGCCCCAAAGCACCCAACACATAACTGTGCGCCCCCTTTGAGCAGGCAGAACCACTGGATACAAAAATCCCAAACTGCTCCAAATAATGCAACATTATTTCTGAACGAATCCTATCTATAGATAAATTTACAATATAGGGAACATGTTGTTTGGAGGTGTGAACTGTTATCTCTGATATGGGCTCTATGAGTCCATTCAAATATTCGTTTAATTGTTGATAATGTTTTATATACATCTGTGCTTTGTCGTGATACTCTTTTACCGCCGCTGCAAATCCAGCAATCAAAGCGGTGCTGTCGGTTCCCACCCGCAGATGATTTTGTTGCCCTCCACCATAAAATAGCGGTGTCAGTCGAACTCCTTTTTTTAAATAGAGTAGTCCAATTCCCTTTGGTCCATAGATTTTATGGGCACTGGCACTCAATAAGTCAATCCCACTGTTTTTCAATTTAATTGGTAATTTTAAAAAGCCCTGTACAGCATCAGTATGAAACAAAACTGTGGGATATTTCTGCTTGACCGCCTTTGCAATCTCTAAAATAGGTAATATTAGCCCCGTCTCATTGTTTACCATCATGGCACTCACCAAAATGGTTTTTTCATTCACCACATCGACAAAATCTTCTACATAAAAGTTTCTGTCCTGCCTGGGGAATACCCTTACAATCTCCCACCCCTGTTGCTCTAATACCTTCGCCGCCTCCATAATAGATGGATGTTCGATGGCGGAAATCACAATGCGATTGCCTTTTTTTCGATATGCTTGGGCAATTCCAAACAAACTCAAATTGTTGGATTCCGTTGCCCCTGAAGTAAAATAAAGTTCCTGTTGCTCACAACGCAATATAGAAGAAATGATTTTTTTCGCCTGAATCAATATTTGTTCTGCCTCATACCCCTTTCGATGAAGCGATGCGGCATTTCCATAATTTTGGGTCATCGCCTCCACCACGGCTTTTACTGCCGCAGGGCAAACCTTTGTTGTCGCGCTATTGTCCAAATAAATTTCTGCTGTATCACTCATAAAATCCTTACTCACTTTACTATACTGCATCTTGTTCTGAAAATTTTAAATCCAAAGGTAGCCAACTATTTAAGAAAGGATATTCCGCCGCCTGTAAAAACAATTCCTGTGGAGCAGACAAACCAAAGAAAAACAAATGCGCTTGTAGCCTTGTCAAAACAATCTGAGGTGATTGTTGGGATAGCGTAACAGATACTTGATTGTTTGTTAATGTTATCTGCAATATTTCATCTTCTATTCCAATCACAATTGCTCCATCGGGCAGAACCATATGTTGTGCTTTCCATGTCAAACATACCTGTAACACTTTTTCAAAATGCAAAATACGAAAGTTATGACGAAATTCTTTTTGATATTTTTCGCAGACGGCAACCATTTGTTTTATCTTTTCCGTTTCCAATATCCCAATTGTAATTTCCAGTTGCTTTAATTCATAAGTCTTTAAAAAAGAAAACAACACTTCTGCAAAAATACGATTATCCAACAGGACACACTCTCCAATTTTTGTCTTTTGTGCATCACTCGTCAGATAACCCACAATCTGATCTTCTTTTAAAATGATAAAGGGCTGCTGTTGCCAGGTGCGCAATATCATCTCAAAATCTTCTCTTGCACGCAACGCGTGAATTTCTTGACGGTTGTGTATCTGATATGCCTTATCAATCCAATCAGTTGAGCACTCTGCAAATGCCATAAAAGTATATTCTGGTTGATAATCCCTGCCCTTTGCATGCCTTAGATTGATATCATTTAGAAAAACACGATATTGTCCAACACAGCGTTCAAAGCCAAAATATTGATACCTTTGTCGTTGACCACCCAACCAAGCTAAATCAAATTCCTGATGCTTAAAATCCTCATCAATTGCATTCATAATTTCCTTCATATACCCTTTTTGGCGGGCGAGCATATGAGAACAAACACTTCCAATTCCAGCCGTTTTTAATATGTTATCCCCTATTTGAAATGAAATTGGATAACGCAACACTGCTGCCATCAATTTTCCATTTTCCCTTACGGCATAATGATAAGGCATTGTATTGACGGATTCTCCATATAATTTGGGAATCAACTCTTTAAAGTTATGAGGACAATGCGCCTGACTAAATACCAAATCAATCAAATCAATTAAATCCTGTTTGTCCTGTAAACTCAATTTTTCAACCATTGTCATAATCCTCTCTCTTTAAAAATATCGAATGGAAGCGATCACTTTTCCCAAAATCACCACTTGTTCTACATAAATCGGTTGATAACGTTCATTTTCTGGTTGAAGGCGATATCCATTTTCTTCCTTAAAAAATCGTTTGACCGTTGCAGAATCATCTACCATTGCCACCACAATCTCCCCATCCTCAGCGGTTTGGGTCTTTTTGACTACAACCAAATCATTTTCAAAAATGCCAACTTCAATCATACTGTCTCCTTGAACTTTTAAAGCAAATAATTCACTGGAAGAAAACATACTATTGTCAAAGGGCAAATATCCTTCAATATTTTCAATCGCAGTAATTGGAATACCCGCTGCAACTGCCCCTAAAATTGGCACCCTAGTGATACTAGAATTCACAAGCTGAATCGAACGATTATGATTGTTCATCTTAACAATTAAATTTTTTTCACACAATTCATTGATATAACGGTGAACGGTAGAAGTCGATTTGATATTCAAATCCCTACAAATTTCACGTACAGTAGGAGAAATATCATTTGAGATTCGGTCAACGATATAATCATACACCAATTTTGCTTTTTCACTTAACATATTAAACTCCATTTCCGCCAGTTGGGCTTTATCTTTAAAAACCAGTTGGAATGTTGATTTATATTTTACATTGAAGCAATCCACTTTATGATGGAGGAATTGCACATTGGAATTTTAGTTCCTATTTTTTATTGTATCATATAACGATAAAAATGATAAGTATTTATTTTAGAAAATTTCAAATCTTTATTGGAAAGATAGTTTTTTTATCATGTAGATATTCTATAAATATTTTAATTTTTTTCATATGAAATGCCAAATTTGCTTTTTCCTAGATAATTTGTAACATTTTTTTAACATACTTTCTTCCAAATAGTGTATAATAAAATTACTCATTACATGAGTGAGTTTTATACTCTACCCTCCTCAATAAATACCCCTCAAGCAAGTATTTACCAAGACGAGATGAAGCCCCCACTTCATCTCGTTTTTGGCGTATAAAACACTTATTTTATGAAAAACCGCTTTCGTTTTCACAGATCAAAATCCAACACCTTTTGATCGAAAGCAATTGATACGGAAATGGAATGATAATATATTATGGGATTGCTCAACCTCACTGTAGATATCCACGGAATGACAACCGCACAAGCAAAAACACACCTTGAAAGAACCATCAGCAAACTGCCAAATCGATATGGTCAAATTACTGTGATCCATGGATATCAAATGGGTAGTAGTCTTCAGGTGATGGTCAGAAAAAAATTAAAACACAAGCGAATTAAACAGAAAATTTTAACCTTAAATCAAGGCGAAACGATTTTATTGATCTCAGAAACCAAGTGATATTGACAACACACGATCTTTCAGTAAAATCAGTGTATGCAAAATCAATCAAAAAAGTCTATTACGTAGTAATAGACTTTTTTGATTAACGGATACTTTTTATCTATAAAACTAAAATCCAACCATGGATGATTTCTTATACCGTAGTATCCCCTATAGATAATGCCTTTAAATTGGATTGCAATAACTCTGGTTTTGATGTATAGGTCTGCAAAGCCTTTTGAATCGAATCTAGAGAAAGTATTTTGGTCTTTTTTAATAGCCCTCCCAATAAAATGATATTTGCCAATTTCGATAACTTTTGCTCTGATGCCAACTGTGTGGCTGGAATAGAAATAAGCTGTTTATCTGCAATCTGATTTTGTATGGTTATCAAAGAACTATCTATGATAACCACACCATCCATAACGACCTTGTCCACAAATTTATCATAAGAAGGCTGATTCATCGCAATTAATATATCTGGCTTGGTCACCAGAGGAGAACAAATCAGTTCATTGGATAAACACACAGAACAATTGGCAGTACCTCCTCGCATTTCTGGTCCATAGGACGGCAGCCAAGAAACCTGTTTTCCTTCCAGCAATCCAGCATAAGCAAGGATTTTCCCTACAAATAAAATCCCTTGTCCCCCAAAACCTGCAATCATTAAATTAATTTGTTTCATGATTTTGTTTCTCTCCAATATCTTTAAAAACTCCCAAAGGGTAATAAGGCATCATTTTATCTCGTATCCATTGCAATGCCTCTACTGGAGTAACTCCCCAATTTGTTGGACAACTTGAAAGTACTTCAACAATAGAAAATCCCTTCTTTTGTATCTGATAGGTAAAGGCCTTTTTGATTGCCTTTTGCGCTTTTGCAATATTGGGAATCGAATCCATTGAAACGCGCTCCACCAATGCTGCACCATCTAATGTCGACAACATTTCACAGATGTGTATGGGATAACCGGCATGCTGGACATCCCTTCCAAATGGGGTTGTCTGGGTAATCTGCCCTGGTAGGCTAGTCGGTGCCATCTGTCCACCGGTCATTCCATAGATGGCATTGTTTACAAAAATAATGGTAATGAGCTCTCCCCTTGCTGCGGCGTGAACTGTTTCGGTCAATCCAATTGCTGCTAAGTCTCCATCTCCCTGATAGGTAAATACAACATGCTCTGGCAGATTGCGCTTTACTCCGGTTGCTACTGCAGGCGCTCTACCATGCGCTGCCTCAATCATATCACAATTAAAATAATCATATGCCATTACTGCACAACCAACTGGCGCAATTCCAATGGTACGACCTTCACAGTCAAGTTCATCCAATGCCGCAGCAATTAACTTATGAATGATACCATGTGTGCAGCCTGGACAATAATGGGTTGAAAGATCACTTAGCGCATCTGGCTTGTTATAAATCATCGTTTTTTCCTCCTGAAATCTGCAAAATTTCCCTGACTATTTCATCAGGAGTTGGAACAACACCCCCAGTGTGTCCAAAAAAGTAAATGGGACATCTTCCATTCACAGCAAGTTGAACATCTTCTAACATCTGTCCCATACTCATTTCTACACATAAAAACGATTCTACCTGCTTGGCAAGCTGTAACAAGACCTCTTTGGGAAACGGCCATAGGGTAATTGGGCGAATCAAACCCGCCTCAATTCCCTGTTTACGCGCTTGCCTTACCGCTGCCAATGCAATTCTTGCAGTGGCACCATAGGCGACTACTACTATTTTTGCATCTTCTGTATCATATGCCTGATAACGCACTTGGGTCTGGGCAATCTGCTGATAGCGCAAAAAGCGCTTTTGAATCGATTGTTCTAACTCCGCCGGATTTAGACAAAGCGAATTGACAATATTGTGCTCCCTATTTTTTTGGTGTCCATTGGTTGCCCAAGGTTTTGGAACATACTTTGGTTCTTGTTGGGGAAATTCCACAGGTTCCATCATCTGTCCCAAAATACCATCTGCCAATATCATCACAGGCATTCGATATTCATCTGCCAAATCAAATGCCAAATAGGTCAAATCAACCATCTCTTGAATTCCAGCGGGAGCCAATACCAACAGATGTCCATCCCCATGCCCAGGGGCGCGCGTAGCCTGCCAATAATCGGATTGAGAGGGCTGAATCCCACCAAGCCCGGGACCACCACGCATGACATTGACAATCACACAGGGTAAGTCCGCACCAATTAGATAAGAAATCCCCTCTGTCTTAAGTGAAATTCCCGGGGAAGAAGAGGAGGTCATAGAACGAATACCAGCAGCGGCAGCACCATATACCATATTAATTGCACTGATTTCTGATTCAGCTTGTAAGTATACTCCTCCTGCTTTTGGCATTCGTTTTGCCATATAAGCTGCTATTTCAGTTTGTGGGGTAATTGGATAGCCAAAATAACTCTTACAGCCACACCGAATTGCCGCTTCTGCCAATGCTTCATTTCCCTTCATCAATAATTTTGTATTCATCTGTTGATTCCTTTCTTTCTGGTTGACTGATTGCGGTTTCCTGATTTGATTTTTTCTTTACTTGTATTGCATTATCTGGGCAAATTGTCGCGCACATACCACAGGTAATACAGGTTTTTATATCTGTTATCACCGATGGATGGTATCCTTTCTGATTTAATATCTCTTTGGAAAGCGCTAAAATTTTTTTGGGACATACAGACACACAAAGCCCACAACCTTTACATCTATCCGAATAAATCACTATTTTTGACATCAACTAGACCTCCATTTCACAATTGTCTAAGGATTTTGTATAAATATGAATGGGGTATGGATTGGGTATCGTCTGTGCAGTGGAAAGTACTTGCTGTTTGATACTGGTTGCTACAATCGGCAGCTTGGCAGATTGACTGACCTGTTGCACAAATTCCATCGAATCCAATACCACCTGTAAATTTGTTTGTGTACCCAAATTGGAATTATTGACTAACCCCGTTATGGGCAAGCGCATGGCAGCTTGTATTTTGCCAATATTGATAACAGTGTCCTCTATACTCAAATTTCGATAAGCATTCAATACATAATAACAAGAAAATCGATTTTCAGCTAAAATCTCTGTAGCATATCCTCCAATTACCACTGCACCTGCTTCATCTCCGCCCAAATCCACAACGGCGGTGATATCCTTTTTATCAACAATCTGACGATATTCTCCGGTAAAAGAAGGCGCTTCCAAATTGCTATTTGCAAAGATTTGATGGACGCATTGGACACCTTGACTTTCCAAAATTTCATGGTATTGCGTAGAACAATCATAAGAGTTGATCATATCGCAATCAAATAAAATCACTGATTTTCCAGCTTTTCTCTGTTGAATTGCAACATTCATTGATAAATTTGTTTTACCGCTCCCATAATATCCACAAAATAGATAAATCCGATGACGATTATCAAACATATTGATTCCTTTCTTTCTCAGTTTCTAATTAGTATAAGATTCGTGGGAATTAAAGTCAATTCATTTCAAGAATTATTCACACAAATAATACGAATTAGACAGACAAATTGACGTTACCATATTTCTATCTTTATGTTTCCAATTCTATCTTAAAATATTTCTATCAAAGATGTTTTTTCAAAAAAACAATCTGTTTACCCTTTTTAAAATATCCTGATTTCTCATCAAATTTGATACAACCATATTTTGTAAATATACTAAATTGTGCTGATATAAAAATACTTGTTTTGTGGAAAAAAACAAAGATGATATGATATTGTTCAGAAATAGAAAAGACCTGTTATAATAGATAAAAGGCGGTGACATTTTTGACTCATCAAATCTATTTCAAACAAGATATTATCGATTCAAAATTCAATTTACAAAGGAAGAATGAAAAAAATGAATGCAGAAATTATTTGCGTGGGAACTGAGATTATTTTGGGAGATATTTTAAATACCCATTCTCAGTTTTTATCACAGGAATTAGCAGCATTGGGAATCAACGTATATTATCAGACCGCTGTTGGAGACAATGATAAACGGTTTTCTGAAATATTAAAAAATGCCCTAGACCGCAGTGATTTGATTTTTCTAACTGGAGGGCTGGGACCTACAACAGATGATATCACCAAAGAAGTAGCTTGCAAGTTGTTGGAAATTCCCTGTCATTATCACCAGCCAACTGCCGAAAAAATCAAATGTTATTTTGCCCGCTCTGGTAGAGAGATTACGCAAAATAATCTCAAACAAGCGATGATACCAGAAAACGCCTATATTTTAGAAAACAACTGGGGAACTGCTCCTGGGCTTATTTTACAAAAACAACAAAAGACCCTTGTACTCCTTCCAGGACCTCCAAGAGAACTAAGACCGATGTTTGAATATGGTGTCAAACCTTATTTTCAATCCCAACTGGCACAACCGATTGTCTCTAAAAACGTACGTGTATTTGGCATTGGTGAATCACTGTTGGAAACAAAAATTGAAGATTTGGTGCGCTGTGTCAATCCAACTGTAGCACTTTATGCAAAAGATGGAGAAGTCCTAATTCGAGTCACTGCCAAGGCAGAAAATAGCCAAAAAGCAGAAAAAATCATTGACCAAATGATCAATAAGCTATCTGAGCGCCTGGATACTCATATCTATGGCATCGATGTGGACAGCTTACAACAGGTTGTTGTCAGAACATTAACCGAACAAAATAAGACCATTGCAACCGCAGAGAGCTGTACAGGCGGCTTATTAGCTAGTAAAATCACCCAAGTACCTGGCAGTTCCAATGTATTTGGGATGGGACTGATTACCTATGCCAATCAAGCCAAACAACAACAGTTGGGTGTTTTAGAGACCACGCTCGATACCGTTGGAGCAGTAAGTGAACAAACCGCCATCGAGATGGCACAGGGGCTTTATCAAAAAAGTCAGGCAGACTTTTGCGTTTCTATTACTGGTATCGCAGGTCCAACGGGAGGCAGCGAAGAAAAGCCAGTTGGAACAGTCTATATTGCAGTTGCACATCAACAAAAAATCTGGTGCAAGCAATTTCACTTTGCCAGAAATCAAAATGAACGAGATTATATCCGCGATTTATCCTGTTTAAATGCCTTAAATATGGTGCGTTTGACATTACAATGTCAGGATACGTTTGAAAAAAATTATCAATAAGGATTAAAAAATATGAGTAAAGGAAAACATCAAACAAAGAAAAAGGGAAACAAATTATTAAATGTACTGATTATTATCTGTGTCATTGTATTTATAGCTTCCGGAGTAATTTTGGTAAAGGAACTTTCTAAATACTGGGAAGCAGATAAAATCAATTCGGATTTAAAGGATATCTTATCCGAACCACCTACCTCACAAGAAATAGAATTGACTCCACCGGATTCCAACCAACAATTCGCAAAATTATATGCAGTTAACAACGACTTTATCGGGTGGATTCAGATACCCAATACACATGTTGATTATCCAGTTGTGCATACAGACAACAACGATTATTACTTGGAAAATAATTTTTATAAAGAACCCAATAAACTGGGAACCGTCTTTGTCGATTCCCGTGCTGTGATTAGCCCAGGGAAAACCAGCGACCATTTGGTACTATATGGACACAGTGCACAAAATGGCAGCTTTTTTGCAGATGTCAGAAAATATAAGACAGTAGAATACTATCAACAACACGCCTTTATTGACTTCGACACATTATATGATAATTCTGACTGGATCGTTGTCAGTGCATTTATGATTGACGCCCGGGAAGATGCAAAAAATCCATTTTGGTACCATGATTATATTGATTTTACCGATGAAAGCTTGTATAATGAATTTATCAATCAAATTACACAGAGAAACTATTTTGTAAATAATATCGATTTACAATATGGTGATAAATTTATCACATTATCCACCTGTGATTATGATTTTGATGATTCTCGATTTGCAGTAACCGCTAGAAAACTGCGGGATGGAGAAACAAAAGAAAGTTTTGATTTACAAAACATCACACTCAATCAAAATCGGGTTATGCCAGAACGATGGGGATAATAAACACGAAAAGAAGGAGGCGTTCCTATTGAAAAAACCATGGATGCAATTGACTGGACTATTATGCTCCGCAATGGTATTCAGTACTTCATTCGTATTTGCTGCGGGAAATGTACCAGAAGAAGCAAAATTAGAAGGCGATATGACAAGTACCGCAAAAGTAAATGAAAAATCTCGTGAAGCAAAGCAATCAACAGATATTCAAAATATCAGTTTACCAGACGTTTATGTGGATTTGCCACAAGTACAAGTAATTGCAGAAAATACGCCAACCGAAATTGTAGAAGCACCAGGCGAGCCCGTTGTAGAACCTCCAGTGGAAATACAACAGGCATCTATACAAAATCTAGAGATTGAACAGGATCTATCTGGAACAACCACTTTACAAACCAGACCTTCCGAAATCTCTGGAACACCAATCGACGACACACCAGATGAACCAACACAAGATGTATCAAATTCTACACAACAAACATCTGAAAACACTTCTACGCCAGAAAGTTCAAACGAATCTACCACAAATTCAAAGACTGAAGAATCCAGTCAACCAGAAAGTACTACCTTAGAATCCAGCACACCTGAAAGCTCTGCACCAGAGTCCAGTACTCCTGAAAGCTCTGAACTAGAATCCAGTGCTCCAGAAAGCTCTGCACCAGAATCCAGTACTCCTGAAAGCTCTGCACCAGAGTCCAGCACGCCTGAAAGTTCTGTACCAGAATCCAGTATTCCAGAGAGTTCTGTACCAGAGTCCAGCACGCCTGAAAGTTCTGTACCAGAGTCCAGTATGCCAGAAAGTTCTGCACCAGAATCCAGTACTCCTGAAAGTTCTTCACCCTCTCAACCAACTACACAAAAAAATGCACTGGAACGCTATCTGGAAATGCCCTCTTACACACCTTATGGAAAGACATTGTCCATCAATTTAAATGGGACAACCTATAAAGCAGATGCAGTAGTCGTAGTGGCAGCTATGCTACAATCTGAAATGGTGGGAACCGGTTCTGGCGCTGAAAAATATTATGAAGCCTATAAAGCACAAGCAGTTGCTTGTCATTCCTATGTAAAGCACAACAACAACAAGGGAATTATCCCCAGTGTTTATGCCCGCACACCAAGTCCACAAACTGTTCGTTTGGTAGAACAAGTCATTGGTCAGATGGTTTATTACAATGGTTCTATTGCAGAAACACTTTATTGTGCTTCTAGCGGTCTACATACACAGGGCAATCAACACTATTGGGGCGGTACGCCAATCCCATATCTGCAAGGCGTAGAATCTAAATACGATGAAGCGCCCGGACAAAAAACCTTTACTGTAGAACAAATGCGTTCTAAGCTAAATGCAAATGGTTATGATACCTCTTCTGATCCTAGCACTTGGTTTTCCAATGCAAGCTATAGTGACGGAAACTTTATCAGCCGCATTACCATCTGTGGAAAACAGGTGAGCGGAATGACCTTCCATTACCTATTGAATGTGAAAAGTGCTAAGGCAAAAATTTCCTTTGACGGTTCCAACTTTATCTTTACCACAAATGGTTTTGGACATGGTGTGGGAATGAGCCAAGTTGGAGCAATGGGATATGCTGCAAATGATGGTTGGAATTATACACAGATTTTAAATCATTATTATCCTGGAACATCTGTACAATAAAAAATAGTATTGATTAAGAAAGTGCCTGTGGGCACAAGAAAAAAGGTATA
>CAJTTB010000023.1 GCA_910579175.1 uncultured Oscillospiraceae bacterium | reverse complement strand
TAATCTGAAATTACTTCCCTCTAACCGTAAACATTTGATTTTCCGGGCTTTTTGAGCCATTTTGATAAAATTTAACGCTTGCTGAACTGTGGAGCGCGACGAGCAGCTTTAAGACCGTACTTTTTACGTTCTTTCATTCTTGGGTCACGAGTTAAGAATCCAGCTTTCTTTAAAGCAGGACGCAATTCTGCATTGTATTGCAGCAATGCTCTGGATAAGCCATGGCGAATTGCACCAGCTTGACCAGTTACACCACCACCAGATACATTACAAACAATATCAAATTTATCTAAAGTATCTGTTAAATTCAATGGTTGACGAACAATCAATTTTAAAGTTTCAAGACCAAAATAATCGTCAATATCTCTGCCGTTGATGGTGATTGTACCAGTACCAGCATAGACTCTTACTCTTGCAACAGAGCTTTTTCTTCTACCAGTTCCATAAAAATATGGTTTAGAATCATACATGTAAATAAGCCTCCTTCTTATAATGTATACGCTTCAGGTTTCTGAGCAGCGTTATTGTGTTCTGCACCAGCATAAACTCTTAGACGACGAAGCTGGTTTCTACCTAAAGTAGTATCAGGAAGCATACCTTTTACAGCAATCATCATTGCTTTTTCAGGATTGGTTTCCATCAAATGATCATAGCGAACTTCTTTTAGACCGCCAATCCATCCGGTGTGCCATCTATAGTATTTTTGCTCAGCTTTTTTACCAGTTAAAACAGCTTTTGCACAGTTGATAATAATTACATGGTCACCGCAATCACAATGTGGTGCAAATGTTGGTTTGTGTTTTCCGCGAAGTACATGCGCAGCTTTTGCAGCTACACGACCCAAAGAAAGACCTTCTGCGTCAATCACATACCATTTGCGGCTCATTGTTTCAGCCTTTGGCATTGTAGTAGACATATCTATTTCCTCCAAATTTCAAGATAATGAAAAATAAGCAATCAATGCTTTTTTCAGTTGCAAAAATTATTATACACATTTTAAAATAGAAGGTCAAGCCTAATTTGGCGTTTAATTTAAAATATATCCCTAAATCTCTCGTTTTCTCTCATTTATGCTCGATTTCTCTCTGTTTCTCGCAGTTCATTTCATTTTTAGAAATTTGTATGCTTGCACAAGAAATCAGTGGATCATCTTATGATTCTGTAAAATAACCATGATAAATGATTGCATAACCGCTTAAAACAAAGTATAATAAAGATAATCAGAAAATAAATCATAAAAGGAGTTATGGAAAATGTTAAAAAATATTATTTTCGATATGGGCAATGTGTTGTTAAGTTGGGATCCGGATCAAATTGTTAGCAGTTATCTACCAGAACCAGAGCAACAACAACTCGTAAAAAAGGAGTTATTTGGTGAGTCTGAATGGCGCGCGTTGGATAAAGGAGAAATCACTGAACAAGTCTTGATAGAACAGGTTTGCAAACGCCTTCCAAATGAATTGCATGAAAAAGTTGTCGAAATTATGGATCACTGGCATGAATATCTGACACCATTTGAAGAGAGCGATGAATTGATCCAAGAACTAAAACAATTGGGTTATCAAATCTATCTACTTTCCAATGCCAGTCAGCGCTTTCATCAATATGAAAAAGAAATTACAGTCTTTTCACTGTTTGATGGAAAGCTCATTTCTGCTGATGTTCATCTGACAAAACCCGAAAAGGGGATTTATCAGTGTTTGTTTGATACCTTTTCTTTGAACCCAGAGGAGTGCTTTTTTATTGATGATATGCAGGAGAATATTGACGCTGCAAAAGAAGTCGGTATGGATGGTTATTGTTATGATGGAAATATGGAAAAACTCCGCAAAGCATTGACTAAAAAAGGGATTGCAGTACAGAATAAACACGCCTGCTGGTGGGTTTCTGTGACAGAAGACAATCAAATAGAAACATTGGCATCCCTTGCAAAAGAAATTTGGAACCAACATTTTGTGCCATTAATAGGTCAAAAGCAGGTGGATTATATGTTAAATCGATTTCAATCCCATCCTGCTATGAAACAGCAAATAGACCAAGAAGGATATGAATATTTCTTAATTGGATATAATGATAAATATGTGGGTTATACTGGTATCAAACAGGAGGATAACCGTCTGTTTTTGAGCAAGCTCTATCTGAAAAAATGCTATCGCAATAGAGGACTGGCGAGAAAAACCATTACTTTCTTAACAGATATTTGTTATCAACGAAACTTATCTAGTATTTGCTTGACAGTGAATCGCTATAATCATAACACCATTGCAGCTTATGAAGCATGTGGATTTACAAAAATAAAAGAACAGGTAACCGATATTGGAGATGGATTTGTGATGGATGATTTTGTGATGGAAAAAATAATAAAATAATCAGATTTATTAAAATTTATTTATGCAATAATACAAATATCTTATTTCGTTTTTGATTTTTGAAAAATTTTGCGGAGCTTGATTGTATGATAGTAAACACCAGTATCAAAGAACGGAACGGAAGTGGTTTACTATATGAAAAAAATTTGGATTTCTCTGTTTAGCTTTTTCATCTTCTTAAGTATTTTAGGGATACACATTGGAACGCGTTATAAAGTACATAAGATGGTAGATATTTCGGTCAGTGTGGGATTGCTCAATAGTATAATTTCCATTTTATATTTTAGAAAAAAGCAAAAGGTCTCCTTAAAATATAAGGAAAACCCTCCTTCTAAATAAAAAGCTGTTGCATTTGCAACAGCTTTTTATTTTATACAGATAAAATTTCTTCAACCATTTCAACTGCTCGTTGAATATACTGTGCCATAGTCCCTTCTTGTAAGGTTACAATCCTGGTTTGGCACCGATCGATTGGGAGCAATATCTTGATTGCTTCACTGGAGGCAATCGCTTGTGCCATCTTGGGAGTCAGTTCTCCTAAAATAGCATTGGGCATTACGATTCCCATCGCGCCGATAATTACATCTGCGCGTTTGGCATTGATTACAATTGCATTTTCTCCCGTGGCACCATCATCAGCTCCCGCCTTTATCATGCGAGAAGTTGCAAGGGAGTTGGTTCCCAACGCTCGGATAAAGATATGAGGGAGTTGCTTTTTTAATTGTTCCACGATGCTTTTTCCGATTCCCCCTCCTTGTCCATCAATTACCAGAATCATCTGCTGTTGATTCATATTTATTCACATCCTTTTTATTTCATTCTATTGTAGCATAAAAGCAAAATCAGTAAAACTATTTTTCATGTTACAAATAGGTTTTAAATGTATATACATTATGATTTATATTTAAAAATATATTGACAAATGTCATTACATATATTATGATAACAATAACAAATAAATAAAAATAAAAGGGAGTTTTTAAGATGAATCATCAAGATATTAAAAAAGTTCATGTTGTTTATAAAACACATCTCGATGTCGGATTTACGGATATGGGGCAAAATGTACTTGACCGTTATGTAAATGAACATATTCCCCATGCCATTAACCTGGCTTTGGAGATGAACACACCAGAACATAAGAAATTCATCTGGACAGTTGGTTCTTTTTTAATCGATTATTATCAAAAACACGCTTCTAAAGAAGCAATTCAAAAGATGGATGAAGCGATTGAAAAGGGATATTTTTGTTGGCATGCACTTGCCTGTACAACCCATACCGAGCTGATGAGCCAAAGATTATTTGATTATGATCTAAAAATCAGTCAAAAGCTAGATCAAAAATACCACACCAAGACCATTGCTGCAAAAATGACTGATGTACCAGGACATACCATTTCTATCTTAAAACCAATGTCAAAAGCAGGCATTCAATATTTACATATTGGTGTGAATGCCTCTTCTATGGTACCACAAATTCCAGAGGTATTTGTCTGGAAATACCAAGGCAACGAAATGATTGTACATTATTCCTCTGAATATGGTAAACCACTTTCTATTGATGGCTTTGACCAAGCATTGGAATTTGCACATACTGGTGACAACTTAGGTCCACAATCTGCCAAAGAAGTAGAAGCTGAATTTGAACGCATTCAAGCGCTATATCCCAATGCCACAGTGGAAGCCTCTACATTGGATCAGTTTGCAGCATGTCTGATGGAAATCAAAGACCAACTTCCTATAATTGAGGAAGAAATTGCAGATACTTGGATTCATGGTGTTGGAAGCGACCCTTGGAAAATTAGTCGTTATAAAGAATTGTTGCGATTGATGGATCGCTGGTTAGAAGAAGGGCTTATCACAGAGGACAGTGAAGCATATGATCATTTTATGATGAATTTGATGTTGATACCAGAACATACCTGGGGGCTGGACTTTAAAAAGTATCTTGCTGATTTCCAAAATTGGACAAAGGAAGATTTTCAAAAAGCACGCAAAGAAGATACTACCACATTGGACTTTTTAACCAATCGCAATGCGTGTATGTTAGAGGTATTAAAGTCTGATTTTGAAAAATATCGTGGAGGGGTGTTTACAGGTTCCTATTCCTATTTTGAAAGTGCTCACCAAGAACAAAGAGAATATCTAAATTTAGCATTGCAAAAGCTACCTGAAGCATTAAAACAACAGGCTCAAAGCGCAATGCAACAGCTTACTCCCGTCATTATGACAAAAGGAACACATGATATTTCTTATGGTAGAACCATTCAGATCAATGGCTGGAGTATTAGGATCAATGGATTTGGCGCCATTTCTTTTCTGGAAAAGGACAATCACTGTTGGATACATGATGGAGAAGCAGCAAGACTGCAATATGAAATCTTTGATATCAACAATTGTAATGAGGCATATTATCACTACAATCGTGATTTTATGACAACACAGTGTTGGTCTGAAGGGGACTTTTCCAAGCCAGGTCTTGAATATGTAGAAGATTTGCGCCAAACTTGTTATGATTTTACCGCTTGTGATTTGTTCCGCGTGGATAATACCATTGTTGTCACCTTAATTAGTGATGAAGAAGCCTCTGAAAAATTTGGTTGCCCCAGAAAAGCACAAATTCTTTATACTTTAGAAAAGGATAAAATAACATGTCAACTCAATTGGTTTGACAAGGACGCCAATAAAATTCCAGAGGCAATCTGGTTTAAATTCCAATTTGATGTACAAAATCCAAATCGCTGGATGATCCGCAAATTGGGTGAAAATATCTCTCCACTCAATGTGGTAAGGGGTGGAAATCGCAAACAGCATTGTGCAGAATCATTGATTTATTCTGGTGCAGATGGACAAATTGAAATGAAAAATATACATTCCCCACTGGTGAGTGTTGGAGCAAGAAATTTATACAGTATGAATCATCAATTTGATGACCTATCTGGCGGATTTTATTTCAATCTCTTTAACAATCGCTGGGGCACCAATTTTAAGATGTGGTGCGAGGATGACTGTTCCTTTACCTATGAAATTCGCATCAAGTCCAATTAATCCACAATTGACATTTGGATTGCATTGTGTTATAGTGAATGTATTCAAATAAGAAAGGTAGTTGAAGTATGTTAACGGTATCTGTAAAGGTGGACCACAATTAAATTGTCGGAATGGCAGATGACATTTGACAGAGGAATACTCTGTCTGGTTTGTGTTGCCAATCCGATCGGTGTTACCAAAACACTGTCGGATATTTGCCTTACAGATTGCTTTCATAACAACTAAACTGGGATAGATGATTCTATTAAAGTGGTATTTATCACTTTGATGGAATTGTTTGAGTACGGATAAATATATCTTTTCAAACAAACAATCAAAGACCCACAGGAGAGCAACAAGCAAGTATCTCCTGTGGGTCTTTTTATAATTTTTGGATGAGAAAGGATATTTTCAATGAATCAAAGTGAAATGATTTTAGAATTTCATATCATAAAACAAATGCTGTCAGATTATGCCTTATCTGAACAGGCAAAAACGCGATTAAAACAATTGACACCCACATTAAATGAACAGGAATGTCATCGCAGAATCAAACAGACCACCGAAGCAAAACAAATGATAGAACATTTTGGCAATCCCCCAGTTACTGCTATGCCTGATATTGAAGCGATATTGGATTTGGCGCAAAAGGGTGCGATGTTGACACCAGAACAACTTACAAAGATCATTCGTTTTTTATCTTCTTGTCGACAGATGCAGCGCTATTTGGCAAAGGCAGAACACCTGCAAACCCATATGACGACCTATGGGCAAAGTATTGCCGCCGCTGAGGATTTATCTGAAGAACTCAACCGCTGTATTCGCAATCATCTAGTTGATGATGGAGCAAGCCCACAACTGCGCGATATTCGCCGTAAGATAGAGGTTACAAAACAACAGATAAAAATAAAGCTAGAGAGTATTTTAAAAACAAAGCGCGCCTATTGTTCTGATTATGTTCCAGTTACCAGAAATGGACATTTTGTACTTCCGGTAAGGAAAGAATACAAACATCAAGTTAGTGGGACTGTCATTGACCAATCTGGTTCTGGGGGAACGGTATTTATTGAACCGTCCGCAGTTCAGAAATTACAACAACAACTTGTGACAATCAAGATAGAGGAACATCAGGAGGTTGAGAAAATTCTTTATACACTTTCTGGATTGGTAGATGCCTATCAGACAGAATTAAAACAAAATATAGAAGTCATGATAATTCTTGATGTTGCATTTGCCAAAGCCAAGTTGTCATTAGAAATGCAGGCGATTCCAGTTCCCATTGTATCAGAACACCGCATGTCAATTCGTTTGGCGCGTCACCCTTTGCTAGACAAACAACAGTGTGTACCACTAAATTTCTCTATTGGAGAGATGTCCAAACAAGAACCACTGCGCGGTATTGTAATCACTGGACCAAATACTGGAGGGAAAACCGTTGCCCTAAAGACGGTGGGATTATTGTCCATGATGGTACAGTCTGGGCTTCATGTGCCAGTGGCACAGGGCAGTTATTTTTGTATGCACAATCAAATATTATGTGATATTGGAGATGGACAGAGTATCACACAAAATTTGTCAACTTTTTCTGCGCATATTCTCAATATTATGGAGATTCTACAAAAGACTTCTCAAGATACATTGGTACTACTGGATGAACTCGGTTCTGGAACCGATCCCACAGAGGGCATGGGGATTGCAATTGCAATTTTAGAAGAGTTGCAATCAAAGGGCTGCTTATTTGTGGCAACAACGCATTATTCTGAAGTAAAGGAATTTGCCGCAACTGCAAAGGGGTTGACCAATGCCAAAATGGCATTTGATAAAGAAACCTTAAAACCTTTATATCGTTTAGAATTGGGGGAAGCTGGAGAAAGTTGTGCCCTTTATATTGCCAAACGCTTGGGATTTTCTGATAATTTTATTCAAAGAGCCGCTCATTATGCTTATGCCAATACAACTGTTGTAAAAACGCCTCCTCTGGATTTGCTGTCAGAAAGACAACAAACAAAACCAGAAAAAACGCACATAAAACCCCAAATACAGCGCGCTCCAAAGGAGAAAAAGTTACCGGAAAAGGCGCTTCGCTTTCAGATAGGTGACAGCGTGATTGTCTATCCGAAAAAACAGATAGGAATTGTTTATAAGCGTTCCAATGAGCAGGCGCAAATTGGTGTACAGATTCAAAAGAGCAAACATCTGATTTCTTATAAGAGATTACAATTGCAGACGCCTGCAAGTGAACTTTATCCGCCTGATTACGATTTTTCAATTATCTTTGACAGTGTGGAAAATCGTAAGGCAAGAAAAAAGATGAGTAAACATCATGACCCCAATCAGGTGATTTATTATGATACAAAATAAAAATATATCAATCAAGATTCAATTTGAGCACATCACATTACAGCAATGTTATCCTCTAGTTTTAGATTATTTAAGTACATTACGGGGTGTGATAGATGATTTTTTAGAAAAGCGTTTATTGACAGCCGATTGGTACCATATCAAGATAGAGGATAAAATCTGTGGCTTCTTTACCATCTGGGAAGCAAAAACAATCACTTGTTTTTATCTTCCTGTTTCTCAATATGTTCAAGTTATCTTTGAACACATTTTACAACAATTTCAAATACATTCTGCGCTAGTGACCACTGGTGATCAACTTTTTCTTTCCCTTTGTTTAGATTTTCACAAAAAAATTGAATTGCAAGCGTATTTATTTGATGGCACTCAAAAATATGAGGTTGCTCCTCCAAAGTATCCTAGAAATCAATTGGAATTGGTTACATCTGCACAATTGTCAAAGATGCGCGAATTAACTGGTACTTTTTTTGATGAATTTACAGATGAGGATTTTCGAGCTCAAAAACAATTTTTTTACTGTTTAAGACATCAACAGCAACCTTTGGGATATGGAGTGATTGTTCCCAATCAATTGCAAACAGATTATTGCTGTTGTGGTATGATTACTTTAGCAGCATTTCGTCGCCAAGGAGTGGGACGCAGTATTCAAATGCATTTGGCAGATATTTGTAGGGAACAACATAAAATACCAATTTCCGGATGCTGGTATCAAAATATTGCTAGCAAATCCACCATTGAAAGTGCGGGACGTTATTCTAAAACAAGAACACTTCATATTCTATTTTGAAAAAAGCTGCAACATATTGTTGCAGCTTTTTAAAATCATTCTTTTATTTGAAAAAGTTCTACCATATCTTCTAATAAATGTGCTTGTGTGGACAATTCTTCGCTGGCAGCAGCGCTTTCTTCGGAAGTGGCAGAGTTCATCTGAATGACGGAAGAAATCTGAGAGATTCCATTGCGGATATTGGAAATAGATTGCGTCTGGATAGCAGAGGCATTGGCAACATGCCCAATTTGTGCTACGACAGCTTGAGAACCATCAACTACCAATGCAAGTGCATTTTTAGCAGCATCGGATAGCTGGGAACCATTTTTTACAGCTTGCAGAACTTTATCAATTAAAGCGGTTGTATCTTTGGCGGCATCTGCAGATTTACTTGCCAGATTGCGAACCTCATCTGCAACAACAGCGAACCCTTTTCCGGCAGTACCAGCTCTGGCAGCTTCAACAGCGGCATTGAGTGCCAAAATATTTGTCTGGAAAGCGATGTCTTCAATGGTTCTAATAATTTGATGAATTTCATTAGAACAGTTACTAATTTCATTCATTGCCTTAGACATATCATTCATTTGATAATTACAGTCATCTAAAATCAGTTTTACTTGGTCAGCTTGTTGATTGGTATTGTGAACGCTCTGAGCGTTTTCATTGATTTGCTTTGAAATTTCCTCTGCTAATATCACCAGTTGGTCAATCTCACTGGCTTGCTCTGTAGAACCTTGTGCCAAACTTTGAGCCGTACTGGATACCTGATCAGAACCCAGTTTTACTTGTTGGGAAGCATAACGAATTTGAGACATTGTTCGATTGAGGTTTTCTGAAATCGTTTGAATCGAATTTTGTATCTCTACAAAATCCCCAATATATTCTAAACTGCTATTTTGGGTGAGATTTCCTTTTGCAATATTATTGAGCAACATCGAAATATCAGAAATATATAATTTTAGGTTTTTAACAGAAGTATTCAAGCTATTCGCTAAAATACCAAGTTCATCGTTGTTGCGAACTTCAATTTCAAAGTCTAAATGCCCTTCTGATAGCCGTTGACTAGATTTTGTAATTACTTGAATTGGATTTATAATACTATGTAATACATAACGAATCAATAAGAAGCAAGAAATCACAATTAATATTACTGATATAATTGAAACAATGATTGTGAAAAAGAGAGTCTTTTGCAAAGATGCATTGCTATCGAGTACAAGTTCGGCAGTGATCTCAGCAATTTGATCCAGAAACCCAACTAGTTCTGTTACCTTTGCGCGAGTAGTATTCAAATAAATGGAACTTTGTAAATTATTTTCATCCTGTTCTAAAACTTCCACAGCAGATTCATGAATCTGTTGGTGAATTGGTTTGATTTGTTCCATCAAAGGTGCAATACGTTCATCCAAATAGGAATAATTATTGACTGAATACAGCCATTCTCCCAAAGAACAAGTTTTATAGTCAGTGCTACCAGTAAATTCTGTGCCAAAACTTACTGCAGAACAAAGATTTTCCACCCAACTAAAATGCGCCTTTTCTGCGCTCAAAATCAAATCATTTATTTCATTTGCCTGTTGAGTGTGCTCAATTTGTTTGCCAATTCGCATCAATCCTAAAACAGTGATAGTTCCACTAAACAAAACTGTAACAAAAATCACGATAACTCTAAACCATATAGCGGTTTTAATTGAATTTTTCATCTCTACATCTCTTTTCTTTGTTTATTTTTAATAAATAATTGGGGAATTTTTAAAAATTATTACCGTTGTGCGGATAAATGGATAGTATATTCCCTTATGTTGATCTGAATAGCATCAATATATCATATGAATCGCTACAAAATAAATAACCTAATTTTTCGTTTTTGCCAATACGATTTAACGGGATTAAATTGTATCACAAAGTCTCATACCAGATTCATTCATCTCCAATCTATTGTGGGTTTCATGTTTATGCTTTTTTGTTTAGGATATCAACGGAGATATCATCATAAAATCACAAGAATATCTATATATTTTATTTGTCAATTTAAGCCATTGTGATTTATGATAACAAGGATAGATGTTAAGGGTGAATTTTACTTTTAGCTGGTAAACAACTAAAAATTTTCACACATCATTGTGTCATACTTTTATTGTTTAGATCATTGCTCGGGGAAGGAAGACTGTGAGTTAGTCAGATATTTCTTTTCATTAAGACGACAAAATTATATCATAAATTTTATCATTTGAAAATAAAAAATTTCAAAATAAATTCAACATAATTTTGGCATATTTGTAAAAATTTAGTAATATCCTAAATATATCTAATAAAAACTATAGTTTACTTCTTAATAATGTTTCGCTTACAATCAAAAAGAGCTGTGTAAAACAGCTCTTTTTGATTAGATGATTATTTGTTTTCTGGTTGTAGACCAAGTTGTATGATCCTTCTGCGCAGCCAACCACCATGTAAATAGTATACAATAAACAATGCTGAAGTGACCATCCAGGTGACTGGATAGCTCAGAGCAACCGTCTGTATGGTTGGAAAGGCTGGAACTACCACCAAGATCCAAACAATACGCAACCCACAAATTCCCAAAGCAGTCAAAATCATTGGTATAAAAGAGTCCCCTGTTCCCCGAATTGCACCAGAAAGAATTTCTACACAAATATAGGTGATAAAGAATGGACAGAATATTTTTAATATTTCCATTCCCTGTTCAATTACAGCAGGGTCATCAGTAAATAACAAATAGATATATGGACCAAAAAAATATAAAAAGGTACTTAAAAGGACCGAAACTGCTGCTGCTCCAATCAGACATATCCGCACGCTTTTGCGAATACGATCGTATTTTTGGGCACCAAAGTTTTGACCCGAAAAGGTGGTGGCGGACACGCCAAATGCCCCCATAATCATCCAAAATAGTGCATCGATTTTACCATAAGCAGTCCATGCAGCGATGGTATTGGTTCCAAAGGTATTCACACTGGATTGTATTAAGACATTTGATACAGAGTACATAACAGATTGCAACCCTGCTGGTAAACCAATGCGAATAATATCTCTAAGTAACCATCCTGTCAAGCGAATCTTCTTGATATATAATCGATAACATTCAGATGTTCTAATGAGAGCCAATAATACTAAGACAGCACTGATTGCTTGCGCAAGCAAGGTTGCAATTGCCACACCGAGTACGCCCATATCAAATACTATTACAAATAACAAATCTAATATCAAATTGGCAAAGCAACAAACAATTAAATAGTAAAGGGGTCTTTTAGCATCTCCAACAGCTCTTAATATACTGGAACCAATGTTATAAATCAATGTAAAAATAATCCCTGCAAAATACACCTGGATATAAGTAGTGGCAGGTTTCATAATATCTTCTGGAGTGCCCATTGCCCTGAGCGCCAGAGGAGAAACAATCAATCCGATCACCATCAAAATAACACCGCTGACCAATCCCAAAGCAATTGCAGTATGTACTGCTTGACTGGTCTCTTCTTCATGATTTCCCCCATAATATTGGGAGATAATTACAGTCGCACCACTGGAAAGCCCAACAAAAAAGCCAACCAATAAATTGATGAATGTTCCCGTTGCACCACCTACTGCTGCCAATGCTTCTTTTCCAACAAATTGTCCTACAATGATTGCATCAATGGTGTTATATAATTGCTGAAAAAAAGTTCCCAGTAGAATTGGAAAGAAAAACCATAAAAGTTGTTTCCAAATAGCTCCTTCTGTGATGCTTTGTTCTGTCTGTTTTACACGTTGCATCTGTACTTCCTCCTCACTTTATTATCACCAGCATAGCACAATATTACAATATTGTCTATAATGAATCCAAATTTTTTATGAAATATCTAAAGAAATTTTCTCATTTTTCCAATTTCAGAAATCTAATTTTTTTGTAAACGGTAACTATTTAGCAAAATATCTATTTTTTTGTAGTATAATAAAGTATGTATTGGTCAATCATACAATTATCAAAAAAATGGTTGACAAAACATCAAATTCATTTTATAATATAGAGGCTGTCTGATGACGCAGACACACTTAGCAGATGAATAGCAAGTCTCCTAGGTAGGCATTACGTAAGAGGAATTCGGAATGTCTAACGTCAACAATCGAGGCGTAGCTCAGTTTGGTAGAGTGCTTGGTTTGGGACCAAGATGCCGCAGGTTCGAGTCCTGTCGCCTCGACTTTATTCGCTGGTGTAGCTCAGTTGGTAGAGCAGCTGATTTGTAATCAGCAGGTCGGGGGTTCAAGTCCGTCCACCAGCTTTTATAAAAATTGTGGGAGCGTTCCCGAGTGGCCAAAGGGGGCAGACTGTAAATCTGTTGCTTTTCAGCTTCGATGGTTCGAATCCATCCGCTCCCATTCGTCTTTCATATAGCACTGTTGGAATCTGAAGAATACCAAAAAGTATTCTTCAGATTTTTTTGTTTTTCTCTGATAAAAAGCTTCCCGCTTTTGAATTTGGGTGGGGGAAAATATCATAAAAGAATCAAATGTGATACAATTATAAAAGATATTTTTTGTATACGCAAGCATACCAACTTATGACATGAACGATATGATTGAAATCCTTTTCTCTTAACATGGCTTTGTGGAATTGACAGTGTTTTTGATTGATGACAATTTACTGAAATAGAAATATTTCTCCAAATACTTTGACAAAACAGAATGACTATGTTATACTGTGAGTTAGCAGACGATAACTAATATGAATGTCTGTTTTTATTTCATTAGTTAGCATACACTAATATATAATTAACCAATTGATTTTGATAAAGATAACCAACAAAGGTGGGAAATGTATGATGATTAATAAAAGGTTGATTGATACAGTCAGTCAAAGTAAAAAGTACATCACATATCATGTATTACTTCAGTGGTGTTCTTTGGTGGCAAACATTGCAATGATGTTTGGCATTACTATTTTATTAGAAAGATTATTTTTTAAAACGGTTGACATGGTTTTGCTCATGATAGTTACTACTGTTATGATCATAGCACTTATCATACGTTTTTTTTGTGCGTTGGGTACTGCAAAAATGAGTTTTTTCTCCTCTAAATCAGTTAAAAAGATTCTTAGAACGCAGATTTATCAAAAGTTGTTAGAATTGGGAACCTCCTATCGTCAACAGGTAAGAACATCTGAGATTGTACAGGTGGCAGTAGAAGGAGTAGATCAGTTAGAAACCTATTTTGGGGCTTATCTTCCGCAGTTTTTTTATAGTATGTTGGCGCCAGTTACTTTATTTATTGTATTGGCTTTTATCAATCTGCCGTCAGCCATTGTATTGCTTATTTGTGTTCCATTTATTCCAATTGCCATTGCAGCAGTACAAACTTGGGCAAAAAAATTGCTTTCAAAATATTGGGGTCAATATACTGCTTTAGGAGATACCTTTCTTGAAAACTTACAAGGGTTGACCACGCTCAAGATTTATCAAGCTGATCAATTTAAAAATGACAATATGAATCTAGAAGCAGAAAAATTTCGAAAAATTACAATGAAAGTATTGACCATGCAGTTAAACTCTATTACTATTATGGACCTGGTCGCCTATGGAGGTGCAGCGTTGGGAATGATTATGGCAGTTATGCAATTTCAAGCAAGTCAGGTCACACTGGCAGGATGTCTTTTGATTATTTTGCTGTCAGCAGATTTCTTTATACCCATGAGACAATTGGGCAGTTTTTTTCACATCGCTATGAATGGTATGGCTGCTAGCGATAAAATATTTAAGTTGTTAGACTTACCAGTGCCACAACAAGAAAATCCCAAAGATATCCCTGATAAATGTGATGTTGTCTGTGAGAATCTGCATTTTTCCTATGAGTCAGACCGAGAAATTTTACATGGAATTCATCTACACTTTCCGCAAGGGCACTTAATTGCCCTAGTTGGCGAAAGTGGATGTGGAAAATCCACCATTGCTTCCATTTTAATGGGGCACAATAAAAATTATACTGGGCATGTTCGGATTGGTGGTCTGGAATTAATAGAAATTGCTGAGGATAGTCTGATGAAAAACCTCACCTATATCGGTCATAACAGTTATCTTTTCAAAGGTACTGTACGAGATAATTTGTTGATGGGTAATCCCAATGCCCCTGATGAGATGCTTTGGGAAGTCTTAAAACAGATGAAATTATCAGATTTCTTACACAGTGAACAGGGATTGGATACCCGATTGACTGAAAAAGCCTCTAATCTTTCTGGTGGGCAGTGCCAACGTCTCGCTTTAGCACGGGCTTTATTGCATGACAGTCCCATCTATATCTTTGATGAAGCAACTTCCAATATTGATGTAGAAAGTGAAAATGACATTATGGAACAGATCTATCAATTGGCAAAAACCAAAACGGTGTTGCTTATCTCCCATCGTCTGGCAAATGTTGTGAATTCAGACAATATTTATGTACTAGAACACGGAACCATTGTAGAAAAGGGAACCCATAAAGAATTACTTTCTCAGTGTGGTGTATATGCAGGGTTGTGGGAGGCACAGCAAAGTTTAGAAAATCATACAAAGGCTGGTGAAATTTGATGAATCGAAGAAGTCATATTCTGGTGATGAAACAGTTGATTGGTTTGGTCAAGCCACTGACAGGTTATATGATATTGGCGATTCTAATGGGGTTACTCGGTCATCTCTGTGCTTGTTTTATCACAATTTTTGGCGGATATGCTATTTTAAATCTATTGGAATTTTCGATACCTATTTCGATTGGTGCAATATTTGTCTGTGTCTGTATTTTTGCTGTATTGCGAGGTATTTTGCGTTATGCTGAACAGACTTGTAATCACTATATTGCGTTTAAACTGTTGGCATTGATTCGTGATAAGGTATTTCAGGCACTTAGAAAGTTATCTCCAGCTAAATTAGAAGGCAAAGACAAAGGAAATCTCATTTCTGTAATTACTTCAGATATTGAATTGTTAGAAGTGTTTTATGCACATACCATTTCACCGGCAGCCATTGCATTTTTATTTTGTTTGATTTTATGTCTATTGATTGGAAGTTATCATGTTCTGTTGGGGATTTTGGCACTTGTTGCATATTTGGTGGTTGGGATTGTAATTCCCACGATAATTTCTAAATTGAGTGGTAATATTGGTATTCAGTTTCGAGCAAAATCAGGGGATTTCAGTAGCTTTATACTAGATAGTCTACGTGGGCTTTCTGAAACCATTCAATATGGAATGGGTCAAGATCGCTTAACACAAATCGACCAAAAAACAGATGCACTTTCGATTGAAGAACAACAAATGAAGCAGGTAACAGGAAAAAATACAGCAATTACCAATACGGTGATTTTACTATTTGACCTGATGATATTATTGGTCTGTGTTTTGTTATATCAATCAAATCAAATTAACTTTGATGGCATTTTGATTCCTGTGATTGCATTGATGAGTTCTTTTGGCCCTGTAATTGCACTTGCCAATCTGGGAAGTACGTTACAAAATACCTTTGCTGCTGGCAATCGTGTACTTGATATTTTAGAGGAAACCCCTGTCGTAGAGGAGGTCACTGGAAACCCTGTTTGTGATTTTTCTGGCGCCTGTGTAGAACATGTTACCTTTTCTTATGGTGATGAAGTGATTCTTTCGGACATCTCCATGGAGATTTTACAACATTCTATTGTGGGAATTGTGGGAAGAAGTGGCAGTGGAAAATCGACTTTGTTAAAATTACTTATGCGATTTTGGAATACACAACAGGGAAAAGTTAAGATCTCCAATACACCAATTGAACAAATCAATACCCAAAATTTACGACAGATGGAGAGTTTTGTAACACAAGAAACGCATCTATTTCATGATAGTATTGCCAATAATCTGCGTATTGCAAAATTAGACGCCTCTCAACAGGAGTTGGAAATTGCCTGTAAAAAGGCATCTGTACATGACTTTATTATGAGTTTACCCAATGGATATCAAACACCAGTTGGGGAGTTGGGAGATACCCTTTCAGGAGGAGAGCGTCAACGTCTTGGATTGGCAAGGGCATTTTTGCACGATGCACCATTTTTATTATTGGATGAACCCACCAGCAATTTAGACAGTTTAAATGAAGCAGTTATTTTAAAATCCTTACAACAACAACGAGCTGGAAAAACCATTGTATTGATTTCTCATAGACAATCCACTATGAGAATCACTGACACTGTCTATTCTGTAGAGCATGGGAGAATTAGTTAATGAAATACATCGAAAATAAGCGCACTCGAGAAAAGATACTGGTTTCTCAAATGATAGCACTTTATTGTAGAAAGCGACACCATAGCAAACATGGTCTTTGCCCAGAATGTCAACAGCTAAACGAATATGCCAATGTGAAAAGTGATAGATGTCCCTTTATGGAAACAAAGACATTTTGTTCCAATTGTAAGATACATTGTTATCAACCACAAATGCGTCAAAAAATTCGTGAAGTCATGCGTTTTTCTGGTCCTAGAATGTTATTTTATCACCCTATTGTCGCGATTTATCATATGATTGAATGTAAAAATGAGAAAAAAAGATTGGAGCGTTGTAAAGATGCGTAAATTTTTATATATTATTTTGGGCTGTATTGGATTGGGTCTTGGTGTACTTGGAGCAATTTTGCCAATTCTTCCAACATTTCCATTTTTATTACTAGCAGGTTTTTGCTTTGCCAGAAGCTCTCAACGATTACACCATTGGTTTATCCATACAAAACTCTATCAGAACAATCTAGAAAGTTTTGTAAAAGGACAAGGAATGACCTGGAAAACCAAAATTCGCATTATGATAGTTGTGACCATTTCGATGTCAATTGGCTTTGTTATGATGGATCAAATTGTTGTGGGAAGAATAGTGCTTGCTTGTGTTTGGATATTTCATATTTTTTACTTTATTTTTGGTGTAAAGAGGAAAAAAGAATCCTATCCAGTGAAAAAAGATTATCCTTAAAAAAGGAGCTGTTTAAAAAAACAGCTCCTTTTTCTATAGGATAAAAAGTGATTTTTATCAATGGATATCCATTGACGATTGTTTTCCATAAATGGTTTCGTTGCCCTTTTGTAAGGCGATTGTACCTGTTCTGGTGATTTCTAAAATACCATAAGGTTTGAGCAATTCCTGTAAAATCTCTAATCGGTCAGTGGTATCTGAAATCTCAATTGTAATACTACTTGGGGTAATATCTGAAATTTTAGATTGCATTACCCTGGCAATATCGATGATTTCTCCCCTAGTTTGAGAAGTGCTGGACACCTTTACCAACATCAATTCTCTGCTAATTGTTTCATCTGAGACAAAACTCTTTAATTTAATGACGTCTACTAATTTGTTTAATTGCTTCTCAACCTGTTCCACAGTATAATCATCGCCATTGACAATAATCGTTACCCTAGAAATTGTAGGATCATCGGTAATACCAACCGCTAAACTGTCAATGTTAAACCCACGCCGAGAAAATAGACCAGAAATTCTAGAAAGAACACCCGCATGATTTTCCACTAGAATTGAAATTGTATGTTTCATAGAATGATTCCTTTCTATAAAGTAGATTCTGATGGATTTACCATACATTCCAATAAATATGGTTTGTCAGAATGTAAAAACTCATCTAATATCTGTTCTGCCTGTTCGATGGAATGAATACAGTTTGCCTGGATTCCATAAGATCGTGCCAACTGGGTAATGTTAGGACTACCCGTCAAATCCACTGCCATTTCATTTCCCGCATAATTTTTTTCCTGTAATTCTCTAACCATACCCAGATAATGATTGGTCATAACAATCATCTTTAATGGAATCTGATTTTGTTGAATGGTACCCAATTCCATCATCTGCATCTGAAAAGAACCGTCGCCACATACAGAGATTACTGTACGGTGTGGCGCTGCAAGTTTTGCACCAACTGCCGCCGGAATAGAATAACCCATGGTCCCCATTCCTCCAGAAGTCAAAAATCTTCCATTTGGAACAGAAAACTGGTTGGCTGTCCAGATTTGATTTTGTCCTACATCTGCTACCACAACAGTATTATCTGGCGCCTTTTCAAATAATTGATGCAACAGTAATTTTGGATTTACATAGTTTGTATCACATTGTGTGCGAGAAGATTGTTTTTGTTGAATTTCCTGTAAAGATGTAATCCATTCTTCACAGTGGATTGGAACAGCCTTCGCAATCATATCCGCTAGAATATTTTTTAAATCCCCTACAATTGGGATATGAGTATCTAAATTTTTTCCGATTTCTGCTGGGTCAATATCAATGTGAATAATCTTTTTGTCATCGCTGACCGATTTGGGAGATTTCACTGCTCTATCTCCTGCTCTAGCGCCTGCAAGCAATAGTACATCTGCTTGGCGAACTGCCACATTGGCAGCTTTTACCCCATGCATACCCAACATACCAAAGTATAAAGGGTGGTTGCTGGGCACTGCACTGATTCCCATCATGGTGGATACAATTGGAATATTGCAGGCATTTGAAAATTCATATAACTCAGCAGTTGCTTTGGCACCAAATACGCCACCGCCTGCCAAAATCAATGGACGCTTTGCATTTTTTAAAGCGGTCATTGCGCGCTTAATCTGTCCGGGATGTCCATTGATAGTAGGTTTATAACTTCTTAAATGTACTGTTTCAGGATAGGAAAATGAAATTTTTTCGGTCTGTACGTCCATTGGCACATCGATTAAAACTGGACCTGGACGTCCAGTTCCCGCCAAATAAAAGGATTCTTTTACAATTCTAGCAATTTGGGTGGCGTCCTTGACAATATAACTGTATTTGATAAATGGTTCTACTGCACCAGTAATATCTGCTTCTTGGAAGACATCGCGTCCTAATAATTCCCTGGAAACTTGACCAGTAATAATTACCATTGGAATGGAATCCATATAAGCAGTGGCAATTGCAGTAATTAAATTGAGTGCACCCGGTCCAGAGGTCGCAATACAAACTGCTGGTTTTCCAGTTATTCTGGCATATCCGCTGGCAGCATGCCCTGCATTTTGCTCTTGGCGCACCAAAATATGTCGAATCTGACTTTTTGATAAAGCATCATAAAAAGGACAAATTGCTGCGCCTGGATAACCAAAGACGGTTGTAATTTTTTCCTCCTCCAAACATTTTACCATAGCCTGTGCAACTGTTATCATTTGCCAACACCCTTTCTATTTGCTTTTTGATAAGAATGATTTTATTATACCGGATTTTTATCTTTATTTCAATGTTTTTCAACAGTTTACTAGATAAAAGTTTTCAAAAAAAGCAAATAAAGATTTTTGTGAATTATCAATAGTAATAAAATAAATACTATTTTACTGGATATTTATAAATTAATACCTAAATTTTTTATATTATTTTATAATTGTATACAAACTTTTTACAAAAATATTGCCAATAGCAGAAATTAAGCATATAATTTAATTATATAAAACCAGTACGATATCATTGATTTATGAAAAAGAAAATGGAACAGCAAAAAAAGAAGTCGGAAACGGAAACTGATCCGTACTGTTTTGGCAAGCTGTCTGGCTGTATCACTATCTGTTTATACCTTTGTACAAGTCCCAGAGGCTTTGACAACAGTAAGATATTTGGATGATTAAGGGGGATTTTTATGAAAAAGAAAATGATGATTGCACTGATGGCAGTTATGTTGTTATGTAGCTCTTGCCAAGCAAAACTTCCCCCCAGGGAAGTGAGCTATACCAATCAAGTATTAGCAACAAAAGAGGTTTTTCCACAAGACGCTATTGTATGTGCTTTGAAAATTTATGGGGAACCAATAAATTTAGTAGAGGAATCTGAGTTGGTTGTTTTAGCAACCTCTGACGTCAATCGATCTATTGCAGATTATGAAAACCAATCTGTAAGCAATTGTACGAATTTTACAATTGACCAAGTTTTTTATGGTCAAACAGATGAAGAAGTCATTACCGTTTTTGAAAGTGGTGGTGTTATTCCTTATCTAGATTATCGCAAAATGTTTGGTGATGAAATTAACATAAAACATCTAGGAAAATATGTTGAATTTAAGATTGACAGTGGTCCATTTATACAAGATCATAAACAATATGTTTTATTCCTACGAAAAGATGAATCAGAAAACAAATATTATACTGTAAGTAGTTCCGAGAGTAGATATAGATATATTTTAAATGAAGAGGGTGGATTTTCAGATGCTTCCTCTGATCCGCAGTTTACTTTGGAACAAATAACGGAATTTTATAAAGAATATCAAAACTCTTAGTTGGTTCTAACCAGGATTTTGCCAGATTATTTTTTATGTCGAATTCTTTTATGATATCAAGCTTTCATTTGAGTTTTAGTATTTTTGAAGGATTTATTAGATAAAAAGTTAAAAAATATAAAAAATATTCTGTATATTACTATTAATAATATAATTAAAATTATTTTTCTGTATGTTTGCTAATTTTTATTTAATTTTTTGAGTTATTTTGTAATTATGTCTAAACTTTCTATATTAATATTGCCGTAGTTGGAAAATAGTGGTATGATTCATTCCTATAGGACCGGTGCTATAACATCAATTTGTGAAAGAAGGACGAAATAAAATGAATCAGCAAAAAAGAAATTGGAAACGCAAGCTGATCAGTGCTGCTTTGGCAGTCTGTCTGGCTGCATCACTATCTGTTTGTACCTTTGCAGAAACGCCAACCATGAACATTCAGCAGAACGCAGAATACACTGTAACAGAGGCACAGATTATTGATGGTGTCGTTTTTGACCCAGGAGAAAAAATCTTAGTAATCACACAAGACAATTCCACCTATTCACCAGCAGATAGTGATGGTACTATGCCTATCTTATCCACTCCTAGTGGTGGCACTTGGAAACAGGATAATACTGGCTGGTGGTTCCAGTATCCAAACGGCACCTATCCCAAAGATAAATGGGAAGTAATTGATAACTATTGGTATTATTTCAAAGCAGATGGGTATATGGCAACAGGAAATATTACCTATCAGGCAAATTGGTATTACCTGACAGAAGTGGCAAGTCCTGATCATCCACTTGGTTCCATGTATATGAATGCTTGGAAAAAAGGAACAGGAACAAATTGGTACTATTATGGTGACACCGGTGCGATGTTAATCAATAAATGGGTTAAAACTGATGGCAAATACTATTTTGTTGGAAAAAGTGGCGCGATGTTAACGAAACAATGGGTTACGACTGATAATAAAAAATACTATTATGTAGATGCCAACGGTGTTTGGGATCCAGAGAATGCCAGTTGTACAACTGAAAAATGTAGTGAGGGATATTTTGATCTTGGCTGCAAAAAATTTAATGGAAATCCTCAAAAAATAAAGTATATTACTTATGCTATAGAACAAGATGTAATTAATATTGTAGCAGCTGCTTGTGAACAATGGAATAATAATAACTCTTATACAACATTGCAAAAAAACATTTTTAATCCCCATCTCACATTTGGAAAAACTACACAAATGTATGAGGAAAAAGTACTTGCTGTTACTAATTATGACAAGAAAGATAAAGATAATAATTGGGGTTCTATGACAATAGATCTCAACTATGATTCTAATATTTTACAGTTTGATCTGACCAATCAAAAAAATGTTATAGGACATGAAATTGGTCATGCAGTAGGGTTGGGACACAATCCAGATTGGGATTCTGTTGTTTGCCCCTTTCATAAACAAACAAACCACGAAATAAAGCCAACTCCAGAAGATTTGACAACATTGAGACATTTGTATAATTAGGAGGGATTTTTATGAAAAAGAAGCTTATAATTGCAATGATGGCAGTTATGTTGTTGTGCAGTTCTTGTCAAACAAAGCCTTCTGCCAAAGAGGCGTGCAATACTAATGAAATACTGGGAACAGAAGAGATTATAAAATCAAGTGTTCAAGCATGTTATGAAAGATCTTACGATGGACCAATAGAATTATTAGAGGAGTCTGAATTGGTTGTTTTGGCAACCGCCGACGTCAATCGATCTGCTTCAAATTTGGAAAACCGTTCTATTTACAATTATACAGATTTTACAATTGATCAAGTTCTTTATGGTCAAACAGATGAAGAAGTGATTACTGTTTTTGGAGGTGGAGGTGTCGTTCCTTATGAAGATTATTGCAAAATATTTTTTAAGGAAATTGAAAAAGAATATCTAGGGCAGTATGTTGAATATAATCTTCACAATGTCCCATTTATACAAGATCACAAACAATATATTTTATTCTTACAAAAAGATGATCCAACAGGCGAATATGTTACTGTAGGTGGCTTTATGGGCAGGTATGAACTAAATGCAGGGGGTGGATTTTCAAGGGATGAACCAGAGCCAAACTTTTATCCCCCAACCAGTACATATATAAATGAAGATCCAGATGCTTCTTCCAACCCACAGTTTACTTTAGAACAAATGATTGAGATTTGTAACGAATATCAAAATTCTTAATAAAAAAGTCCTAGCTGGTACGATTTTAGTACCAGCTAGAATTTTATTTACCAAATTACGAAAATGATGATTATTTTTCTGCTTATTCACTGCTTTTCATCTAATTTTTTATTTTATTTTGTAATTATATTTAAATTTTTTGTATAAATATTGCCAATAACGAAAAGTAGAAGTATAATTGTATTGTATAAAACCAGTGCTATAACATCAATTTATGAAAAAGGAAATGAATCAGCAAAAAAGAAGTTGGAAACGCAAACTGATCCGTGCTGCTTTGGCAGGCTCACTGTTTGTACCTTTGCAGAAACTCCAACCCTAGACAGGCGAACATAATCAATCACCTGTATTAATATAAGGAGAAGGAGAATCATTATGAGAAAAAGAATATTAATTGCTGCTTTAGTACTGTTATTGACCTGTTGTAGTTGTAAAGATACCTCAAAATCATCTCAGGAAATCTGTCTTACAAATGAAATTTTACAGTCCGAAACAGTAGAAAAGATGTATTCAAGTGCTGTTTTTTCTGAATCTTATGCAGGACCAATAGAACTGTTAAAAAATTCTGAACTGGTTGTGCTAGGGACTTCTGATGTCAATCGAACCTATATAAGCATTGGCGATGATCCAGATAACCCAGAACAAAAACTCATTTACAATACTACTGAGTTTACAATTGATAAAGTACTATATGGAACAACTGATGAAACAAAAATTACAATCAGAGAAGATGGTGGGGTTCTCACTTATGGGCAGTATTGTGATGCTATGGGTTTTGAATGTGAGGAAAGTGAAAAAGATATTTATGTTAGTGATAGCATCATGAATGCCCCATTTATAAAAGACCATCAACAATATGTTTTATTCTTAAGAGAAAATCCTATAGACCCAGACTGCTATATTCCATGTGGTAGCTTTATGGGCAGGTATGAACTAAATGCAGGGGGTGGATTTTCAAGGGATGAACCAGAGCCAAACTTTTATCCCCCAACCAGTACATATATAAATGAAGATCCAGATGCTTCTTCCAACCCACAGTTTACTTTAGAACAAATGATTGAGATTTGCAATGAATACCAAAATACGCAATAAAATAAGGACCTAACTAGTAAAATTACTAGTTAGGTCTTTATATTCAGGTAACAGAATAGAAAAGTTTTTATTTATGATAGATTCGTACGCATTGTGTTATTTTTGTTAAGTTGTATTGATACTTTTATGATATTCTTATAATAAGAGATAAAATAATATTAAATAGCAGTTTGTTGGAAATTATAGATTATTTTTATAAATCTATAAAATGGTGATTTTATCTATTAAATGGTAAAGCGAACAACAAACGAAATTGATTGGAGGTATTTATAAGATTATGAAAAAAGATTTGATTCTTTGGTCTTTGGTTTCAATGGTAATTATGTTGTTATTGCCATGGTTAGCAGTTACTTTTATAAAAGGTGATGCGGCAATGGCAGTTTGTTTTTTGCTATTTTTTGTAGTTGACCCAATATATTCTATTTCCATAGGTGTATTGGGAGGAAAAAATGTTAGATATTTGTGGGGTTTGCCAATTATCTCAACCATTTTATTTTTACTTGGCACTTGGTTATTCTTTGATATGGGAGAGTCTGCATTTATTTTATATGCTGGAATTTATCTGATATTGGGAATCTGTGCGATGTTGATTTCTATGCTAATTCAATGGAAGAAGCAGCGATAATTTTATATAAATGGGTTGTTTTAGAATCGCTTTCAGTCTGTCATCTTTTCAATCTTGATTTCTCCTGAAAGGCTTTCAAGTTGTTCTATCCCAAAAACCACTTGACCCAGTTGGTATAAGCCGCTGGAACTATGATAATCTCGATAAAATATAACAATATCTCCCCATGGTTCATAGTAGGCAAGTGTACCAATAGAACCTTTGGCAAGTGGTGTACCACTGACATCTAGTTTTTGAGGGGGATAAAAAATCTTTTCATTGGTGCTGTAATTTTCCACTGGCAAAGTAACAGGCAGTTGATCATAAAATGATTTTGCAGCAGAACTGTCATTTAAGGCAGCCACAATAGTAAAAGAATCTGTTTGAATGCGTATCTGTAAACCGGTGTTTGATTCATCTTCTATAGTAGTACTTGGTTCACTTTCTAGGTTGACATTGGATTTATTTTCTAAATTGGTATTGACTTTTTGTTCTGATATATTTGACTGTAAATTATGATTGCTTTTGTCATTTACGCAACTTGATAACATCATCAATAGAATCGTAATACCAACAAGTATATAAAACAATGTTCGTTTCATTGTAAACCACCTTTTTTATATTACAGATTTTTTTCAAAGCAGAATGGATTTTTATTGTGATAACCTATTGGAAAATCATTTTGTTAAACTTCCCTGTAGCGAATACGATTGTTATCCTTTCGCTTTGTTGGTACGATTTATAAAATGATTTATTTCGGCGATATCAGGTTCTTTTTTCTGTTCAGATACCAACTGCGTTGTAGCATGAAATGAAAAATATTTTTTATGATAATATAGTCCAACCAAAGCGCCTAGAATTTCTGCAATTGGAAACGCAAACCATATGACAGAAACCTGATTTGTCATTTTAAAAAGAAATACCAGTGGAAGCAGAAATATCATCTGACGGGCGATTGTCAAGAGCATACTGGAAACACCTTTTCCCAATGCCTGCAATACCGCTCCCAATAGCAAACTATAAACACTGATAAACATAGATAATGCCAAAATGCGTATTGCAGTAGCTCCCATCGAAAGCATATGTTGAGACGCATTGAATAATAGCAGAATTTTTTGGGGAAATATTTCTAAGAATAAAACTGCAAAAGCCATAAATACCATAGAGTAGATCATGCCCCATCCAAAAGCCTGCTTTTCTCGTTTTGGTTTTTTGGCACCAAAATTGTAAGCTACGATGGGAGTCATTGCAAGGTCGATACCATGGGGAACAACCATAAAAACATTCTGTATTTTTAGGCAAATTCCATATATTGCTACTGCGGTAGAAGAGAACCCAATCAAAACGGCATTGATAAGCATACCACTTACTGAAGTCATTCCATGCATAAGCGCTGCGGGAAATCCCACTTTTAAGATTCCTGCAAGTGCTTTTTTTTCTGGTTTCCATGTAACAGAGATGGGAATTTCTTTATTTTTGTATACATTTAATAAAATGGAAACCACAGCACCTACAATTTGACCGATGACAGTGGCATATCCTGCCCCTGTAATTCCAAGTGCAGGAAAGCCAAACCGCCCAAAAATTAAGATTGGGTCAAGAATCAAATTGGTGATTGAAGCACTTGCAAGCGATACCATAAAACAAGAGGTTTTTCCTGTAGAGATCAAAAATCTATCGAACACCCATTGTAACATACAACCGAAAGAAAAGAGCATACATACCTGTAAATATGCGATTCCATATTCTAAAATCTCAACATCCTTTGTTTGCCATGCAAAAAACGGGCGCAGTAATACAAACTGCATGATCAAAATTAGTAGATAAGAGCACCCTGCAAGAAAAATAGAGGCTTTTACAGCGGCTTTTACAGCATCATCATTTTTTTCTCCTAAAGACCGAGAAATGACTGCGTTAATTCCTGTTGCCATACCAGCGCCCAAAGCTGCTATTAAAATCTGAATCGGAGCGGCTAATGAAAGGGCAGTCAATGCCTTTTCATTTAGTTGAGCCACAAAAATACTATCCACTACATTATATAGGTTGTTGACAAGTGCCGCCAGTATGCTTGGTATGGATAGTTTCAAAAGAAGCCCTGAAATTGGCGCTGTTCCCATTTTTTCAGAATCACGGTTATATTTCATCTGTTGTACTCCCAAATTTTATATTCCATAGTCATTTTAACATTGGCACATTTGGGTACAGTGACATTGTTTGGCTGTAATAATTTCACCCTTGGCTTGGTCGATATCCATAATGATTTCACCCACTTCAGGAGCATAAATGTGTCCTGCCAATGGATTTTTAATGCTGACAATTGGGGATTTCAGTGTTGCCTCTACTTCAGAACGTTCAAAACTCAAATCGGTGTTTACCATTTCACAATTGATGAGCTTTAAATTTTTGCAATAGCAAAGGGGTTGTGTTCCAATGATTTTACAGTTTTCAAATGTGATATTTTCGCTATACCATGCAAGATATTCCCCTTTTACAATACTATTTTTTATCGTTATGTTTTTTGCATGCCAAAAAGCATCTTTGGTATCAAATACACAATTTTTAAAAGTAGAGTCAATGATATACTGAAAGGAATATTTTCCCTTCATGCGGATATCACAGAAGTTTAATTGCTCAGAACGCAACATAAAATATTCGCTCTCAACAGTACAATGATTCATTTCTATTCCATAAACAGACCAACCAAACTCAGGAGAGATAATATCACAACCGTGTATCTTGATATTTTGACATTCACGCAGTGCCTTAATTCCATGTAGTTTTGTGTTGTTTATTTCTATATGATCAGAATACCACAATGCTGCTCTGCAAAGTTCTGTCATTTCTGAATGTTCTATTTTTAACCCATCATTATGCCAAAAGGGATAACGAAGATTAAAAAAACAATGATCTACTACCACATCATTACTTTCTTTAAAAGCACTTTCTCCGTCTGCGGGACCATCAAATGTACAATCCTTTACAAGAAGCTGATTGGCAGCATAGAGTGCTCTTTCTTCATCAAAAATTTTATTTGCAATTGTTTTCATATTGTATAACTCCTCTCAAATTGTTACAATTTATATTTTGTTTGATTTATCTGATAGACAAGGTAGTTTAGACAATCTATACATATTTGGTTTTTGTGCAGGGAATCGAGCAAGTTTTTTTATATCTGGACATCTAAAATATAGAAGTTTCTGTTATGATTATAAGCCTATCTATAAAATATATCAAATACTTATATTAAATAAGATTATATGCTTTACAAGCATACTTTTATTTGATACACTATAGATAGATAAGGAGGAGATTGATATGGAATTTCGTGTACTTGGATATTTTTTAGCCGTTGCAAGGGAAGAGAGCATTTCAGGAGCTGCGGAATTTTTGCACCTTTCACAACCGACATTATCTCGTCAACTCAAAGATTTAGAAGATGAACTAGGTAAACAACTCTTTATTCGAGGAAATAGAAAAATAACCCTTACCGAAGAGGGTATGTTGCTTCGCAAACGCGCAGAAGAGATTACACAACTTGTCAGAAAGACAGAAGATGAAATTTCTACTTTTGATGATATGATTGTTGGTGATGTCACCATCGGTGCTGGAGAGACAGATAGCAATCGAATATTGGCAAAAGTTGCAAAATCCTTACAACAGGAATATCCACTTGTTCATTTTCACATCATCAGTGGGGATAGAGTTACAATAACAGAAGCACTTGATCATGGATTGATAGACTTTGGTTTGGTTTTTGGAAACATCGATCAGACAAAATATCATTTTATGCCCGTTCCCTATCAAGATACTTGGGGTATCCTAATGCGTCGGGAAGATCCTCTTGCAGCAAAGGAATCAATCACAGCAGAAGATCTCATAGATAAACCGTTGATTATTTCAAGACAGGCGTTTCAAAATGAAGAGTTCAAAAATTTCTTTGGCTGTAAACAGGAACAACTCCATATTGCTGCAACCTATAATTTATTGTTTAACGGTGCGCTTATGGTAGACGAGGGCATTGGATATGCAATCGGTTTTGATAAATTGATCAACGTTTCGGGCGACAGTCATTTGTGTTTTAGACCACTCAAACCGAATATAAAAGCCAGTATGAGTATCGTTTGGAAAAAGTATCAAGTATTTTCAAAACCTGCACAGAAGTTTTTGAAAAAATTAAAACAAACGATATCAGAAGGTATATAATTCAAAAAGCTGTTGCAATAAAAACCGCAACAGCTTTTTACTTTTAAGATTTTAAATAATGTGTGGGGTCAACATGTTCTCCGTTTTTCATCAGTTCAAAATGAAGGTGGGGACCTGTAGAATCACCTGTTGAACCTGATTTTGCAATGAGCTCCCCCTTTTTAACAGTATCTCCTTTTGAAACAAGCAACTTAGAGCAATGCGCATATAAGCTTTGAAAGGCATTTTGATGTGCAATGATAATATGATATCCATAACCACTGTCTAAGGTTTCTACAGATAACACAGTACCAGACTGCACTGCGTAAATTTCAGTATTCAGGGGAACTGCAATATCAATCCCCTTGTGTTGTTCTTGAGAAGTATCGAGTGGATTTTGTCGGCTTCCATAAGCAGAAGAAATTTGATGACTCCAATTGACACAAGGCGCAGAGAAAATATTGGGGTGATAAGAACAACAACTGATGATGATAGATAGCACAAATCCGATTATAATCAAGATAAGCATACTAAGACTTTGTGGAATGCGATGGTTTGATAGCTTCATAAAAAGCCTCCTATTTCCTACTTTGTAAAATCTATGCTTGTATCTTTTTGAATAGTCCTTCTATTGATCACCGGATAAATTCTTTGAAAAGTTCATATTTGTCAGTTTATCTGTATTTCCAATTTGTGTTATAATAAATCAATTATAAAATTTGTTTTCTATTCAATACAAACAGAAAGGATGGTTTTGATATGGCTTATTTATTGGGAATTGATGTTGGCACTTCTGGTACAAAAACGGTACTATTTTGTGAAAGTGGGGCAGTGGTTGCTTCTCATACCATAGAATATCCCATGTATCAACCACAAAATGGATATGCCGAACAAGATCCAATCGACTGGTGGAATGCAGTTGTTCAAACGATTCAAATGGTTTTAAAACAGTCCAAAATTGATCCAGCTCAAATACAGGGTATTGGTATTTCTGGGCAGATGCACAGTTTGGTCATGCTTGATAAGGATGGCGAGGTAATTCGTCCTGCAATTCTTTGGTGTGATGCCAGAACTGCAAAAGAATGCGAACAGATTACCCAAATAGTGGGGGCACAAAGGCTGATTGAAATCACTGCAAACCCCGCACTTGCCGGATTTACTGCTGGAAAAATTTTGTGGGTGCGCAATCATGAGCCTGAAAACTATGCAAAGTGTGCACATATTTTATTGCCAAAAGATTATATTCGTTATCAATTGACTGGAGAGTTTGCAACAGAAGTGTCCGATGCCTCTGGTATGCAGCTTTTAGATGTTCCCAACCGCTGTTGGTCTGATGAGATTTTACAGAAGTTGGAGATTGATAAGCATTTACTGGGAAGAGTTTATGAATCACAGCAAGTAACTGGACAGGTAACCCAAAAAGCTGCGAAATTGACTGGACTACAGCCGGGAACCGCTGTGGTTGGAGGAGCAGCAGACAATGCCGCTGCCGCAGTAGGCACCGGAGTTGTGAAGGATAATCGGGGATTTACTACCATTGGTTCTTCTGGAGTGGTATACACACATACTTCCAAGGTGGCAATTGACAAAGGCGGGAGGGTACACACCTTTTGTTCTTCTGTACCAGGTGAATGGTTGGTGATGGGGTGTACGCTAAGCGCTGGAATGTCTTTGAAGTGGTTTCGCGATAACTTCTTTGGACAAGAGATGCAGACGGCTGACTTGATGGGCGTCGATCCCTATTATTTGATGGATCAAGAAGCGCAGACAGTTCCAATTGGTTCCAATCGCTTGATTTATCTTCCCTATCTGATGGGAGAAAGAAGCCCCATTTTAGATCCAAATGCAAGAGGGGTGTTTTTTGGTCTTTCTGCTATTCATACCAAAAAGGATATGTTGCGTGCTATTATGGAAGGAGTTACCTTTTCACAGCGTCACTGTATGGAAGTGATGAAAGAAATGGGTATCTCATTTGGTGAAATGTTGGCTTGTGGTGGTGGCGGTTCTTCCCCATTGTGGAGACAGATGTTGGCAGATGTCTATGGTATTCCAGTTAGCACATTGGAAACAAAAGAAGGTCCAGCTTTGGGCGTGGCAATCTTAGCAGGTGTTGGTACTGGTTTATACAACAATGTTTTGGAAGCCTGTCAACAGATGATAAAGGTCAAAGATGTTCACCAACCAATCGATGAACACATCGTCGCTTATGAAAAATATTATCAACTTTATACCAAGATATATCCGAGTTTGATAGAACAATTTGAGTTATTAAGTCATTTATCATAAACCATAAATCGCTAGTTTTAGTTTGATATCCAGACAATGTGTTACAGATGACTGTTTTTGAGATCAATTCTATAGATAATATTGATGAGAACGGTTCAACGTCTGTCATATAGATTTACAACTTTGAGAAAAGGTGGAAATTTTATGGGTCATTTACAAATTTTAGTAGTGCTTCCTGTACAAGAAGTACATAAACAATTATTGGAACAATCCGCCCCAGAAGCGCGTTTTATCTATGCTTCTGAACAAAATTTATCAGAAGAGTTGCTCAAGACAATTGATATTGTCATTGGCAATATTCCTATCCCATATTTGCAACAGGCAAAACAACTCAAGTGGATTCAGTTAAGCAGTGCAGGGGCAAATCAGTATACTCAAAAGGGAGTACTTTCTGACAAAGTGCTGTTGACCAATGCTACAGGCGCTTATGGTCTAGCTATTTCAGAGTATATGCTTTCAGCCGTTTTGACCATCTTTAAAAATTTTCACCAATACCGCGACCAGCAAAAACAACATGGCTGGCATTACGCTGGACAGGTAAAATCCATTTATGGCTGTACCGCATTGATATTGGGTCTGGGAGATATTGGGGGAGCATTTGCAAAACGAATGAAAGCATTGGGAGCTAGTACCATTGGAATCAAACGTCGACCCAAAGAAAAACCCGATTATTTGGACGAGCTGCACACCATGGAAGACTTACAACAACTTTTACCAAGAGCCGATGTGGTTGCTATATCCCTTCCAGAAACACCACAGACCTATCATCTAATCAATGCAGAGCGTCTTGCCTTGATGAAAGAAGATGCAGTTTTGATCAATATTGGACGGGGAAGTATCGTTGATACGGACGCTTTATATACCGCCTTGATACAACATCGACTGCGTGGTGCGGTGCTAGATGTAACTGACCCAGAACCATTGCCCCAACAACATCCACTTTGGGATTGTTCAAATGTGCTGATTACACCTCATATTTCTGGTGGCTATTCTTTACCAGAAACATTTGAGAAGATTATAAAAATCAGTGCAGACAATCTAAAGCGCTATATCAGTGGACAAATATTACACAATTTGGTAGATTTTGAAACCGGATACTGCAAATAGAGCAGTATCCGGTTTATATGTTATAAAGTGCTTTTGCGATAGACTGTATTTATCGCTTAAAATTTCTTGGAAATAGGTTTTTATTTATCTATTTCGGGCAATTTTTTTCTAAATCTGTCCTTGCCTTACCTCTATATTTCGTGTATAATTATAATGGAAATTTTCATTGCAAACATATATCAGTCAAAATATACAATTTCCAAAATATGGTATATATCATGACAGGGATGTAAACACCACGGTGAATATCAAAAAGAGTATGCAGCTCATTTTTGTACAGCTCAAATTACACAGTATACTAACACGATTTGTCACTATGATACTTGATAATGTGCTTGAGAGAATATACGCTATCTGCTGTACAGATAAAAGAAAGTTCTCATCTCTTTAGAGAATGAGAGAACGATACTTTCTTTATATGTAATTATAAATTTGGTTTTTTGAGGCTTCATAACTCACCTTCTATTTAAACGAACAAAATGATATTATGAAAAACCATGCTTATCAGTATCAAAAAATATCAATCTATCTGTAAACCTGTCCCATATCATTGCTGATAGATTATAAAAGTTTCATTTATTATAAAACTGTAAAATTATCATGTAAGAGGTTAGAGTATTATGAATAAGCAAAAAATCTTGATTGTAGACGATTCAGAAATGAATCGCTCTCTTTTAATAGAAATTCTTGAAGATCAATATGATGTTACAGAAGTGAATAACGGTATTGAGGCAATTACACTTCTGTCGCGACATAGAAGCGAATTTTCACTACTACTTTTGGATATCATGATGCCTGAAATGGATGGCTTTGAAGTTTTAACCTATATCAACAAATATCACTGGAATGATGGACTTGCCGTCATTATGATCTCTGCGGATGATTCCCCAGAAAATATAAAGCGCGCCTATGATTTAGGGGCGTTTGATTATATCAGCCGTCCATTTGATGCAACCATTGTTCATCGTCGTATTTCTAATACGATGTTTTTGTATGCTAGACAGCGCTATCTTGAAAAGATTATCACAGAACAATTTTATGAGCAGGAAAAAAACAATAAACTGATGATTTCTGTCTTGTCTCATATTGTAGAATTTCGTAATGGAGAGAGCGGCTTACATGTCATACATGTCAATACCATTACAGAACTTTTGTTAAAATGTTTGGTTCGGCGCACAGACCGATATACTTTGTCCAAAGCAGATATCACCTTAATCAGCAATGCCTCATCGCTGCATGATATTGGTAAAATTTCCATTGCAGATACCATTTTAAATAAGCCCGGACGCCTGACACCAGAAGAGTTTGAGGTGATCAAAACCCATTCGGCAATCGGCTCTGAAATATTGTTGGAATTGCCATTGGAACAAAAGGAGTCGCCACTTGTCAAAGTAGCTGCTGAAATCTGTCGATGGCATCACGAAAGATATGATGGGAAAGGCTATCCAGATGGATTAAAAGGAGAAGAAATTCCCATTTCCGCCCAAGTCGTTGCTTTGGCAGACGTGTATGATGCTTTGACTAGTAAACGATGTTATAAGGATGCTTATTCCCATGAGGAAGCATTAAAGATGATTTTAGAAGGAAAATGCGGAGCCTTTAATCCAATTCTTTTAGAATGTCTACAAGAAATCGCAGATACGCTTGAAACGGAATTAAAAAATACTTCTTCTGAGCAAGAAACGAAAAATATTCAAGATATTAGAAACAAAATAGATTATGATAGGCTATTTTCTTATGAAAAATACACTTCTTTATCCCGCAAACAGCGAAATCTACAATTATTATATGTTGATTCATTGACCAATGTACACAACCGTCGCTATTATGATGAGCATTTTCAAGATATAGAGGATATTGAAGCCATTGTGGTAATAGATGTAGACAACTTTAAACATATCAATGATAGTTATGGACACGATGTAGGTGATATTGTCTTACAAAGAGTTGCCAAAGCGATTTTATCGTGTGTGAGAAAGACGGACGCAGTCATTCGCTATGGTGGCGATGAATTTGTGATTGTATTTCACACAATACCTGCGGATGTATTTAAGAAAAAGTTAGAAATCATTAGATCTTGTATTGATATGCTTGTCATAGAAGAGTATCCCAAAATACATGTGTCTGTCAGTGTAGGAGGGGCATATGGAATGGGAAAAATTAAGGAATTGTTTAAGGTTGCAGACAGCGCAATGTATGAGGCGAAAACTGTAAAAAATAAAGTAGCTATGCGTTTTTTAATCGAAGAAGCAAATAATATTTAGAAAGTGAGGAAATATGATGATGGATTTAAAAGATTGTTATACGAAATTTGGTGGTGATTACGACGAGGTATTAGGCAGATTACAGCGTGAACGGATAGTTGAAAAATTCGTTTATAAGTTTTTGGATGATAAGAGTTTTGAATTACTGGAAACATCTATAAAAAATGAGGATTATGGAGAGGCTCTTCGCGCTGTTCACACAATCAAGGGAATTTGTCAAAATCTTTCTTTTACCAAGTTATATGAAATCAGCAATCTTATGACAAAAACCTTAAAAGAAAACGATTATCAAAAAGCTGTTGATATGATGCCGCAATTAACAGATGATTATTATAAAATCATCCATACCGTCCAGGAATATAAACAATCCAAGGAGGGATAACATCTATGGACAGCAGTCAAAAAAAAAATCATACCACACGTTTTTTAATCTATAGTTTTATCGGACTTTTATTTTTTAGTATCATTGTTTTTATTTTACTGGGAATTTACATGAATCAAAAGAGCAAAAAGACCATTTATGAAGTTGGAGAAATCTATATGTCTGGAATGAATGAGCAGGTATCCAGACACTTTGAAAATGTTATGAAATTGCGTTTTGATCAGGTTGACAGCATTGTTTCTGTTGTTTCATCAGAAATCAATGACAAAGATAAATTATATGAGGAGTTAATTTATAGAACACAGGTTAGAAATTTTGATTATTTAGCACTTTGTTCTGATGACGGGCGTTTTGAAGCTCTTTATGGAAAACTGATACAACCGCTTAATCCATCTCCTTTTGTAGAAGCGCTGATACAAGGGGAAAAAAGAGTTGCTGTAGGCGTTGATTCGGCTGGAAAAAAAGTGGTATTATTTGGCGTTGCAGCTGATTATCCCATGCAAAATGATGAAGAGTGTGTTGGACTTATAGCTGCTGTTCCCTTAGAATATGTCACTGACTTTCTTTCTTTAGAAGACAAAGGGCAACTGATGTATTATCACATTCTCCGACCAGATGGCAGTTTTGTGATCAGCAATTCCAATACAGAATTGTGGGGATTTTTTGATTCCGTGCAAAAACGCAATGATCCTGCAACACATAAGTCATCTATAGAAAAATCTGTTGAGGAATTTGGTGCAGCATTAGAAGCTGATGAGGAATATGCTACAACACTGAAAATAAATGATCAAGAACGACAAATTTATGGGGTACCATTGCCCTATTCTGAATGGTATTTAGTCGCTGTTATGCCCTATGGTATCTTGGATAAAACGATAAATAGTTTGAGTACGCAACGTATAATGATGACATTATTGTCCTGTGCCTCTATTTTGGTTATTTTAACACTTATTTTCCTTCGCTATTTTTCCATCACTCGTTTTCAACTGCAAGAATTGGAAAAAGCACGACAGGAAGCAATTGAGGCAAATAAGGCAAAAAGTGAATTTTTGGCCAATATGAGTCATGATATCCGTACGCCAATGAACGCAATTGTGGGTATGACTGCAATTGCAACAACCCATATAAGCGATCAAGAACAGGTACAAAATTGTTTGCGAAAAATTACATTATCCAGTAAACATCTGTTAGGACTTATCAACGATATTTTGGATATGTCTAAAATTGAAAGTGGTAAATTGACCTTAACAACTGAACAAATTTTCTTAAAAGAAGTTGTAGAGGGAATTGTTAGCATTATTCAACCACAGGTCAAATCCAAAAAACAAAATTTTGATATACACGTTGAAAATATCTTGACAGAAAATGTATGGTGTGATGGTGTACGTTTAAATCAGGTTTTACTCAATCTCTTGTCAAATGCGACAAAATATACACCAGAAGGCGGTTCCATACGATTGTCTCTATTTGAAGAAAAATCTCCAAAGGGAGAGGATTATGTTCGAATTCATATTAATGTGAAGGACAACGGAATTGGTATGTCGCCGACCTTTTTGAAAAAGATCTATGAATCTTATAGTCGTGCCGATGGAGCTAGAATTAATAAAACAGAAGGTACTGGATTGGGGATGGCAATTACAAAATACGTTGTAGATGCAATGGAAGGGACCATTGAAGTACAAAGTGAAGTTGGTAAAGGGACAGAATTCCATGTTATATTTGACTTTGAAAAAGCAACCCAAGTGGAAACAGATATGATTTTGCCATCTTGGAATATGTTGGTAGTTGATGACGACGAACTATTATGTCAAACCACCATCAATGCACTAAAATCCATCGGAATAGACGCTGACTGGACGTTGAGTGGCGAAAAAGCAATTGAGATGATAATTCAACATCACAAAAATAGAAACAGTTATCAAATCATTCTATTGGACTGGAAATTACCTGGTATGAATGGTCTTCAAGTTGCAAAAGAAATTCGCGCTAACTTAGGCAATGAAATACCTATTTTGTTGATTTCTGCATATGATTGGAGCGAATTTGAGACAGAAGCGCGGCAAGCGGGAATTAGTGGTTTTATTTCCAAACCGCTGTTTAAATCGACTTTATTTTATAGTTTACGAAAGTTTATGGGTATTGAAGAACTGCAAAATCAGGAATCAGAACAAGAGGTCGATTTATCTGGATGTCATATCCTACTTGCTGAGGATAATGAACTCAACTGGGAGGTTGCACAAGAACTATTGTCTGAATTGGGCGTAGAACTAGAATGGGCAGAAGATGGTCAAATATGTCTTGATAAGTTTAAAGAGTCCCCACAGGGATTTTATGATGCTATCTTAATGGATATTCGAATGCCACGTATGAACGGATATGAAGCTACACAAGCAATTCGTAAGCTCAGTCATCCAGATGCTTCATCAATTCCAATTATTGCTATGAGCGCAGATGCTTTTTCAGAAGATATCCAACGCTGTTTGGAATGTGGTATGAATGCCCATATTGCAAAACCGATTGATGTTTTAAAATTAACGCGCTTATTGAAAAAATACTTATTATAATATATCTACGGTGTTTCACTCTCTTTTTCAAGAGGAAACACCGTTTTTATATTCTTTTGTGATAGAACAAAAATTAGTTTCTCTAATAGCTACTATGAATCATAATGATACATTTATGAAAATAAGATTCATAAATAAAATGCTTACTATAATTTATTTATAAATAAAAACGATTTCTTATCATAATTGTGAATTTAATCAAAGAATGAATTGACAATTTGAGAAAGAATTCTTATAATAAAAATCATTATGAGATCAAAGTTCTGTAAAATAAGTATGAGAAGATAAAAGTAAAAATCAGTTTATCTAATTACATCATAAAAAGAGATTTCTGTTCATACTTTTAGAATAACTTGATATCAGCGCATTGTGTCAAAATAGAGGTTTTAAAACAGAATAAACTGCAAAGTGATGTTATTGATGTAAAGTAAGTTCTTGATTTTGGTACAATAAAGGCAATTTTCAACATATTCAATAATTCAGATCATTGGTTTATCTTGCTGTCCGCTTCTGCTTGTTCATTGGTGCGGATATTTCTAGTATCCTTGATTATTTTTTATTATGAAGCAGCCAACTTTGTTGGCAATTTGCGGAATAACAAAAAATGTACATTTTATTCTTGTGCCAGCAGGTACTTTGCAGATTAATACTATTTTTTATTACAAGCCGCTGACAATAGTCAAACAAATGGGCGAGTAACAAAAAATATACCTTGTTTCTTGTGCCCACAGGCACACTTTCAATCAATGCTATTTTTTATTACAAGCCGCTGACAATAGTCAGACAAATGGGCGAGCAACAAAAAATATACCTTGTTTCTTGTGCCCGCAGGCACACTTTAAATCAATACTATTTTTTATAGTGTTAAAAGCCTATTTTACTACATAGGTTTATTTTTTTGAGGATACTTGTGTTTTCTTTTTAAAACGATTTTGCAAAAGAGCTGATAAGTTATAAATTTTCATTTTATTTTATAGTTCAAAAATCAGATAAAGGGGTAAATTTGATGGTTGAAAAACTAGAAGCAACAAACAAAAAGCACCATAAGCAAAGTATTAGCAGAAAACTAATAACAAAAATGGCAATTCTAATTACTGTTTTATTTGGGCTTAGCGTTATTATGGCAGGTTTTTTATCCAGCCGATCCTTAATAAAAGTCACAGATGAAAAATTAGTCTTTGCAGCGTATGAAAATGCGTATATTCTCTCTAATAATATAGAACATTCTTATTCGCAGACCGTCGGTTTTGCTGCAGCTTTGCGCAACGTTTCAGCATTGGCACCAGAAGAACAACGACAAGCAATCGATGACGCTTTGGCAGGAGTTTTGCAAAGAAATGATAAGTTTACAACAGCATTTGCATATTTTGAGCAAAATGCAATCGCCGATGCCCAAGGTAAAACCTATCAGGAAACGGGCAAAGATATTGCTTATGAAGCTGTGGTATATCCTAATGAAACCAATACAGGATTTGTATATGAAAAACATGAGGATGCCTTTGATAATTTTGAGAAAGAGTATTATCGCAAGATAAAATCTTCTGGCGAAGTTTATGTTATGGAGCCTTATGTTTATGAATTACAGGGCGAATCAATTATGATGATCAGCGTAATAGCACCTATTTATGATGTCTCTGGAAATTTTTTAGGGGTTGCTGGTTGTGATGTTGCGCTGGATGATTTGCAATCACAAAATTTTGCCAATGCAGGTTATTCATCCACTCATATGGTTTGCTTGGCAGAAGATAGTACCGTATTAGTGGATACTTCTAATAAAAACACCATCGGTCAATTGGCAGCAGACAGTGGTTATACACAGATTGCCGACATCGCCAATGAACTAAAAAGCATAAACCATAATACATCCGAAAAAAACGATAACAGTGTTTATGTGTTAAATTCAAAAATTGATAATTTTGTTACAGGTGGTCAAGGTCATTCCGTTACTGTACCAGTTAATTTAAAAAGTGGAAATTCTTGGAGTTTATATTTATCAATTTCCCAAAGTGAATTTTATGAGCAGATTATTGAGGACACTTTATTTCTAACAGTAGTGGTAGGTATTTTTGGAGTTTTATTGTTGTTCATTATGTATTATAGTATCAAGAAGCAATTAAAGCCAATTAGTCATATCACCGCTGGTGCAGAAAAATTAGAAGCAGGTGATTTGGAGATTCACATCGAAGTGGGTTCCGACGATGAATTGGGTCGTTTAGCTGAAAGTTTTAATGCTACAAGCGATATTTTAAATAATTATGTTGATGATATTTCTAAACAGCTTTCAGAGATGGCAAATAACAATATGAATATTACCATTTCTGAAGAATATATTGGAGATTTTATTCCAATTAAAACTTCTATTGAAAAAATTGCCGATTCTTTAAATCATACTCTTTATGAGATTACAAAAGCGGCAAATGAAGTGTCTGCCAATTCAAACACGGTATCTACAGGTGCTCAAATTTTATCTCAAGGTTCAACAGAACAGGCCGAAGCAATTGATCATTTAGCAGTTTCTATTGAAAATCTTTCCAATGATGTTACAAGCAATGCCCAAGAAGCAGAAGAGGCAAATATGACTGTAGGAAAAGTAAGTCAGTGGATTGAAACCAGCAATCAAGAAATGCAAAAGATGGTTTCAGCGATGAATGATATTAGATATACTTCAACAGAAATCAAAAAAATTATTAAAACCATTGAAGATATTGCTTTTCAAACGAATATTTTGGCACTCAATGCCTCTGTGGAAGCTGCAAGGGCCGGAGTATCTGGTAAAGGCTTTGCCGTTGTAGCCGATGAGGTACGCAATTTGGCAGCGAAAAGTGCAGAAGCTGCCAAGAGTACGGCTACATTAATTGGTTCTTCCATTCAGGCAGTACAAAATGGTATGACGATTGCTGATGAAACAGCAAAATCTCTTTTAAATGTTGTAGAAGGTGCAAAGGATGTTTCTGCTTTTGTAGAACGCATTAGCATCGCTTCAAAACATCAAAAAGATACATTAGAACACTTGACTACAGGTGTCAATCAAATTTCTAGCGTAGTACAGGCAAATTCAGAAACAGCTGAAGAAAGTGCGGCTGTGAGTGTAAAATTATTTCAACAAGCGAATACCCTGCGCGAACTGGTAGATGTTTTTGAACTAAAGAAAAAAGAATAGTGTTCATTCGCACAGAAAGTTTATGCTTTCTGTGCTTTTTTGTAAGAATAAAAAATAGTATTGATTAAGAAAGTGCCTGCGGGCACAGGAAAAAAGGTATATTTTTTGTTACTCGCTAATACGCCTGAC
>CAJTTB010000022.1 GCA_910579175.1 uncultured Oscillospiraceae bacterium | reverse complement strand
CAACAGAAAATCAGCAAGCCATAATAAATGATGTAATTGAAGTAAAAAAGGGCGTATATTTGCACAAAACTTAAACAAATACAGTTAAGAACAACAAAGAACACGCCGAGTTCGAATGATAAAATAGTTTTTTATCTGTATGAAAAACAGAACGATTGGAAAGAACAAAAACGGAAAATTGAAAAGTTGTTGAAACGATAAGAAATGTAGGGCATAGCGGTTGCTATACCCTATATTTTTGTGGTAAATTGCGAATGGAAGTGATATAATTGGAGAAACAAATTGGTAGATTGGAGGAAGATTGAAATGGATATAAACTTTAGGGAAAATATATAATGAATTTTCATGAGGGGAAAGAATACATGAAATATCTTGGAAATCAGGAGATAGGTGATTTGGAATGTTTAGAATAGATGAATATATTGATAAATTAATTATTACATTAAAAGATGTTTTTGACGAAAGACTGATGTATATTGGATTACAGGGCAGTTACCTCCGTAATGAAGAAACTAAAAGCAGTGATATTGATATTATGGCTGTGATTGACAATCTTTCGGTTGAGGATTTGAACACCTATCAAAAAGCACTTGTTTTAGTAGGAAATTTTGACAAGTCCTGTGGCTTTATTTGTGGTAAAGCTGATTTAGAACATTGGAATCCGTTAGAAATATGTCATTTATTAAATACGACTAAAGATTATTATGGAGAACTAAAAAAACTTGTTCCTGCATATACCATTGAAGACGAAAAAAACTATGTAAAATTCAGTTTGAATAATCTCTATCACGAAATTTGTCACCGCTATATCCATGCAGACAGGGAGTGCAATATTTTAAAGTTGCCGATAACTTGTAAATCAGTATTTTTTATTATGCAACACTTGTATTATCTAAGTAGTGGTAATTTTATTCCAACAAAACGGAAATTGCTTGAATGCGTACAAGGTGAGGACAAAACTGTTTTGGAATTGAGTATATCATTACAAAATAATATCAACTATGATTTTGATAAAGCCTTTTTCATATTGTTTAATTGGTGTCAGAATGCATTATTAAAAATATAACCAAGAATACAATTATGTATTCTGATATTAACGGAATAGAAATATTTCTGTTTGCATAGGAATAGAGCTTTTTCTGATTACTCCTCAATGACATGAAAGACATATTACTAACACCATGTAATAAGAATGATTAAGAAAGAAGAGGTATTGCATTACTAGCTGTTTTGAAAACCTTATGCTGTAAGTATTTTTAAAATCAAAATGGTATTAGATGATAGTTTATATCTTTATGTTTAAAAATGGGCTTTTATTGCGTAATATTTCAAAAATGGATTGTTAAATTACGGGGATTTGCTATCAAAAATGTGTGACAATATTTTGGCAACAGAAAATCAGCAAGCCATAATAAATGATGTAATTGATGCAAAAATGGGTGTGTGTTTGCACAAAACTTAAATAAAGTTAAGAACAACAAAGAACACGCCGAGTTTAAGTAATGAAATAGGCTTTCAGACGAATAACAATACAATCCGCGGTCTGACTGGGGAATATAAGAAAATAGAGACGGATTGCAGTGAGAAAGTGCGGACATAGTTGGAGCGCATGAAAGAATTTTACAGAGAACGGAATAATCTGTATGAAAAACAGAATGATTCGAAAGGACAGAAATTCAAAATAGAAAAATTGTTAGAACAATAAGAAACATAGGACATAGCGGTTGCTATATCCTATGTTTTTCTAGAAAATTGAAAATGAAAATAGTGCTTATTTTGATGGCGATTGGGCATGGTGTGTCAATCCGTTTTCAGTTGATGATCCGAGGTTGAGAAATGGTGATAAAACAATGTCATTCGCGTTATCTACATATTTAAATTCTAGTTTTGATTATGTCTTTTTTTCGTCGGTTGTTGTTGTGGATAAAACAATTCGTGAAGCGATATTAAAAGATATAACGGCAAAAGATTATTCTATTATTGGCATTACCCTGACCTGCTCAGAGGAAACTTTGCGTGAACGTCATAAAAAGCGTGGAGATGAAAATGAATGTTCTTTTTTTTGGCTATATTTAAAACCACATGAAGGCGATTATGTTATCAACATAGATAATAAAAGTGTTCAGCAAATAGTTGATGAAATGAAAGTTATTATAGACAGTGAGGGAAAGGAATATTGAAATTTAAAACAAACAATTTAATACTGCGAACCGTGACTGAAAACGACATTAAGGAGATTGCAAGAATGTGGCAATACCCACATGAAACAACGATAGATAAGGCATACGAGGCGTTAAAATATATGGAAGATACTCATAGTAAGAATCGACAGAAATCAATTTGCCATTTATGTTTAGGCGTTTTTCAAAAGAAAGAACCAAATGTGATAATAGGCTGGTGCGGATTAGACGGAGAAGCCGAAATAGGAAAAACAGTTCTTTTTTATATGATTGATGAAAAATACCGAAATCAAGGTTATGCTACGCAATGTGCTATGGAATTGATAAATTATGCATTTAAGGAGATGGAATATGACATAATCTATGGAGGATATGCAAAGAGCAATGCAGAATCATATAGAGTAATGCAAAAGGTAGGAATGGTTCAAAATTCCTTTTATGAAAATGGGGATTATATTTTTTCAATTGATAAAGAAACATTTTTAAATTTCAAAAGGTGAACGGGTTGCAAGTTTTAAAGTACAGTCTGTCCCCTATTTTCTTTAGTAATAAGAAATACATGGTGCTAGCACGATGTAACAAGCACGATAAGGAGAAAATATATATTGGATTTGTTACGCATTCGCTTTTTGGAATACCTTATTTTATAAGGCATTTAAGATATGAGTATGACATGGAGGGTATTTTATATCTTTGTTCTCAAAAATAGCAATTTATTACTCCATATATTCAACAGGCATAAAAAAGGGGATTGGAACGATCTAGCACCGTTTTTATCTGTCCTGACATTTCATAATAGTAGATGGGGATGGCAAAACCAATACATCAGCAGACAACATCTTTTCTACAATGCTGTCTGCGTCGTCATGAATCACACAACGACCAGTTTTTTGATAGGTAAGGCAGCTTTTGCAAAAACCGATTGTCTTGTCATGCAAACTAATTTTTTCTACTGTATTGCCACCGTCCTGTGCATTGTCCATAAATGTGTCTGACTAGATCTGAGAATTTACATTTTTGCGAGGACTGGTTGAAATAATCAAAACTTTTTTGCTCATTTTTATTTTTCCTTTGTGATAATGGTTATTTTATTGAAAGAAAGTTGGCAGTAATATAGCTATACCAAACAGACATAAAATGGTGCCAAATATTCGATTAAGATAACGGAAATCGAAGTTTTTTGTTTTTTTCCTGATGACATTGGTAAGAGTAGAGAGAGCTCCCCACCAAATATAAGTGCCAATCAATATACCGATTACAAGTAGTATTTTCCGAAGTAACCCTGTGTTTGGGGAAATACCAAAATAGGAAAAGGCAAATAGGAATGTAACGATTACCGCAGGGTTTGTAATTCCCACTACAAAAGAAGAAAAAAACATTTGAATGGGATGGATTGTTTTGGATTCTGTTGGAATGGTATCTTCTTCTTTTAGTAGTAATCGAATTCCCATAAACAGCACAAAGCTGCCGCCAAGAATATGGATAATAACTTGATATTTTAACAAAAAATCGGATATCAGAGTAAGACCAAACACGCCCACGCAGGCATGAAAGCAATCGGCGACAGAAGAACCAAGTCCAGTAAAAAGCCCCGCTCGAATTCCTCCATTCCAAGTCCGTTGAATAGTCATGGTGCCAACTGCACCGACGGGCAGCCCAAACAGTAAGCCAATTAAAATACCTCCTAGAAGATGGTCCATTTTTTATCATTTCCTTTTCTATATGGTGTCTCATGCACAACAAGTGCGTTTTAAAATTTTGACAATTGGTTTGCCTTTTGCATTGCTGATATCCAGAATCATTTCTCCCACTTGAGACATTTAGAGATGCTCGGAAATTGGGATTTTCATTTGATAAGCAATCAAAGTTATCTCCATATCATCATGCTAAAATAAATAGTAGAGTTTCAAAAAGTACTTATCTACAATCATATCCTTACCTTTTTTTAAAAACTCTTTTGCCAGAGACCCTCACACAGTCTCACTGTATAAAAAGTTCTTTCTTTATCAAAGGTTTTATTTGTAAAGGCTAATGATGTACTCTTTTCAAAGATTGCTATTTATTTTTTGTTTTTTTCATTTGATAGACCAGATAATCAAGGCAGTCAATACATTTTTGTTGTCTATGCAGGGAATGAAGTAAATTTTTTCTGTGTACAGCCAATCGTTTTAAACCATTTGTTTCGTTTCCTGTTTGTAAATCTTCTATCACTTTTTGAATCATTTCAGGATCACAGCCTGCATCTTTTAGATTTTGAATCATAGATTCAATAGATTCATTGACATACATTGTTTTCCTCTTTTCTATATGGGTTTATTGCCCATCACTGATCTGAACAATCTTATTGCTCCAACCCTCTAAGATAGGGTTATCTTTGACTGCGCTGCGGAAATTTTCGGTATCGTCAAAATATCCCACCGGTGTATATTCGCTGGTCACTTCTGCATCTCCATAAAAAAGTACAATTCGATTTGGTTCGGAATAGTAGACGCTTCCAGCAGCCTCTTTGGTGACAGTTTCGGGATTGGAAGGAATCTCATATCGACTGGGAATATCATAATACTGCATAACCTCCCAATTTTCATAACCCTCATAATGATAGATTGGCAATCTCCAATCAGCGGTACCTATGTGATGGGCAATCGCCTTGGCAGTATCATTGCCATAAAGGTGCATAACAAATGGTTCACCATTATCTCCAAAGCGTACTATCAACTCTGTGGCAGATATGTTGTTTTCGGATTGGTTGTCATTGTTGGGAGCAAGGTCTAAAGAGCTGTTGTTTGCCAAATTGGAATTTTGTGATAGGCGATTTTCATCGTTTTGATTCTGTTCAGATTGACTGTTACAACCTGCAAATGCTCCAATCGCAAAAACCAATATAAGAGCAAGTGAAATGCGTTTGAGTGTAATTTTTATCATAAGAGTTCCTTTCCTGTGCCAGATTTGGCACAACTAAAATATAAGGGTTTATTGGGATAATAAGCCCAATTTTTATAGATGGCAAACATTGATCTAGCCTATCAAACCGAAGTAAATCAGTATCTATTATGCAGTAGCCAACACTGTAAGTGGTACCTTTTTAATTTTTCCAGCGAGTAGCCAACTAAAAACAGTAAATAGAGCTGTTACAACGATTACAGGTGAAATCACACCAATAAAATTGGGATGTGACACAAAATTGCTAATACCTGCTAGCTTCATCACTGAAGATACAAGCGGGTCTGTAATGACTATGGCGAATACCACACCAATCATGCCCCCAAAGATGGAAATGATAGCAAAGCGCAAAGCAAAGGCCAAACGCAGCTTTGTTGATGAAAAGCCAATTGCTTGATAGATACTCAAATCTTTCTGCTCGGCAGAAAGGAGCTTATCACCTGTCATAACGGTTACAATCAAAATGAAAACGGTTACCAAACTATACATAAATGATACAAGTACTTGCATAGCCGAGATAATACCAAAAAGCCCTGACCAGGTGTTTTCATGGACATGAATATCTCCACCATATGCGGATTCTAAAGCCCTGATAATTGTACTTTTTTGTGAACTGTCTTCCAGAAAATAATGCCAACACCAGAGATTTGGGTGGTCGCTTCCAATTTTAAGATATCCTTTGCGATTCATTCCAAAGTTATCTCCCATATCATTTGCACAGGAATAGATACCAGATACAACATATTGAGCACTTTTATTATCGCCTCGAACTGTAACAGAATCACCAATTGCAATATCAAGATTTGTGGCGATAAACTCTGTTATCACAATTTCATAATCGGCAATACAAGGGCGTCCTTCTAACATATGAAAGCGTTCTGGCTCATCAATCACATTTGCTGTATAGGAAATGCCATTAAGCGAGATAGTAGGCATTGCCAGTACATAGGTATCAGTAATATTGGAATATCTGCGAATGGTATTTTCAAATTCTTCTTGTGTCAGTTCGCCAAAAGACTGCACGCCAATGTCATGGTCTGCGGGATGAAAGGCATCCATCATTCCTTTGCCATCAGAGCCAAGCCAAGTGTCTATTCTCCCAACAACAGAAGAAAAAATACCAATAAAAGGGCAATAACGAATGCTCCAATATAATTGCCTTTCCCACTGATTAATTGGCGCAGCGCAAGACGAAAATATATGTTGTCGCCAAATGCCGCGGGGTTTTTTATTTGTGTTACTGTGCTGTTTGTTTTTTCTTGAATTGCGTTCATTGGTGTGATCTTATTGATTTTACGGGTTTTGATAAAAATAAACAGGGTAAGTAATAACAAAATGGATATAAATGCTGTAGTGGTAAGCAGAAGCGGTGGTATTTTGGGAATCAACACACCAGTTGTTGTCAATGTGGCATGGGCAACTAGCTCACCAAGGGGAATGGAGAGCAAAAAGCCAATCATAAGCCCCAAAACGGTGGGAATACCATATTGAAAAAGCTGTAGTAAACGAAGCCTATTTGCAGTAAATCCAACCGTTTTCAAAATTCCCATATTTACAAAGTCAGAAGCAATTGTACTGCGAATACTGTGACTTAAAACAATCAAAATCACAAAGAGAAGCACAATCACAAATGCAAAAAGAAGCCCACTAAAGGCGTTTTGCAAAATTAGCATAAATCCCGCTATAACTTGTTTGCTGTGAATTGCTTGGGTGTATTGGGTAAGCATTGTTTGATCATTGAGCAGGCTGTTTAATTCTGAAGCCATCAGATCGCTTTGGTCGGTGGGAAAGATATGCAGCATAGCCCCATCACGAGCAAATGCGTCAATTCCTGCATGCAAAATCAAGTCTAATGCAGTATATCGGTCGGATTCGCTAATTAAAAATCCTTTCATTCCAATCATGGAACTTCCCATAAAAATATCTTCGTAAAAACCCTTTACAGTAAGGGTTAAATTTTTTCCGGATCTCGCAATGGGAAAGGTGATTTTATCACCGATTTGTATACCGCAAATCGATATCATAGAGGGTGATACATATACTTCACCTGGTGTGATAGCACTAGGCGGCTGGACATATCCCAATAGATCATCGGTAAAAAAGCGGTAGCGATTTTCATTGGGAGAATAGGTGATAAGTTGCCCTTCCACATCAGATTCTATTTCATTTGTGGTGTAGTTTGAATAGATAAGGTGTTGTGTTTCCACATGTTCGATTTCTTTTAAAGTCTCAATATGATTTTCCAAGTCCGATGGATTGGGCAAATTTTCCACCCAGACGGTAAGCTCGCCAAAGCCAGCTCGGTCAAGTTCACTTTTGATATATTTCTGGGAATTTGACCATATGGTAAGCACCGTTCCCAAAGCTGCTGCAACCAGCAAGGTCAAAATAAAAATCCCCAAAAGAACTCCTTTATGTTGCTTGATATTTGCTTTTAACAAAATCTTATTTTCCATAAAGAACCCTCCTTACCATTGCAAAGAAGAAAGCCAACCCAAGACTTTGTTTTCTCTTGCCCTTAGATTGTTGTTTTGATAAGGTGATAGATGGATTTCGTCCAAAATTTTACCATCTTCTAAATATAAAATGCGGTTTCCATGTAAAGCGGCTCGGACATCATGTGTCACCATTAAAATACTCTGTCCATGATGGTTGAGTTCTGTCAAAAGGTGCATGACTTCTTCACTATTGGATTTATTGAGTACTCCTGTGGGTTCATCCGCAAATAAAAGACTGGGATTTCCAATCATTGCCCTGGCAATAGCAGCTCTTTGTGCTTCGCCACCCGACACCTGAGATGGTAAACGGTCTTTGGCATCCTCAATGTGCATTTGAAAGAGCAACCTGTCAGTTTTTTCTTGAATTTCCTTTGTATTTCCCACCTTTGCCGCAAATCCTGCTACTGCAATATTTTCAAACAACGTTAAATTGCTGACAAGGTGTGTTTGCTGAAAGACAAAGCCAAATTCATTTGCTCGCAGATGTGCCATTTTTTTCGGAGAGTTTACTGATTTCTTTTCCCTGAAATTTGACGCTGCCATTTGTAATGCTATCCATACCACTTAGTGTATAAAGCAGTGTAGATTTTCCCGCCCCTGATGGACCCATAATGACCGTAAAGTCACCTTCGTAGATATTGATATCGATGTCAGTGAGAATCTGTATTTCTTTGCCATCTTGTAGAAAGATTTTTGAAACATCTCTTGCACAGAGTATTGTATTTTTCATGCGGTTGCCTCCATATCCACAACAATCAATCTTTTTTTACCTGTTTTGGGATCTGGTAGAATTTCGGGGACAAAGCTTACATAAAATTGCACATAGTTCAGATTTTTTTCTTTGAGAATGGACTTCATCTGTTGTAACATTTTCAATTGTATTGTTTTTTGTAGAGAATCATCTGTAATTTCTGCAAGCATTTCAAAGGCGTCTGGGGATAACTGTCTAAATTGATAATCGCGCAACCCCTCAATGCAAAACCCTTCAATTGCAAGTGGATGTAAAAATTCACCCTTTCCGTTGCCATTATAAAACCATAGTATGTCTTCATTTCTTCCCAGTAAGCCCACTGCACAAGTAAATGGATAACGATTTTTTTGGGTTGGCACTTGGAGTGTCAAATGATCTGAAAGGCGATAGCGAATCAATGGCTGAGCAAAGTTGTAAAGACAGGTGAGATACATCACACCGTTTTCGATTTCAACAATGTTCATATCATCAAACAGTAACATACCTTCTTGTGGATTGCTTTCCACACCCAGCGACAGTGATTCGCTTGCTCCATAAAAGTTGATTACATCTGCTTTAAAAATGTTCTCCAGATATTTGCGCAAGCTGGCTCCAAGGGGTTCGCCACAGGAAACAACACGCAAGATCTGCAAATTGACATCGCCTTTTTCAACAAGTTCTGCAAGAATTTTAATGGCGGAGGGATAACCGATAATCATATTGGGTTTTAATTTTTTGACCGCACTAACCCATTCTTCAAGGGGCGTTTTGATATCCAAATAGATTTGCTTTGCACCTACGATGTCGATTCCATCACCCACCGCCATTGCCCCACCATATCGACCATCGGTGGCGGCAATATACACAATACGAGGACCTTGTAATAAAAATCTGAGTATCTGTGACATAGACATGTTCCAAAGCGCTCCACGAATCACGCCCAACAACATACTGTTCCAAGCGCTTTTGTCATAGACAAAATATCCTGGTTTCCCAGTGCTGCCAGAAGAATGTACAACATGGTATTTTCCATGAAAGGGTTTTCTATCGGGTTTCTCTTGTTGATCAAAACGGCGTATTTCTTCTTGTGTTAAGTCCGATACAGTGACAAGATCATCGAATTGCGATAAAAGGGTAGGTTTATCAATGGTAGGGAATTTTGAAAGTGGTGTATTGTCAATTTGCTCGGCTGTAATTCCTGCTCTTTCAAAACTGGTTCGGTAGTATTTAGAATTTTCATATGCGTGGTGTAACAGGCAGCGGAGCTTTTGATTTTGTAAAGTAGAAATTTGGTGGGGTGTTTTTTTCTCATTTCTTTTTAGTTTCCATAAATCGAATAAGATTTTTAGATAATTCATGCGTTCTATTCTCCTGTAACCGTGAAAACATAGGGATTGTTGTAGTTTTCACGGTGATAGTACCAAACCTCTCCTGTAGATTGATTCATAACAACACTCCACTCGGTAGATTCAAATTCTGTGAAATTGTCCTTGCTAACGTGATCAAGAGCGTCTCGCACATCATTGATTTCCATTGTTTTCATTTCTTTAAGACGGTTCATTAAAATTTCATAACGCTCGTGGGATTGCTGTGTACCAATCCCATTTTTTCCCCCTCTGCCAAATAGAAATTAGTGACAACAGGTGTTTTGGTAACGACCATTTTATCATTTACATATTCTACAACGACACTGTTTCCAGTACGGTCTGCAATTGCAAAATGCACCATATATCCCAAGGAAGCGTGCATATCATAGCTGCTTAACAGCTCGATTGCCTCTTCTACATTGGCAGCTTTGTCAAGCAGCAGCCGAATGGCAGTGGTAGTTGTGATATCTGGCTTGTCTGTGTTCTGTTCAATGGTTGCACGATCTTCAATCATATTGACCGAAACCGCAAGACCCATTTCATTCAATCCATCAAGGGGAATATAAAGACCGGCAAGTGCCTGTGTTTGGTCAGGTAGCTCAGAAAGATTGATCCCACTCATACTGATAAAATCGGTATTGACTGTAGAGATGGACTGATATCCGTTTTCTGGTCGACTTTGTACAATCATGGCATTGCAGGTGTTCCAATCAAAATTTCTACCAAACAGTGAATTGCCGTTTGTATCTTGAACAGATAATGTACTACATCCAAAGGGATTGCCATCAAATAGGAAGCTGCCAGAATCAGATAATATATTGTCCATTAGAAAAGCCGCTACTTCAGAATCTGATGAGGCACCTCCTTGTTTTAAAAAATCGTCAAAGCCATAATCCCCAACATATTGTATTGCTGAAAAACCGTCTGCAAGTTCGATGATTTCATCGGTTAATGCAATGGAATGAAATGGCTTAGTTTCCTGTATACCAGAGGACAACATATTATGATCTTCAACCTGTGTGTTTTCTTTATTTCTGCTGCACCCGATAAAGATTGTTGTTATCAGCGAGGCAACAAGCAGTATAGAAACGATTTTTTTCATAAGTAAAACTCCTTTTATTGTGTGTTTTCTTTACAATTTTATTATATCGGCTGCAAAACAGAATAGCAAATACTTATATAAAATATTTTCTTATGCTTAATAGGCATAGATTTGTGAGGTATGCCCTTTATGGACAAGTAAATTGTCTGTTCTCCCCAGTAAAATGAGCGATATCATTTCAAGCGAAGGGATATAGTCACTCAGAATATTGCGACAGCCTAGATTTCGGGAAATATAAATAATTGCTTGTCTTTCGCACAAGCGACTGTTATACTAAAGGATACAAAGGGTAACCAAGTTTCCTGTTTTAGTTGAACATTCGTTTCGCACAGTTTTCAAATAGATATGTTTGGTGATTTTCAAACGTTCTGGCAACTGCTTTTTGATAAAAATCACAGATATCCCAATTGATACAGATCGAAAGAAAGAGATTTGAAATATTGGCAAAGAGCAATTGTCACGGCAGAATCCGTACTTTTGTCTGAAGTGGCTTAAAATCAAGGCTTTTGGGGAATGAGAATGGTATTTGTACCCCCATTGTACCCCTATTTTGCGCGAGTGTACCGCGACAACCTAAAAGCAAAGCTTTCGGGTTGGAATTTGTTAACCGGACTGTCCTCGATAAAAATGAATATGATTTGTGGTGAAAGAAGTTCCTGCGGGGAGGAGAGAAATGCTGGCAGGATGCTTTGGTGCAGAGTATAAAATAGTCACCTTGCACTCATAATATCCATATGCAAGATGCTTGCAAATAGATTACTATTTGCAAGCATCTGTGATAGAATACAGTTGAAGGAGGCGATGATTATGGCAAGAACAGCAAATGTGTTTGCTCGAGTTGAGCCTGAACTTAAAGAACAGGCTGAAAGTGTATTAGATCAGTTAGGAATTCCAATGTCAAATGCAGTAGGAATGTTTCTACGGCAGATTGTTTTGCAAAAGGGAATTCCATTTGAAATGAAATTACCAAGAACGGCACCGTTGACCTATGGTTCTCTTACGAAAGAACAATTTGATAAAGAAATTGAAAAAGGTATGTCTGATGTAAAAGCTGGCAGAGTTTACTCAGCAGATGCCATTGAAGCTGAAATGAAAAGAGATTTTGGCATATGATTTTTTATGTGGCATATTCCGCTGAAGCAAGACAGGATTTGAGGGACATTTATGAATATATTGCGTATGAATTGTTGGTACCTGAAATAGCTGCCGGACAATGGTTGCATTGTTCGGAACGATAGGAAATAGCAATACAAGTTGTAGGCAGGTGGCTACCCAGGAGCAGATGGACCGATTTTGAAAAACTCTGTATCGATTTTCTTTACAGATAAACTTTGTTCATAGATTTATGGTATAATCAGTTTAAGCGCTTGAATAAAGGAGATGGTTATACCATGAATCTGTTTTGCGAAGAGGTCCATAAACTGGAGGCGGAATTTAAACAATGCCGGAAGCTGCTGAACGCTATCGGGGATGAGAACCGCCAGCACCTTATATGCGTCATGATGAATATGCCGATTGATGGCGGCCTTGTATTGGAGATTGTCAAGCAGACGCATCATCCGGGTTGCCATTCCTTGATATGAAAAAGATCACAAGGGAGTCACTTAAGAAAGCCGAAAAAGGCAGCGGTGTCTATACAATGGGCTCGGTTTATAAACTGCCGGATACATGGACACCGACTTTTGACCTGAGCAATCACGAAAAAGTATCGGCACGAAATGATTATGCGGAGAAGCCGCTGAAAAAAGTTGTCGAAGAAATCGTCGAGAGAAAAAATGGAGATCGGATGCAGCGGAATATGCCGTATTTTGTCAGGCTTGTCGTTGATTATTTCTATGACCGTATGAGAAAGACGAAAAACCTTCAATACGGTGACAGAACACAAAACCACGGGCAATACAAAAACCCATATACAAAGATTTGAACTAATCAGGCCAGGACAGTTTTATTTTGATGCCTGCTACAACCCGTCCAAGACCGCATTCCTGAAAAATGCTGAGAAGAAGGGCTGCAAAATCCTGAATGGTCTTGGTATGTCCAGTTCCAGAGGGCTGCTCAGATCGAATTATGGACCGGACAGAAGGCTCCACTGGATGTGATGCGAAAAGAATTAAAGGAGATTATCCGGGAAGAAAATGAGAAGGCGCAGACGGAATGATTCTGTAATTCCGTCACTTCATGGGAGATAAATGTTATAGTGAATTTATAGTGAATAGAGAAACGCGATAGCGTAGTAAGCAATAATTTCAGATGATCCAGGTTTGATCAGAAAGGAGAAGAATATGAACAACTATTGTATGATCCAGAACTCCAAAACGTTTGCATTTTCCGCAGAGAATCCAACCGGTGTACGCGCAGGTGGTTCCCAGGGCGGTGACTGCACCAAGCTTCGTCCGACCGTGACGATTCCTGCAGGGGAAACCGTAACTCTGGTAGATGCTGCAGGACCGGGTGTGATCCAGCATATGTGGTTTACCGGATATGTCGGGCACCATTTTATCATCCGTATGTATTGGGATGATCAGGAATATCCGTCTGTGGAAGCTCCGCTCTCTGCATTCTTCGGATGTGCCTATGATGAAAATTTCGTGGACCGGGATGGCAAATATCCGGTGTTGAATTCTGCCATGATGCTGGTAGCTCCTGGTCGCGGCTATAACAGCTATTTTGAGATGCCGTTCCATAAGAGAGCTCGGATCACGATGGAAAACCGTGGTGACAAGGATGAAGATCTCTATTATATTATCACCGGAGCTTATCAGGAGATTCCGGCGGAGGCTGGTTATTTCCATGCCACCTATCGCCAAGAGCACCCGGTTCAGAAGGGTCGTACCTACACAATCGTTGACGGAATCGAAGGCAGGGGACAATTTGTTGGTGTGACTCTGGCAACTGGTATGAATGGCAACAATACCTGTTGGGTAGAAGGCGAAGCCCGCATGTATCTGGACGATGATCCGTATCCGTCTATCCACTATACCGGAACTGAAGACTACTTCGGCGGTTCCTATGGATTTGGAAATGACATCATCATCAAGAGCTATCAGACCTTCAGCGGCTTATATACCGGCATGTATGCAATCTATGGAGACAACCGGGAATTCTATAACGGACAGCAGAGATTCCTGCTGTATCATTTCCATATTGCAGACCCGATCCGTTTTGAGAATAAGTTTCGTATGACACTCGACAACATGGGCTGGACCGGACCGCGTTACGATGATTACACCAGTGTTGCTTATTGGTATCAGACCCTGCCGTCCGCACCGCTGATGCCACTGCCGACAGATGCAGAGATGTGTATGAGATAATAGAACCAGATTGGAGATATCAGATAGATTGGTTTTAACCTTGCGACACGTCGCATCGGTTATATCGGACTGACATCAGAGATTTGCCGGAAAGGATAGAGGTATTATGTTACTGGAAGAGAAGTTTTTGGAATTTCATCGTTATGCCAGCAGCCACAATCTGCCGCTGGAAGCTATCAGTGTCGGAGATGAGAACAAGGTACTCTGTGAGATGCACTACGCAGCAAATGCACCGAGAAATATTTATTCACATACCAAGAGTTTTACAGTAACAGCAGTTGGACTCGCAATGGAAGAGGGAAAACTAAGCCTGGAAGATCATGTGGCGGAAGTGTTTAAAGATAAACTTCCTTCAAATCCGGATCCAAATCTGGAGAAGATTCAGTTGAAACATCTGCTCTGCATGTCCAGTGGCTTTGGTAAGGCACTTCTGATGAATGCGGACAGACGTCCGGGCGTCGGCGCACCGGATTATGAGAAATATATGATGGCACAGCCGGTTCCTGTGGAGCCAGGCAGTGCATTCTGCTATTCCTCTGCCGACAGTATTCTGGCTGCTCATATGGTAGAACGGGCCGTTGGCAAGCGGATGGGAGAGTATCTGTATGAGAAGGTATTCCAGCCCCTTGATATGGGATGGCCGCTCTGGGAGCATGATCCACAGGGACATCCGAATGGCGGCGGAGGTATGTATCTGACTTGTACCGAGATGATGAAACTGGGACAGCTCTATCTGGCTGAGGGTAACTGGAAGGGCGAGCAGATTGTCAGCAGGGACTGGGTGCAGGAGGTGTCCACCCCGAAATTTACCTTCGAGCCATCTGCAGATCTCTGGCATGTAGGATATGGCTATCAGTTCTGGATCAGTCCATATCCAGGATCCTATCGTGCTGATGGCGCATTCGGACAGATTACAACGATTCTCCCAGAGAAGGGATTGGTTGTTTCCATCCAATGTCCGGAGCGAGGTAATTTCGATCAGGTGAAACGTGCGCTGCATGAACATTTTCTGATGGAATTGTAAGAATAGACTTGCAACAATATGCTATAATTTGCCCAGAAACCGTACTTTTGGCTGAAAAGGCTTAAAATCAAGGCTTTTAGGGAATGTGGATGGGATTTGTACCCCCATTTGTACCCCTGATTTCTCAAAAACATGAGATTTTATGAGAAAATATGAGAGAATACATGATTTTGAAAAAGTTCCATAAAGCCAGTAAAATCAGGGCTTGAGACGATATGAGAGGATATAAGAGATTATGATAAAAGTATTATTCATCTGCCATATGATAAATAAACTTAACATCTGTTTGATAAGTGTTATATTGACGAAAATCAGAGAATAGATTCTCAATAAAAATCGGAGGAAAATGATGAATAAACAACAATTGGCAGCAAAAATTTGGGAGTCTGCAAATAAAATGCGTTCCAAAATAGAGGCAAATGAATACAAAGATTATATATTGGGCTTTATTTTTTATAAGTTTCTTTCTGAAAAAGAAATGAAATACTTAAAAGAAAATGACTGGACAGATGAGTATCTTTCTGAATTGACCGAAGAGGATACAGAAACTGTAGAGAGTATTCAAAGGAATTTGGGATACTTTATATCCTATGAAAACCTGTTCTCCACTTGGCTGGAAAAGGGAAAGGATTTCAGTGTACAAGATGTTCGTGACGCGCTATCTGCTTTTAGTCGTTTGATTAACAAGACGCACAAAAAGGTATTTGAAGGTGTTTTTGATACCCTTCAAACTGGACTTTCTAAACTTGGAGATAGCTCTGCTTCACAATCAAAAGCAATCAGTGATCTGATTCATTTGATTAAGGATATTCCAATGGACGGCAAGCAGGACTATGATGTGCTTGGCTTTATTTATGAATACCTAATCAGCATGTTTGCTGCCAATGCAGGTAAAAAAGCAGGAGAGTTCTATACACCTCATGAAGTTTCTTTGCTGATGTCTGAAATCGTAGCAGACCATTTAAAAGATAAAACGGAAATCAAAATATATGATCCTACAAGTGGATCAGGTTCACTGCTTATCAACATTGGTAAAAGCGTTGCCAAATTTATTGAAAATGAAAATAATATCAAGTACTATGCTCAGGAATTAAAACAGAATACTTATAACCTGACCCGTATGAACTTGGTAATGCGTGGTATTTTACCAGACAATATTGTTGCCCGTAATGGAGATACCTTAGAAGAAGATTGGCCATATTTTGATGAGAATGACCCAGTTGGAACATATAACCCTCTCTATGTGGACGCAGTGGTGTCCAATCCGCCTTATTCTCAGGTTTGGAATCCAACAGATAAGGAAACAGATCCCCGTTATGCCCGTTTTGGTCTTGCGCCCAAGAGTAAAGCTGACTATGCCTTTTTGCTTCACGACCTTTTCCATATCAAAAGCGATGGCATTATGACCATTGTTCTTCCGCATGGTGTACTATTCCGCGGCGGGGAAGAGGGAGAAATTCGCAAAAATTTAATCGAACAAAATCATATTGATGCCGTGATTGGCTTACCGGCAAATATTTTCTTTGGCACTGGCATTCCTACCATTATTATGGTGTTAAAACAAAAGCGCACCAATACAGATGTCCTGATTGTTGATGCCTCCAAGGGGTTTGTCAAGGTCGGAAAGAACAATAAGTTGCGCGCTTCTGATATCAAGAGAATTGTTGATGTGGTGATGGAGCGTGAGAGTATTGAAAAGTTTTCAAAAGTTGTCAGCAGAGATGAAATTAGAAATAATGAGTATAACCTAAATATTCCCAGATATGTTGACTCCTCTCAAGCGGCAGAATCTTGGGATATTTATGCTTCAATGTTTGGCGGTCTTCCCCTTTCTGAAATCGATCAGATGGGAGACTATTGGAACGCTTTTCCATCTTTGAAAACAGCTTTATTGGAAAAGACCTCTTCTGATTATTGCAGATTGATGGTGGAGGATATTAAAAAAGCCATCAAAGAACACAGTGATGTACAAGCTTTTGAAAAAAACTTTCAAACTGCCTTTGATGGTTTTGACCAATATTTGTATCAAGAACTGATTGACCATATGAATACCATTTCGATTTCAAAGGAGGAAGCAATTTTATCCGCAAATATTTTTGACCGATTAAAAGATATCCCACTGATTGACCGATATGAAGCCTATCAACTTCTTGACGATGACTGGACAAAGATTGCCGTTGATTTGGAAATGATACAAACTGAAGGGTTTGAGGCGACCAAAAAGGTGGATCCCAATATGGTTATCAAAAAGAAAAATGGCAAAGAACAGGAAGTTCAAGAGGGTTGGATAGGGCATATCATACCTTTTGATTTGGTGCAAGATACCCTACTTGCCAATGAGAAAGCGGCATTGAAAGCGAAAGAAAATCGGCTTTCTGAGATTGCTTCTGAATATGAAGAACTATTTGATTCTCTGACAGAGGAAGAAAAAGAAGGCGATTATGTAAATGAAGATAGTTTTATAGGTGCTGAGGTGAAGAAGGCACTAAAATCTGATAGCATAGAACCCCAAACAAAGGAAAAGTTACATACAGTTGCCGCATTAAATACAGAAGAAAAAGAACTAAAAGCGGATATCAAAAAAGAATTGGCATTGCTGGAGAGCAAAACAAAAGAAACCATTGAGGGGCTTTCCGATGAGCAGGTTATACAACTCCTAAAAGACAAGTGGATTCACCCACTGATTCAAAACCTGATGAAGTTACCTGACAGCATTGTAACTGAACTGGTATCCAAACTTGATAAACTGGCTAAGAAATATGAGACTACCTTTGCTGAGATAGAAGCGCAAATCGCTGATACGCAAGCGACACTTTGCACTATGATTGATGAACTTGAGGGCAATGAGTTTGATATGTTGGGACTTCAGGAGTTTAAAAAATTGCTTGGGGGCATGTAATATGGCTGAAAAAATTACAAAGCCACAAATTAGATTCTCGGGGTTTGATGATGAGTGGGAACAACGTAAGTTGGGAGAGGTCGGATTCACATATACAGGATTGGCGGGAAAAACGAAAGAAGATTTCGGGCATGGTAGCGGAAGATTTGTTACTTATATGAATGTGTTTACCAATCCTGTATCAGATGCCGCCGCAGTTGAGCCTATTGAAATTGACCACACTCAAAATGAAGTTAGATTTGGAGATGTCTTTTTTACAACCTCATCTGAAACCCCAGAAGAAGTCGGCATGTCCTCTATTTGGCTTGAAAACAGTGAAAATACTTACTTAAATAGCTTTTGCTTTGGATTCAGACCAACCGAGAGATTTGATCCATATTACCTTGCATATATGCTGCGGTCGGAAGATGTAAGAAAGAAAATCACTTTTTTGGCGCAAGGGATTTCGCGCTACAATATTTCAAAGTCCAAAATGATGGACATTGAAATTCCTGTCCCCAAAGAGGGCGAGCAGAGGCTTCTCGGGGCTTTCTTCCGTCACCTCGACCACCTTATCGCTCATCATCAGAGTAAGTATGACAAGTTGATCAATATAAAAAAGTCTATGCTTGAAAAAATGTTTCCAAAAGATGGTGAAGTGGTACCAGAAATTCGCTTTAGGGAGTTTTCAGAAGATTGGGAACAGCGTAAGCTAGAGGAGATGAGTTATTCTTTTGAATATGGTCTCAATGCCGCAGCAACAACCTACGACGGAGAAAATAGGTATATCCGCATTACCGATATTGATGACAAAACAAGATTGTTCTCAACAATGGATTTGACTTCGCCAGATATTGACTTGAAATCAGCAGATAATTACCGACTTCGAGAAAGCGATATTGTTTTCGCAAGAACAGGTGCAAGTGTTGGAAAAACATATATTTATAAGTCCTTTGACGGCATTATGTACTATGCAGGTTTCCTTATTCGAGCAAGAATCCGACCAGAATATAGTGCTGATTTTGTGTTTCAAAATACTCTGACAGAGCAATACAGAAACTTTGTTGCCATCATATCGCAACGGTCTGGACAGCCAGGAATAAATGCACAAGAATATAGCACATTTGAATTTTTCGTTCCAGGGTATAAGGAACAAGAGCAAATAGGGGCTTTTTTTCGCCACCTCGATCGTCTCATTACCCTACACCAGCGCAAATTAGAAAAACTAAAAAATCTCAAGAAGGCGTATCTAGAAAAAATGTTTGTTTAAGGGAAAAAGTGAAATTTGACAGTTAGGAGGAAATAAATATGATTTTTAACAAAGAATCAGATTTTGAAGCAGCTTTGATCAAGTTATTATCTGAAAAGGGGTGGGAAAAAGAAGTTTTAAAAAACTACTCCGAACAAGATTTGTTGCGAAACTGGGCAAATATTCTTTTTGAGAACAATAGAGGGATTGACCGATTGAATGATTACCCACTCACTGATAGTGAAATGCAACAGATTTTAGAGCAAATCAAAAACTTAAGAACCCCTTTGAAATTAAATGGTTTTATCAATGGGAAAAGTGTGTCGATTGTTAGGGATAACCCAGATGATAAACTTCATCTTGGCAAAGAGGTCAGTTTAAAAATTTATGACCGTCGTGAAATTGCCGCAGGTCAAAGTCGTTATCAAATTGTCCAACAACCTAAATTTCCAACCAAATCCAAGATACTCAACAACCGCCGTGGAGATTTGATGTTACTGATCAACGGTATGCCAGTGATTCATATTGAATTGAAGAAAAGTGGCATTCCAGTGAGCCAAGCATACAACCAGATTGAAAAATATGCGCATGAGGGTATTTTTAGCGGGTTATTTTCATTGGTCCAGATTTTTATTGCAATGGAACCCGATGAGACTGTATATTTCGCCAATCCGGGACCTGATGGAAAATTCAACCCAGACTATTACTTTCATTGGGCGGATTATAACAACGAACCTATCAATCAATGGGATAGGGTTGCCTCTACGCTTCTTTCCATTCCAATGGCACATCAATTGATTGGGTTTTATACGGTTGCTGATGACTCAGACGGTATTTTAAAAGTTATGCGCAGCTATCAATATTTTGCAGCAAGTGCCATTTCGGATAAGGTTTCTAAAACCAAATGGGGAGGCAACAACCAGCTTGGCGGTTATATCTGGCACACCACTGGTTCCGGTAAAACGATGACCAGTTTTAAATCTGCCCAATTGATTGCAAGTTCTAAAGATGCTGATAAGGTTATCTTTCTGATGGATAGAATTGAACTTGGCACACAATCACTAAAGGAATACCGCGGCTTTGCGGATGAAAATGAATCTGTTCAGGCGACAGAAAATACAGGTGTATTGATCACCAAATTAAAAAGTACCAATCCTGCGGATATGCTAATTGTTACTTCTATCCAGAAAATGAGCAATATCAAGGACGAAGCAGGAGGATTAAACGCGAGTGACATTGAATACATAAACAGTAAACGGATTGTTTTTATCATCGATGAAGCCCATCGTTCTACGTTTGGAGATATGCTTATCACCATTAAAACCACTTTTTCAAGAGCAATTTTCTTTGGATTTACTGGCACACCGATTAAAAAGGAAAATGAGAAGAAAAAGAACACTACAACCACTATATTTGGCGATGAACTGCACAGATATAGCATTGCAGATGGTATCCGTGATAAAAATGTTTTGGGATTTGATCCCTATAAAGTATTGACCTTTAAAGACAAGGATGTTCGCAGGGTGGTGGCATTGGAAAAGGCAAAGGCAAAAAACGAACAAGAAGCGATGTCTGACCCTGCTAAGAACAAGATTTACAGTAAGTATATGGATCCAAGTCAAATCCGTATGGCAGGTCATCGGGATAGTGCTGGAAATTATATCAAGGGAATTGAGAGTTATATTCCCAGTGTTCAATATCAGACAAAAGAGCACACCACAACTGTTGTAAAAGATATCTTAGAAAACTGGATTACATTAAGTCGCAACAGTAAATTTCATGCAATATTTGCGACCAGCAGCATTCCTGAAGCCATTGCTTATTATCGAATGTTTAAAGAAATGAAACCGGAATTAAAGGTCACTGCACTATTTGATCCCAATATTGATAATGGTGGTGGCGTTGCATTTAAGGAAGCTGGTCTGGTGGAGATCATAGAGGATTATAATACGCAATATGGTCAGGACTTTACCATTCCAACTTTTGCAAAGATGAAAAAGGATATTGCAGCGCGTTTGGCGCATAAGAAACCTTATGAGCGAATTGTAAATGAACCTGAAAAACAAATAGATTTACTAATTGTAGTAGACCAAATGTTGACTGGTTTTGATTCTAAATGGATTAATACACTTTATATGGACAAGATACTGGAATATGAAAATATCATTCAAGCATTCTCTCGTACCAATCGCCTATTTGGACCAGATAAGCCCTTTGGAACCATCAGATACTATCGCAAGCCACATACAATGGAGCAAAATATCAATGCAGCAGTAAAAGCATATTCCGGGGATAGTCCTTTCGGATTGTTCGTGGAACATCTTCCAGAACATTTGAAGAAGCTAAATCATTTATTCGATGATATTTCCAACTTGTTTGCGCAAGCAGGAGTTCAGAACTTTGAAAAATTGCCAAGCGAAATAAGCGAACGCGCAAAGTTTGCACGGGATTTTAAAGATTTTAACAGTTATTTAGAGGCTGCCAAAATTCAAGGCTTTCGGTGGGAAGTACCATCTTATTTGAACACTGAAACCAAAGAAGTGATTCATATGAATTTTGATGAAAACACCTATTTGGTGTTAGTTCTGCGCTATAAAGAACTACTCAAGGATACCCCTGTGGTAGAAAACGAGGGTGTTCCTTATGATTTAGTTGGATATATCACTGAAATTGATACTGGGCTGATTGATACCAACTATATGAATTCTCGTTTTGACAAGTATATGAAGTTACTTCATCTAAATGGTGTCACACAAGAGGCGATTGAACAGGCAGAAACAGAACTACATAAAACCTTTGCGACACTTTCCAGCGAAGAACAGAAATATGCCAATCTATTTCTCCATGATATGCAAAGGGGTGAAGCGGTGCTGACAGAGGGTAAAACGCTTCGAGATTATATTACAGAGTATCAGTTAAAGGCAAAAGACGATCAAATTCGTAAAATTGTAGTTGCCTTGGGTGTTGATGAAGCAATGTTGCGAAAATTGATGGATTTGCGATTGAATCCCACCAACATCAATGAATTTGGTCGATATGATGAACTGAACGAGACAGTAAACAAAGAAAGGGCAAAAGAATACTTTCAACAGATAGAAGGGACAAAGATCATATTGCCCAAAGTAAATATCAAAGTTGACAAGCTACTTCGTGCCTTTATTCTCAGTGGAGGATTTGAAATCGATTTGCCAGAAGAAAAATAACAAAAAATAAAAAGGAGCCAAGGATTTTTCCTTAGCTCCTTTCTTTGTGAATCCATAAGGTTTCGATTGATAAGATCATAGAGATTATCTTTTATCAAAAATTTAGAAGATAGAATTTTGATAAAATCGATTTCAATAGGAATATCTACTATGATGAGTTGAATTCTTGGCAGTGTGACAGACATATTATGTGAGCTCTATGATTTTAGTTGCAATTTTTTTCTCAAAGATGCGGTCATGCTCTACAAATAACATCGTGGGTTGATATTTTAACAGCAGTTCTTCAATCTGTATTCTGGACAAAATATCGATAAAATTTAACGGTTCATCCCAGATATATAAATGTGCCTGTTGAGAGAGGCTTTTTGCCAATAAAGCCTTCTTTTTTTGACCGCCGCTAAAGTCTTCGATTCTTTTATCAAATTGTACACGGGTAAAATCTAATTTTCTTAAAATGGTCTTGAATAAGCTCTCATCTATCTGTTGGGTCTGTGCATAGTCCTTTAAACTGCCACTTAGATGGGAAGTATCCTGAGAAACATAGGATATTTTTAACCCGCTGCCAACAGACAAAAGACCTGTATGGCGAATGTCCTCTTGTAAAATCAATTTTAACAAACTGGATTTTCCACAACCATTTTTGCCATGCAGTGCAATTCTTTCCCCTGCATTGACAGTCAATGTAATATCTTTTAGAATTTGTTTTTCACCATAATAGATAGACAAGTTGGACAATTCCAGAAATTTTGTCTTATGATAAGGCAGAACGTTCATCTTTAGGGTGTCTGCCTGTTCAATATTTTTTAATAGCTGTGATTTTTGGTCAATCGCCCGTTGTCGGCGTTGGTCAATGCTCTTAGCACGCTTCATCATTTTAGCGGATTTATGACCAATAAAACCGCGATCTGCTAAGTGATTTCCTATTTTTGACCGCTCTATCTGTTCTGACCAACCCGCGGTGCGTGCAAATGCCTCGGTCATTTGATGAACCTCTCGTTTTAGCTTTTCATTTTCTGCAAGTTCAAACGCATCTTGACGGGATTTATTTTCATTCCAAGAAGAAAAATTGCCTTTTTGCACTTCAATATTGGTTAAGTTAATTGACAGTACATGGTCAATTACCCTATCTAAAAAATAGCGGTCATGAGAGACTAAAATAAATCCCTTTTTGGCAGATAGATAGTTGGCGACTGCTTCGCGCCCCTCCATATCCAAGTGATTGGTTGGTTCATCTATCAATAGAAAGTGATTCTTTTTTAAAAATAGGGCAGCAAGCAGCAATTTTGTGCGTTCCCCATTGCTGAGAGAGCAAAAGGGACGGTTTAAGGTATCCACTGTTACTTGCAATTTGCGGATTTCCTTTTCAATCAGTTCTTCAATGGTATAACCATCATGTTGCAAATAAACTTCTAACACTTGTTCGTACTGTTCCAATGCTGTTTGTGAGCCGTCTTGTAACAGTCGCTCCATCTCCTCTTCCCATTGGGTATAGGGAGCAATGATATTTTTAATGGTTTGCAACGTCAATTCATTCTGATCTGATACCACAAAGGGGAAGTAATCAAATTGTACAGAAGCCTGAATCGTTCCAGAATATTCATATTTCCCAAGCAATAGATTTAAAAAGGTGGTTTTTCCTCTGCCGTTTCGCCCAATGAAGCCCAACTTCCAATTGGTATCGATTTGAAAGGAAACATTTTCGAAAACGGGTTCATAACTGCCATCATAAGCAAAGGTCAATTGATTGATATAAATTAAAGACATCAACATCACTCCAAATCATCAAAAATAAAAGCCTGCAAGAAAGCAGATTTCTTGCAGACCTTTGTTTGATGATAAACAGAATGATACTGACAACTCAAACACAGTGATACAGATGGCTTTCTTGCTTGGCACAACACAAAACCAACAGCTTTTTAGCTGCTTTAGTATTGTGATATTTATCATTTCCTAGCAAGAAATATAACGCAATCCGTCTCACTCCAATTCATAACAATCATATATAGTTACCCTCTAAAGGATAAAGATATTTTTTCATAATAAGATTCATTTGGATATCCTGGTACCATGAAAAAAGACCTATATGCTGCCAGTGGTTCCATCACCAAACAAGTGATGTTTATCAGCTGGATATCCTATTTTTCTGAAATATTAAAAATTTAGATTTACTATATCACACAACAAGTCATTTGTCAATCATATGAGTGCAACTTTATTGCAAAAAAATGTTTTGCAATAAAATAAATATGCTCATTTATTACCCATCAAAACAATCAATGTTCTATTGTATGATTAGGGTAAGATGGGGTTTCCGCCTAATAATGATAATATTTCGCGATACTCTGTAATGATGTCGTCTTGTTGCTCTACCGTTGGCAATACCAAAACTTTTATACCAGCCTGCTGTAAAATCGTCATATTTCCAGATGAAATTGGAGAGGCGGTCACAAGCAATTGGGGTGCCACCGAAACAATTTGTTGTATATCTGGTGCCTGTTGGGTTCCCATAACCGCCAATTGTGTGAAAGATTCTGGTGGTGTGAAATCGCTGGAAATACCAATAAGCCTTGAAGAAAATCCCAAATCAATGATTGCCTGTGCTGCTTCTGGGGATAAACAAACAATGGATTCTGGTGTCTGCTCTAAAGTAGTATTTCCAATAATAACCGGAAAGGCTCCCATTTCAGAGTATTTCATAGGATCTTTTTTATCTGGCATGTTACAACCAACTAGAGAACACATCATACAAATACCAATCAAACATAATAACCATCGAACTTTTTTTATCATTTGCGATTCTCTCCTAGATGGGCAGATTGAGCGCGACACGCCCTTCTATATAATCAATATATTGTTTTGCAATACGACCAGAACGACTTGCCTTTTTGGTTGCAAAGATATTGGCGCCTTTACATAAGACTGCTTTATCCAATGCGAGTCCACGATCCTCTGCAAGCTCCAACACAATGGATATAAATTCTTCTGGGGTGGGTTTCATAAAGGTGATATTTAAACCAAAACGGTCTGCTAAAGAAGCATTTTCATCACGGGTATCACTGGCATGGAGTTCATTTCCTTCGCGTGAAGAAAAGGTTTCTTTGATCAGGTGACGCCGATTGGTTGTGGCATAAATCAGTACATTTTTGGGCATTCCGCGCAAAGAACCTTCTAAAATAGCTTTTAGCACATTAAAACATGCGTCATTTTCTTCAAAGGTAAGGTCATCAATAAAGAAGATAAAGCGCAATGGAATGATGCGAACCTGCTCTAAAATGGATTCAAGTTGTACAATATCCTCTTTTGCAATCTGAATCATGCGCAGACCTTGCCCATAATATTCGTTTAAAATGGCATTGATCATGGTGGATTTTCCAGTTCCTCGATCGCCATACAATAGTGCGTGATTTGCCGGTTGATGATGTAAAAAGCTCAGTGTATTATCGATTAACTGTTTTTTCTGGAATTCATATTTTTTCAGCCCAGACAGGGGAAATGGATTAAATTGCTTGATTGGCGTAATTTGATTTTGATGAGAGATATAAAAGGCAATATATTTGGCAAAAATAGAAATTCCCTGTTTGTGGTGAAATGCGCGGAGTACTTGCAATTGTTCTCCCCATCGCTGATAGGATAGAAATATAGTCTGTTGATTTTCATAACTTGGCAATTGTAAGATAAACTTCTCTTTACCTGGAAACCAACAAATAATTTTTTGTTTTAATATTTCGCTGCTAATCTGTGACAATTGGTGAAAGAAATGTAGATCAAAAGCTGCTGCTTGTTCGACGATTGTGGGAATGTCTTGTTGGTTTTCTTCTGCACAAAGCGTGGTATAAACATTGTTGTCGCATAAAATTTGGTCCAATAGGTAATCACATAGATTTCCTTGAAATTCACTTTGATAAAGTATCCGACAAATGCTGCTATAATGTTCTAGTATGATTAAAAAACACGGACTATCACTGTCCAATTCCTTTAACAGTGAAATGAGGTGCTTCACCACCTGATGTTCGGCAATTTGATGATAGATGGTAACTGCATGAAATTGCTCCAGTAAAGATTGTATCATCATAACCCCCTCAATTGATACGAGAATTGCCATAGCGTTTACAGTATACCTTTAAGATGGCAGATTGTGTTTTTCCGTCTTGAATTTCACCTGACAATACCATCTGATAAAGTGTTTTTAAAGGAATTAATTCCACATCTAAAAATTCATCTTCATCTAGATGTTGCTGTGTGGGAGTTAATCCCGTTGCCAAATAACAATAAATAACTTCATCCACATAACCTACAGAGGGATAGAAGTCTCCTAAATTTTCATATTGTTTGGCAGTCATACCAGTTTCTTCTTCCAGTTCTCTTTTTCCACATTCCAAAGGATCTTCACCTGGGCTAAGTTTCCCTGCAGGAATTTCCAAGATGACTTTATGATAGGGATAACGAAATTGACGAACCATATATACCTGTTCGTCTTCTGTTAAGGCGACAATGCTAACACCTCCTGGGTGGTGTACAACCTCTCGCATGGCATTGGTGTGATTTTCTAATTCTACTGTATCCCGATATAAATTGATGATTTTCCCTTCATATAACAGTTCACTGGACAGTGTTTTTTCAGATAATTTCATTTGGTACATATCCCCTTTTGATTTCAAATCCATATATTTTTTTGCATGCCAATGGTAATAGAGAAGTAAATTGACAAGTAACAAAAAAGATACATTTTTATTATTACATAATCTCATCAAGAATTCAATATATATAGATTGAATTGTCTTTCATTCAGACAATTTATCTTTTTGTATGAATCAATTGATTCTTTTTACAGGCAGTATACCATATATCTTCGATAGTTTCAATGTCAATAAATGAAAGTGATTGCAAACAAACTTTCATTTTGGCAAAACATATCTGTCTGTTATCTGAAAAATCAAAGGGGAGTGTTGTTGTGGATTTTTATCAGCATCCACCAGAATATCAATTGTTACAGGAAAAATTAATACAATTAAAAAAACAATATCCTTTTATCAGACTGTTTTCGATTGGAAAAAGTGTTCTGGGAAGGAAATTATCTGCCGTTGGAATTGGAAATTTAAAAACTGCCAATCTGTTGGTGGGGGCATTTCATGGACAGGAATGGTTGACCGCTTCGGTTTTAATACGTTTTATAGAGGACTGTTGTAGTGTGATTGCCGCCAAACAACAGATAAGTGGAATGAATTTAGAACAGCAGTTTGCTCAAAAGGGAGTGATTGTCATTCCCATGCTCAATCCTGACGGTGTAGAAATCGCGTTAAAAGGACCCATTTGTGCAAAACATCTGCAAAAAAAAGTCAAACAAATTCAACAACAATCAAATGCCACCTGGCAAGCAAATGCACGTGGTGTTGATTTAAATCACAATTTTGACGCCAATTTTGCACTTTGCAAACAAGATGAACAGCATGCTGGAATTTTTGGACCAAGTCCCAGACAGTATGGGGGAGAATATCCGCATAGCGAACCAGAAACAAAAGCGCTGGTACACCTTTGTCAAACTTTTTCGATTCAAGCTGCCTTTGCCTTTCATTCTCAGGGAGAAGAAATCTACTATCAATATGGAGAACATACGCCAAAATCCTCCTGTTATATCGCTTCTTTACTCGCTGCTTATTGCGGATATACCATCACAAAGCCAACTGGAACCGCCTCTCACGGAGGATTTAAAGACTGGTTTATTGATAAATTACATAGACCTGGATTTACACTGGAAATTGGAAAGGGGGTGAACCCTTTACCGATTACAGATTTACCATTTATTTATCAGACTTTACGAGAAACAATGATGATTGCTGCAATCATTTAATAGGGTTTCTCTGTAATTGTGCGCTTTAGATAATTATCAACATTTATTTTCTATTTTTTACATAATATGTGAAATCTTTGATTGACTTTTTAAGTACAATATTATATATTATTTATATAGGAAATATCGTTTTAAACCTATCTGGATGAAGTCAAACGAGCAGCCATTTGTGATTTTCTGGACATATGATATCAATGTGGTAATAGACCTATTCTTGTTTGAGGATAAGGTTTCATATAGGTTATTAATTGCATCATAAGCGTGTGGTAAATGAGAGGGGTATCTTAACATGATCAACATCATCCGAAATTTAAAAATTCGTTCAAAGTTATTTATTTTAATTTTTATTTCTTTATTTAGCTTATTGACGATTGGAGGCTTATCATTTATTTTGGTAAATAATATGAACGCAACCAATATTCAAGTTGCTCATAATTGGTTACCAGCAGTAGATGCCATCCGAAACTCTAGCACTTTGATTACTGATTTTCGTTTAAATGAATTCAGTTACCTTTCCACACGTACCAAAGAAAATCATACAGAACGTCAAGCAGAACTTGACCTTTTAAAAAATAAGATTGAAACCATCTTTTCCAATTATGAAAAAACGGTTACACAGCCAGAAAACCGAACCATTTTTAATGCAGTCAAGAGCAATTGGGCTACATACTTACAAGAACATGAGAGAATCATCAGTTTGGCAGAACAAGGGCAATACAATGAAGCGGAAAAGATTTTAAAATTAGAAGCAGAAGAAACTTATAATGTTGTGATTAATTCACTGGAAACGGTTATTCAATACAATACAGATGGTGCGGATAATTCCGTTGCTCATTCAACCAAAATGTATTGGATTGCAATCATTGCCATGGCAATACTCCTTTTCATTGTCCTTGTCGTCGGTTGTGTTTTTTCTATTATCATTGTTCGTGGAATTCGCATTCCAGTTCAGGAAATTGAACAGGCTGCTCTAAGGATAGCGCAAGGAGATTTAGAAGTTGAGATTCATTATGAATCAAAGGACGAATTGGGTACCTTAGCCAATCAAATGCGTGAACTTTCCCATAAGTTAAAGGCGATTATCAGTGATGAAAATCAATTTCTTGCAAAGATGGCAGCAGGAGATTTTACTGTACAATCTGTTTGCAAACAAGAGTATATTGGAGAATTTCAACCACTACTTGTTTCCTTTGAGGGAATTGCAGAGCGCTTAAATCATACCATGATTCAAATTAGCACCTGTTCTAGTCAGGTGGCAAATGGTTCTAATCAGGTGGCAAGCGGTGCTCAAGCTTTGGCACAGGGCGCTACAGAACAGGCAAGTTCTGTACAACAATTATCCGCATCTATCAACGAGATTGCAACACAGGTCAAAAGCAATGCCCAGAATGCACAACAGGCAAGTCAAAAAGCTGAGGACGTTGGTTCTCAAATGACCGTAAGCAATCAAAAGATGCAGGAAATGATAGAGGCAATGTCCGATATTACAAAGAGCTCTCACGAGATTGAAAAAATCATCAACACCATCGAAGATATCGCGTTCCAAACCAATATTTTGGCACTGAATGCAGCTGTTGAGGCAGCAAGAGCAGGTGTTGCAGGCAAGGGATTTGCTGTGGTAGCCGATGAGGTGAGAAATCTTGCGAGCAAGAGTGCAGAGGCTTCTCAGAATACTGCTGCTTTGATTCACAGTTCTATTCAAGCGGTAGAACGTGGAACGAAAATCGCTGGAGAAACGGCTGAATATTTATTACACGCTGTAACAAGTACCGAAGAAACTGCTAAGATCATTAATTTGATTTCACAAGCAAGTAAACAACAAGCGGCTTCTATCTCAGAGATTACTGTTGGAATTGATCAAATTTCCAATGTTGTACAGACCAATTCAGCTACTTCAGAAGAAAGTGCTGCTGCCAGTGAAGAATTATCTGGTCAATCTCAGATACTCAACCAATTGGTAAGCGCTTTCCATTTAAAAGGAAAAGAAACCATTTTATAAACCGACATCAGGTAATTTCTATATCATTCAATCACAGTATCAATCTATCGAATAAATGTAAACCACCCACGACTGAAAAGTCGTGGGCTTGTAACTGTATGATAATTGTTTGTATTTGAACTCCCTTACTTAGACAAAGCTATTTTAGATGGCATGATCTTTGTCAATAGATATCATAAAAATTTATTTTTTCCGTGATACAAATCTTGATAAGAAGTATTTATTTTATTTGTAAATGAGCTTAACAGTTTTAAACTGATAGACAAGGCGTTTAAAGGATTTCATCAAATAATTGTTTTAACGTAGTGTGGTTGATGATATTTTATAAATGTAGAAAATCATAAGACAACCACAAAAACGGGAAATTATAATCCTATCTATTTCCGTTTTGGGATAATGATAGAATATATGATATGATTACAATGATGAAAGAGCAAATCACGAATTGTCATGTATCTTTTTGAATTGGAAGAAACTGTTTGATGTGCAAATGATATTGTCTCTTCTAATAGTAGTGTGTTGTCTATGGCATAAGAAAGGGTATTCATGATGAAATTATTACTAGAGCATATTCAAAAGTCGTTTGGCACCAAACAAGTTTTAAAAGATGCTACTTTTACTTTTGAAAAGGGAAAAATTTATGGCTTGTTGGGAAGAAACGGAGCTGGAAAAACCACCTTGTTTAATTGTCTGAGCGGAGAGCAATCTCCAGAACAGGGTACTGTCCAATTGGAGATATCTGGAAATTTTGCCCCATTGACCGATGAACAGGTTGGCTATGTGTTTGCAACTCCAATCCTTCCTGAATTTTTAACAGGATATGAGTTTTTAAAGTTTTTTATTGATATCAATCAGGATAAAGTTGATAAATCAAAGACCATTGAGGATTATTTTGAATTGATAAGAATTGAGCCAGAAGATCGTCATCGTCTGATTCATGGATATTCGCATGGTATGAAAAACAAATTACAGATGTTGTGTTTTATGATTGCAAAGCCCCCAGTCATTTTATTAGACGAACCATTGACCTCTTTTGATGTTGTGGTGGCATTGGAGATGAAAAATCTGCTAAAGGAAATCAAAAAAGATCATATACTGATTTTTTCTACCCATATTTTGCAGCTTGCTTCTGATTTGTGTGATGAAATCGTGGTATTACATCAAGGAAATCTTCAAAAAGTGGATAACCATATGCTCAAAAGTCCTGAGTTTGAGACGGAAATTATCAAGATATTAAAGGATGTTGAAGATGAATAAGATGATCAATACCCTTGTAACATTATTTCGTATAAACTGTTGTTTAACACTCAACCAACTTATTTACTACTTTCGACGCATTCCTGTTATTGGAACGATGTTGCCTGATTCCGCCTATGGTTTTGGAGATTTAAAGTTAGCAGCTACGATTTTAATTGGTCTTTGGCAAGTACTCAAAAACTTTTTATACAAAGGAATTTACCTGTTTTTGGTATTATTTCTTCCGTTGCAATTGATAACAGAAGAGATATCCAACAGCATGCTTTTAATTTATTTTTCTAATATTTTGCTGTTTTTAAATATCTTCATCGGTTCTTTGGGAAATTCTAATTTACTGGAAAATAAACCTTTTAAATACATATGTATCAAACTGATGCATATTCCGGCAAAACAATTTGCTTTGTGTTCAATACTAACCAAACAATTAAAAGACCTGATTGGATTGTTACCTTTTGTACTGCTATTTGGTGCTTTATATGATATTTCTGCCGGTTATTGTATATGGTTGACTTTGTTGATTGTGATGGCACATCTGGTTGGTGAAATGATTCATTTGTGGATTTATCAACATACTCAATTGAAACTATTTGAAAAGTGGTATGTTTCAGGAGGGATTATCCTAATTGGTTGTGCTGGTGCATATTTTCCTATCGTGTTATATGCTACTTCTCAAACTGTTTTTCAAATTGCCATCATTGCGTTTAATCTCACCTATCATTTATTATTCCTATTGATTTTGGTGGGACTATATGTGTTGGCTATCATTTATCTTGTAAAATTCCCACATTACAAGCAACTATTTTCAAAAATCTTAAAAACACAGTCCTATCAAACTGTAAAAGAAACGACCAATCAGGCGCGTTTTAAAGATGTCAAATTAAAAGATAGTGATTTTAATCCAGATATCAGTAAACAATTTTCTCATAAAACAGGTTATGAATATCTAAATGCACTGTTTTTTGCACGCCATCGCCGAATGATTTATGAACCAGTTCGAACCAGATTGTTTATCATTGGAATTTGCTTTATCATTGTTGTTGTAGTGTCATTGATCATTCCAGAAGTTTCTGCTGCTGTGGTTAGCTATCTTCCGCAGTCCCTTCCTGTATTTGTCTTTATTATGTATGTAATTTCCATTGGAGATCGCGTTTGTCGTGCCATGTTTAACAACTGTGATATCAGTTTATTGCGCTATGCTTATTATCGAGAGCGAAATGTGTTACTCCAAAATTTTAAAATTCGCTTGCTTCAGATAATCAAGTTAAATATTATCATTGCAGCGGAGATTTGTGTGGGTATTGGGGTACTTTCTATGATCTGCCAAATTTCTTGGGCGCCAATCGATATGGTGCTATTTATGTTGACCATTCTTTGTCTATCTGTCTTTTTCTCAGTACATCATCTGTTTTTATATTATGTATTTCAGCCATATACCACCGATTTGGCGATGAAAAATCCATTTTTTAACATCATCAATGGCATTGTATATTTCGGATGTTATATCTGTTTGCAGATGGATAGCACGCCAAAAAACTTTACTTGGCTCGTATTGGTTGCGACAATTCTTTATATAGTTGTAGCACTGTACTTGGTTTATCGCTATGCCCCAAAAAATTTTCGAATGAAATCATGATAAAAAGGAATTGTTAGGATGGACTCTTATCAAGAATATGAAAATTGCGATTTTTCCGGTGAATGTTTCTCTGAAGAAACATTGGAAAAATCTTTATTTAAAAATTGTTGTTTTCGCCATTGTGATCTGGAAGAATTTAATACCATACGTTGTCAGTTTATCAACTGTGATTTTACATTGGCAAGATTAAATCATTCAAAACATTTAAGAAGTGCTTTTATCAATTGCAAACTTTATAATGTCAACTTATTTTCGGCTGAGTTTCAAGAATGCAAATGCACTGGAACCCATTTTACAAATAGCACAACTGCCGGTCTAGTTTTATCAGAAGGAGTTTATGACTTTTGCAGCTTTCACAATTGTGACCTTAGCAAAATGGATCTGTCAAATAGTTCTTTTCAAAATGCGGATTTTAGGAGTTCCAATCTCACCAATACCAAACTACGAAACAGCAATTTATCAAAATCTTTGTTTCAAGGAGCGGTCTTGTTTCAAACCGATTTGCAGGGAAGTCGTTTGGATGGCATTTCATTTAAAAATATTATGTTACAACAGACTAAAATTGACCTGCAACAAGCGGTTTACATTGCCCAAAGCATTGGAGCGGATGTGATTGTTTAAATAGTACCGAAATGTAGGATAAGTGTTTGAGAGATTTGACTGATAAACATTAGAAAGTAAAGTATATGAAAACACCATTTGGCATGGATTGTATCAGATTTTTATACGGTTATGGCAACATGCCTGATGCTCTTATTCTATCTGAACAATGTAAAACGTGGTGTCTTTTGATAATCTATTTGAGATTATGATGTAAAAAATACCTGCTCTTTATAAAGAACAGGTATTTTTTTATAATGAAGTAGCCAACTTGGTTGGCGGTTCACGGAAGGACAAAGAATATTTTTTCATTTCACTAAAACAGATTGAATAGGAACAAAATTCATGCTATAATCAGAGCGTCAAAAATCGGAATTTATGGAGATAATCTAGATGTTAAAAAAATATAAATTGGGCTTTGAGATTTGGGGACTACTGTTATTTTTAATTATGATGATACCGAATTTTATTTGGTTTGTTATCCCCGCGCCAAATGATATATTAAGAGTCAATTCAGTGACAGAAAAGATGGATACAATCGCTTCTATATGTCAAGTATTGATGGTCGTTTCCTTATGTATTTTTACAAATAGAGAAAGTAAAAAACTGTGTGTAACTCCTTTTATGATTATAGTGGCAGGTTGTTGTTTGTTGTACTTTATCAGTTGGATAGTTTATTATGTTGGAATCGCAAATGTGATAATAATATTGGGATTGACAATATTACCCTGTGCAGCCTTTTTATTTTTTGCCATTGATAGAAAGAACAAAATCGCAATGATTCCAATTTTAGCTTTTACAATCTGCCATTTGATCTATGGAATCGTGAATTTTATAATTTGATAACTTCCAATTGATACGGGAGCCGTCTATAAAGGTGGCTCCCGATTTTGGATATTTTGATAAGTGATTTTATAAACGTCATTAAGCAACACTGATCTAAAAAGGAAGATATTTTATCATCAATTATTCAATGGATTTTAAACTTTCCACCATATCCAATTTCTTTAGTTTAAAAAACATGACAAAATTAACGATAAATGTGAATAGTAGGGTCAAGATACCAGAAAATAAAAAACTAGCAAAATTGATGCCTGGAGTAAACATCACAACATCCACTTCAGCAGTGGAGACGACAAAGTTTTCTAAAAATATGCCGCCGACCAAACCAAACAGGATACCAAAGATGGTACAAAAGATATTTTCACGATAAATATAGGCGGAAACCTCGCGGTCAAAAAATCCCAATACTTTAATGGTGGCAAGTTCCCGACTGCGTTCTGCAATGTTGACATTGGTCAGGTTATAAAGTACAACAAATGCCAAAACACCTGCTGAGATAATGATAATTAATACAATATAATTTAAGCTGGATACCATGTCTTCAAAACTTTGTCCGTTGTCATCTGTAAAGGAAATACCCAAAATATATTCATTTCCAATTAAGTCAACGGACAATTGGTCTAATTGTTGTTGATCGGTGGTATTTAGGTTTAATACAACGGTATTAAATACAGGTTCATCGCCAAAGCACTCTTGATAAAGGATAGGGGACATATAAATAAAATTCATGGTGTAATTTTCCGTGATTGCTGAAATCTTTACTGGGAGGGTACCACCGTTGTCATTTGCCAATTCAATGTTATCGCCCACGGATAAGTCCAGCAATTTTGCCAACTTTTCATTGATAATTACTCCACTGTTATCCAAAGAAAGTGCCTTTTGACCAATGCGTTCTCTTAATACAACATAGTTGGTCAGTACTTGACTGTCCTGTGGCACAAACAATGTCACATTGTAAATACCATCACCACTGGAAGCATCAATAGATTTTTGCAATGTATATAGATGGCTTTCAATCGACTTATGTTGTGTCAATGTTTGGGAAACTATATCTATCTCTTCTTGTTTTAGATGATCCTCTATGGCAATGATGGAGTCATAGATAAAAATTTCATCAAACTGTTTTGGCACGATGGAGGAAATAGCATTTTGTAGTCCAAATCCAGTTACCATGAGAGCGGTACAACCAGCGATTCCAATGATTGTAACAGATATGCGCTTTTTATAGCGAAAGATATTGCGCAAAGTCACCTTATATAAAAAGCTAAACTTTGACCAAAGGCTTGGAAGACATTCCAATAAAATTTTTTTACCAGCTGGTGGAGCCTTTGGGCGCATAAGTTGCGCCGGCTGGGAAATCAACACAGCGTAACAAGAGATAAAGGAGGCTACAGAGGTACAGAGTAAAGCGACAATGGTACTGAGCAACGTATAACCTAGTGGAAATGGAGCGATTAAATCTGGCATAACATACATAATGCGGTAGGCGTCAAAGATAACCATTGGAAAGAGTTTGGAACAGATTAAGATACCAAAGATACTGCCAAGTAAACTTGCCAAAGCGGAATAGATGACATATTTTGAAACAATCAAACGCTTACTATATCCCAGTGCTTTAAAGGTTCCGATTTGGGTGCGGTGTTCCTCTACCATGCGGGTCATCGTTGTCAAACAAACCAGCATTGCAACCAAGATAAAAAACAATGGGAAGATTTTAGCAACATTGTCCACACGCTCTGCATCGATTCCATAACTGCTGTATCCAGGGTTATGACTGCGGTCAAACAAATACCATTTTGGAAGTGCTAGGTCGTTTAAATCTGCTTCGCTCTGTTGTAGTTCTTTTTCTGCGTCGGCAATCTTTTGATCAGAATCTGCTTTTTCCTGTTCAAACGTCTGTAAAGAACTTTGATATTCTTCCCAGCCGTCATCAATGTTTTTTTGTGCCTCTTCAAATTGTTGTGGCGCAGTTTGTTTTTGCGTTTCCAGTTGATTTCTCTGTTGTTGTAGGGTCTCTTTTTGTTGTTGTAGTTGTTGTCTTGCTGCGTCTAGTTGTTGCTTGCCGCTCTCTTTTTCAGAAGCCAATACAGCAGCTTGTTCGTCCAATTGTAGTCTCTGCATATCGAGTTGTTGTTGCTGCATATCAAGTTGTTGCTTTGCTGCTTCTGCCTGTTCTGGAGGCAATGCGTCCAATTGCTGTCGCTGGATATCCAACTGTTGCATGGCAGCTGTCAATTGCGCATATCCGTCATTAAGTTGTTGTTGCCCCTGGACAATTGAAGTTTCATACTGTTGTTGTTTCGCATTCAATTCCTGTTCTGCTTGAGCAAGTTGTGCTGACCCATTGTCCAATTGTTGTTGTGCTGATGTAATAGTCTGTTGATAATTTTGCTTTTGTTGGTCAAGTTCTATCTGCCCAGATTCCAGTTGTGCTTTTGCGTCGTCTAGCTTTGCTTTTGCATCAGCAAGTTGTTGCTGCTGTGTTTGCTTTGCCTCTTCTAACTCTTGTCTGCCATCTTGTAGTTTTGTTTGTGCCTCTTGCAGAATTTCGTCATAGCGAGCTTGTCCGCGCTGATCGGTAACTGTTTCTAGTTCTTCTAATTGATTGGAAACAAAATCATCATAATCATCGGTAAAGGGATCTAAATTTTCTGCTCCGTTTAGTTTTAGATACAATTCTGTATAAACTTCTAACTGAAAATCATCAGCAGGAACCATGATAAAACTATCAATAGAGCCATTTCCCAAAGAGGTGCTTCCGCGTTCAAAATTGACATACAAGGATGATTGTACCACCCCTACAATGGTATATTGATTTGTTTTCAGTGTATCTGAAATCGGTTCATCGGTTCCTGAGGCAATCTCAATGGTCTGTCCAATGACAAAGTTATCTGGTGTAAATACTTTTTGTTCTACGACACATTCTCCAGAAGTCTGGGGCAATCTGCCTTCTAGCAATACAGGTCGATTGATGGTATTGTCTTGATACGACATGACCTTGACAATCAGTTCATCTTCACGATTGGGATTGGCAATGGCATCTACGGAATATGCTGGCATCACTTCATTGATATCTTCACGCGTAGCAAAGACATCAATATCTTCCTGTGTAACCCCATAGGTGGAAAGTAGTTTTGCATCCATTAGATTGGTATCTTGATAATAATTGGCGGCTGTCAATTTCATATCAGGGCAGGTCACCTTAATGCCAGTAAAAAAACCAGTGCCCAGAGCAATGATGGTGAAAATAGAAAGAAATCGATTTTTTGTCTTCCAGATTTCCCGGAAAATATCTTTTGTCAATGCAGTTTTTTTTGCCATAATACCATTCCTTTCTCGATTACCATTCGATTTCTTCTACAGGGGTTGGATTGGCGTTTAGCTGCATACTGCTAACACAAGCGTTTTTCATCTCGATAATGCGGTCTGCCATTGGTTTGATTGCCTGATTGTGGGTGATTACAATCACGGTCATACCAGTATTGCGACAGGTATCCTGTAACAGTTTTAAAATGGTTTTTCCAGTATGATAGTCCAATGCGCCAGTTGGCTCATCACAAAGCAACAATTTTGGTTTTTTTGCCAATGCACGTGCAATGGATACGCGCTGTTGTTCTCCACCAGAAAGTTGGGCGGGAAAGTTATTGAGGCGTTCTCCCAAACCGACCTGTTGTAGTACCTGCTCTGCTGGCAGGGAATTTTTACAAATTTGTGCTGCCAATTCTACATTTTCCTTTGCAGTTAAGTTTTGAACTAGATTGTAAAACTGGAAGATAAATCCAATATCATAACGCCGATATTTTGTCAATTCTTTTTGAGAATATTTCGCAATATTATTCCCATCTACGATAATATCTCCCTCGTCACAACTATCCATTCCCCCAAGCATATTTAAGATGGTGGTTTTTCCAGCGCCACTAGAACCTACAATGACAACGAATTCCCCTTGATTGATTTCAAAAGAAACACCGTTGGAGGCGACAATGGTGATTTCTCCCATCTGATAGCGTTTATACACCTGATTCAGCGTTACAAAAGCTGCCATAAAAACACATCCTTATTATTTATTTTTATCTTTATTATAACGCCCGATTGGGCGATGATAAACACTAGAAAAGAAAATTTTTGTAAATAGCACGTTTTCAATTGGATAATGGTTTGACAGATTAAAATTTATCATATTCCTAAAATATAAAAACCATTGTACGCTTTTGCCTTTTCTAGCCAATGTAACACCACTTGATATTCCAGCGGCTGCATTTTTTTCATACTCTCTATAATCAGATGGGTGTGTGTTTGATCGTAATAATTGATTCCATAGATATCTACAACACCACTGTTTTTATTGTTATAAATCCCACCGATAAAGATATTTTTATAATAGGACAAAAATGTATCAATATCATCACCATAGATATATAATGAATCATCTTTCCAGAACACAATGGATTCAACCGAAACAATTTTTTCGATTTTGTCATCTTGTGCCAATCTGCAATACTGCATTTCTAGAAAACAAGAACCGCCAAATTCCTTCCGTTCCTTTTGAGAGGAAAAAATGTGAAACAGCAAGATATCACCTCCAAAAATTCTGATATTATATGCTGATTCTATCATAGGAATCGTTTTTTTTCTACGGATTTCTGTAAAATCACCGGGATTTGAACGAAAAGCGCCTATTTTGTACAGAGATGCCATAGGGAGGTGATTGCAGAAGTACCCTGAAATATGGTATAGTAAAAGACGGATAAACAGAAAGGTACTGATGAAGATGAAAATATTAATTGATGCAGATGGCTGTCCAGTTGTCAATCATACCATTCGAATTGGAAATGCTTATGGGTTAGATGTATTGATTTTATGTGATACTTCCCATGTGTTTGAGCGGGAAGGAGCAACGACATTAACCGTTTCTAAGGGTGCTGACAGCGTGGATTATGCACTGGTCAATCGTGTTTCTCCTGGCGATATTGTTGTGACACAAGACTATGGTCTTGCTGCAATGTGTTTGGCTAGACAAGCATTACCCATTCGTCAAGATGGCATGATTTACAATCAAGATAATATTGACGCATTGTTGTTTTCTAGACATACTGCGCACAAAATTCGAAAAGGTGGCGGCAGATTAAAAGGACCTGCAAAGAGAGACCGAAAAAAACTAGATCAAGCGTTTGAACAATCATTGGTTGCACTCATTGAACATCAGTTACAGGAGAATCAACTATGAAATTACGATCAGAACAATTGCGATTGTATGTTATTACCGACCGAAGCTGGCTAAAAGGGCGGTCATTTGTTAAGCAGATAGAACAGATAGCACAGTCTGGAGCAACGATGATACAACTCCGGGAAAAGGGATTGGAATTATCCGAGTGGATACAACGGGCAAAAGAAATAAGGCAGATTACAAGACGATATCAAATTCCACAGATCATCAATGATAATGTACAAGTTTGTCTTGAAAGTGATTCAGATGGGGTTCATCTAGGACAAGGAGATCAAAGCATTTGGCAGGCAAGACAACAACTTGGACCCAATAAAATCATTGGAGCAACCGCAAAAACAATCCAACAGGCATTGCAAGCGCAACAAGAGGGTGCAGATTATCTGGGGGTTGGGGCGGTATTTGGTTCATCGACTAAGTCGGACGCGATTCCCATTTCTATCCAAACCTTTCAACAGGTGAAAGAGGCGGTTTCGATTCCGGTGGTAGCAATTGGGGGAATTGGTCCGAAAAATGTGATGCAGCTAAAATATACTAAAACAGATGGGATTGCTGTGATTTCTGCTATTTTTGCCGCCGAAAATATTGGAAAGGCAACCAAACAAATGAGAGCTTATGCAGAGGAAGTTTGTCGATGATAAAGGGAGTATTATTTGACCTAGATGGCACTTTAATTGATTCGATGTCGGTGTGGGATACCGTGGGTATCCAACTGTTGGAATCTTATAAAATCAAAGCACCAACTAATTTCAATGAGATTGTAAAGACTATGACCGTTTCTCAGGCGGCTGAATATTTAAAACAACATTTCTTGCCAAAGCAAACCATCAAAGAAATCCACTTGGCTATTTTACAGCAAGTAATGGAACAATATTTATATCAGGTTCCCGCTCGTCCTGGGGTAGAAGCATTACTGGAATTATTATATCAGCGTGATATCAAAATGTGTGTTGTCACTGCAAATGAGAAACCACTTGCAGAAGGTGCGCTCAAAAGATTGGGGTTGCTGCATTATTTTTCATTTGTACTGAGTTGTAGTGAATTAAACTGCACAAAGAGTAGTGCGACAATTTATGATGAGGCAATCAACAGATTACAGTTATCAAAGGAAGAAGTAGTTGTTTTTGAAGATGCACTTCATTGTATTCAAACCGCAAAAAAAGCGGGATATATGGTGATAGGTGTTTATGATAAGGCAGCTGACCTTTCCAAAGAAACAGAAGAAATCAAATGCCTTTGTGATGATTATATCTTGGATTATACAAGCTGGATAAAGGAGCGAAATCATGAAACGAATTTTGACGATTGCAGGTTCTGATTGTAGTGGTGGAGCGGGTATTCAGGCGGATTTAAAAACCATTGCAGCACATGGACTATATGGAATGAGTGTAATTACTGCATTGACTGCACAAAATACTGTAGCAGTTTCGGCAATTCACCCAATCGATAATGATTTTGTAAAGCAGCAAATAGACAGTGTTTGCACTGATATTTTTCCAGATAGTGTCAAAATTGGAATGTTGTTTTCAGAAGATATTATCTGTGCAGTCGCTCAAAAGATAACAGAATATCAAATGAGTTCCATTGTATTAGACCCTGTAATGGTATCCAGCAGTGGGAAACGGTTGTTGGGTGAAGATGCTGTCCAAGCACTTAAAAAATATCTAATTCCAATGGTACAATGGATAACGCCTAATTTATTAGAAACAGAAGTATTATGTGGGTTTCCTGTTCACAATCAAAAACAGATGGAGCAGGCAGCGCAACAGATAGCCCAGTGGTACCCTGGTGTTATTTTAATTAAGGGAGGTCACTTAAAAGATACCGCCGATGATTTATTATATTTCAATGGAAAGGGTCATTGGATTGCTGGGGAACGAATTGATAATTCCAATACACATGGTACAGGTTGCACCCTTTCTACTGCAATTGCCTGTGCATTGGCACAAGGGCTAAAACCACAACAAGCACTCATACAGGCAAAACAATATCTTATGAATGCACTGCGCGCTCAGTTGAATCTTGGAGCAGGTGCAGGACCTATCAATCACATGTATCGTTTGTCTGATATAATTGCTCGATAGCGCAATCTCATTATTTGACATGTTGTCAACTTGTTTTGAAATAACTCTATTATAAAATTTAAGAAAAGGATATAATGCAATATGATTCATATACAAAATGTCAGTTTAAACTTTAGTGGACAGGACTTATTTTCTCATGTGGATTTAAAATTTCTTCCGGGAAACTGTTATGGTGTTATCGGAGCAAATGGAGCAGGAAAATCTACATTTTTACGCATTCTTTCTGGAGAGTTAGAACCTTCCTCTGGTGAAATTGTCATTGATAAAAAAACACGTATGTCTGTATTAAAGCAGAATCATTATGCCTATGAAGAATTTACGGTATTAGATACCATTATTCAGGGAAATCCTCGGCTATATGAAATTATGAAGCAGAAAGACGCTTTGTATGCAAAAGAGGATTTTAATGAAGAGGATGGCAATTTAGCAGCTGAATTGGAGGCTGAGTTTGCAGAGCTAAATGGATGGGATGCTGAAACAGATGCCAGCAGACTGTTACAGGGGCTTGGAATCAGTACAAATCAACTTTACAATTCTATGAAAGTGCTCGCCGATAAGGAGCGCATTAAGGTACTACTCGCACAGGCATTGTTTGGAAAACCGGATATTATCTTACTGGACGAGCCCACCAACCATCTAGATTTATCCTCTGTTAGTTGGTTGGAAGATTTTTTGATGGATTATGAAGGTACAATTATTGTAGTATCTCATGATCGTCATTTTCTCAATCATGTTTGTACCCATATCGTTGATATTGATTATCACAAAATTAAAATTTATGTGGGCAACTACGACTTTTGGTATCAATCCAGTACACTGATGCAAAAAATGTTGCGCGACCAAAACAAAAAGAAAGAGGATAAAATCAAAGAATTACAAAATTTTGTCTCTCGCTTCTCTGCCAATAAGTCCAAATCAAAACAGGCAACTGCTCGAAAGAAATTAATTGATAAATTGACTTTAGAGGAAATGCCTGCATCTACTAGACGCTATCCATTTGTGGGCTTTTCGATTGATCGAGAACTTGGAAAAGAGATTTTAGAAGTTCGAAATTTGAGTAAAACCATTGATGGTGTTAAGATATTAAATGATATTTCTTTTCGGGTAAACCGAGAAGATAAGATTGCTTTTGTAGGAGAAAATGAACTGGCAAATACCACATTGTTTCGGATTTTAATGGGAGAGATAGAACCAGATGAGGGAAGTTATAAATGGGGTATCAGTACTTCTCAATCCTATTTTCCAAAAGACAACTCCAAATTCTTTGATGACTGCAATCTAAGTATTATCTCTTGGTTACAGCAGTATTCCTCTGATGATAGCGATACTTATTTGAGAAGTTTTTTAGGAAAGATGTTATTTTCTGGAGATGATGTTCTCAAACCGGTAAATGTGCTTTCTGGAGGAGAAAAAGTGCGCTGTATGTTGTCTAGAATGATGATGTTTGGAGCAAACACATTGGTACTGGATCAGCCTACCAATCATTTGGATTTGGAATCTATCACTGCAGTAAACAATGGTATGATGGATTTTAAAGGAGTTATTTTATTTTCTTCCTTTGACCATCAATTCATTGATACAGTTGCAAATCGCATCATAGAATTTGATTTTGACGGAAGAATGATTGACTATACTGGAAGTTATGAAGAATTTTTAGAATATCGGGCGGGAAAGTAAGATGAACTCTCTATTTGAAAGTTTACCTTCGGCTTTATTTGAAGAGGAAATTACAACTGTGTTTCATCAGGATAAACATATCCGAATTGAGCGTATTTTATCCTGTGGACAAAGTTCACCAGATGGATTTTGGTATGACCAAATAGAAGATGAATGGATCGTATTACTTCAGGGAACGTCAACACTGGAGTTGGAAACACAAGTTATCACATTGCAGGCGGGAGATACTTTGTTTCTTCCAAAACATCAGAAACATCGAATCATTCAGACAAGTAGTCAGCCAATTTGTATTTGGCTTTGTGTATTTTATCAAGAGGAGAAACCAAATGAAACAAAAGAAATTAGACCGCATTAACGAGCTGGCTCGAAAAGCAAAAACACAGTCTTTGAGTGAAGAAGAAAAACAAGAGCAAGCTAAATTGCGTGAAGAATACCTTTCATTATATCGCAAAAACCTGCGTACACAATTGGATAATATCGTATTGGTGGATAAAAGCGGAAAGCAAATATCTTTAAAGGATCGCCGCAAGGGAAAATCGATATTATCTTAAACAGACAACGATCAAAAACCAAATGACTTTTACAATAGCCTCATTTGGTTTTTAATTATACCTATATTGACGCTTAAAGCGTTATATGATATAATCAGTATTAACATATCATCAAATAAGGAGAATGATCATGCAGGAGGTTCGATGTAAAAAATGTAATAAACTGTTGATGGAGGTACAAATAAAAGAGGGAATTATCAAAAAAAAGTGCCCTAAATGCGGCACTTGGAATCAATTTGTTTGGAAATGCCAATTGATATCGCACGTCTAGCACGTCAATCATGTTTTTGATTGACGTGCTTTTTTGATAATTTTAATACAAACTAGAAAGGATGACTTGATGAAAGCAACAAAGGAAATTACTTTGGATATTGCCTTAGAACATTTACCCATTACGGTTCAAGCCAAACAAGGCGATGTAAATACCAGATTTATTATCTGCAATATCGCAAATGGTTTAGAAAAAATTTCGATTCCATCAGATTGTTTTGCAATGTATACATTGCGCAAACCAGATGGAACACAGATAGTCAATCAAGCCACTATCAAAAATAATCAAGTGACCATTGCACTGACAGCTCAATGTCTGACAGTAGCCGGACGCTGCCCATGTGAAGTGACCTTTTACGATAGGGATAAAAATCAGTTGAGCAGTATTACTTTTTATATCAATGTGCAATCAGCGGTTTTTGCACAAGATCTTGTAGCAAGTAGCAGCGAATACAATATTTTATTGGACGCAATTGAAGATGCCACCAGTGCCGCCAACGCAGCAAATGCTGCAGCAGAAAATGCAAATACAGCAGCAACCAATGTGAATACCACAATTGCCAATGCCAATACCGCTATCACAAGGGCAAACGCAGCAGCAGATAAAGCAACTGCTGCTGCCAATAGCGCCACAACCGCTGCGACTGCTGCAAATACAGCAACAGGAAAAGCAAATACAGCAACGACCAATGCTAATGCCGCTACAACGAGGGCAAACACCGCAGCAGATAAAGCGAATACCGCCTCTAGTAGTGCCACCAGTGCTGCCAATGCTGCGAGTAGCGCAGCAATCACAGCCGATACAGCAACAGTTAATGCCAATACAGCAGCAGATTATGCGACAGGTGTCGCAAATCGACTGTTAAGCGAAACAAATGAACAAATACAAACTATCATTGATACAGCAAATCAAGCAATCAGTGAGAGCGAGCAGGTTAAAGAAAGCACAATAGAAGTCAGAGATGAAACAAGACAAGCACTGAATGAACTCAAACGA
>CAJTTB010000021.1 GCA_910579175.1 uncultured Oscillospiraceae bacterium | reverse complement strand
TTGTGCCTTCAGGCACTTTCTTAATCAATACTATTTTTTATTACGAGCCGCTGACGATTGTCCAGCGATTTGGCGAGTAACAAAAAATATACCTTTTTTCTTGTGCCTTCAGGCACTTTCTTAATCAATACTATTTTTTATTACGAGCCGCTGACGATTGTCCAGCGATTTGGCGAGTAACAAAAAATATACCTTTTTTCTTGTGCCTTCAGGCACTTTCTTAATCAATACTATTTTTTATTACGAGCCGCTGACGATTGTCCAGCGATTTGGCGAGTAACAAAAAATATACCTTTTTTCTTGTGCCTTCAGGCACTTTCTTAATCAATACTATTTTTTATAAAAATCTTAATTTCCATTCTCAATCACAATTTTTAAATTTAGGAATCCATTTATTTAAATACTCTACTTCTGTGTTGATTTACAATCCCTTTTATATTTCTTCAATATTTGAGAAAATGGAATTGGGAGCCGGCTTCTTACAGTACATAATTTTATCGATTCCCTCGTTCCATATTGCATACCATCCTCTTTCAAGTGTTAAATCAAATATTTTTTCCATCTCCAAATTCGGATAAGAAAGACACTGAATCAACTCGCTTGCCGTTACTGCCAACAATTTGCCTGTGGGAACGGACAACCACTTAAGAGAATCTATCATTTCATAACTCTGTTCAAATTCACACTCTTTTTTCATACCATCTAAAAGCCAAATAATCATTTTCCCTTGATTACAAAACTCCTGTATTGGTCTGATTTCTCTTAATCTGGCAATATCCCATTGTTCATCTGGAAAATCAAAAATCAATTCAGACTTCCCATAACGATCAAGCAAAAGATCCATTGCATATAATAGATTGTCATTCAATTCTGGCAAATAACTTTTATCTATTAAAATGAAACCGTCCATTTCTTCACACGTCAATACAAAACGCATCGCATTGATTTCCTCCTTATTGCAAAGTCAATGATAAATACCAAGTTATTATTTAAACTACATTACAATCCTTTTATTGTTCTGCTCAATTCCATGATCAATCAAGAATTTTTGTAAAAAAACTGCTCCTTTTCACAAAATTGATGGAGCAGTTTTTCTCTTATAGATCGCTGAAATAATCAGACAAAACAATTGTCCAAATCATATTTTTTCTATCGACCTTTACTTCTCAATGGTTCATTGAGAAAATATCAATTATTACTTTGCTTCAAATGGATTTTCTGTGGGATACAACACGCCCTTTGGTTGATTATATGCGATGTCATCTACCCCTAAATAAGATAATACATCAAATAACACCTTTCCATAATGACCAAAGGCAACTGCCCCATGATGTGGATATCGTTTAGCAATCAATACATGGCGGTAAAATCTCGCCATTTCAGGGATTGCAAATACTCCAATGCCACCAAAAGAACGAGTTGGCACAGGCAAAATTTCACCTTCCGCCACATAAGCTTTCAATTGGCTATCTGCGGTACTCTGTAAACGGAAAAAGGTAATTTCCCCGGGTTTTAAATCTCCTTCTAGTGTTCCGCGACTTACATTTGGCTCAGAATCTGGCTCTAAGCAACGATGTTGAATCAACTGATATTTCATTTCATATTGACTCAATTTACTAGCATTGGTATTTCCACAATGAAATCCCATAAAAGTATCTTTTAAAGTATATGGATAAACATCTTTGATTGAAGTTAAGTACATATCAGATGGAACAGAATTATTGATATCCAACAGTGTCACAATCTCTCCAGAAGCACATAGACCAATATACTCGCTTAAAGCACCATAAATATCCACTTCACAAGCCACGGGAATTCCACGTCCTGTCAAACGTCCATTGACATAACAAGGGCAAAAACCGAATTCTGTTTGAAAAGCTGGCCAACATTTATTGGCAAAAGCCACATATTGACGAGAGCCTTTGTGAGACTCAGCCCAATCCAACAACGTAATTTCAAACTGTGCTAGTTTTGGCAAAAGAGTCGGCATTTTATTGCCTCCGCCTAATTCCTGTTCCATCTCTGCAACTACTTGTGGAATTCGAGGGTCATTGTCATGTGCCTTGACGGCTGCCAACAAATCCAACTCAGAATTTTCTTCAATCTCTACTCCCAAATCAAATAACTTTTTAATCGGTGCATTGCAAGCTAAAAAGTCATTGGGGCGAGGACCAAAACAAATCAATTTCAGACCACGCAATCCCAAAATAGTGCGTGCCACTGGCACAAAATCATCCATCATTGCACAAATTTCAACTGCTGTTCCCACTGGATATTCTGGAATATATGCTTTTATTTGACGCAATCCCAAATTATAGCTTGCATTTAACATGCCACAATAAGCGTCTCCACGCCCATCAATCAAATTCTCTTGTGTTTCTTCCGCAGCAGCGACATACATCACAGGTCCGCCAAAGCGCTGTGCTAAGATTGTTTCTGGTGTTTCTGGACCAAAATTCCCCAGATAGACCACCATTGCATTGACTTCATTCGCCTTTAATTCTTCTACCGCTTTTATTGCATCACATTCATTTTCCACTACAACGGAACATTCATACAATTCCTTTTGTTGTTGATGATAGGTCTGAACTACCGCTTTTCTTCGATTCTCAGACAATTCCATTGGAAAACAATCACGACTCACTGCTACAATTCCCAGCTTTACATCTGGCACATTATGATGAAACATAGTTCAAATTCCTCCTATTGAATATTCATTTTTTAAGCTCTTTGACAATTTGATTATAATATCTTTACAAAACATTGTCTATTCATTTGTTTTCTGAATATTATTTTGTTTTTTTAGGAATACTATACAATTGCAAAGTATGCAAATATCACATCATTCTGTTTTGACAACACGACACCCATAAGGAATTGGTTTACACAGAAACGTCTCTGAATATTTAGATTTTAGTTTTTGTTCACATTCATAAGCACGTGCCGCATTGGTAAAAACTCCAAAAACCGCGGAGCCACTTCCGGTCATCATTGCATTTTTAGCACCAAAACTCAACATCTTATTGCGTATGATCTGAATATCTCTTACTGTACAAACCTGCTCTAAGGCATTGTACATATGATTGGACATCTGATAAATGTCCTGTTGTTTGATTGCAGTTATCATCTGTTCCAAATCCAACCTTGGAGGTATTTGAGCCAAATCAAAATCCATAAATGCCTTTTGGGTACTAATACCTGTTTTGGGTTTTGCAATTGCAAATATACAATCAGGCATTGGGTCTATTGGGATAATCACCTCTCCAATCCCCTCTACCTTTGCCGTTCCCCCAATGATACAAAAGGGAATATCAGCACCAACCTTTGTACCAATTTCGCAGAGTTGTTGTACAGAAAGCCCCAATTGATATAGCTCATTCAATCCCACTAATACAGCAGCACCATCTGCGCTCCCCCCTGCCATACCCGCTTGAATTGGAATTTGCTTTTGGATATCTATTTTAAATCCATATGTCAAAATACCCATATATTCCATCAATGCTTGTGCACATCTGTAAGCAATATTATGTTGATTACAGGGAACTTCTGGGCGATTACAACTCAATTGTATCTCATCATCTGTCAATTGAATGGTAATCACATCAAATAAATCAATGGTCTGCATAATCATTTTCATTTTATGATAATGATCTTCATTCACTCCAACAATATCCAGTGCAAGATTGAGCTTAGCTGGTGCCTTTACCACTATTTCTCTCATATTTTCACCTTATTTCAAAAATAAACGCGAACGCTTAATGTCAATTGCTTTCACTGGGCACATTTCATGACAACAAAAACAACGAATACAATTTTTATCATTGATTTTCGCCTTGCGATCTACAATTTGAATTGTTTTTGGTGGACAACTTTCTGCACATTTTCCACATCCAATACAGTCTGCTGTTCTGATTTTAGGTCTAGAAGTCAAAAACTTTTCTGTAATCGCTTTTGCTGGTTTTCTAAGAAATTTAGGTACCCAAGCCATAAAGTCTAAACCTTTATCTTGAGGCATCTGAAAATCGGCTACAGTTTGCAATGATTCCCCTATAATTTGAATATCGCAAAGCTCTCCACAACATAATCCCCGCTGAATGGAGTGAGACACTGTCAAAATCCGTTCGGGCAAAACACCAATCAACTGACACAAACAATAATCTAAATCATATGGTTGATTGGAAGCCAAAATCCGATTCACCTTTCGCATGGTTCCTCCAGAAGGACCATCTCCCTCCATTGCATGAATCGCATCTACTAAAACAAAATCTGGCTTTACCGTTTCACACAAATCAACCAACATTTGACAAAATTGTTCTTTTTCCGGAAATCTCCAATGAAATTCTGGTTTTGTCAATCCTGGAATACAACCAAATAAATTCTTAACCGCTCCACTCAAACCGGTCATTGCATGACTTTTTAATTTACAAATATCCAAAATAAAATCCGCTTGTATGACTGGTTGAATCAAGGGAAACTTTTTCACCAATACAGCAGATGGATTACCCTTTTCTTGAAAAGAAATATCTTCATTTAAGATCACTCTTTGACGTTTACAAACCTCCATCATGCCAGAGGCTTGATAAATCCCTCTCAAGGCAGATACTGTATATAATCCACCGGGACTATCCGCAACAGTAATGTGTTTTACACCCAATTCCTTTAAGCAAATAATGGCGGCTTCTACCAAAGTTGGATGTGTTGTTGTAAACTCTTCAGGTCTGCGCTTCATCAGCAAATTTGGCTTTATCAACACTTTGGTATTTGCACTGAGCTGTTGTTCTAATTGAAAGCGTTTAAAATGCGTTCTCACTGCTGTTGTAATCTCTTCAAGGCGATAATCTTGATGTTTGGTAATACTGACCATTGACATATCAATGAAGCTCCTTTTTCTTTAAACTGGAAAATTTACTCGCACACCCCACTCCCATTTTGTGGGTAAAACTTCTAAATCTGTGCGCTCAATTTGTCTATCCTTTAAAAACAACCATAATTTCGTCTGTGAATTCACAACATCAAATAACATGATATTTCCATTTTCCTGAAATGCATCCGGAAGGGAAATTTGAAATGTTTTTCCATCGTCAAAAGTCCCTATCAAACTATCTTGATAGGGGTTGCGCCTATCTAGATGACAGTAATAAGAATATCCCATTTCCTCACTCACCACAACACCAATTGCCTGTTTGGGCCACTGACTCTGACAATTCGGAACTGCTGCAATCCAACCGAGCAAATTGTGAAATACATAAAAACTAATCTCATCTGGACACTTTATAATCACCCAATCACTTTCATCTTTTTTATAATAATATCGAAAGCGATGTTCTTGTTGCGATTGCTCTAATTTCAATAGTTCACTATATTCTAAAATTGCTTGTTTTAAATAATCATGTTCTATGGATTGACATAAAATATATTTTTGACAACTTTTCCAATTGAATTGAAAATATAAATGATCCGTATTTTTCATAAATATCCTCTTTCTATTTCATTTTCTATTTCTCACGACTTTCATTTTTTTTACAAATCAATTTCCAAATACACCCAATCAAACCCAGTGTCAATAAAATTGCCGACACCATACAAAAGATAAACTTATTTTGTTGTTTCATTTGAAAATCTGTGCCAACATCTGCCACTTCTATCTTTCCAGTGTTGGAACGAAATACCTCTTTTTCTGTAGTTCTTCGCCGATTCGCTCGAATACTTTCTATCGCGTCGCCAGATGACCTTGCTCTTTCTCGATAGCGGTATTCTCCAGACTCAAATACAATATAATAAATTCTCACAGTTTCTCTTCGATGTTTGCGCACCGTTCTAGTATGTTCTTCACTATACATATCAACTGCTGTAAAGGTATGAACGCCTAAAGAATTCCACTTTAAAAACGGATTGGGCATCTCTCGTATCACAAAAAACAGAGCAATCGCTAAAAACATCATCAGTGTAGCCATTGCACTCATCGTCGTTTTTTTCATTTACTAACTTCCAATCTCAGATTTATTTCTGCCATCATACAAAATACTTTACAAAATAATTGTGCCAATATTTTCTTGTTTTAAATCATAAATATTCCCTTTTTTCAGTTATGATAAAATCAAATTCAATAATATATCACAAAAGGATAATGTCAATTCTTTATTGCATTTACTAACATTTTCTAAATTATCATTTAAAGCGGACTGTATCAATGGATGATACTGCATAGGGAGGTGTTCCAGTCCCCATACTCCACCCTCTTTTTTTGATAAAATCAAATGGTTTTGTACAAATGCTGCCACTCTGCATAAATTCAAAATATAATAAGTTGGACATTTGAAAATTTCAGTCTTTGCATCACAAATATCTTGTCGAATGCTGTCCAAATAATATTCATCTGGCACCTCTCCAAATACGTTGTCAACAGATTCCCCAAATAATACAATACCTGCTTTTTTAATAATTGTAAAATGAGCTGCTAAATCTCTATCCAATCCGTTCATTTCTCTGCAAAATTGTTCTGGACATGCCAAATACCGCTGAAAGTGGGTATTGGAAATATGTAATTCAAAGGGGGTGGGATAACAAAATGGTTTACAGTGCTGTTGTAATACGACACTCATTTCTATCCCCTTTGGAGGTACCATACCTTTTATTGTGAATATCTCAATCTGTTTCATCAAATCCTGTTTTTGCTGCTGTGTCAGGAAAGTTTTCACTACAATTATCACATCAATGTCACTCTTTTCCCATGAAAATCCCCCTAATGCCAAAGAACCATGTAGATAAATACCAGTCAACTGTTCCTTTACTATCGACTGTGTCATCTGTACCATCTGATTTAACAATTTTTGAACCTTTTCATTCATCTGAACTCACCTTTTAACATACCTGCCAACATGCCCGTAGACCAAGCCCATTGTAAATTATATCCGCCACAGGTGCCATCTACATCCAATAATTCACCGGTTAAATAAACGCCCCTTTGCCGTTTGGACTCCATGGTATAAGGATTGATTTCCCTTGTATCCACCCCTCCACAGGTCACTTGAGATTGTTCTAGTCCATTGGTACCTATAATGGGAACTACAAAATTTTTGCATTTATGAATCAGATGTTTCCAGTCCTTTTGCTGAAGCTGCACAATTGACTGATTGCGTCTGATATGAGCAGTATGCAATAAAACAGGTACTAACTTTTGATTTAGCAATCCCTGCAAACACTGTTCCACCGTTAAATAAGGACAATCTTTGACAATCTGATTTAACTTTGCATATAAATCTTGATTGGACCACTGTGGAAACAAGTCAATCTGCGCTACCACCTTTTCATTTCGGTCCAACCGCTTAGAGGCAAAGCGACTTATTTGAAACACAACTACACCAGAAATTCCATAATTGGTAAATTGCACTTCTCCTGCTTCTTCTGTCAACAATTGTTCTTCTGAATAAAGTTTTATTTTTGCTTGTGCACGCACACCCGCCAATTGCCGAAAATAAGTTAAATTTGATTTTAAAGCAGTCAGCGCCGGAAGCGGCTTTACAATGGAATGTCCCAACCGTTTGGCAATTTCAAAACCACTTCCATCACTGCCTAACTTCGCGGAGGCAGCACCTCCCATTGCCAAAATCACTTGTTGTGCGCGAAATACTCCCTGTGTAGTATGTAATGTAAAATGATGATTCCGAACAATCATCTGTTCTAAACAGCAATCTTTTACCACTGTTATCTTTAAATGTTGAATCGCGTTTTGAAATGCCTCTACAATCGTTGACGCCTGCTCTGAATTGGGATATACATAACCATTTTTATCCTTGGTATAAACACCCAATTGCTTAAAAAAGTTTAGTGTTTCGGAAACACATATCTGTTTTAAAATAATTAACGGAAATTTTGCATTGTCACTCCGATAACAATCTAAATTTTGATATAGATTTGTAAGATTACATTTTCCATTTCCTGTTGCCAATAACTTTTTTCCCAATTGATTCATTCGCTCTAAAAGCAATACTCTCTTTCCAGATCTTGCGGCAACGACTGCTGCGGTCATTCCTGAAGCGCCACCGCCCACTACTACTACATCATAAAGCAAATCACATCAATCCCTTCTATGTTTCATTCCCGCTTAAAAACCCATACTGTTGAAACGTTTCTATACCTTTATCACTTTTTAAAAATTCCAAAAAATCCTTTGCTTGTTGTTGGTGTTTGCTGTGCTTTAATACTGCTGCTGGATAAATTACCTCTTTGCAACTTCCCTTTGGCGCTTCGCAGACAATCTTTACTTTATCAGAAAAAATTGCATCTGTTTGATAAACAACTCCACAATCCACCTCCTGACTTTCCACCCAGGTCAACACCGCGCGAACATCATTTCCATAAATAACCTTATCCTTTATCTGGGCGAATATACCAAGAGAAGTAAAGATTTCTTCACTATATTGCCCAACTGGTACACTGCCGGGTTCTCCCAATCCAATCTTTTTCACTTGGGGTTTTAACAAATCTTCAAAAGAGGTTATTATGCCATCCATCTCTTTTGGTACAATTAATACCACTTTGTTCTTTAGTAAATCAACTCTGGTCTGTGTTTGAATCAAATCCTTTTGTGCCAATTCATTCATCTGTTTTTCAGCAGCAGAGATAAACAAATCGGCTGGAGCACCCTCTTCAATCTGTACTTGTAATGTGCCACTTCCTCCATACAAAAATATCAAATCAACCTGCTGATGTTCTGCTTCATAAATTTGCTCTAATTCTGTACAGACATCTATCAAACTTGCCGCTGCCAAAATATACAGTTGTGTTTTTGATGTTGTTTGACACCCACTAAAGACAAATAACAGACACATGATGATACCAAATAAACCAAAATACTTCTTATACCTATCAAAGTATTTTATACTGCGATTTCTCATCCATTTATTTTATCCTCTCTAGCGCATTCGGTTGCTTTTCCTGTTAAAATCGCAAGCCCATGGTCCAATTCATCTAAAATAAATTCTAAACTTTCCCGAACCGCTTTCGGGCTTCCAGGTAGATTGATAATTAAAGTGGCTTCTCGAATTGCTGAAATGCCTCTGCTCAGCATTGCCCTTTTGGTAATCTGCATCGCACCATAACGCATCGCTTCGCTGATTCCCGGAACCAATTTTTGAGCAATTTCAGCAGTTGCCTCTGGCATCACATCGCGGGGTGAAAATCCAGTTCCACCAGTTGTCAAAATCAAATCTGCCTGATTTTGATCACAAATCAATTTCATATGCTGTTTTAACAATTCCTTTTCATCTGGTAAAATCATGGTAGATACCACCTGAAAGCCCTTTTGTTTCACCATATCACAGATAATACCACCACTTTTATCTTCTCTCTCTCCAGCAGCCCCTTTATCGCTAGAAGTAATCACTGCTACTCGATACATATCAATTCATCTCCTACTTGAAGATTTCCACCATGTATCACACGTGCAAAAACCCCTTCACGTGGCATGATACAATCTCCCATCTTCTGATAAATTTCACAATGATGATGGCATTCCTTTCCAATTTGGGTCAGCTCTAATACAATGTCATTGCACCCAAACTGCGTACCAATCGGAAAAGTTTTAAAATCAAATCCATCTACCACTAAATTTTCTCCAAACGCCCCATATTCTATATTGGCACCTTTTAAACGAAATGCTTGTATCTGTTGATAAGAAAGCAAACTTACTTGACGATGCCAATTCCCTGCATGGGCATCTCCCTCTAGACCATGATTTTCTATCAAATGAACCCGATTTACCTGTTGCTTTTGGGTACCTCGATGTTCACTGATACAGATTGCCATAATTTTTCCCATATTATCCTCCAATCTGCCACATATTGCGCGTTTCCAACTTGGTTGCTGTCATGCCAAAAGCGTGTCTTTTTGGCTTTTGATAAATCATTCGTTTGATTTCCTCTGATAATTCCAATTGAGAAATCTCCTTTTTTAACAACTCTTTTAAATCAAATCCCAACTTATAATTTAAACACAGTTTTAATATGCCATCTGCTGTCACGCGAACCCGATTGCAAGTATTGCAAAAACACTGGCTCACTGGGCTGATTAGTCCAATCTTTCCCATAAAATCCGGATGCTCATAATAAACTGCTGGACCATTTCCCTTTTTTTCAGAGCATTTGAACGTCCCATATTGCTGTTCTAATCGCTTTAATATCTGCAAATTGGAAATTGTTTCAAATCGTTTTCCTTGACCAATGGGCATCATCTCAATCCAACGGATATCCAATATATTTTGTTTTGCCAATTCTGCAAAATCCAATAATTCATCTTCATTGAATTGAGAAATGAACACACAGTTTAATTTTAACGGCATTCCCTTTTTTAAACAATCATCTATTCCCTGTTTTACCAAATGCAATGCCGCCACTCCTGTTATCTTTTGATAGCGTTCAGGGCGAAGTGTATCCAAACTCACATTGACACCATCCAAACCAGCATTCATCAGCCCACTTAGTTTATCAGATAATAAAACGCCATTGGTTGTTAATGTAACTTGATCAACCAATGGCAATTGCTTTAATGATTTTATCAGTTCTATTACATTTGAATGAAGCAATGGCTCTCCACCAGTTATTTTAAATTTTGAAATACCCACTTCAGATAAACTTTTACAGATAAAAAGTATTTCCTCCGTTTTTAACAGAGTAGTATTGTCTGGTTGTGCTCCATCTGGCATACAGTAACAACAGCGCAGATTACAATGATTGGTAATTGAAATACGGGCATAGTCAATGATACGTCCCATATTATCCATCAATGGGGGATTCGTTGTAAATGTCTCCACTATTTCCTCCAGTTTTTGATACAAGATAACTATTTTTTAACACCATCTTTTTGTCAATCGCCTTACACATATCATAAATGGTCAGCAATGCCACCTGAACACCGGTCAAAGCTTCCATCTCCACTCCAGTTTTTCCCACGGTTTTTACCAGACAAGTAACTTCAATTTCATTCGTCTGTGAAAAAATTTTAAAATCAATCTGACACTTTGTCAACATCAATAAGTGACACATGGGAATCCATTCAGAAGTGCGCTTTGCCGCCATGATTCCTGCAATGCGCGCAACACCTAACACATCGCCTTTTTTGACCGTTTTCTGCTGAATATGTTGCAACACATTATCATTTACCTGAATTCTTCCTTTGGCAATTGCGACACGTTGGGTCTGTTCTTTTTCTGATACATCTACCATCACTGCATTTCCATCTTCATTAAAATGTGTAAATTCATTTATGTTCATCTTTCTTTACTCCCCAAAACCACAATTTGGATAGATACAAGTAGTACAGTTAGAACATTGTCCCCCATGTGCCAGTTTTATAAAATCCTGTTTTTTCAATCGCTCGCCTGCCAACAAACGAGGAATAACCAAATCAAAAATGGTCCGTTTTGCATACATCACACAACCCGGCAACCCTACTACTGGAATCCCTTTTATATAAGATAACATAAACATCGCGCCGGGAAGTACTGGCGCACCATAGGTGATAATTTCTCCTTTGCAAGCTCGAATCGCAGAGGGGGTCACATCATCTGGATCAACTGACATGCCACCTGTCACCTCTACCAAGTCGGCTCCCTGTTCAATAAAATTTAAAATCTCTGTTGTAATCGCCTGTTGATCATCTCCAGGAAATACCTGCCCAATGATTTCTGAACCGGTTTCAGTTGCTTTCTGCCGCAATACCTCTCCAAACTGGTCAGAAATTCTCCCACTTTGAATCTCTGAACCAGTTGTTACAATACCAATCTTAGCGGGTTTTAATGGAACTATCTGTATCATAGGGGGATTTTTTTTGCAAATCTGCTCAAATTGTTGTATCAAGGATTCCTTTACCACTAAAGGTATCACTCGAGTACCTGCTAGCAACGTGCCTTTCTGCACCAATTTGTTGTGACGAATTGTTGCAAAACAAACTTCCTCCAATTCATTTACAGCATATAAGGTGTCTAAATCAATTTTGACAATTCCAGTCTCGACTGCTCGCAATTCTATTTTTCCCTCTTTTACTGGGCTTAGCGCGACACCCTTTCCAACGGCAGCCGTTGCCATTCTAAGCGCTGCATCATTTTCATGTAGATATCCCTTTTTTAAATCCCATACATAAATATAACGCTTTCCAATATCCAATAATTTTTCAATATCCTGCTGTTGAATGATATGTCCTTTTCGAAAGGCGCACCCTTTTCGCTCTCCTGGTATTATCTCGGTCATATCATGACAAAGCACCATACCAACCGCATCTTCAACTCTGATTTGTTCCATTCTTTATCCTTTCTGTTTGAGATAAAATTGCTTCTAGCACACCACCAGCAATACAGCGTGCTTTATCTGAAATGGTATAGCAATTTTCTTGCTCTGCTATCCTTGGGTCAATGTCTGCAATTTTGAGCCCCGCTTTTACCTGATATCCAGGACAAATCAACCCTCTCAACACGCCCGAAATACTTGCCAATACTGGCGTATCCTCAATCATTGCAATCAAATCGTCTTTGTTTACAATATCTGCTATCTGTTTTTCTGCTTTTAAAACTCCAGATACGGGAGCATATATCACCCGTTCCTTTGTATAACCGCCTATCTCTCCCGGAATTTTGGTATCTGGAATCGCAAAACCAGAAGTGATCACCCTTCCCAAATGATGTCCACGCATCGTTTCAATCACCACATCGACATCTTTTCCCGCCTCGAATCCAGGACCCAATGCCACTGTAATTGGTGCCATCAAACGGTTGGTACCCAAATTTTTTTTCGCTAAAATCGCATCCACTAAAACAAATGGCTTTATCTTTTTTAATAATTCCGCTTGTGGATCCACTAAAATGGGAATTTCTCCTTGTGTCATCCACTTTTTCGCCTGCTGCCAAGTTGTCGCTTTTCGACAGCTAACGCCTTCTACTGTACATCTTTCCTGATATATCGCCTGAGAAAAGGCAGCTAAACGACGAATGGTAGAGGGTTTTTCTATTTCAAGAACGACAACCGAAAAACCACTTTGAAATAGTTTATAAATGGTTCCTGTTGCAATATCTCCACCACCTCTTACAACCACCAATTTTGTGTCCATAACAGTCCTCCATTTAAGGTTTTATCAATTTTCCTGCCTGATTCATTTTTTCCACAATTGTATACATATTGGTCACTTCTCCCACTGCCAATTGGTCGGTCAATTGATAATGATTTAAACAGGTACCGCAACTTAAAATTTCAACCCCTTGCTCTTGTAATAATGTTAAATCTGAAATTGTATCGGTATCTTCAGCAGATAATTTCACGCCACTATTATATAATAAAATGGTCTTGGGAAGTTGCTGTTGTGTCAATGCATAAAGAAAGCCTTTCATCAATACCTTTCCCAATGCGTCATCGCCCTGTCCCATTCGATCAGAGGACAATACCACCACTGTATCTGAATGCAAATGATCTTCAGTACTTTTTACAGGCGCCAACACATCCAACGGTTTATCTTGAGATTGTACGATAATCCGAACCAAATAATCATCATGTGCTTTTTGATAGTCGGCTGTCAATCCCTTTTGTTTTGTCATTTTCAATAAATTTTGTACTGCAATTTCATTATCCACCAATACTTCTACAATCTGTATCCCAGGGGTTTCAACCGCCTTTTTGGCTTCAATCAATGGAATGGGACATTGTTTTCCTCTGACATCAATTTTTTGTATCATCTTTTCTCTTCTTTCTAAATTACTTTTATTCGATAATCTGACCGTTTTACAACTTCCCCTATCATGTTACTCTGTAAAGAAAGTGTATTCAGTTCTCTTAATGCTGCTGGTGCATCTTCTGGATCAATGCAAACCAGTAAACCACCAGAGGTCTGTGGGTCAAATAACAGCTCTTCCATTGCAAAGTTTTGACATGCAAACTGTACCTTATTTGCCAAAGCATTCCGATTCCTCTGCCCAGCTGCTGTCAAAAAGAAATTTTCTGCATAATCAAGCGCCTCTGATATCACTGGAACTGACTCAGATAAAATGATAGCGCTGTGACTTTCATCCAACATCTCGTCTAAGTGCTTTAATAAACCAAACCCAGTAATATCAGTACAACTGTGTACCCGATATTTTTTTAGTATTTCTGACGCATATCGATTTAGCGTTGTCATAGATGTCACTGCCATATCCATAGACGCAGTAGACGCTGCTCCCATTCGATTGGCAGCACATATAATTCCTATCCCCAATGGTTTGGTCAAAATCAATTTGTCTGCTATCTGGGACTGACGATTTGCAAGTATCTGATTTGGGTGAATCACACCTGTTACAGATAACCCATATTTGACACCTTCATCATGAATCGAATGTCCGCCTGCCAATACGCCACCTGCTTCTGCTACCTTTTCAGAACCTCCCAGCAGTATTTTGCCCAAAATATTCAAATCCATCTGTTCTGGAAAACAGACAATATTCAATGCCGTTTTTACCTGTGCACCCATTGCATAGATATCACTCAACGCATTGGTCGCGGCAATCTGACCAAATAAATAGGGATCGTCTATCATTGGTGGAAAAAAGTCCAATGTCTGTACCATTGCCAAGTCCTCTGTCAAACGATATACCGCCGCATCATCTGAATGGTGATATCCCACCAACAAATCTTTATCTGGATTACCTTGCGGTATTTGTTTTAATACATGCGATAATATATCAGGACCTAGTTTTGCCGTACAGCCGCCGTTTTTACAAAAAATGGTAGATTCTTGACTCATAAGCAATTCCTTTATTGACCGATTTCTCGATGATATAATTTTTTTAGATGACAAATTGTTTTTTGTTCTTCTTCCCAAAAATACTCAAAATGCAGTTGATCGGCAACCTCTTGAGCAATTTCTGAAAAAAGCTGACACATTGCAAACAAGGCATTCCACAAATGTTCCTCATCTGCATCTGAGTAGGTGTTTAACAGCTTTTCCCAGATAGATGGCTCAAGATATTGTTTTAAATACTTTGCATTTTTACCGACACTGATGGAAAAGTCTGTTTGGATACCAACCTTCCAAGATAACATTTGAATCAGCATTGGTCTAATATAAAAATTCAGATGATCAATTGCATACAACACTTCTTTTCTCCACAAACCCTTTGCCATATAAGGGCAAACCCACCAAAACTCATTACAACAACCTCTAAATTGTACTGGAGTTGGTTTTTTTACGTGATAATCCACATCGCTTGGTGGAGAAATCTGCGGCAGAATATGATCTTTATCCAATAATGGTAATGTCAGTTTATCCTGAAGATAATTTCTTTTACAAACTTCAACCGTCTGTAAAGTCAAATCAATTCGATTTCCATCTTCAAACTGCATTAAAAAAGCATATTGTTCTTTTGGATCATGATCACTTGCAAAAAGTCCTGGTGCATCTGGCTCCTGCATAACTGTTATTTCCCCAAATCTAGATATCCAACGCTTGTCAGTCAAATAAGGTTCTGTCTCTGTTACCACATATACAATATCAAAATCCTGAAGGATATCTTTCGGGACATTGGGATTTGTCCTAGAACCATTCATATAAACCGCACGAATCGTTTCTTGTTCTTTTGCAAATTGAAGAATAAAATCAAACATTTGTTCATCTGTACGCATTATATTTCCCCCTTGATGTTTCGATTTGATTTTATTATACCTGAATTTGTCTGCAAACTCAATAAGAATTTATGTTACTTCTGACGTGCCCACCGCAAAAAAGTATCTTGTGAAACGCCCAACTGCGCCGCTGCACTGCGAGAATTTATTTTCTTTTCTTCCCAAAGTTTTCGCACTTGATAAAACGCTTCTGGAATTTCTTTTTTGGGTCTTCCAAAACGAATTCCCTTTTTCTTTGCAGCTTCAATCCCTTCTGCCTGGCGCTGTCTAGTGTTTTCGCGTTCCGTTTGCGCCACATAGCTTAGAATCTGAAGTACCAAATCCGCAATAAAAGTACCAGTTAAATCCCTCCCCTGATTTCGCGTATCCAATAAGGGCATATCCAACACAATGATATCCACAAACTTCTCTTTTGTAATAATCCTCCATTGTTCAATAATTTCTTCATAGTTGCGTCCCAACCTATCAATGCTTTTAATCACCAATAAATCGCCTTTTTTCATTCTCTTTAACATTCTATGATAAGCAGGACGATTAAAATTTTTTCCACTCATCTTATCCATATAAATATTTTTTAATGGTATGTGAAATGGTTCTAATGCGATTAGTTGTCTGTCTTCATTTTGGTCCTTTGTTGATACTCTTAAATATCCAAATTGATTCATGGTTTTTCCTCCTATATTGTATCGTTGTGGTTCGTTTCAGTTACTCCATAAAATACAGGATATTTTATCACAAACTGTCCAGATCTGCTATTTTAAAAAATCAAATAAGCCGATAAGGATATAAAATCCTCATCGACTTTGTTTTCGTCTCCGATGTTCTTCGACTATTAAATCTTTCCCTGTCTTTTTAATTCTATTCGGTTCATAGTTCATCAAATCGCTTAGCGGACAATCAAGAACCTCACAGATTCTATCTAGATGCTCCAAATTAATTCTCTCTGTCAATTCATGATAAATTTCATTGATGGTAGCAGGTCTAATCCCAGTTTTTCTTGATAGTTCTGCCTGCGTCATTCTTTTTTCACCGAGTACTCGGGACAGATATATTCTTATCATATAAGTGTGTACCCCTATGATAATTTTACCAGTCAATGTAAGATTAATACTTATTCAGTTATAAAATTACTTATTTAGTAATTATCTATCACCTCCATTTCCTTTTCTAAAACAAAAAACGTATTCACAGCTTACAAATGTCCGCAAATAAAACGATGATATTGCTTTCATGTGTATTTGCGAATTTTAGAACAAAGGAGTATTCTTTGTTATCTTATATCAATGGATTTTATCCACCAATTCTTATAACAAAAAATAAATACAAAAAACACGCCAACATAAACAACTGCTGACGTGCTAAATCTATCATCATGCACACTCCTGTATTGGTAACGAAACAATTTAATACAGATGATATGTGAAAAAATTATACCGTAATTTGTTTTGCATTACAATATTTTAGAAAAATTAAAACCAATATTTGTATGAATTCACAGAATTAAATTTCTTTTTTAAGGCACACAAAACAAAGCTACCTAAATAACAGAATCATTCTTTTACTTTCAATTTTTAAAAAAATCGAATAACCAAATAAAATCGATTTTTGATTTATAGATTTTTACTACTTTTACACACTATCCTATCAATAATTTTTTCAAATAGTAATTACCCTCTCTTATCACCAATCAGATTGATTTTTGTGATCATATCTAAAAAATAGATTTTATTGATTCTCAAATAGAAAAAATATGTTATAATAAAATATCATATGAACTTACAATGTGCCTACACATATAGAAATAAACATATTCTCTTGCTATCCTGTTAAATCACATCAGTAATTCTATAACTGTTATTTCAAAATACTTTTAGAAATATCCAAATGAAAGGAGATTTTTATGAATCACTTCTGTACCAATTGCGGAAACCCACTCCATGGAGAAAATTTTTGTACCAATTGTGGACAAAAGGTGGAAAACTCTTCTAGTCCATCTCAACAAAACAATCCACAAAATCCATTTCCAATGCCAGAAACTAAAATTAATGTTATTTCCAGTTCCTCTAAGCCCTCTCGTCATACTTTTTCCAATGTGATATTGATTCTCTTTTTAGCTGGTGGCTTAATTGGCATTCTCTTTTTAATTCCTCTTATCATTGACTTTTTCAAAGCTGTTTTTTAATCATCCAACTTTATTTTTATGATTCCCAAAATTGCAAAAATATATAACCTCTAAACCAAATAAAAAAGATGGTTGGCAATTAGCCGAGTGGTCATAAAACAGTATTTTTGAAAAACCTGAAAACCTTGTATTTTCAGGGGACGGCGTGACTTCGGTCCGCCGTTTCACTTCTGGCGAGGGCACAGGGATAGCCGCGAAGCGGCGCAAGGGATGCAGTCCCTTGTACAGAGTGTAGCGACGCAAACGGTCCTGACTTTCGTAAGTCAGGACCAGACCTTGCAGAGCGCACGATACATGATCGCAGACCATGTATAGAAGTGCGCCCTTGCTTGATTGTTATACTTTTTCCAGCAGTGAAAACTGATTTGTGATTTTTTGGTAATTGATTGAATAGTCTTTTGCTTTTTGAATTAGCAAATAAGGGAAATTGGCACGTTTGCAGTGCTCAATAATGATCTGTGATACACTCGAAAAGACGTACAGCATATTCTCGTACATCTTATGACTCTCATGTTTATCAAAAAATGCGGGTATTTGTTTGAGTTTTTGTGATATGGCTTCTTCTAAAAAAGTATGACAGCTTATCAGAAAATAAGCATTTGATTTGCAATCGATTTTCTCAAGGAAATGCGGTAAAATGCAAACACCCTCGACCAATAAAGGATGGAGACTTTCCTGCCTTTGGTGCAGATTCTCCATAAGAATCCCAAATGCTTCTTCATAATATTTTAGCCAAAAATCCAAGCAGCTTTGCGGAGAACGATTCCAAATATCCAGTGGATTAGAAAGTTCACGAAGTCCAAACATATGCGGTTGCTTGTTTTTGTTCACATTAGAAGTCAGAAAGATATCGTCTGTATGGTATACTGGAACACCCAAGTTTTTATAAATAGTATCCGCCAAAGTGGTTTTTCCCGATCCGGGAGAACCACCCAAAAAGTACACTCTTTTCATAGGGGACCCTCTCTTTCATAAATACCGCCATATTTGTATTTGTCCTTGTTTCTCAAGCTGTGACTGTGAGAAGTATGGCACAATGACAGAAACAAATCAACCAGCCGGATAGGAAACTCTCGCGGCTTCCTTTGCGACCCTCTGTGCCTCCCTCACCCGGCGCATACGCAGCTTGTTTTGCTCTCGTTCCCGGTTCCGCGCAGCCAACGCCTTTTGCTTCTTCCTCTGCTTTGATTGCTGTTTTACGGACACCCGCCGTTTGCCAACTGTCTTTTTTTGTTATAAACCCCTTAGAATCACAGCCAATTAATAGATAGAAAATATATTGCCCAAATCATCTAGCATCTGATCAAACCACTCCTCATAAGCTGCCCGATTATAATGAAGCCCATCACCAGAGTCATAACGCTCATCTAAATAACCGCTTTTATCCTTTAAGCAATCGGAAACATCTAAAAACTCAATTTTTTTCTGTTGGGCTAATGTGCGCAGTTGTTTATTATAATCCTCAATCACTTGATTGTTTAATCTATCATCTGACTGTTCTTGCTTTCTTCCCACTGGCATGATCGCCTGTAGGATAATTTCACTATCAGGAGATGCTTTTTGAACCATTGAAATAAATTCTTGATATCCATCCATAAATTGAGACTTTGACATATAAGCAATTCCATTTACACCAAAACTAATGATAATGACCTTTGGGTTGCGCTTTGAAACTTCCTGTTGAATGGTGTTGCTGTATCCATTGTTATCAAAATATTGAGTCATTGCAGAAATGTGATTGAGTCCAACCTCTGCCATAATCTGACTTTTTGGAACAAATCCAAACTCAGCCATAGCAACCGTGCGAGAGTCTCCTAAAAATAAAATATCATCTAAACTGATTTTACCAATCTTTGCCGCCATATTTTGTTTTGTTCGCGTTGGATCATCATCGAATTTTTCAACATGTCCTTCTGCAGAAATACGGTAGGGTTCCAATATCTTATCCATCAAAGTACTGTTTCCTGCAAAAAGTACAAATACAATTAACAGTAATGATACGAAAATCAGTAAAATACAGGTGATCATAATTCCATAATTGCCTTTGGATTTACTCAAAACAAACTTCCTTTCTATAGAATCCCCAAACATGAAATGAAACAATATCCTATTCTGCCAATCAAGTTATCTATTATAATATCGCGAGAACTATTCACTTAATTCCTTTTGCCCTTTTGCCTTTAGATAAGCGTTGATAAAACCATCCAAATCTCCGTCCATAACGGCATTGACATTTCCACTTTCAAATCCAGTGCGATGGTCCTTTACTAAAGTATATGGCATAAACACATAAGAGCGAATTTGAGAGCCCCAAGCAATTTCTCTTTGTTCTCCTTTGATATCCTCGATTTTTTCCAAATGTTCACGCTCTTTGATTTCCAACAATTTTGACTTTAACATCTTCATTGCCATATCTCGATTTTGATGTTGACTGCGTTCATTCTGACATGCCACCACAATTCCAGTTGGAAGGTGGGTAATTCGAACCGCTGAGTCGGTCTTATTAATGTGCTGACCACCTGCTCCACTCGCGCGATACGTATCAACCCGTAGATCCTCATCTTTGACTTCAATTTGAATATCATCATTGACTTCTGGCATCACTTCTAAAGAGGCAAATGATGTATGCCTTCTTCCAGAAGAATCAAATGGAGAAATCCTCACCAATCGATGCACACCAGCTTCTGACTGCAAATACCCATAAGCATTCAGACCACTAATCAGAATTGAAGCACTTTTAATCCCAGCTTCTTCTCCCTCTAAATAATCTAAAATTTGATAGCTAAAGCCATGGCGTTCTGCCCAACGGGTATACATTCGATAAAGCATTTCCACCCAATCTTGTGCTTCGGTTCCCCCAGCGCCAGAATGAAAAGTCAAAATGGCATTGTTTTGATCATATTCCCCCGTCAACAAGGTAGCAAGACGTTGTGCTTGTAATTCCTCTTCTAATAAATGATAATTCTCCTCTATTTCCTCAAGTAAACTCTCATCATTTTCCTCTATCGCCATCTCCAACATTGTCTGCGTATCTTCAAACAATAAATACAATTTTTCATAACGCTGGGTACTGTTTTTTAATTGGCTGGTTTTCTGTAGCACTTTTTGAGAAGTTTCTATATCATCCCAAAAATTGGGCTCTGCTGATTTTAATTCTAATTCTTCAATTTGCATTAATAAATGATCCATGCCCAATGCATCTCGCAAATCTAAAATTTCTGGTTCTAAATCCTGTAATTTCACCTTATATTCATCATATTGAAGCAATTTTTGTTCCATCCTTCTCTGATTGTTTTTGTATTTTTATAAACTATTGACATCTTAATCACAACAAATTGTTATGAATAATTACCATATTATAACATGAAATTTCAATCGTAGCAACTGGTAAAATCATAACTTTACCTTAGAAAAAAACATCATCTCAACCATTTATGATTTCATTTTCTCCCAATAATACTGATATACCAATTGTATAATAACATAAATTTATAAAATCATTGTATCTTATCAATCAACAAACTTTCAATTTTTACTTCCGATTATAATCTGCTATTTTTTAAATTTAGTAGTCATGGTATTACCAACCAGTTTTTTATGAGATATTACGATGGACATATTATAACAACTTGATCATTTCATCATGATTGTTTAAAATCGCTATTTTATGAGCTGTTTTGTAGGTACTACTGTATAGATTACAAATTTCAGTTTATCACAATCTATAGTTTGTGCCAATTCGTTTCACTACTCATAAAAAATTTTTGACACGTTTGACGAACCTATATTTTTATACATCATTTGACAGTTTCTATCCGATTATGATACTATATTTTTATCCAATCAACTTTGATTTTTAAATTATCTGGTAAAATAAAGGAGTAGGATTTTCATGTTAAGAGATTTACAGGATGAAATTATCAAATTAAAGCAAGAAAAACAAGCAGTTATTTTGGCACACAGTTATCAATCCGCTGATATTTTGGAAATTGCCGACTATATAGGAGATTCTTATCAATTATCTGTCGTTGCAAAGGACTTACAACAATCAACCGTTATCATGTGCGGCGTTCGCTTTATGGCAGAAACGGTTAAAATGCTATCTCCTGAAAAAACGGTTATTCTACCTGTCAAACAAGCCACTTGTCCTATGGCTGAACAAATTTCTCCAGAACAAGTTATCTCCTTCAAACAAGCACATCCAAAATTCAAAGTTGTTGCCTATATCAATACAACAACTGCTTTAAAAGCAGTCTGTGATGTCTGTGTCACCTCTTCCAGTGCACTCAAGATTGTAAAGGCTATTCCTGAACAAAACATTCTCTTTATTCCCGATAAAAATCTAGGTACTTATGTGCAAAAGATGATACCTGAAAAACATATCATTGTATGGGATGGATATTGTCCAGTTCACAATGCCATTACCGTTGAGGACTGTAAGGCGGCAAAACAATTGTATCCAGATGCCAAAATACTCATGCATCCAGAACTCCCTGCCGAAGTACTTGCTTATGCAGATGTTATTGGCTCCACTGCTGCAATCATTGATTATGCTATGAACTCCAATGAACCTTGTATCATTGGTACAGAAAAAAGCATTGCCGATTATCTAAATTTGGTTCGTCCAGAAACAAGATTTTATCAATTATCCAAAAAATTAATCTGTCCTGATATGAGAATCACTACGTTATCCGACGTTTACCATGCCCTAACAGGCAAGGGAGGAGAACGCATTGAATTGGAAAAAAACATCATGCAAAATGCACGCAAGACCATTGATGAAATGATTCGTTTGGGACAATAATAGATCTTTTAAATAAAACTGTTGCAGAGCTATCTGCAACAGTTTTTGATTGATATCCATTCTAATTTTTTAAGCTCTGCATTGGTGCGGGAATCTGACCACCACGATTGATAAATTTAGAAGGAGAATGATAATTGATCTTCATAATTGGACCATAACCCAATAAACCGCCAAAATCCAATTCTTCCCCTTCGTTTAAACCAATAGCAGGAATCAAGCGAACTGCTGTTGTCTTTGAATTGACCATTCCAATCGCCGCTTCATCTGCAATGATTGCCGCAAGGGTATCTGCTGGAGTATCTCCCGGAACCACAATCATATCCAGACCAACAGAGCAAACTGCTGTCATTGCTTCTAATTTCTCTAAACTCAAAGAACCACAACGAGCGGCGTCAATCATACCCGCATCCTCAGTCACTGGAATAAATGCACCAGAAAGCCCTCCAACTCTTGAAGATGCCATAACACCACCTTTTTTCACCGCATCATTTAACATTGCCAATGTTGCTGTTGTTCCATGGGTTCCACACTTTTCCAGTCCAATTTCTTCTAAAATATGGGCTACAGAGTCCCCCACAGCAGGCGTTGGAGCAAGTGATAAATCCACAATACCAAATGGTACCTTTAAGCGTTTTCCCGCCTGTGTACCAACCAATTGCCCCATACGAGTAATTTTAAAAGCAGTCTTTTTAATAATATCCGCCACTTCGCTAATGGAGGCATTTGGCGCTTTTGCCAAAGCAGCACGCACCACACCTGGACCAGAGACTCCTACATTGATGATACAATCTGGCTCTCCCACACCGTGAAATGCACCCGCCATAAAGGGATTATCCTCTGGAGCATTGCAAAACACCACCAATTTTGCAGCTCCAATACAACTTCTGTCTTCTGTCTGCTCACTTGTTTCACGGATGATCTGCCCCATTAATTTACAGGCATCTAAGTTAATACCCGTCTTGGTAGAACCGACATTGACCGAAGCACAAACATGTTCTGTCACACGCAATGCTCGTGGAATAGAACGAATCAACTCTTCATCTCCAGCGCTAAAGCCCTTTTGCACCAGGGCGGAATATCCACCAATAAAGTTTACACCACAGTCGGTCGCTGCGCGTTCCAATGCCAGTGCAAATTTTACTGGATCACCTTTGCTGGTAGCTGACACAATGGCAATCGGTGTTACAGAAATGCGCTTATTGATAATAGGTATTCCATATTCACGTTCGATTTCTTCTCCAACCTTTACCAGGTTTTTTGCCTTTGAAACAATTTTTTGATAAACCTTTTCGCAGGCTTTATCAATATCGCTATCGATACAATCCAACAGAGAAATCCCCATGGTAATGGTACGAATGTCCAAATTTTCATCCTGTATCATCTGTATCGTTTCTAAAATATCATTTGTATTTAACATGTATTCATTCCTCCAAATTGATAAAATGCAGTTTCTATTTTTAAATTCGGTGCATGGAATTAAAAATATCTTCATGCATCACATGAATTTGAAGGGCGTTTTCTGCTCCCATTGCTTCGAGTTCTGAACGCAGTACAGATAAATCTGTGTTGTGTTTGTCCATCTCTACCAACATCACCATCGCAAATAAATCTTGCATAACCGTTTGATTTACATCAACTACATTTGCTTGAAATCTTGCACAAATGGTGCTTACCTTTGCCAAAATCCCAACAGTATCTTTTCCAATTACAGTAATAACAGCTTTCATTCAAAAATCATTCCTTTTCTATTTATGGTTCTAATTGAGTTTTTCTAGTTCCTGCAAAAATAAGTCTGCACTCATGTCAGAAGGCATAAAAAATGTTGTATTTGAAAGATTGACTTCTGTTATCACAGAACTATCTGGAGTACAACTTCTTTTAAATTGTGCAGCACAAAAGCGTTTTAAAAAGACAGACAACTTTTCTTTTAGATATGCATCTTCAAACTGTCCTTTAAATGCCTTTTGTGCATAGCAAAACAGTTTCTTTGGTGAAAAATGATATTTTACAAAATAATATAAAAAGAAATCATGTAATAAATAAGGACCTAAAATTTCCTCTGTCTTTTGGGTTGTCTTTCCCTGTTCACTGGGCGGAAGCAGTTCTGGGCTAACAGGTGTATTTAAAATCTCGGTCAATATACCAGCACAACTTTTAAAACGACCTGTCTGTGCCAATACAACAATTAAACTGCGTATCATGGATTTGGTTATACAAGTATTGACATTAAAATTGGCAATATGGTCACCTGCAAAGGTTGCAAATCCCAATGCTTCTTCGGACAAGTCACCTGTTCCCACTACAATTGCTTGATTTTGATTTGCCAAATCCAATAAAATTTGTGTGCGTTCTCTTGCTTGCGCATTTTCATAAGTGACATCATGTTGATTTGGGTCATGCCCAATATCCGCAAAATGTTGCAATACGCTTTCTTTAATTGGAATCTCGCGAATGGTACACCCCAACAATTTCATAAGAGAAATGGCATTTTCATAAGTGCTACTGGTTGTACCAAATCCCTGCATAGTCACTGCAATGATATTGCTTTTTGGCAAATTTAACGCAGTAAAGGCATTGGCACAAACCAATAAAGCCAAGGTAGAATCAAGACCTCCAGATACTCCCACAACCACCTTTTCGCAATGAATGTGTTGTAATCTAGTTGCCAAAGAAGAACATTGCAGTTGAAATAAATCCAATAGATAATCGGTTTTTTGTTCTGGGTCTTCTGGAAGATAGGGGTCTTGTGATACCATTCGCAAAATTTCCTTATGTGGTTCCACCTGCTGGAGTATATCATTATCAAAAAAGCCATCTATACAAACAGGCAAGCCCAAAGCATTCTTTTCTGCACGAATGATGTCACTGTCAAAATCAGTTACAGTAAAGTTTCCCCCTTGTATACTCTGTTTAAATGCCAATGTTTTTCCACATTCAAAATGCCCTGTAATTCCGCGATATAGATGAGGGAAACTGGTATCTCCAGAACATCCATTTGCAATTGCAATGCCACTTCTCGTTGCCTTTGACATCACCCTTAAAACCTGCTCATACTCTGGTATTTCTCCCGCTATCGTTGGATTATTTGTTGGAATTAAGGTCACATCTGTACCCAATTCATTCACTCGATTTACATACTGTAACAGGCTAGAAAATGGCTTACTCAAAATATGGAATTTAACACCTCTTATTGAGAACATATAATCCATATCTTCCTCTGTTAAGGTTGCTTGAATTTCTCCCTTGCTCAATACATAAATCGTACTAGCAGGTTTTCCCTGCTGTATGGAAATTCCCCCAATCACAAGATAGGCATTTAATTTCCTAGTTTGTTTTAAGAGCAATTCAATACAGTTTTCACAAGCGTGTATGATCGTCTTATGAAAACTCAAATTTCCTAGATTGGCACCGGTCAACGCATAAGCCGGAAACAAGTATACATCTGGTGAATAATTTTTCACTGTCTCAATCATAGTTAAGATTTGTTTGGTCGTTTCTTGTGGATTTCCCAACTCTAAATGATTAGAGATAGAAGCTACACGAATCAAAGAGTTCATTGTAAAAACCTTCCATTTCCCCGGCAGATTATCGGTCTTATGATATCTATTACACCGCCGGAATATCATAGATATTGATTGATAACATAGGTCTGTCAATGATATCTTTTTTATATTATCATATTTTTCATCATTAGAAAATAAGAAATCTCTCCAAAAGTTTAACAATTTCATGAATTTTATGGGGTAGTATTTTCGCTATATTTTCATTATAATAAAATCATATCTACAAAAAAGAGACAAATACTGTCTGTCATTATACTTGATTGTAAACTTGACTTCAACCGTTTCATATCAAGTTTACACTGACTATTTTTATCAAGATTGGCACAATCGCAGTATCGCTTTGCGTTATCTGCCCAAGAGAAAGGAGGAGGACACCTATCCCGAAGTAGTGGGATATTGTGTCTATTCACAATGATAATTGATTGTCATACCCATACAAACCATTCGCCCGATTCTACTGCCCCACTCAAACAGATGTGTCTACAGGCAAAAAAACAACAGATTGGGATTTATGCCATCACCGACCACTGTGAATGTGAGGTTTATCAACAAGAAGGCTATCAACAATCCATTCAAAATTCCCGCAATGAAATCAACAGTTTAAAACCGGAACTAGAAAGCTCCGATTTCAAACTGTTTGTTGGTGTTGAACTGGCACAACCATTGCAAAATCCAATTGCTGCTAAAGAGGTACTGTCCTATCCATATGATTTTGTAATTGGTTCTATACACGCCTTAACAGGAATGCAGGATTTTTATTTTTTAGATTATCGGCAATACAGCGACCAGGAACTAAAACAACTGATAGAACGCTATCTATCTCAAGTATATGAAATGGTATGCTGGGGGGAGTTTGATACATTAGCCCATTTGACCTATCCACTGCGCTATATCAACGGAGATCATCAAAGAAATATCAATCTCCACCAATGGGATGACCAAATTAGAGAAATTTTTAAAAAGTTGATAGAACAGGAAAAAGCGCTCGAGCTAAACACCTCTGGATTGCGACAAAAAATTCTCACCACGCTACCAGAACCCGACTATATCAAACTATTCCACCAGCTTGGGGGGAAATATCTCACCATTGGTTCAGATGCACACACACCAAACGATATTGGAAGTGGCATTGAACAGGGAATGGCAATCGCATATCAATCGGGTTTTCGTTATCTCACTTATTTTCAAAACAGAAAACCCACCTTACTTGAAATCAATTCCCCTTCTTTTTTAAAATGAGTTCCATAGAACCATAATAGTGATTGCTCACATGATATTCCTGTGTGACAAAGCCACACTGTTCTGTCAAATCTTTTAATCCTGCTCCTGAAAAATATACAATATGATAAGGTTCTTTCCACATTGGGTCATTAAATTTTCGCATTCTAGAAAAACTACTCTGATAATTTGGTGTGGAAATCCACAACACTCCATCTGGTCGCAACAATTCCCATGCTTTGCGCAGTGCCTTTGTTGGATCTGCCATATGTTCCAAAACATCGCCCATGATGAGAACATCATATTGTTTTTCAGTTTTAAATTGTAAAAAGTCACAACACCAAATAGGGATATTTAAAATATTGGACACTTTTTGCGCGTCTTCTTTTACAATTTCCACAGCATCAATCTGATACTCCATTTCTAATGCGACTGCCAACAGCTCACCTGTTCCAGTTCCCACCTCCAATAGATTTTTGCCCTTTGTATACTTTTGAAGTGCATTTAAAATATCACACCATGAACGCAGTTGGATTGGCATCGCTTCCAATATATGATTAGGGGAATGCTCGGAAAAAACGACTTCACAATGTTGACCCATCTCTAAAAGCTGTTCTGGATATTGATAGGTATATAGGTTATGACAATTTTTGCACTTCATCCATAACTTTGCCGGCAAAAATGGATTGTCAAAATTGATCATAGAATAACTAAAAGCGGTATAATATGCCTCTCCTGTTCCCTTACAGATTGGACATTGTGTAAATGTCCTTTGTGCTGTAGGCTGATAGATATAGTTTAAATGAACACTGGAATCCTTTAATAAATCTGGTGTTTGCTCAAACAAATCTATGATCCATTCAAAGGATTCTTTTGGAAGCGCTTCGCTACAACAAACTGCTACATTGAGTACAAATTGTTGATAAAATAAAGTGTCTTTTCGACAGTTGGGAAGGTGTTTTATCAGTCGCTTTGCTGTTTTTTGAGAAACCAATTGAAGTGTCTTTAATTCTGCTAACAATTGTTCATTGATTCGACATAATAGTTCTTCACAATACTGTTGTGCAGCATCCACCATTTGACTTTGGAGATTTTCAGAAACATCCAAGTAGGGCTTTACGGACTTCTGTAATAGCATTTGTCTCTGTTGAGCATCATCTAAAATAACATCAAATTGCCTTATCATATTTGAAACTTTTTGTTGTACTTTGGTACCAATATTTTCGTCTTGTGTATTTTGTGCCATATCAGCAATTTGACCAGAGGTATTCTGTACGATCAAAAATAAATCCAACAATTGATTGCATTTCATATCTTTCATAAATAAACTCCTTCAAATTATAGATTATTTTATCTATATTCAAAGGAGTTTATTTTTATTAATTTAAAATTTGTCTAGAACCACCACTGGTTTTATTGTATGACTGTGTTGCCTGAAATGCCTTAATTAACTTTTTCTCTTGGTCATTTAATTTTTCTCTTGCACAGGGAATAAGCTGAACATACACGCTTTTTCCAGATTTGATATCAAAATAGACATCTCCATTTCCCCTGCCTCTAAAGTGATTATGTACTCGCTTACAAATGTTAATGGATTGACCAACATATACATTTTCATAATGTTTATAATTTTTATTTCTCACTGGTTTTTTAAAAATTAAAATCACATAACAACCAGAAGTGTCCCGATATTTGTAACCATCGACCTTTTTACCTGGTCTAGTAATAATCCATCCCTTTTCAAAATCCTGATATGAAATAAATTCCCGTCGATAAATGGATTTGAGAACTCGCTTATCTTCCTGAAAATGCCTGCGAAAGATAATCGGAAAAAGGACAATGAATACAAAGGCACCTAAGACCAATATTGCATTTTTATCCATAGATTCTCATCAACCCCTTTCGCATCCTCTAGCTGCTATTTGGTTAGGTTAAACGAGCAACCTCGTAACAAAATTGCTAGGGGGTATTTTGGATTTACAATCCAGTTTACTTTATTTTGATTGAATGTACTCATCAATTGCTTTTGCCGCAGTTTTTCCCGCACCCATTGCAAGAATAACAGTTGCTGCACCTGTTACAGCATCACCGCCGGCATAGACACCTTCGCGTGAAGTTAAACCAGTTTCTTCCTCTACAATCAGACCACCCCATTTTTGGGTATTCAATCCTGGAGTTGTATTGCGAATCAGTGGATTTGGAGAAGTGCCGATTGACATTACTACACAATCCACATCTATGGTAAATTCAGAATGTTCCTTTACAATTGGACGGCGACGACCAGAAGCATCCGGTTCACCCAATTCCATCTGCACACAGGTCATACCTGTTACAAAGTGTTGTTCATTCCCTAAAATTTCAGTTGGGTTGGTCAATACATAAAACTGTATTCCCTCTTCTTTTGCATGTTCCACCTCTTCTAAACGAGCGGGCATTTCCTCTTCTGAACGGCGATATACAATATAGACTTCTTCCGCACCCAAACGCTTTGCACATCTTGCAGCATCCATTGCCACATTGCCACCACCAACAACTGCCACTTTCTTTGCATTGATAATTGGTGTATCACTATTTTCGCAATATGCCTTCATCAAGTTGGTGCGGGTCAAAAATTCATTTGCAGAATAGACACCTTTTAAATTTTCCCCAGGAATATTCATAAATCTGGGCAAACCTGCTCCTGAACCCACAAAGATTGCTTCAAAACCATCTTCAAACAATTCATCGATGGTAATGGTTCTACCGATTACCATATTGGTATTGATCACAACCCCCAATTCCTTTAAAGTATCCACTTCCTTTTGTACAATTGCCTTTGGCAAACGAAATTCTGGAATCCCATATACCAATACGCCACCTGCAAGATGTAGTGCTTCAAATACAGTTACCTGATAACCCATCTTTGCCAAATCCCCTGCACAGGTTAAACCAGAAGGTCCAGCCCCAACAATTGCCACTTTATGACCATTTGATTTTGGTGCGGTTGCCTTTTCGGTAATATGTTCATTGTGCCAATCTGCAACAAAGCGCTCCAGTCGTCCAATTCCCACAGGTTCCCCTTTTACACCGCGCACACATTTGCTTTCACACTGTGTTTCTTGCGGGCAAACGCGTCCACAAACCGCTGGCAAAGAGCTGTTTTGGTTGATAATCTGATAAGCCGCTTCAAACTCGCCTTCACGCACCTTTGTGATAAATTCTGGGATGTCAATCGCTACTGGACATTTGCTGACACAAGGGCGATTTTTACAATTCAGACAGCGATTTGCCTCATCAATTGCCTGCTCTTCTGAATAACCCAATGCAACTTCTTTAAAATTGTGATTTCTAATCTGTGGATCTTGTACTGGCATTTCATTTTTCTTTAAAGACATATTTGGCATGGTTATTGAACCTCCTTTTGAAATAGATTACAGGTCTCTTCATAACGGTGACGTTCAAAATCACGATAACTGGTAGCGCGTTCCATTGCCTCATCAAAATCCACCAGATGACCGTCAAAATCAGGACCATCTACACAGGCAAATTTGGTTTTACCACCCACTGTCAAACGACAGCCGCCACACATGCCAGTCCCATCAATCATAATGGGATTCATAGAAACAACAGTCTTAATTTGAAATTCCTTTGTCAGTTTTGCCACAAATTTCATCATAATCAGCGGTCCAATGGCAATGACTTCATCATACTGTTCACCGGATTCAATCAATTTTCTCAGCGCATCGGTTACCAATCCCTTTTCACCACAGGAACCATCATCAGACATCAATATAAAGCGATGACTGACTTTTTGAAATTCATCTTCTAAAATCACCAAATCTTGATTTCTAAATCCGACAATGCTATGTACTTCGGTACCCAATTCATGCAGTTTTTTGGCAATTGGGTAAGCAATTGCACAACCGACGCCACCGCCTACAACCGCCACTTTTTTCAGTCCCTGCACATGAGATGGAACACCCAATGGACCAACAAAGTCACATAAAAAATCCCCTTCTTGTAAGTGATTTAACTTTTCCGTTGTTGCACCCACAATTTGAAAGATAATTGTAATGGTGCCCTTTTCGCGATTGTAATCCGCAATTGTCAACGGAATACGTTCTCCATCTTGGTCTACACGCAGGATAATAAATTGACCTGGCTGCGCCTTTTTTGCAACAAATGGGGCATCAATTTCCATCATTGTTACAGTTGGATTCAATACTTTTTTCATCAAAATTTTAAACATACTGTTTCCATTCCCTTTTTCTATTGATTTTTCTTTATCTATGATTGCTAATAGACTTAAAAGTCATAACTTTTAGAGCAATACCTGACAGATATTACCCAAAATTTTTCAATTTGTTTTCAATTTACCAGATTTTCTATCACACTCTCTAAGTAACTCTTTAGACCATATAATATGGCACCCAAGGTAAGATAGATTTGCCCTTTTGTAAATTGATTGATTCTTTCTACAGAAAGTATACCATATATCTTTTAAATATTCAATATTTGAGACCTTTCCTCTACAATTGATATCAAGTCAAGCTGTCTGTTATAAAGTCCATCATCTGTGAAAGCACCGCTTCGGTATCTTTTAATCCCAAATCACTTGCTCGCCGAATCTTTTCTCGGTCTTTTTCTAAACGAGACAAACCCAAATCTTGACTGGGACGAATAACAAATACCTTCCCTTGTTGTTCTAATTGTTCAATCATATCCAGGGTATCATTATATGTTTGATAGCGATTCATCAATGTATCAATCAAATTTGGATAATTGCGATAGAGCAGATAAGACAATTTATATTCAGAAGATTTTGTCTTTCTAAACCCTTTTGGTTGTGTCAAAACCACCACATTTTTTTGGTTTCCATCGGCAATTGATTTTTGAATTGGAATGGAATCAGCAATTCCACCATCTAGAAATTTTTTCCCATCATAATCCACCATTTTAGAGACAAACGGCAGCCAACTGGATGCCTTTACAATGTCATACTGATTTCGCAAATCATTTAGCTCATAGTACTCTGCTTTTCCTGTAGCGCAATTGGTAACTCCCGCCAATAACTTCTGATAACATTTTTGATAGGTTTCATAGTCAAAAGGATATAACTCATGTGGTATTTTATCAAATAACATCTTCTCGTTAAAAATTGCTCCTGTTTTCAGCAAATTGCCAAAACTGTAATATTCTTTATCATCACAATGATTGATATTAATCAAGGTACTTCTTCCGGGCTGACGGGACACATAAGATACTGCATTGCATATTCCCGCAGAAACACCAATGATATATTCAAACCAAATCTGATGTTTCATAAACGCATCTAACACACCTGAAGTATAAGTCCCACGCAGTCCGCCACCTTCTAATACAAGACCTACTTGCTTCATCTTATCTCATTCCTTTATTCTAAAATTTACACCTTTGGGTGCACGTTATCTGTCTTATTATATCGTTTTAGAAGACAAATACCAAGGAAAAAATTTGTATTTTTCCGTAACATTTTGTAAATCAAACAATGATTCCATTTTATCAAATAATTCTCCGACAGAAAACCTTGCAATCCACTGTAATTTCCCACTAAAATGCCAAAAATTCTATTGTATTTAAAAATATTTTGTGATATTATAGAAAATACCGCTCTTTGCGGAATTATGATTATCAAAAGGAGAATCAATATGATTGAAGTAAAGCATGTCAGAAAAACTTTTAAAGTTGCCAGGCGAAATGCAGGATTTGCAGCTGCGGTAAAGACACTTTTACACAAACAATTTGAAACCGTTGAAGCGCTCAAAGACATTTCTTTCACCATTCCAGATGGGGAAATGGTGGGGTATATTGGTCCCAACGGAGCTGGTAAAAGCAGTACCATTAAAATTATCAGTGGTATCTTAACTCCAGATAGTGGTGAATGTAACATCAATGGATATACTCCTTGGAAACACCGAATTCAACATGTCGCACAGATTGGTGTTGTATTTGGTCAACGCTCTCAGTTATGGTGGGACATTCCTGTGATCGATTCCTTTGAACTTATCAAAGACATCTATCGCATTCCAGAATCCACCTATCGAAAAAATTTACAGATGCTCACGGATTTACTAGACATTTCAGAAATCCTGAAAACACCTACCCGTCAACTCTCTTTGGGACAACGCATGAGATGTGAAATTTCCGCTTCTCTATTGCACAATCCAAAAGTATTATTTTTAGACGAACCCACCATTGGTTTAGATGCTGTTTCTAAGATTGCTGTACGGGAATTTATCAAAAATATCAATCGAGAACAAAAGACAACAGTCATTCTAACAACCCACGATATGCAGGATATCGAAGCGCTTACCCAACGCATCATTCTGATTGGAAAGGGGAAAATTCTCCTTGATGGTCATCTAGAAGATTTAAAAAATCAATATTCTGACCAAAAAGAACTGATTATTTCCTACTCCGGGAAATCCCCTCAACTATGCCATGGATTGCATATCATAAAACAAATTCCCGGCAGGGCAGAGCTTAAAATTGACACCCAAGTTATCAGCGTTTCCAAAGCAATTTCATATCTCTCTGAACAGACCGAATTAACCGATTTTTCCATCAAACACACCTCTACTGAAGAAATGGTCGTAAAATTATATCAGGAGTTTGCTATATGAAATCATATGTTTCTTTCTTTCGCATTCAATTAACAGCCGGTCTACAATACCGTGCAGCAGCGCTCGCAGGCATTTCCACCCAATTCGCATGGGGATTTATGGAAATACTGTTATTTTCTGCCTTTTATCGTGCAGATCCAAATGCCTTTCCAATGAATTTTTCGGATTTGTCATCTTATATCTGGCTTCAACAAGGTTTACTTGCATTGACAGCTTCATGGTTTATTGATACCAATATTCTCAATACCATTACCAGTGGGAATCTCGCTTATGAACTCTGTCGCCCAATAAACCTCTATCATATGTGGATAATTAAAAATATGGCTTCCAGAATTTCCAAAGCTGTCTTGCGCTGCTTTCCGATTTTTATTATAGCCGCAATGCTTCCAGCTCCCTATCGCCTTTCTTTCTCTCCCAATCTCTTTACATTCTTTATCTTTCTCTTTTCTTTACTATTGGGATTTCTATTGATAAACGCCTACAGTATGCTTGTGTATATCCTTACATTTTATACACTTTCCCCTGTTGGTGTACGAATTATTTGGCTGGCTGCTTCCGAATTTTTAACAGGAGCACTGATTCCCATTCCATTTTTTCCAGAATCCATGCAAACAGTTTTAAAATTTCTGCCATTTGCCGCCATGCAAAATCTACCCTTTCGGATTTATAGTGGAGATATTGCAGGCACAGAAATGATAAACAGTCTCATACTTCAAATTGTTTGGACAATTGTTCTCTTACTATGTGGATCTGTATGGACCAACCGGATGTTAAAAAAAGCAGTTATACAAGGAGGATAAAAGACGATGAAACTATATCTAAAATATATTTCCATTCATCTGCGCTGTGCGATGCAATACAAGGCATCCTTTTTTCTCACCCTTATCGGACAAGTATTGACCTCTTTTACTGCGTTTTTGTCGATGTATTATCTATTTGAGCGCTTTTCCAGTATAGAGGGGTTTACCTTTTCCCAGGTACTTTTATGCTTTGCAGTGATATTGCTTTCCTTTTCTCTTTCTGAATGCTTTGCAAGGGGATTTGATTTGTTCCCAAATATGATAGGAAACGGCGAATTTGACCGCATTTTAATACGTCCCAAAAATGAAATTTTTCAAATATTGGCTTCCAAAATGGAATTTACCCGATTGGGTAGAGTGATTCAAGCTATTTGTATTTTCTGTTATGCAATTCCCCATTCTGAAGTTATCTGGACCTTTGATAAAATACTCACCTTAATTTTTATGATAATTGGTGGCTTTCTAGTCTTTTCTGGGATCTTTATCCTTTACGCAGTTTTGTGTTTTTTCACATTGGAAGGATTAGAATTTATGAATATTTTAACAAATGGCGCCATGGAATATGGAAAATACCCCTTTAGCATCTATGGCAAACAAATACTAAAATTTTTGACTTATATCGTTCCTTTGGCACTGGTTCAATACTATCCTTTTTTATATCTTATTGGTCACAGTCAAAATCATTTTTATATATTTTTGCCTTTGATTGCATCTTTATTTTTAATTCCCTGCTTTTTACTCTGGAAATTTGGTGTAAAACACTACCAATCTACTGGCTCTTAATCTCAGCCGTTTCATATAAATAAACCCCATAAGCAATGCTTATGGGGTTATTATGATTTTTATTATTCACTTACATAAGGCAACAATGCAATATAACGGGCACGTTTAATTGCTGTTGTCAATTGACGTTGATGACGAGCACAAGTGCCAGTTACACGTCTAGGAACAATTTTACCTCTTTCAGATAAAAATCTTCTCAATTTTGCTACATCTTTATAATCAATAGTGGAAACTTTATCTACACAAAATGCACATACTTTTTTGCGAGTACGTTTGCCGCGATTGTTATTTCTTTCCATGAAAGAGCACCTCCTTAATCGCAAATAGTCACAGACTAAAACGGTAAATCACCATCATCTGTATCGATTTCTTCATAATCCTCAAGATTTCCAATTGAAAAACTTGTTCCTTTCGCTGGTTCATCGAACTCAGTTGGAAGTGGAAAATCTTGGGAAACCGGTTTTGCACCGCTGTTTTTAGATTCTGCAAAATAAACTTGATCGGCAACCACTTCAAAAGCGGTTCTTGGATTGTTCTGTTTGTCGGTATATTTTCTAGTCTGAATGGAACCTTCTACCGCAACCAACTGACCTTTTGTAAAATACTTGCTGACAAATTCAGCTGTCTGGCGCCATGCTACAATATTAATAAAATCCGTTTGGTCTTTATTATAATTGCGACCCACCGCCAAAGAAAAGGTCACAACAGAAATACCGTTGGGAGTTTGTCTTAAATCAGGATCGGTTGTTAATCTACCCATTAAAATAGCTCTATTTAACATCACTATCTCTCCCTATTACCAATTAGTCTTCTTTTGCAATAATCATAGAACGCATAACACCGTCTGTAATTTTGTAAACACGGTCAAGTTCTGCTGGAAAACTTGGAGCGCTTTTAAAAGTAAACATTACATAGTAACCTTCGGTTTCATAGTTAATTGCATAAGCAAGTCTACGTTTGCCCCATTCGTCAACAGATTCCATTTGAGCGTTCTTAGAAATCATCGCTGTGAATTTTTCAACAGCTGCTTTGATGCCTTCTTCACCTAATTTGGTACTGAAAATCACGATTGATTCATAGTTTTGCTCTAATTTTGCCATTGTTATAGCACCTCCTTTTGGACTTTAGGCCCTGTATTCCTATACAGAGCAAGGATTGCGTTTGATACGCGAATATGATTATAGCAAGTTATTGGAAAAAAGTCAAGCTATTTTTGCTGTTTTCTAAATAAATGTATGACATTTGAAATAATTCCGCATAAAATTCCACAGACTGGCAAAATTGCCCATGCAGGATGCCATAAGTTTTTCCATAAGCCCAATATCAAAAATACAATCACTGCCAACATCATAATAATTCCACAAATATTTCCTGTGATATCTTCATCATGATGTTGTGTTGTATTTTTTATCTCGGCTTCGGTTTCACTTGACTGTTTTTCACTTGGTTGAAAGGAAATCTTATCTGATTGTATCTGCAATGGAATACCCATCTCTTCGCACAGTTCTTCCATACTGCCAAATTCCGAAAAAACAATGCCCAATGCTTCATCTGCATTTTTTCCTCTAGAAAGCAGTTCTGTAAATTTATCTTCCATTGTATCCGAGATATTTTGTTTTAGCTGTTCTATTTCTGGCGTTTTTGGAAGATTTACAAACATATTTTGAATGTAATTTTGAATTTTATCTAAATTACTGAGTGTACCCATATCATTCTCCTCTCTGGAAGGTAATCGCTTCCAGTTCCCCTTCATAAAGTGCTTTTTCCTGAAAATCTATCTCTACAGAACTTTCTTCACCTACAGGTTGTTCTGCTTTTGCAAAATCTTCTTGAAGTTCATAAACAATCCCAAAATCCACAGCACTTTCCTCTGTCTGTTCAAAATCCCAAATTGCATTGTCACCGTAAAGTAGAACACTTTCACCGCTCTGTATTTGAGCTTGTTCAATATTGGTAACCGCAGTATTTTCCTTTGTTGTCAACTGAAATCCGAAAAAAACACCAATTCCCATCACACAGGTTAAAAATCCAGCCACGATCATAAACGGAAGATAGTGATAAACTGACTTTGTCTGCTTTGAGGGATAAATTGGTTGAGAAACTTGAAAACCATTCTCTGTAGAAATTCCGATTTCCTGATAGATTTCCCTCATATCTCCAAATTCAGAAAAGACAATTCCCAATGCCTCATTTGTATTTTTTCCTTTGGAAAGCAACTCTACAAATTTATCTTCCATCGCATCCGAAATATTTTGTTTTAATCGCTCTACTTGAGGGGTTTTAGGTACATTTAAAAACATATTATTGACATAGTTATAAATTTTATCAAGGTTGCTCATCTGACTCATTTTTCATCTCTCCATCTATAAATCGATTAATTAATTTTTGTGTCAACTCCCACTCTCTGCATTTTTCCCGATAGTATCGTTTTCCCTTTTGTGTAATGGTAAAATAAGTGCGCCTTTTCCCAAATGTCTCCTTGCCGTAGTAAGAACGAATGTATTCATTTTTTTCAAGTCGATTAAATGCAGAATAGAGCGTGGTTTCTTTCATTGCATACATATTGCTGCTTTGTTCTTGAATGGCTTTTGAAATTTCATATCCATAAGAATCCTGTTCTAATAAACAATATAAAATCATTGTATCATGATAACCGCGCAGCACATCACTGCTTATCACGCAACCACTCCTTTCAAACAAATTACTTTATCTGTCGTAGTAGCTTTAGTATAACACAATTACTACGACAAGTAAAGTAATTTCACAAAAATAAATCAACAAGCCAAACAGCGCCTGATATCACGCTCGACTTGTTGATTTTTCATGTTATAGACGACCTTTTCCATCATCATATTGATTTAAACTCAAACAGATTTGATAAATCAGTTCTAATTTTTGTTCGTCTGCCCGTTCAATCATCTGCATCAGTTCCCGTTTCATCTTATCACTTTCTGTAAGATGCACATGATAGTTAACCTGTTTGTCAGGATTGCTTTTTAATACAGTTGGATTGTCCAAATAAGACATATACGAACCAGAAAAATTCCAATCTGGTTGATCGAGATAGGATGGTTTTAAATATAAGTCGTCCAAACTCATAGAAAGTTCCTTTGCAATTAAGATTAACTTGCATGATTTTAATTGTTTCTGTCCATTTTCTACTGCTGAAATTGATTTATAGGTCAAATTTACTTTTTCACCCAATTGTTCTTGTGTTAATCCTGCTTTTATTCGACATTTTCTAATATCTTCACCAATATCTATTTTTAACTGCTCTTCTTTGTCGTTTTCCAACATTCTAGTTCCTCCTACACTTTTATACTTATCATATTGGAATTTCAATAGCAAATACACCCATTTTAATGGACAAAATCCGCCAATTTATGTTATAATATCTATTAAAATTCCTATTTAAATATTTATCAAAAAAAGAATTTATATATGGAGATTCACATTATGAAAACTTGTTGTTTTACCGGACACAGAGAACTCTCAAATGAACAATCCCAAATTATCATTCCCAAGCTATCTCATGCGATCAAACAGGCTATTGAAAGTGGCTGTGATACCTTTATCAGCGGATTTGCACAGGGATTTGATTTGCTATCGGTCAAACTGGTGTTGGCGCAAAAAAAAGAATATTATCCGTTTCTCTCACTATGGGCATATATTCCCTATCAACAAAGACTTTATACCAAAGATATAGAGTTTCAATCTTTAATTGAGCAATGTGATTGCATCAAGGTGATTTCAAAACAATATTATAGAGCTTGTTTTTTAAAACGAAATGAAAAAATGGTAGATGATTCCAATCATGTGATTGCCTGTTATGACTACCGCGGGAAAGGCGGAACCTATCAAACCATTCAATACGCACAAAAACAGCAAAAATCCATTACTATTATACCTATTTCACTTATTTAAGTCGTTATCATTTTATTTTTCGTAAAAATGTGCTATGATATATAGATAATTATATATTAGAAAGAAGGAAGTTTTTATTGAAAACTGTATCTGTTATCATTGTCACTGCTGGCACTGCTTCCAGAATGAATGGCATTGATAAGCAACTTTTCATATTAGACCATATTCCGGTATTTTTACACAGCGTATTGACCTTTTCCCAGATAAAAGAAGTTTGTGAAATTGTAATTGTTGCAAAAAAACACCAACTTTCAGTTATGAAACAATACTGTGATGAATACAATATCAATAAACCGATTTTGATAGTTTCTGGAGGAGAAACACGACAACAATCCTGTTTTTGCGGTGTATCAGCCTGTCAGACAGACAGCAACTATATTGCTTTCCATGATGGTGCGCGCCCTTTGATCACTGTTGAAGAAATCCGCCAAGTGATCCGAGATGCACAACATTATGGCGCTGCTTCTTTAGGTGTGCCCTCCAAAGATACTGTCAAAATTGTTGGCAAAGATGGGCTCGTAAAAACAACACCTGACCGCGAACAAGTCTATTCTATACAAACTCCACAGGTATTTGAAAAAACACAGTATTTGCTGTGTATGGAACAAGCACAACAAAAAGGGATACATTACACAGACGATTGTCAGTTATTTGAACTGGTTCAAAAGCCGGTTTTTATTACAAAGGGAAGTTATCAAAATATCAAAATTACAACTCCAGAAGATTTATCTCTCGCACAACAACTATTAAAGCAACGATAGAAAGGATGTTCAAAATGAGAATCGGTCATGGTTATGATGTTCATCAATTATCAGAACACCGCAAACTAATTTTGGGTGGTGTCACCATTCCCCACACAACTGGATTATTGGGTCATTCAGATGCCGATGTCTTGCTTCATGCTATCATCGACGCATTGATTGGTGCCGCTGGTTTGGGCGATATTGGAACACACTTTCCCGACAACCAATCGCAATATGAAGGAATTTCAAGTTTAACACTGTTGGAAAAAACCATGTCTTTATTAAAAGAACAAGGATATCAAATCATCAACATTGATAGCACCATCATTGCACAAAAGCCAAAATTGGCTCCTTATTTAGAAATGATGAAAAACAACATTGCAAAGACCTGTCAAATTTCAACACAACAAATCAATATCAAAGCTACAACAGAGGAAAAACTTGGATTTACTGGTCAAGAACTGGGTATTTCTGCACATGCAGTTTGTTTGATTGCATAATATGCACACCTTTCTCCAGATAACATAAGATGATATGGGAAGAGGTGATTTTGATGAGCAACAATTATATTCCAATGCACTCGCTCACCAACGCATATCAAGCGCAAAACCTGCTCCAACAACAACGGATCTATTCCAAAATCGTTCCCACCCCAAAAGAGCTTACACAAGGTGGTTGCGGTTATTCCCTTTTTGTCAAACAAAATGTTGAGCAGGCTCGCACAATACTTCAGCAAGCAGGTATATCTAAGTAACTCTCTGACAACGATACTGAGGTGAGATGATGATATATTTAGATAATGCGGCTACTACCTTCCCAAAACCACAAATTGTATTAAAAAGCGTAAACGAAGCAGTAAAATTTTACGGCGGAAATCCTGGACGAAGTGGGCATAAACTCTCCTTAAAAACATCTCAAAGGATTTTTTCTGTACGAGAATCTACTGCTCGTTTTTTTCATGCACAAACAGAAAATGTCATCTTTACAAGCAACTGTACCCATAGTTTAAATATGGCAATCAAAGGTGCAATGCAAAAGGGCGGTCATATCATTCTTTCTCAATTAGAACACAACTCTGTGATTCGCCCAATTGTTGCACTTGCCAAAAGAGGAATTATTCAATATGATATTGCTCCTGTCTATGAGGGGGATATCCAACAGACGATACAGAGTTTTGCCAGCTTTATCCGAAAGGATACCACCGCCATTGTGTGCACACATGCTTCTAATGTCACTGGTATGATTATGCCAATTGAACAATTGGGGCAACTCTGTAGACAATATGGGATTTTATTCATCGTAGATGCTGCACAAACCGCTGGCGTATTGCCCATCGACATGCAAAAAATGAACATTGATATTCTCTGTACTGCCGGTCATAAAGGACTTTATGGCATCACTGGAACAGGACTTATGATATTAAATTCCAACATTGTATTGGACACTCTCATAGAAGGAGGTACAGGCAGCGTATCCATTGATGTCAATCAGCCCGATTTTTTGCCTGACCGATATGAAAGTGGCACCATCAATACTGTGGGAATTCTCTCTGTTGGAGCTGGCATCAGTCATATCCAAAAACTGACATTAGAACGCATTTACCACCATGAATTCCAACTCTGCCTTTCCTTATATGAAGGCTTTAAGCAAATACCCAACATCATCACTTATATCCACCACTTTCAAAAAGGTCAGTTTGTTCCCATTGTATTATTTAATATTGAGGGAAAAAGCTCCATGGAAGTAGTAGAACAATTCAGTCAAAGAAATTGGTGCTTACGTGGTGGGCTTCATTGTTCCCCACTCATTCATCAGGCATTGGGTACGGCTGATATTGGTGCTGTGCGCGTTTCTCCTTCTATTTTTAGCACCCAAAATGAAATTTACGCCTTCCTAAAAGAATTAAAACAAATTGCAAAAATTTAAGAATATACTTGAAATTACAAACAAGAATTGTTAAAATTATAAATAGTGGATGATTCTATTCGACTATTCAAAATAGGTTGGTCTATATCACAATGATAAAGCCCTTCCGTTATCAAAAAGGAAGTAAATTATGCAGTTTATTCAAGATTTTTTTCAATCTTTGGCCAGCGTACTGTCTACTATTAGAATTTCCGATTTTATTGATATTCTATTAATATCCTACATTGTTTACAAAGCATTCCAATTCGTAAAGGAAACACGTGCAGAACAATTGGTAAAAGGTATCTTTTTGTTGGCAATTGCCTATTTCTTTTCCAAAATATTTGGTTTGAAAACAATGGTATTTGTACTGGAAAATGTGATTTCAAGCGGTATCCTCGCTTTTGTCATTTTATTCCAGCCAGAATTGCGCCGCTTTCTGGAAAAGTTTGGACGTACCCAGGTAGTTTCAAGTTTATTAAATTATACCACTTCGGATAAAAACGCTTCTGATTGGGAAAGGGCAATTCCCATTATTGTAGAGGCTGTCAACCGATTATCAAAATCCTTAACAGGTGCTCTGATTGTAATTGAGCGAAAAACCCGTTTAGGAGAACAAATTGCAACGGGTGTTGAATTAAATGCCATTCCAAGTCTAGAATTATTTGGAAATATCTTTTTTGTCAATACCCCTTTACATGATGGTGCTGTGATTATGCGTGACGGTAAAATTTTAGCAGCCGCTTGCTTTCTTCCCAAACCACAAAAGGAAGAACTCATTGCCTCCCATTTAGGTTCTCGTCATCGTGCCTCTATCGGAATTAGTGAGGTTTCAGATGCCATTACCATCATTGTATCCGAAGAAACAGGAACGGTTTCTATTGCTGAAAATGGTAAACTCGAACGAGGTTTTACCAACGAACGATTGACAGAATATCTAAGAAACGGATTAATTCCTAAAAAACCAGAAGATGACCACAAAAAGTCTGCTTTTAAAAAACATAAATCTAAAAAGGAGACGAAATCATCATGAAAAAAATTCACCTTTCTGATTTATTGGAAAATAATCGCTTTTTAAAAATTCTGTCTGTACTCGTGGCAGTGATCGCCTGGTTTTTAATCAGTACCACAGTTGACCCCAATGCCAGCACAACCATTCAAAATGTTCCAATTACCATCGATCTCAACAATACAACGCCCGGAAGTAGCGGTTTACGCGTTGTTTCTACTACGCCATTAGAAGTTGATGTGAATGTTCAGGGAATGTCCTATGAAATTGGTAAACTCAAAGCATCGGACTTTATTGTAACACCTACCAACCTCAACGAAATTACACAACCCGGAGTACATGAACTCAATTTGACAGTGAAAACCACTGCAACACTCCATGTTGAAACAAAGTTAACTGTAAAACCTTCTAGTTTTTTCGTTCAGTTTGACCGCATCGAAAAAAAGACCTTTTCCCTACAAGCTTCTGCACCAAATAAAGAAGCAGAAGAAGGTTACTATATCGACCAATATATCGCTTCTCCAAATGAAGTGGTGGTCAGTGGTCCAGAAAGTGTTGTTTCTCAAATCGCTCATTGTGTTGTAGAAAACAACGATATGATGATCATCAATAATTCTACTGCCATTGATGGAAATCTTGTATTTTATGATGGAAATGGTCAACAAATTAATTCTGAAACACTAGATTATGGAGATATCAACTTTAAAATTTCCATTCCATTGTACAAAAAAGTGACACTTCCCTTTACCTTTGAATTTATCAATGTTCCAAAGAATATTGATACCAGTCAAATTGAATATGCCATGTCACCTGTCGATAAAATCACAGTGGGTATTCCTGTGGATGCCGCTGCTGGAATCGAATCCATTTCATTGGGTCAGGTGGATTTTAGAAGACTTGATGTTGATAAATCTTTCAGTTTCGATGTTTCTCTATTGGCTGGATATATCAATATTGACGATATCAATCAAGTCAATATTTCATTCTTAAATGACGAATATGATAAAGTTTATCTGAGTTCTTCTAACATTGTCACTGCAAATGTTCCAACTGGTTATCAGGTAGAAATTATTTCTGGCAAAGTATCTGATATTCGATTTGTAGGGAAAAAGGATATCATACAGGACTTAACTTCAGAAGATGTTGTTGTCACTGCTGACTTTTCCAATGTTACAAATTTGACGACTGGAGAACAGCGTGTTCCAGTATCTATCTCACTGGTAGACAATACCCAAGCATGGGCTGTTGGAGAAAAATCAATTTTAGTTTCTGTAAAAGAAATCACAAGTACAGAATAAAAACAAAAATACAGTGTACAAATTACCTGTTGTACACTGTATTTTTATGAGGAGAATCACATGGCTATTATGGTTACCAATATTCAGATTGACATTTGTGAATCTGAAGAAACTGCAATTCAAAAGGCAATTCAACTGATTAAAATCCCCCCTGCAAAAATCAATGGGGCACATTTATACAAAAAATCACTGGATGCCAGAAAACAAAATCGCATTTTATTTGTCTGTTCTGTTTTATTACAGGTTGAGGGAGATGAACAGCATATCTGTAATACGTTATCCAATCCCAATATTTCTTATCGACCTGAATCCTCTTTTACACTTACCACTGGAAAACGCAAGCGAACGACCCCCATTGTCCTTGTAGGCTTTGGTCCTGCTGGTATCTTTTGTGCTTATCTTTTGGCAAAGTATGGATACCACCCCATCGTGATAGAACGCGGACAAGCAGTAGAACAACGCATACAAGCAGTAAAACAGTTTTGGACAAACAGACAACTTCACAGTGAAAGCAATGTTCAGTTTGGTGAAGGCGGTGCGGGAACTTTTTCAGACGGAAAATTGACCACTCGTATCTCTGATAAACGCTGTGACTATATTTTAAAATTACTGGTTGAATTTGGAGCTCCCAAAGAAATTTTAACAAAGGCAAAACCCCATATTGGAACAGACAATCTGCGCAATGTTATCCGAAATATCCGCAATGAAATTATTCGCTTAGGTGGCACAATTCACTTTGAACACAAACTGGAAAACTTAAATATTCAAAACAATCAATTGGTTTCCATTACAGTAAACGGTGAAGAAATACAAACGCAACACCTGGTATTGGCAATTGGTCACAGCGCAAGAGATACCTTTCACATGCTTTTCCAACAGCAAATCTATTTAGAACCAAAGGGATTTTCTGTAGGTGTACGCATAGAACATCTCCAATCTGAAATTGATAAGGGCTTATATGGAAAGATGGCAGGTCACCCCAATCTCCCAAAGGGAGAATATCAACTTTCCTATCGAGAAAAAAATAGAGGAGTTTACACCTTTTGTATGTGTCCTGGCGGTGTGGTGGTTCCTTCTGCCTCTTCTGAAAATACCGTCGTCACCAACGGAATGAGCGAATTTAAAAGAGACCAAAAAAATGCAAATTCCGCTTTGGTTGTTTCCGTCACACCAGAAGATTTTGGTACCCACCCTCTTAGTGGAATAGATTTTCAGTTACAACTAGAAACATGTGCCTTCTCTCTTGGAGGAAATAATTATACTGCTGTCGCTTCCACAGTATCTGATTTTCAAAATCATCAATGTCAATTCGCACTCAAGTCTGTTTATCCAAGCTATTCACTTGGAGTTACTCCCATTCACCTCAATACACTATTCCCTTCTATGGTTACAGATATGATGCAAAAAGGACTGACAAAGTTTCAACAAAAAATTCCCGGATTTGCAGCGCCCGATGCTGTGATGACAGGGGTAGAAACTAGAACTTCTTCCCCAGTGAGAATCACGCGCAATGACAATATGCAGTCTATCAGTGTACAGGGCTTATATCCATGTGGAGAAGGGGCAGGTTATGCAGGTGGAATTATGAGTGCCGCAGTTGATGGCATGAAAGTCGCTGAACAAATTATCCAAGAATATGCGCCCGATTAATCAAATTTACTTGACAATTGGACAACAGACATTCTATAAAAAATAGTATTGATTAAGAAAGTGCCTGAAAGCACAAGAAAAAAGGTATATTTTTTGTTACTCGCCAAATCGCTTGACAATTGTCAGCGGCTCGTAATAAAAAATAGTATTGATTAAGAAAGTGCCTGAAAGCACAA
>CAJTTB010000020.1 GCA_910579175.1 uncultured Oscillospiraceae bacterium | reverse complement strand
CTGACCATTGTCAGCGGCTCGTAATAAAAAATAGTATTGATTAAGAAAGTGCCTGTGGGCACAAGAAAAAAGGTATATTTTTTGTTACTCGCTGATTCGTCTGACCATTGTCAGCGGCTCGTAATAAAAAATAGTATTGATTAAGAAAGTGCCTGCGGGCACAAGAAAAAAGGTATATTTTTTGTTACTCGCTGATTCGTCTGACCATTGTCAGCGGCTCGTAATAAAAAATAGTATTGATTAAGAAAGTACCTGCAGGCACAAGAAAAGAGGTATATTTTTGGTTGTTCCATAATCAAAAATAGTATCTAAACAACAATCAAACAGGTTGGATCGATTTTGATCCAACCTGTTTTGATTGTCAAACAAAACTTGTAAGATAAACCCAGTTGTAGTAAAATAGGATTACATAAAAGAAAGGTGGTTTTTAATATGACTACAAGAGAAGATAGAATCATTGATAAACAGCAACATATGGCAGGCGGAAAAGGTTATGTCTGCATTGATCATCTGTTAAATGAACAACAACTCGACAACAAGTGTGGACTATTTGCACAGGTAACCATTGCGGCAGGGGATAGTTTGGGCTATCACGAACATCATCAGGAAACAGAGACTTATTATATTATTTCTGGTCAAGGCAACTATCAGGACAATGATCAAGTATACCCAGTAAAAGCAGGAGATGTTGTGTTCTGTAAAGATGGAGACGGTCATGGAATTGAAAATTCTGGAAATGAAGACTTGGTATTTATGGCGCTGATCATCAAAAAATAAATCGCTATTGTCTCTTACAAACAATCATTGCACATTTGTCCCAGTATTCGGTGATAACAGTACCCATGTTATCAAAGAAAAAAAGTAAACACAAACATATTCTCACAACTTTTTGCATAGAAATCAAAAAAATACAAGAGAGGAAATGAAAATTAAATGTCAAATCCAATTGTAACAATTGAAATGGAAAACCAAAACACGATCAAAATAGAATTATATCCCGATATTGCCCCAAATACTGTTTATAACTTTATTTCCCTAGTAAAACAGGGATTCTATGATGGTGTTATCTTTCACCGAGTGATTCCAAACTTTATGATACAAGGTGGCGACCCCGATGGTACTGGCATGGGTGGTCCTGACTATGAAATCAAAGGAGAGTTTCAGTCTAATGGATTTGATAATCCATTAAAACACACCACTGGTGTTATCTCTATGGCTCGCTCCATGATGCCTGACAGCGCTGGTTCTCAATTTTTTATTATGGTGGAGGATGCTCCCCATTTAGATGGAGAATATGCCGCTTTTGGAAAGGTGACTGAAGGTATGGAAGAAGTCTATAGAATCGTTTTGGAAAAACGAGATGCCATGGATAAACCTTACCAAGCGCAAACAATGAAAAAAGTAACCGTTGATACACAGGGTGTGGACTATCCAGAACCAGAAAAGATAAGCGAATAAATCGACCAAGGCAGGTTTAAAAAACATTTAAAAATAAATCCGAGGAACATCAAAAAGATGAACCTCGGATTTTATTGATTGCTTTTTTATTATAGTTTTACGATATCAGTAGCTCTGTACTATTACTCAGTCCAAGCACCTGAAGCATTTACTTGATAACCATCTGGTGTCGTAGTGTCTTCCCACATTGCTCCATTATCGCCCAAATAGTACCACTTTCCATTGATATCATTCCAACTGGTCAACATAGTTCCCTGTTCATTTAAGTAATACCATTTGCCATCGATAAACTGCCAACCAGTTGCCATAGAGCCATCAGCGTTCAGATAATACCAACCAGATGAAACAGATATCCAACCTGTCTGCATGGTTCCCTGTTCATTTAAGTAATACCATTTACCATTGACAAGCTGCCAACCAGTTGCCATAGAGCCATCAGCGTTTAGATAATACCAACCAGATGGAACAGATACCCAGCCTGTCTGCATATATCCCAAATTGTCAAAATGATACCACTTGCCGTCTACTTCTGCCCATTCATTTGTTGGATAACTTCCATCTTTTCTTTCAAGCCACCAACCTTTTTCATTTTGTTTCCAAGTACCATTTTCATCACCTTGATTTGGGTCGGTTGTGGTATTTCCAATATCTCCCCAAACCGGAGGAATAAAACTCTCTTGCTCTTTCATAGAAATACGACAGAGTGTACCATCAAGAGTAATAAAATAGTAATAGTCATTCAATGTTGCTGCATCACGCGCATCTAAATCACCAACAGAATAATCTGCACTTTCCCATTTATCCTTAGAAACCTGATAGGTAATTGTATCGCCATAACCTTCCATCTGTAAATCTGTAAAGACCAATTTATCTTGATATGCCACTTCAGAAGAAAGTATCATCTGATTCATAGCATTTTCATCTTTACAATCAATTGATTTGCCTTTTGTCCACTTTGTTCCATCAAACAGGTATACTTCTGCAACTGTATTAAATGCTGGATATTCCGCTCCAGTCATTTGTGGATGAACCAAAACCAACTTATCCCCAACGGTTTGGAATGCAATCGGACGACCATAGTTTAACATTTCATCAAAATTCTCTGGAACAGGTTCATTTTGCACATCACCTGTTTTTAAATCAAAGGAAACGATACCAGTGCCATCCATTGCATAATTTGCTGCATAAATATATAATTTGTCCTGATAAACTGTCCGTTTCATAACCAAAGAACCATTTTCTTCATAAACAAGACCATTACAATCGGAAATAACAGCTCCTTGTGTCCAGCTTTTGCTCTGTAAGTCATAACAGTTTAAAACTAATTCAATAACACCTTCACTTACCATCACATAGCCTACCGCCCAAATGTGATTATCATGATAGAAGTATCCTCCATATTGAATGCCACCTGCGCGCTCAGAGCCGACTGCAATTGAGAAATTCTTATCCAATTGCCATTTATTTCCATTTAAAATATAAAGTTGTCCAATTCCATCGACATAATATAGTTTATTATTTCCAGCAAACAATTCTCCATCTACACTATACATGTTATCAGGCATAGAGGTGATTGTCTCAACATCTTCTGCTTTTTCAGCAAACCACAAGCGATAAGTATAACTTTTTTTATTCTTTATCAAAGTCACTTCATGATATTGATTCAATGCAATACCATATGCGTTAAAGACAATATCTTTATCACTCCGGCTCTCAATTTTTACTGCTTTCCCATCAATTTCAAGGATAGAACCATTTAAAAAATTACCCGTTAAAAGACCAGAGCCATTCTTTACAATAACAGAACTCGCAACAGGGTTTGGATTGGCAATCGCACTCTCCAAGTCAATACGACCACCACTTGCAACTTTTTCCCCATCTGCACTCAATGGAACAACACCGCCGATTATGCGGTCGCGAATCTGTTGAACGGTTTCGTTTGGATATACAGATGCAACCAATGCCACTGCTCCAGTCGCCATTGGTGTTGCCATAGAGGTACCAGACATCAAGCCATATTTTCCAGTACTTGTGCCAATTCCAAATTCATCAAATAAAATCTCACTGGCAGTATCTGCTCTAACCAATACAGTCACTTCAAAGGTGAGATATTCCTCTGCTGGGTCCACTGAAACTTCTGCCAAAGGAGCATTCCAAGAATCTGGATAAGCACCACTTGAATGAATTGCTAAATTTTTCTTATCTTTTTGAGCAATTTGGATACCATGTAAAATATTCTCAGGGCTTGATTCTACACTGCTGTTTACCATACTGACATATAATTGTTCAGTTGGAGCGCTTTTTCCATAATATGGATTTTCTACCTTTATATCAAACTGAATTTCATCGCCATATGCCAGTCCTCTTGTACTCAAAGAAAGCGCTTTATTGTCATAACCCTTTGCATAGGTTGTAAAACTCACGATATCAGAAACATCTTCATAACGAGTATTTCCATTTTCATCTGTGATTGATTTGCGTATATTAGAGATTTCCAGATCTCCAACTGCATAGCGCACAGTACTTACTTCTTCTACTGCTTGTGGTTGGGTTTCTTCTTCTAACTCCACCACTTCAGCATCCAATGGATTATAATAAGCGTTGTCTGCTTGCTTATCTTTTTTCAAGAATGGAAGATAATAATCCATTGCAACTGTAGACAGAATTGTAGTCCCAGGAGCAGCAACATCTACATTTTTCTTTCCGTAACTGCTGAAGGTAGATAAACTATTATCTTGATCACTTGCTGCTACAGAAAGAATATATGGACTATCTATAGAAGCTGGAAAATCAAATATTTCATCAATATTTGCCTGATCATTTCCGGCTGCACAGACAGATAAAATACCCAATTCACCAGTTTTGTTCAGTGCATATTCAAAAATTTTAGAGCCTCCAGAACCGCCCCAAGAATTATTGGCAGCAACAATATTAACCCCATTTTGTTTTGCAGTTATCATATATTCATAAGCGCCCAAGATGGCATCTGTTGGCATACCTTGAGCGTTTCCAATTCTCAGTGCCATAATCTTGGTGTTTGGGCTGACACCTGCAATTCCCTGCGCATTGCCAATTTCAGCGGCGATAATTCCAGCACAATGGGTGCCATGGGAATCACCATATTCTCCTTCTTCTTCAATGGAAGTTGGCATAGGGTCAGAATCATTTTCAAAGAAATCATATCCATGCTTACCTTGTACATTCGCATTTCCTGGATTGACCCACATCACATTTTTCAAATCAGGATTGGTATAATCCACACCACTGTCTAACACAGCAACTACATTCTCTTCGCCATTTTCTGCGGCATTCCAACCTGCTTGAACATCGATGCCGGGTTCACCATCTTCTTCAGATTTGAGTCCCCATTGTGAATCTATATATGTATCACTTGTCATTCCATTGATATGATAAATATAGTTTGGTTCTGCATAAATTACGCCATCCATCAATTCCAACTGGCTAATCAACTCTTCTGTACTCAAATTATCCTTACTTACCAATGCAACTTTTTCTGCTTCTGTACCTGCTACATAAGGTCGATTGCTGGAAAAATCCCATTCCTGTTTGATGGTAAATCCCTGTAAGGAATTGTTTCTTGCAGAAATGCCTGGACGATATAAAATCAGTGCTTCTCCCTTTACAAAATCAGCCCTTTGTTCTGTTTCGGACTGATTTTGAGAAGTTACTGGTCCTTGGGATTCCGTTGCAGCCGCAAATACAGAAGTTGTTGATGCCAATAAGCTAGTTGCAACCAAACAGGCTAGTAGACTTTTTGCTTTTCTTTTTTTCATATTTGAATCTCCTTTTTATTTAGACTTTATAAAAAAGGTATACATTTACATTCAGATAATACATGGATAAATTACAGTAAAAAAAATATAAAAAAACAAACTTATCCAATCGTAAGTTTGTTACAACAAAATAATTTTATTTAAAATTTATCTGTGTATACATTGAACGAAAAAGTATACTTTTTCGTTCAAAACAATCCCCTATTTTTGGTAATATCTTTCACAAAAGATAGGCAGTTTGATCTCCTATGATTGTGTCTATTCTCATTTTAGGCGATTTTTGTTTGAACCAAAAAACTTACACTTTGGTACCATTTATAAAGTCACCATCGTTTTATAGCACTTTTGATAAGCATAACTACAGATGAAGCCCTTTAAAATTTCTTATCTCATTATACAATAATATATTCTTTTGTCAATCATTTCTAACTGATAAACTAAAAAATTAAGATTTGACTTTTATCTTAAATCCTATATTCAGATCATAGCACAAAAAAAGGAACTATGAAAATAGTTCCTTTTTCGACATATCATTACGCATTTGCAGCGTTTAATTTTACAGTTAATTGAGATTTTTTGCGAGCTGCACAGTTTTTGTGCAACAAACCTTTTGAGCAAGCTTGGTCAATTTTTTTGACTGCAAAGCGAACTGCTTCCACTTTATTATCAGCATTGTTTTCAATTGCTGCATTTGCTGACTTCAACACAGTCTTTAAATTTGACTTTAATGCTTTATTTCTTGCAGCTTTTGTTTTATTTACAAGCACTCTTTTTTTTGCAGATTTAATATTAGGCATTCCAAAACACCTCCTTGACATAAATCAATTGTTTTTGTACACAATAATTTAGTAGTACTCATAATCAAGTCCCGAGACACATAAGACAAGACCATGACAGTGATTAATATAATAGCATATTTTTATCTGAAAATCAAGTGGTTTCAGCAAAAAAAGAAAATTTGGAGGAATTTCTATGAATTTGCCTAAACAACAGCCGTCTTTTAGAACAGATTTAACGATAGAACGATTAGACTGCGCCGCAGAACCACCCATTGATGGCATTACCAAAACACAGCAGAACATATCTGGAATGACTGTCTATACGGTCGAAGTTACAAATCCCGACACCGCAAAACAAATTGGCAAACAAGTTGGCACCTATATCACCATTGAACCTACTGACTTTGAAAAAACGCCACACAATTTTGAAACAGAAGTGACCTTGATTGCACAACAACTCGAAAGTCTATTTCCCAAACAACGAGACTCCGCATTGGTCGTTGGACTGGGCAATGCCTATATCACCCCTGACGCTTTAGGTCCTCAGGTCACTCGTTATACACTTGTTACTCGTCATTTCTCTAAACAACATATTCCCGAATTAGAAAAGATGTTTCCAGTCAGTGCTATCTCTCCAGGCGTATTGGGACAAACAGGGATAGAAACTTCTGAAATCATTGCTGCTTTATCTGCACAACTCCATCCAAGTATGATATTGGTCATTGATGCACTTGCCTCTAAAAGCTTGTCTCGACTTGGAAAAACAGTCCAAATTTCCAATACCGGAATTTCTCCTGGTTCTGGCGTGATGAATCATCGTCAAGAAATCAGCACACAAGTATTGGGAATCCCCGTTATTTCCCTAGGTGTTCCCACTGTGGTAGACTTTAAAACCATTGCCGAAGAGTATACAAACAGCAAAATAGACCATGATAAACATACCAATAATATGTTTGTCACACCTCGGGGAATTGACCTGCTCATCGAACATGCTGCAAAGGTGATTGCCTATTCTATCAACAAGGCATTTCACCCCGATTTAAGCGTTTCTGACATCGCCTCTTTGGTATCTTGAGGAATAATTTCTTCTATTTTCGCATATCAATAGTTCAGTATTGAAGAAGTTGCGGGAAGGTGAAGTTCATTGAAAAAGATACGTCCAGCTTATCTGCGTAAAAAATATCACGGATTTTTAAAATTATGTTCTGTCTCACTGTCACTGATTCTGCTTTACCAAGGATTACAGTTGACAGTGCCTCTTTTTTCCAAGGGATTAAATGCCCTGACAACCATTTCTGCGGGAATGTCATTTATCAATGGAGGGGTTGCATTTGCCCAACGAGAAATCTCAGAATATCAAGCCGAAGATGATGTCAATTTCACCTCTCATGCACAACAAGAAGATTTATTAAGCGACACTTTATCCAGTACCGATATCATATCTTCACAACCGACAGATACCAGTCAAACAGAATCTGTTGTGGAAACTACTCTAGTTGCCGAAGAGCTCCCCGCTCCTCCAGAACGCCCAGAAAATGCAGGAGATGTGACCGATAAAGTATTGACCCCTGGCTCCAGCTCTCAATTTGTAGCACTTGATAGCGGTTATGTCAAAAATCTTTCTGCACTTACTGCCAGTCAAGTTGTAGAATATTCCAAAGCTGCACTTCCAATCACATTGGAAGATACGCAACAACCTCAGGTCTTAATTTATCATACACATGCCACCGAAAGTTATCAACCATATGATTGTGATTGGTATGATGTAAACTACAATGCTAGAAATACAGATAATAGTCAAAATATGGTTGCTGTTGGCGATGTGCTTACCCAAATCTTACAGGAGGCGGGAATTGGAGTGATTCATGATACCACCCAACATGATAATCCTTCCTATACTGGTGCATATGACCGTTCTCGCGTCACAATTCAAAATTACTTACAGCAATATCCCTCTATCAAAGTAATATTAGACGTCCATCGGGATGCACTACAAGGGGATAATCTTATCACTGCTCCCACCACTGAAATTGAGGGTATCAAAACCGCCCAACTGATGATGATTTGCTGTGCCGATGATGGCAGTGGCAGATTGCCAAACTATACGCAAAATCTCACCTTTGCCACTGCTTTACAACAACGGATGGAAACCGATTATCCCACCTTAACCCGTCCAATCCTACTAGACGACCGCTTTTATAACCAAGATCTTTCCCCTGCGTCAATCCTTGTAGAAGTGGGTGGACATGGCAATACTCTACCAGAGGCAAAAAATGCAATCCGGTTGTTTGGAAACACACTTATTAAGGTGCTAAAAGGTCAATAAAGTTTTTATAAAAATAATTAAAATCATTCTAAGCAATTGATAGATGAGATATTCTTATCCAATATCTTTTTGTCTTTTCACCCCATTTTAATAAAATGATTTTTATCTGCTATTATAAATTTCCCAATGGGAATGAATACATAATCTTTGATTCATCAAACCATCTGAATGGATAATGTAAAAAATCTTAATAATTTAAAATATGTCTGAAGGCACAGAAAAAAAGGTATATTTTTTGTTATTTTGCAAACGATAGCTGTGCTGCCGGTTCCATAATCAAAAATGAAAAAGCCCATTTGGTTATCACAACCAAATGGGCTTTTTGTATTTGTTACTTTTATCATTTCCCAGAAAATATCTCAACTGGTGACAGCAATATCCACAATCACATAACATTCTACCAAGAAAGGGGGCTTTATACTAGATTGCAATGATAATATATGTTATCATACCCAAAAATAAATTTTATCAAATAAAGGAAGGTTTTATCATGACACATCTAGACACACTGATTCAAAAAATCAATACTTTGGAAGGCGTTCGATTTGGCAGTATTTTGGTGGAAAATATTCCATTTTTTCCAGAACTTAGAAAGGCTTGTGAGGCAAATTATTGTGGAAACTATGGTCGAAATTGGAAATGTCCACCTCATGTTGGGGAAATCAATCAACTGATTGCACAGGCTAAAACCTATCAAACCGCACTTATTTTCCAAAAAATATATCCTTTAGAGGACAGCTTTGATTTTGAAGGAATGATGACAGCCGGGGCAGATTTTAGAAATATCTTACATGAAATCGGTCAAACTGCCACAAGTTTATTCAAAGACTGCTTGGTTTTAGGTGCAGGCGGTTGTAATCACTGTCAAACCTGTGCTATTTTAGAAGAACAACCTTGTCGATTTCCAAATATCTCATATGCCTCTTTAGAAGCGTATGGCATTCAAGTATCCACCACCGCTGAATTATGTGGTATGAAATACATCAATGGAGTCAACACTGTCACCTACTTTGGAGGTATTTTATTTAATCCATCACAATCGGAATCATGATTCGATTAAGGCACCTATTCCTTGATATGGTTGCTCTATTGGAATCGTGATATACAGTGCCTCAATTGTCAAGGGTTGGTTATCTTCTGTACAATAATAAATATCCAATTTAGAGGGAGCCCCTCGCGTTGGATCCACAAAGTTATACTGTAATGTATGCTGAATACTGTCTAAAATCGTAGAGACCAATTGACCCACTTCAAACATATGAAATTCCTCTTTTTGCTGCTGAGGAGGACCTGTGTAAATTGCAGACTGTTTGGAAAATGAAACTGTCATGCCGCCTTTTCCAGTTATAACCTGCTCAGACAGCGTTAAGTTCCATCCAGTTAATTGCGCAATTCCCTCAATCAATTTATCTGGAGTCAATTCTCCTTCATATTCCAATGGATATTCTTTAAAATTTCCATTGGAACCAATATACAATTGTGCTGTTTGATTTTGTCCATTTTGTTACGCATTGTCATTTTCAGGAGTTTTTTCTTCCTGCTGTGCATTATTTTTCTCAGGGGTCTGATGTTCCTGCTCAACACTGTTTTGCTCAGAAACGGAATCTTTTTGGTTCCCATCTACCTCTTGAGAAGAATCACCTGCTATTTGTGTATCTTCTAAATCAGAAGCTTTCTGTGACTGTTGTTCAGGTGAACTTTGCGATTGCTGCACAGAAGTATTCATTTGTGATGAACCGTTAGCCATTCCATCCTTTGGTGTAATTGCACAGCTTGATAATATTGTCAATGCCAATAACCCTGATAATAAAATACGTTTTCTCATTTACTTTTCATCTCCCTTTTATAAAAATCATCTGATAAGATGATTTCTTTAAAATATAGCACCGAAAAAATTACTTGTCAACAAATATTTGATTGCCATCACTGATTACCCAACAGAAAGAGCCAAACATTTTTACATATTTTCTCAGAAATAATTCCTTTTATTGCAGCTGTTATTTGCTTGTGCTATACTAAAAAAGATAAATCGTTTATGATACAAAGGAGGACATTTCATTGAGAATACTTATTTTTGTATTAAACCACTGTGAAAAGTTGGACGCTTTAATGAATGAATTTATGAGAGTGGGAATTCATGGTGCCACCATCTTAGAAAGTACAGGTATGGCAAAGGTGCTTCATGCAGATGAAGAAGACCTTCCCTTTATGGGTTCACTGCGTCATTTTTTAAATCCTTCTCGTGCCAAAAGCAATACTATTTTTACGGTGATCTCTGATGAACAACTTGCGATTGCAGTAGAAGCAATTGAACGAATTGTTGGAGATTTACATGAAAAAAACGCTGGCATTGTGTTGAGTTTTCCGCTAGATTATGTAAAGGGGCTGCGTGACGGTGAGTAATACGATTTTATTTGACATTGGCATCATTATGGTCACTGGCTTACTCTTTGGCAGACTGGTTAAATTATTTAAAATGCCCAATGTGACTGGTTACTTGATCGCAGGACTATTATTGGGACCCTCTGTATTCAATTTGATTCCAGCGGACATGGTCAGTAATTTTTCAGTGGCATCTGATATGGCATTGGGATTTATTGCATTTTCCATTGGCAGTGAATTTAAACTCAACTATTTTAAACAAGTTGGAATCACCCCAATTGTCATCGCCATTGCCGAAAGTTTTGGCGCGGTTATCTTTGTTATGCTGACTTGTATTTTATTGGGATTTGACCCCATGCTTTCTATTTTGCTTGGTGCCATTGCCGCTGCTACAGCACCTGCTCAAACCATTATGGTTATCAATCAGTATAAAGCTAAGGGAAGTTTGACTTCTATGTTAATGAGCGTTGTTGCCCTAGATGACGCAGTCGCTTTGATTGCCTTTGGGTTTGCTGCAACCATTGTCAAGTCCATGGAATCACATCAGGGAATTTCTATTCTTTCTATCTTTTCGCCTTTTTATGAGATCATTATTTCTTTTGTAATCGGTGCAATCCTGGCAATTTTTATCGCACTGTTGGCAAAATATTTTAAAAAACCTTCTAACCGTTTATGTATGTTAGTGGGATTTATCTTTTTGTCCATTTGGCTCTCCAATCTATTGGGGGGTTCCGCATTGCTCAGTTGTATGTCATTGGGTGGAGTATTGGTAAACATCTTTCATGATATTGAAAGTTTTATCAAAATTTCTGACAGTTTTACTCCCCCCTTATTTATGTTGTTTTTCGCTATGAGTGGAGCTGGTTTTGACCTGAGTGCAATTCAAAGCATTGGTCTCATTGGCGTCATTTACATCATTATGAGAGTGGTTGGAAAAATGTTTGGAGCTTGGCTTGGCGGAAAGATACAAAAGGCAGAACCCAAAATTTGCAAATACCTAGGACCCACCCTTATGCCACAAGCGGGTGTTGCTTTGGGGCTTGTACTGGTAGCAGAATCCATTGTACCACAATTTGCTGCTCAAATTCGCACTGTTATTTTATGTTCCACCTTCGTTTATTCTATCTTAGGACCAAGTGTCGCAAAAGCTGCCCTAGTAAAAGCAGGAGAAATTATTCTACCAAAACGCAAAAAATCAGCTTCTTCTCAGGTTTAGAAAGGATTTGATTGCCTATGGTTCAAATAAATATTATCTTTTTATGGCTTATGATTTATAGCTTTATTGGTTGGGCATACGAATCCACACTCTGCTCCATTACTGGAAAAAAATTGGTCAATCGCGGATTTTTAAACGGTCCTGTCTGTCCTGTCTATGGATTTGGCGCCTTAATTATCATCTTTTGTCTAGAAAATATTGCCGACAAAAATATCTTATCTTTATTTTTATCCAGTGTGGTATTGACCTGTACACTGGAATATATCACCTCTTGGATATTGGAAACATTATTTCACACTCGTTGGTGGGACTATTCCCGATACCGCTTTCAATTAAACGGTAGAGTTTGTCTATTGGGAGCTATTGTCTTTGGCTTATTATCTGTATTACTATTAAAATACATTCACCCATTTATTTCAAATTTTGTAAATAAACTGCCAGTGTTTTGGCTCATTGTACTCAGTGATACCCTCTTTTTGATTTTAATGATAGATTTGTTTATCACTGTCAAAAGTATTTTATCTATGAACCACCGGTTGGCAGAATTACAACAAGCCATCAACAACCATTATCATAAATTAAAGGACCATTTACAAGAGCATACAGAGGATTTAAAAGAAAATTTACAGGAATATCGTCAAAAAATTGGCGGACATTTAGAACAAAATGCCGCAAAAATAGAGCAATTATCCACACAACTAAAATTTAATGAACGACGTTTATTACAGGCATTCCCAAAAATGAAATCCATCAAACACAAAGACGCTTTAGAACAAATTCAAAAAAAATGGCTTAACCGCAAACACAAATCTTAAAAAAATGCTGCAACATTCATTGTAGCATTTTTTATTATCAAGCAGACAATCTTATTGACGGTTTTTATAATGACAAAAAATATACCTTTTTTCAAATTTTTATGAAACCGTCTAGTAAGATATCTAAAATAGGCAGTCACCGATTTAGATGACTGCCCAACAAAATTAAAATTTTACTTATCCAACAAAAGCTCAAACAAGTTGTAATGCTCAATACCCATACAACTATGACCTTTAAAAGTAAATTGCACTACCCATGGCATCAAACTTCTGTTTTTTTGAAAATCAGCATAACCAAATGTATTGTCATAATAGTTGATAATTGTACTTAATGCAGTTCCATGACTTCCAATCACAATCCTCTTCCCGCTAAATCTTTTTAAAACGTCATTTAATGCCCGTATATTTCGATTCTGTACTTCTTTTAGCGATTCACCGTCGGATAACTTATGATTAAAATCTTCCCACTGTTTTTTACAAAAGGTGTCAAAGTCGGGTATCCACTCACTATCTATTCTGCGTTCTCTAAAATCTGTTATTGTTTCAATTTCCAGCTTTGCCAATTTTGCAAAATCAGCAACTGTATCAACTGCCCGCTTATAAGGACTTGATAATATCACATCAATGTGTTTACCTGCCAAAAATTTGGTAACAAGTTTTCTGTCCTGTAATCCTTTGTCAGAAAGTTCTCTTGATACATCATCGTGATTATCATAATTTGGTTGAGCATGCCTGATAAAATAAATGGTTGTCATCTACATTCCTCACCTTCACAAGTTCTAATTGTTCTGATTTTATCACAGAATTCGATTTCCTTCAATCTACCCTTGTGAAATCACTCAGATTTTAAGATAACTACACTTTTTTAAAGAGGCTTTTTATTTGGGTATCTTTAAAATCCATTCTATTTGTATCCATTATCCAATTAATTTTTGATAACAATAAAAATTTCTCATATAGGGAATTTCTATCCCCAAATCCACCACGCCTATTTTTTGATAACCAGATGTTTGATAAATATGTTGCGCAGGCAAATTATACTCAAACGTATCAAAGCGAATCGCTTTTAAATGCTGTTTTTTTGCCCACTGTTCTGCAAATTCCAATATCTTTCTGGTCAATCCGCGCCCTTGATAACTGGGATGTACTGCCAAGGTATGAATGACCAATACTTCTGTTTTATCAAAGTCCTCCCAATCCAAACTCTGATAGACTAAAGGTTGTTCATGATTGAAAACCGCCACTGCTGCAATCTGGTTATCTATCTTTAATAGATAAAGTTCTTTTTTTGATACTGCATCGCATACTGTATCCCAATTGGGATACCACCCAGAAAACCACCATGGCTTTTCAAATTCTTTATGCATCCATAAGATAACTGCATCATAAAGCTGTAAAATTTCTTGACATTCTGATTGTTGCGCTAGTACCATCTACTTATCTCCTTATTATGTATCTTTAAATTTTTTTATCTCTTCTCAAAATAAAAAACCACTGCAAGAATTGCCTTACAGTGGTTATTGTTTTTAAACTAATTCAATAATAGCCATCTCTGCAGCGTCACCACGACGAGGACCAATTTTAACGATGCGAGTATATCCGCCATTCATATCAGCATATTTTGGAGAAACTTCATCGAATAATTTTTTCACTACGCCTTCTTTTGTGATATATGCAAACGCTTGACGCTTGGAGTGGAGATTGTTAGTTTTACCGAGTGTAATCATTTTCTCGGTCATAGCACGAACCTCTTTTGCTCTGGTTACAGTGGTTTCGATTTTTCCATTTTCCAACAGATAAGTAACCATAGCTCTCAGCATTGCTTTTCTGTGATCAGAGGATCTTCCAAGTTTTCTGCTTCCTGCCATTTTGAATTCACTCCTTACTGGTTTCGGTGTTTGGTGAGCCTATTCTTCTTCTGGATTTAGGTCAAATCCCAAAGAATTCAGTTTTTGAATGACTTCTTCTAAAGATTTCTTACCTAAATTGCGAACCTTCATCATGTCATCTTCTGATTTATTGATTAGGTCACCTACTGTATTAATTCCTGCACGTTTTAAGCAGTTAAATGAACGCACAGATAAGTCAAGCTCCTCAATAGTCATCTCGAGGACTTTTTCATTACCTTTATCGTCCTTTTCTACCATGATTTCAGCACTAGCAGCTTCTTCAGATAGGTCTACAAATAAGTTAAGATGCTCATTCAGAACCTTGGCTGCAAGAGATATTGACTCTTTTGCAGAAATAGTGCCATCTGTCCATACCTCTAAACTCAACTTATCATAGTCAGTTATTTGTCCAACACGTGTATTTTCAACAGTATAATTCACCTTTAAAACCGGTGTATAAATACTGTCCACAGGTATTGCACCAACAATATTTTGAATCTTAGCCTTGTTACGTTCAGCCGCTATATATCCGCGTCCCTTGTCCAATACAATTTCCATATATAGCTTTGCGCCCTGGTCGAGGGTTGCAATGTGCATCGTCGGATTGAGTATCTCAACTTCGGAATCCGCTTTAATATCACCAGCTGTAACTTGCCCTTCACCTTCTGCTTCAATATAAACCGTTTTTGGTGACTCGCCGTGTATCTTAGCAGTTAATCCTTTGATATTTAGTACAATCTCTGTTACATCTTCTTTAACACCAGGAATGGTTGAAAACTCATGCTGTACACCATCAATCTTAATGGAGGCAACAGCTACACCCGGTAGAGAGGAGAGCAGTACCCTTCTTAAGCTGTTGCCTAAGGTTGTACCGTAGCCGCGTTCAAGGGGCTCTAAAACGAATTTACCATACGTGCCGTCTGGTTTCATTTCAGCTGTCTCAATTCTTGGCTTTTCTATTTCGATCATGTAAAAACCCTCCTAAATGCAGAGATATTCTGCATAAGTTTGTTTATTCCCATGGCGATTGTTAGAGTCACATCCCGAAGTAAGCGCACCTCGGACAAGCCCTCCCTAAAAACTAAGCCGCTAGCTAGTTTTTAGAGTAGAACTCAACAATTAGATTTTCTTGTACTTCATAGTCAATATCATCGCGATTTGGCATGCGTACAATTTTAGCTTGCAATTTATCTTTGTCTAATTCCAACCACATTGGAGTAGGACGAGCGCCATTTGCTTCTACAACCGCTTTGATTTTTTCAGATGTGCGGCTCTTTTCACAAACTGCGATTTCATCTCCTGCTTTGGTTAAGTAAGAAGGAATATTGACTCTCTTACCATTCACAGTATAATGACCATGCACTACCAATTGACGTGCTTCTGCTCTTGAACTAGCAAAGCCCAAACGATAAACTACATTGTCTAAACGGGATTCACAAATTTCTAATAAATTTGGTCCTGTCATACCCTGTTTTCTTTCAGCCATATCAAAATATTTGACAAACTGACTTTCTAAAACGCCATAATAACGTCTTACTTTTTGTTTTTCTCTCAACTGAATACCATATTCAGAAATCTTTTTGCGGTTTTGTCCATGTTGCCCTGGAGCATATCCTCTGCTTGTAAAAGAACATTTATCAGAATAACATCTTTCACCTTTCAGGAATAATTTTTGTCCTTCACGGCGACAAATTCTACATACCGCACCAGTATATCTAGCCATTTATTGGTACACCTCCTGACAAATATTACACACGTCTTCTTTTCGGTGGGCGGCAACCATTGTGAGGGATTGGAGTCACGTCTTTGATCATAGACACTTCCAAACCAACACCCTGTAATGCACGAATTGCAGCTTCACGTCCAGAACCTGGTCCCTTTACGAATACTTCTACTGATTTTAAACCGTGTTCCATAGCAGCTTTTGCAGCTTTTTCAGCAGCGGTCTGTGCTGCGAATGGAGTGGATTTTTTTGAGCCTCTAAAGCCCATTTCTCCAGCACTTGCCCAAGAAAGAGCATTGCCTTGTGTATCGGTAATCGTAACGATTGTATTATTAAAGGTAGACTGAATATGAACAGCACCACGTTCGATGTTTTTACGTTCACGGCGTCTGCGGATTTGTTTTTTAGCACCTTGTTTTGCCATCTCTCAGAATCCCTCCTATTTTTTCTTGTTAGCGATTGTTTTCTTTGGACCTTTTCTAGTACGTGCATTGGTCTTAGAACGTTGACCTCTTACAGGCAAACCTTTTCTATGACGAATACCGCGATAGCAACCAATTTCAATCAATCTTTTAATGTCAAGAGCTGTACTTCTGCGAAGGTCACCCTCAACTTCATAATTTTTATCAATATAATCACGTAATTTTGCTAAATCATCTTCTGTAATATCTTTTACTCTAACATCTGGATTCACTCCAGTTGCATTTAGGATATCTACAGCAGCTTTTCGACCAATGCCAAAGATATAAGTCAAACCGATTTCGATTCTTTTTTCTCTAGGCAAGTCAACACCAGCTATACGAGCCATAAAGTTGCACCTCCAATAACAGTTGAAACACTTTTCAGTGCCGTTTCTGTGTTTGTAATAGATGTATTAACCACATTAAGGTCTCACTATTAGCCCTGACGTTGTTTGTGTTTTGGGTTTTGGCAAATCACCATTACACGACCTTTACGTCTGATTACTTTACATTTTTCACAGATGGGCTTAACGGAAGGTCTTACTTTCATCTGAAATTACCTCCTTAGTTTCAGTTCGCCTACTGGCGAAACTGGGAAATTTTCTCTAATGTGATGAATAAAAAAACTATTCATTTCTCAATGGATAAACATTCTGTTTTGTTTATTTAGAACGCCAAGTGATGCGTCCCTTTGTCAGGTCATATGGAGACATTTCTACGGTTACTTTGTCTCCGGGCAGAATGCGAATGAAATTCATACGCAGCTTGCCTGAAATATGAGCCAATATCGTATGTCCATTTTGCAACTCAACTTTAAATTGAGTATTTGGTAAAGTATCGACAACTGTGCCTTCAATTTCGATTACATCTTCTTTTGACAAGCGAATTACCTCCCTAGTTCGGAGACGAATTGGATAAACCAAAATTATAGTCCCACAATACGCGCCTGATTTTTTTGTCGGTATCAAAATCTGTGACATTGACAATTTGGTTGGTTTTATTTAAGTGAAGGATGTTTTTTTTCTTCGGTTTTTCAAGCTTTCGCCTTCTACCGTCTACAATCCATGCAAAGGATTGTTTCATATCTATCACCAGATAAAAACTCCCACTGTCATGTCCTGATTTTGACTTTACAATTGAACCGACCTGAATTTGATTATTCTGCGTTTGCATTTTGCCTCCTGTACGCCATCCAATCATGCTTTTGTCAAAATCTTTGGACCTTGGTCCGTAATGACAATACTGTGTTCAAAATGCGCAGATAAACTTCCAGATGCAGTGGTTACAGTCCAACCGTCAGATGATACATTCACATCTTCCCCCACTAAATTAATCATGGGTTCAATTGCCAATACCATCCCGGCTGCTAAGCGAACGCCTCTGCCTGCTTTTCCAAAGTTTGGAACTTCTGGTTCTTCATGCAGTTTTTTTCCCACGCCGTGTCCTACAAACTTGCGTACGACACCATATCCAAAGCTCTCTGCATGAGCCTGTACCGCATGGGAAATATCCCCTATACGGTTTCCCACTGTTGCCTGTTCAATTCCTTTATATAAACATTCTTCTGTCACTTTCAAAAGTTGTTTTGCCTCATCGGAAATTTCTCCCACTGTGAATGTGTAAGCATTGTCTCCGTGAAAGCCATCATAAACCGCTCCCACATCAACACTTACAATATCACCTTGTTTTAAGATTACCGATTTTGAAGGAATTCCATGAATTACTACGTTGTTCACTGAAATACACGCACTACCCGGAAAACCACCATATCCCAAAAAGTTTGGTTTTGCACCGGTTGAAACAATAAATTTATAAATTGCTGTATCAATCTCTTTTGTGGATATACCTGGTTTCATATATTCCTCTGCAACCTTAAGCGCCTGTGCAGAGATTTTACAGGCTGCACTGATTTTTTGAATTTCATTGGTATTTCTTAACGCAATCATTCATTATGCCTCCACGGCTTTTAAAGTCAATGCAGAAGTGTCTGCAACATCTTCTTGTCCTTGCACCACTACCAATTTTCCAGTTTGTTGATAATAGTCTTTGAGTGGTTCTGTCTGTTCATGATAAACATGTAAGCGGTCTTTGATGGTATCTGGATGGTCATCTTTGCGAAGAACTGTTTCTCCGCCACATTTATCGCAAACACCTTCAGATTTAGAAGGTTTATATTCGATGTGATAAGATGCACCACAATCAGCACAAACTCTTCTACCAGACAAACGCTGCATAATTTTTTCATCAGCAACCTCGATATCAATTACCTTATCAATCTGTACACCCATTTCGTCCAAAGCCTTTGCTTGTGGTACGGTTCTTGGGAATCCATCTAAAATAAAGCCGTTTTGACAATCGTCTTCGCCTATTCTATCCTTTAAGATTCCAATTACAATCTCATCTGGAACAAGTGCACCACTGTCCATAAAGGACTTGGCTTCTAAACCGAGTTGTGTTCCATTCTTTACAGCCTCTCTGAGGATATTGCCGGTAGAGATGGCAGGAATGTTCAAATGATTACAGATAACTTCTGCTTGAGTTCCTTTGCCTGCTCCTGGAGCACCTAATAAAATCAAATTCATTTTATTACCTCCTAATCATCGACCGTTATTCTAAAAATCCTTTGTGATGACGTACTGTCAATTGAGATTCCAACTGACGCATCGTATCCAGTGCTACACCTACCAAGATGATAATAGAAGTACCGCCCAAAGAAATGTTAAAACCAGTCAAACCGGTAAACAAAATTGGGAATACTGCGATAATACCCAAGAAGAATGCGCCCACCAAAGTGATTTTTGAAATAACCTTTGAAATAAATGTAACTGTCGGTTTTCCCGGGCGAATTCCCGGAATCGCACCGTTGTTTGATTTGATATTGTTTGCAATCTCAACCGGATTATACTGGATTGCAACGTAAAAATAATTGAATGCAATAATCAGTACAAAATACAATATACTATAAATCCAGCCAGTGGGTGAAAAAGCATTTAATATTGCATACTGCCAAGAACCAACCTCTGGTGTATAAAATAGAGAAATGGTACTTGGTAAGGATAAGAATGCACTTGCAAAGATAATTGGCATAACTCCACTCATACTGATTTTAATCGGAATATAACTGGATTGTCCGCCATACATCTTTCTGCCAACGACTCTCTTTGCATATTGAACTGGTATTCTGCGCTCAGAGTTTGTCATAATGACAATAAATACAATCACAAACGCAAAAATTAAAACAGTCAATGGCGCTAGAAAATAGTTGATTCCGCCCTTACGGAAATTCTGATACAATGTTACAAAAGCATCTGGACCTCTAGCGATGATACCTGCAAACAGGATAATAGAGATACCGTTTCCGATACCCTTATCGTTAATCTGTTCGCCCAGCCACATAATCAGTGCTGCACCTGCTGTAAATGTAATAATTACAACTGCTGCAACAAAATATTGCCATCCGCCTGAAATAAATTCAGAAGCGAATCCGCCTCTATTTCTCAATAAGAAATAAAGACCAGTTGCCTGCAATAGTGCCAGACCCACTGTTAAATATCTTGTAATTTTTCCGAGTTTTTCACGCCCGGTACCGCCGTCTTTTTGTAGCCGTTCCAGTGCCGGAATTGCCACCGTCAACAGCTGTATAATAATACTGGCGTTGATATATGGGGTAATTGACATCGCAAACAGTGTCGCCTGTTCAAAAGCTCCACCACTCATCATGTTTAAATACCCCAAAAAGTTATTTCCGTCTCCCATTGTCTGAAGCAATGCAGAACTATTTACAAATGGAACCGGAATCAATGCTCCTATGCGAAAAATCACTAAAATGAAAATGGTAAATACCAATTTCTTTTTTAGTTCTGGGGACTTAAAGGCACTTTTGATAACATCAAACACCTTAAATCACCTCAGTCTTTCCACCTGCTTTTTCAATTTTTTCAATCGCAGATTTGGAGAAAGCCGCTGCTTTAACAGTAAAGTTTTTTGTCAAATCGCCATTGCCTAAAACTTTTACGCCATCAAGTTGTTTTTTTACCAAACCAGCTTGTACTAAAGCTTGTGTATCAATCACAGCGCCTGCTTCAAATTTTGTCTCTAAATCTGATAGATTGACTACAACATATTCTGTTCTAAAAATGTTGTTGAAGCCTCTTTTGGGAACACGTCTTTGTAAAGGCATCTGTCCGCCTTCAAAGCCTGGTCGAATGCTTCCGCCAGAACGCGCTTTTTGACCTTTGTGTCCTTTACCTGCTGTTTTACCATTACCGGAACCATGACCTCTACCAATGCGTTTTACATCTCTTGTAGCGCCTGGTGCTGGGGATAACTCGTGCAGTTTCATTGTACTCGCACCTCCTTGTTATCTTTGTGTAACTTCAACGAGGTGAGAAACCTTAAAGATTTTACCTCTGGTTGCTGCGTTATCTGGTTGTGTTGTAACATCATTTGTTTTGCGAAGACCCAAAGATTTTACAACTTCAATTTGGTCTTTTCTGGTTCCGGCAAGACCTTTTACTAATTTGATTTCTAACATATTTGCCATAATCAGTCTGCCTCCCATTAACCTAAAATTTCTTTTACAGATTTACCGCGGATAGCAGCTACTTCTTCTACTGTACGAAGTGCAGCCAAACCGTTGATAGTTGCTCTTACTACATTACAGGAGTTGTTAGAGCGAAGTGCTTTTGTTCTAATATCCTTAATGCCGCAAGCCTCGATTACCGCACGAACTGGACCACCGGCAATTACACCAGTACCTTCTGGAGCTGGCTTTAACAATACTCTACCTGCACCAAATTCGCCAATAATATCATGAGGGATTGAAGTTCCTTTCAAAGAAACTTTAATCAAATTTTTCTTAGCATCTTCTATTCCTTTTCTGATAGCATCTGGAACTTCTCCAGATTTACCAAGTCCAAAACCTACAATACCGTTTCCGTCACCTACAACTACTAAAGCTGCAAATTTGAAGATACGACCACCTTTTACAGTTTTGGATACACGGTTGATAGAAACTACTTTTTCTTGTAATTCTAAACCAGTTGCATCTATTCTAGCCAAACGAATAACCTCCTCACTAAAATTTGAGGCCGCTCTCACGGGCTCCATCAGCTAACTCTTTGATTCTGCCATGATATAAGTAACCGCCACGGTCGAAAACAACTGTTTCGATTCCCTTATCAAGTGCTCTTTTACCCACGATCTGACCTACTTTTTTAGCTGCTTCTTTGTTACCGCCATTGCCTTCAAAATCTTTATCCATTGAAGATGCAGCAACCAAAGTTACGCCATTAACATCATCAATCAGTTGTGCATAAATATGCTTACTGGAGCGGAATACGTTTAGGCGTGGACAACTTGCAGTGCCGCTGACCTTTGCGCGAACTCTGCGGTGTCTTTTTAATCGAGCCTTATTTTTATCAGGCTTATTCACCATGTGCTTGTCACTCCTTTAACTTTACTTGCTGCCTTTACCAGCTTTACCTTCTTTACGCTGTACATATTCGCCAACGTATCTGATACCTTTGCCCTTGTATGGTTCTGGTGGACGTTTTTCGCGAACTTCTGCTGCAAACTGTCCAACTTTTTGTTTGTCTGGACCATGAATCACAATTTTGTTTGGCGCAGGAACCTCAATGGTAATACCATCGATTTCTGGCATAATCACTTGATGAGAGAAACCTAAGTTCATCACAAGATCTTTGCCTTGTTTTGCACAACGATAACCAACACCCTGTACTTCTAGTTCCTTTTTAAATCCTTCAGATACACCAACTACCATGTTGTTCAACAAGGTTCTAGTCAAACCATGCAGTGCTCTGTGTTCTTTTACATCACTTGGACGGGTTACTTCAATTACATTGCCCTCCATTGTGATGTTGATATCTTTATGAAAATCTTGTTCAAGTGTTCCCTTTGGACCTTTCACAGTGATGTGATGTCCATCGATTTTAACTTCTACACCGGAGGGAACATCGATTGGTTTTCTGCCGATTCTTGACATTGTAGCCCCTCCTTTTTTACCAGATAAATGCTAATACTTCGCCGCCAACATTTTGTTTGCGTGCATTCAAATCAGTCATAACGCCTTTAGAAGTAGAAACGATAGCAATGCCCAAGCCCTTCATAACTTTTGGCATATCTTCGCAACTAGAGTAAATACGTAAACCTGGTTTGGATACTCTGCGCAGCCCAGTGATAACTTGTGATTTGTTTTCGCCGTATTTTAATGTAATACGGATAATACCTTGTTTACCGTCGTCAATTACCTGAAAAGATTTTACATAACCTTCATCCACTAAGATTTGGGCAATTGCCTTTTTCATATTGGATGCAGGCACATCAACGGTATCGTGTTTTGCAGAATTCGCATTTCGAATTCTAGTTAGCATATCAGCAATTGTATCGGTGATTTGCATTTAGTCAACCTCCTTTGCTCACGCTGGATAACTTTGAATGAATGTTCATTCAGTTTTACCAGCTAGCCTTTTTCACTCCAGGAATTTGTCCTTTATAAGCAAGTTCTCTAAAACAGATACGACAGATGCCATATTTTCTCAAATAAGCATGTGGTCTGCCACAAATTTTACATCTGTTGTACGCACGGGTAGAAAACTTAGGTTGTCTTTGTTGTTTAACCTTCATGGACGTTTTTGCCATAAATCAATTTCCTCCCTTTGATTACTTAGCGAATGGAGCACCCATGAGTGTTAGTAACTCACGTGCTTCTTCGTCTGTTTTAGCAGTGGTAATAAATGTGATATCCATACCACGGATTTTATCAATTTTATCGTATTCGATTTCTGGGAAAATCAACTGTTCTTTTAAACCAACAGAGTAGTTGCCTCTGCCGTCAAAAGAGTTTGGGTTGATTCCTCTGAAGTCACGAACACGTGGAAGGGATACGTTAAAGAAACGATCCAAAAATTCATACATCATTTCGTTGCGCAAAGTTACTTTGGCACCGATTGGCATACCTTCACGAAGTTTGAAGTTTGCAACTGATTTTCTAGCTTTACAAACAATTGGTTTTTGTCCAGTTATTTTTGCTAAATCACCAACAACAGCGTCCATCATTTTGGAGTTAGATGAAGCCTCGCCGCAAGCAACATTCACGACGATTTTATCAAGCTTCGGAATCTGCATGACACTTTTGTACTCAAACTTTTTCATCAAAGCTGGAGCTACTTCGCTTTTGTAATATTCTTTTAATCTTGCTGCCATACGTTTTTCTCCTTACTTAGAATTTTCCGCCGCAGTCTGCATGTTTGCAAACACGAACTTTTTTGCCATTTTCTATGATATGGCCAACTCTGGTAGGCTTGCCGCATTTTGGACATACTGGCATTACTTTACAAGCATAAAGTGCGCCTTCTGCCTTTACGATACCGCCAGTTTCACCCATTCTTCTAGGTTTCATGTGTTTGGTTACAATATTTAAACCCTCTACAATGACTTTACCTTCTTTTGGGCTAACTTCCAATACCTTACCAGATTTTCCTTTATCTTTACCAGAGATAATCATAACATTATCGCCAGTTTTTACGTGCAATTTTTTCTTCATATCATCGCACCTCCCACTACAGCACTTCTGGAGCAAGAGATAAAATCTTCATGTATTCCTTATCACGAAGTTCTCTCGCCACAGGGCCAAAAATACGAGTGCCTCTTGGGTTTTTATCTTCTCTTATAATCACAGCAGCGTTATCGTCAAATCGGATATAAGAACCATCTTCACGACGTAAACCTTTTGCTGAACGAACGATTACTGCTTTCACAACATCGCCTTTTTTCACAACGCCGCCTGGTGCTGCTTTTTTAACGGAAGCTACCACAACGTCGCCAATGTTAGCGTACCTTCTACGGGAACCGCCCAACACACGAATACACATTAACTCTTTAGCTCCGGTGTTATCGGCTACCTTTAGGTAAGTTTGCATCTGTATCACAGTGCGTTCCTCCTTTCGGCATCTACAAAATATTTATAAAAACAAAGCAAATTGTAAAGTATAAACTATTTTGCTTTTTCGATAATTTCTACAACTCTCCAACGTTTATCTTTTGATAGCGGACGAGTTTCCATAATCAACACACGGTCGCCAATGCCACATGTATTTTGTTCATCATGTGCTTTGAACTTGATGGTGCGTTTAATGATCTTTTTATAGAGGGGATGTCTTACATTGTCAACAATGGAGACGACTACGGTCTTATCCATTTTATCACTAACAACAGTTCCAACCCTAGTTTTTCTGAGGTTTCTTTCGCTCATAGCTTATCTCCCTTCTGTATTATTCCGCTTTTAACTCTAGCTCACGAATCACTGTATTAATGCGAGCAATATCTTTTTTTACTGCTTTGATGCGCATTGGATTATCCAGTTGATTCACAGCAAGTTGGAAACGAAGGTTAAAAAGCTCAGCTTTTAAATCGCTCAATTTTTGATTTAACTCAACAAGTGACATTTCTCTAATTTCTTTCGCTTTCATTATTGCTCACCACCTGTTTCTTCCTTAGTAACAAACTTACATTTAATTGGAAGTTTGTGCATTGCAAGTCTCATTGCTTCGCGGGCAATTTCTTCAGAAACACCAGCAATTTCAAACATCACTCTGCCTGGCTTAACAACTGCTACCCAGTATTCCGGTGAACCTTTACCTTTACCCATTCGAGTTTCAGCAGGCTGTTCAGTTACTGGTTTATCTGGAAAAATCTTAATCCATACCTGACCACCACGTTTGATATAACGGGTCATCGCAATACGAGCTGCCTCGATTTGGTTGGAAGTAATCCATGCTGGTTCCAATGCTTGGATACCAAATTCACCGTGGCTTACAAAGTTACCGCGAGTAGCTTTACCTTTCATTCTGCCGCGTTGTTGACGGCGGAATTTCACACGTTTTGGCAATAACATTATTTGCTAGCTCCTTCCTTACGAGGTCTTCTGCGATTGTTTTTCGGAGCTTCAAATTTTGGTGTTGTTGGTACCTCGCCCTTTAAAACTTCGCCTTTGTAAATCCAGACTTTTACGCCCAATTTACCATAAGTGGTATCTGCTTCTGCAAAACCATAATCAATGTCTGCTCTTAATGTTTGCAGTGGAATGGTTCCTTCATGATAATCTTCTGCACGAGCAATTTCAGCACCGCCCAAACGACCGGATACACGAGTTTTGATACCTTTTGCGCCAAGTCTCATCGTACGTCCAATAGATTGTTTCATCGCACGTCTAAAGGATACACGGCGCTCCAATTGTCCTGCAATATTTTCAGCAACAAGTTGCGCGGATAAATCTGGTTGTTTTACTTCAATAATATTAATTAAAACTTGTTTGTTGGCACCCAACATTGCTTCTAATTGTTTTTTTAGTTTTTCAATTTCAGCGCCGCCTTTACCAATGACAAGTCCTGGTTTTGCACAGTGAATGTGAATTCTAACTTTCACTGCATCACGTTCGATTTCGATACGTGGAACACCAGCTGCATATAAGGTCTTTTTCAAGAACTTACGGATTTTATAATCTTCGACTAAGGTATCGCCGAAAGCGTTATCCTTAGCAAACCAGCGGGAATCCCAATCTTTGATAACGCCCACTCTCAGTCCATGTGGGTTTACTTTCTGGCCCATAGTTTACCTCCTCTTTCAGCTTATTCCTTTTCTTTTACAACGATTGTAATATGAGATGTTCTTTTTAAAACACGGAATGCACGACCTTGCGCTCTTGGTCTAATTCTTTTGAGAATAGGACCAGGACAAACGAAACATTCAGCAACGTATAGATTGTCTTTATCCATACTGTGATTATTTTCTGCATTAGCAATGGCTGATTTCAGCAGTTTTTGAAGATGCTCACTGGCAGCCTTTGGTGTGTGTTTTAAGATAGCCATAGCCATATCGGTGTCTTTGCCTCTGATTAAATCCAAGACAATTTTGACTTTTCTAGGAGCGATACGGACATATCTTAAATGTGCTTTTGCTTCCATTTAATATCCTCCTTCCGGCCTATTTCTTACCATTGTTACTAGTTTTAGAACCTGCATGTCCTCGATAGGTTCTAGTGGGTGCAAATTCGCCTAATTTATGACCTACCATATCTTCTGTAACATATACTGGAACATGTTTACGTCCATCGTGTACTGCAAATGTATGACCAACGAAATCAGGGAAGATAGTGGATGCGCGGCTCCATGTCTTTAATACCTTTTTTTCGCCTGCTTCATTCATCTGTAACACTCTTTTTAATAGGACCGGTTGTACAAAAGGTCCTTTTTTAACGCTTCTACCCATTGATCATCTGCCTCCTTTCAATTACTTATCATTTCTGCGTTTTACGATAAATTTATCGGAGCGATGATGCTTTTTGCGGGTCTTATAGCCTAGTGTTGGTTTACCCCAAGGAGTCACAGGACCAGGACGTCCAATTGGTGATTTACCTTCACCACCACCATGAGGGTGATCGCAAGGGTTCATAACAGAACCGCGAACGGTTGGTCTCCAACCCATATGACGTTTTTTACCAGCTTTACCAATATTGACATTTTCGTGGTCGGTATTTCCAACTTGACCTACGGTTGCCATACAGCCAACTGGTACGTTTCTCAATTCACCAGATGGCAGACGAATCAGTGCATAAGCGCCTTCTTTTGCCATTAGCTGAGCCATGTTACCAGCTGCACGAACAAGTTGCGCGCCTTTTCCTGGATACAACTCAACATTGTGAATAAAAGTACCTACTGGAATATTGGTCATAGGCAGTGCATTTCCTGGTTTGATGTCAGCATCTGCACCAGAGCGAACCACATCGCCTACTTTTAATTCATTTGGCGCAAGAATATATCTTTTTTCGCCATCTTCATATTGTAATAATGCAATGTGTGCAGAACGATTTGGATCGTATTCTAATGTCAACACATTTGCATTCATGCCAACTTTATCTCTTTTAAAATCGATGACACGATATTTTTTACGATTTCCGCCGCCACGGTGACGAACGGTAATTCTACCATAACTGTTACGACCTGAATTTTTCTTTAATGTTTGTAAAAGACTTTTTTCAGGAGCAACTTTTGACAACCCAGAATAATCTGTTACAGTCATCTGTCTTCTGGATGCGGTTGTCGGTTTGTAAGACTTAATCGCCATTACGTTACACTCTCCTTATTTCGGTTTAGCGAAGAATTTTTTTCATTCTTCATACATCACCTGAGAAACTGCTCTTTTATCAAAGAGGTTCTCAAATGCAAGAACGAAATTCTACATCAAATTTCGGCTTACAGCATACCTTCAAAGAATTCAATTGTTTTAGAACCTTCTTTTAAGGTTACAATTGCTTTTTTCCAATCCGGTTTATAACCTTCATTGCGACCCATTCTCTTAAAGCGACCTTTGACGCTAATGGTGTTGACCTTTGCAACCTGAACACCAAATAATTTTTCAACTGCTTTTGCAATTTCAATTTTATTGGCATCTTTTGCAACTTTGAAGGTGTATTTATTAAATCCAAGACCAGCCATGGAATTTTCAGTGATGATAGGCTTAATGATAATGTCTTGAGCAACTTTATTCATTATGCGTACACCTCCTCAATTTTCTTAACGGCATCAACGGTTATGATTAATTTATCATGATTTAAGATGTCGTATACATTCAGAGTGTTCACCAAAGTTGTTTTTACTCCTGGAATGTTGTTTGCGGATTTGATTACTTTTTGATTGGTTTCTGGCATAATGATCAGTGCCTTGCCAGTCACCTCTAATGCTTTAAATAAACCAACCACTGCTTTTGTCTTATATGCTTCCAATGCTAATTTATCTAAAACAATCATATTTTTTTCAGCTACTTTTGAAGATAAAGCGGATTTCATTGCTAATCTTTTTACCTTTTTATTTAAGGAGTAGCTATAATCACGTGGTTTTGGACCTAAAGCTACGCCGCCGTGACGCCACTGTGGAGCGCGAATAGAACCCTGTCTTGCATGACCTGTTCCCTTTTGTCTCCAAGGTTTACGACCACCACCACGAACTTCTGTACGAGTCAAAGTGGACTGTGTTCCTTGACGTTGATTTGCAAGGTAGTTCACAACTGCCGCGTGCATAACAACTTCATTTGGCTCAATTCCGAAGATTTCTTTAGAAACATTCATTTGTTTGAGCTTTTCGCCGTTCATGTCAAATACTTGTACTCTTGGCATATTGCTTCCTCCTTCCATTAAGCCTTCTTAACAGCACTTTTCACAGTTACGATTCCACGTTTTGGACCTGGAATTGCACCTTTGAGTGCGATTAAGTTGTTTTCTGCATCTACTTTTACAACTTCAAGATTTTGAACTGTAACAGTTTCTGCACCCAAATGACCTGCCATTTTTTTACCTTTAAAGATTCTAGATGGGTCTGAACAAGCACCCATAGAACCTGCATGTCTGTGCACAGGACCAGTACCGTGTGTTTCTTTTAAACGAGCACTGTTATGGCGTTTGATAGCACCTGCAAAACCTTTACCTTTACTGGTTCCAGTTACATCAACAATATCTCCAGCAGCAAATACATCCACCTTAATAATATCGCCAACATTTAATGCATTGCAATCATCAAATTTAAATTCTTTTAATGTTCTTTTTGGTGCAACGTCGCCTTTTGCGAAGTGACCTTTTTGCGGTTTATTCACTTTGTGTGGTTTTAAATCGCCGAAGCCTACCTGTAATGCTTCATAACCGTCATTTTCAGTTGTTTTTTTCTGAACAACCACACAAGGACCTGCTTCTATTACAGTTACAGGAATGACTTTTCCATTCTCATCGAAAATCTGAGTCATACCGATTTTCTTTCCAATAATTGCCTGTTTCAATTTCGCTACCTCCTAAAGGTTATTGGTTGACAGATGTCAACATGACCTGTTCGTGTATCTTTATAAGTGATTATAATTTGATCTCTAAATCTACACCAGCAGGAAGTTCTAGACTTTGTAATGCTTCTACTGTCTTGTTAGATGGTCTTAAAATGTCAATAAGTCTTTTATGTGTTCTCATTTCAAACTGTTCACGGCTGTCTTTGTATTTATGAACAGCACGCAAGATGGTTACAATTTCTTTTTGTGTTGGCAGTGGGATTGGTCCACTTACTCTAGCACCTGTTCTCTTTGCTGTTTCAACAATTTTTGCTGCCGCAGCATCAATAAGACTGTGGTCATAACTTTTCAGTTTGATTCTGATTTTTTCTTTGACTGCCACTGTCGTCGCCTCCTTAAAGCATTTCGTTAATTAGGGGGTTCGACTCAAACTTAGAACACGTCGCCGTGTGTTTCATCTGCTACCGATGAAAAAACCGAAAAAACAACAAGTTTTTCCGGGGCAAACTCTCATAACGTAATGGCAATCACATCTGTGCAGACACTTACACAGGGATATTGCTGGTCACAAGAAAATGTTCAAAATTGGTCGCCCGGTTTAAAATCGGACATACTCCACGAAAAAACCCGCAAATACTACTATTTACGGCAACCTTTCGCTTCATCGCATATCTGTTGCAGTCACGCAGGTATTATATTACCATATCATACCGGATTTTTCAAGCTATTTGCAAAAAAAGTCATATAAATTTTTTACGATAATTTCTAATTTATTTTGTACACTTTTTTACATTTTAAAACAACAGCTTAAAATTCTATTTTATTTGGCTTAAATCACTTGATGAAAATAAAAATCTAAGGGTATCAAAACACTCGATGAAACAACATAGATTCGCATCTGCTTCATTTTTTGTCAAATAGAAAAACTTCGTGAATATAGAAAAAGTATGGTGGTATCCAGCAGATAGACCACTTTCTAGGTGATAGGGTTCTCTGTTATCAATAAGGGATAAAACAGCCTATATTCATGTAGCTTTACAAAAGGTAAGGGTTTTACCGGCAAAACGAAATTCTACCACATAACAAAAGGTGTACCGCCGTTTAAACGATACACCCAGTTTGCTTTACACCTGATATGACAGCTACCCTATTTCAACTTATTGTAATACTGTTTTATGATAACTATCTCATCCATAGGTTTTTTATGGTTATATTAATCTACTTTATCTTCGATATATTTGACAATATCTCCAACTGTTTTGATATTTTCAACCTGTTCATCAGGAATTTCAATATCAAACTCTTCTTCTAAAGACATCACCAAGTCCACAACATCCAAAGAATCTGCTCCTAAATCTTCTGTAATAGATGCTTCTTTTGTCACTTTGTCTTCATCCAAATCTAATTGGTCACAAAGAATTTCTGATACTTTCTCGAATACCATTTGCATTTCCTCCTAAAAAAATCTTCCTGTTCCACAACAGTATTTTATTGGTTGAGAAGATTGCTTCTCAAGTGACATGCCCCTGCTTCTATATCATATATGATATAGTAACATAGACTTCTCGCTTAGATGTTCCAACAAGTATCATACAGGCGAGCAATCCCCGTGTGTCTCACGGTTTTATCATCGTAATTGCGCTATTGAAAACCAATAAATCGCCAATGGCTTTTTATGTTATCCCTTTTTTACAAGTGTATTTTTGAATCTACTAATTTTATTCAAAATCGAACAATTCAAAGGGATTTGTTTTCAAATAACGTTTCGATACAGATTGACTACACTTATCTTTTCTGCACAGCCAATTCCTTTTACTGCCAATATTATACCACAAAACATTAGAAAAACAACTATAAATTTATAAGTCCTTATAAATTTATTCTCATAAGTGCCTTCCATTTTTAAAATGGGAAACGAATTGTTTTGGGAAACTAAATCATTTCAGGTATTTATCTATTATTCTGCAAATTCCCCAATTTTTCTGAATTTATGATATCGGCTTTCCAACAATTTTTCAATAGGTTGTGTACATAATTTTCCAAGTGTTTTTTCAATATAATCAGAAATATACTCTATCATCAATTCCACATTATTATGTGCCCCGCCGGCTGGTTCCGGAATCATTTCTTCCGCAATACCCAATGCAATCAAATCCTCTGCTGTCATCTTCATTGCTTGCGCAGCTTCTTTTTCTCTACTGGGATCCTTCCATAAGATATTGGCAAAGCTTCTAGGGGCAACTACAGAATAAAGTGCATTTTCTAACATTGCCAATTCATCACATACCCCCAATGCCAGCGCTCCACCAGAGCCACCCTCTCCCAATACAATGGAAATAATAGGTGTTTTTAGGGTACTCAACATCAGTAAATTTCTGGCGATTGCCTCACCTTGTCCGCGTTGTTCTGCTGCAATACCACAAAACGCCCCTGGTGTATCAATCAAAAAGATAACTGGTCGATGAAATTTTTCTGCTTGCTGTGCCAAGCGCAACGCTTTGCGATAGCCCTCTGGATGGGGCATAGCAAAGTTGGTATCTTTATTTTCTTCTAGATTTCTGCCCTTTACCTGTGCAATGACTGTTACTGGAATTCCTTTAAAACTCCCAATACCGCCATAAATCGCATGATCATCTCCACAAAAACGGTCTCCATGCAACTCATAAAAATCCTTAAAAATCGCAGGAATATAATCTTTTACGGTTGGTCGGTTTTTATGGCGAATAATCTCCCTCTTTTCCCATGCAGTTAATCCACTTGCCATATGTTCCCTCCTACTGCGCTTTTGTTTTTCCAGCATAACCGTGATGACGCAATAGCTTTGAAAGCGTTCTGCGCATATTCTTTCTAGCTACAATCATATCGACAAAGCCATGCTGTAGTAAAAACTCCGCAGATTGAAAATCATCTGGAAGTCTTTGACGTATGGTATCTTCTATCACGCGTCGACCTGCAAACCCAACCAGTACTTTTGGCTCTGCTATGATGATATCACCCAAAGACGCAAAAGAAGCAGTAACTCCACCAGTGGTAGGGTCGGTTAAGACGGTGATATAAAGCAGTCCTTTATCACTGTGTCGCTTTACCGCTGCGGAAGTTTTTGCCATCTGCATCAAAGAGACAATGCCCTCCTGCATTCGCGCACCGCCTGAAGCGGTAAAAATAATCACTGGCAAATCCTTTTCTACTGCATACTCAAATGCTCTGGTAATCTTTTCTCCAACGACACTCCCCATAGAAGCCATCATAAAATGAGAATCCATCACCGCAATGACACATGGTTTGGTCTTAATGGTGCACTCTCCTGTTACAACTGCATCTTTTAAGCCCGTTTGTTTTTGTATTTCTAAAATCTTTGTTTCATAATTTTCAAATCCCATTGGATTTTTACTAGTCATATCTGCATTTAATTCTATTAAACTATCCTTATCAATGGTCATAGCAAGGCGTTCTTTTGCAGTCAATCGAGCATGATATCCGCACTCAGAACAGACCTTACTCGCCCCCATAAAGTCCTCCATAAATGTCACATGACTGCAACGAGGGCATTTAAACAGCAAATCTGATGGTATTGATACTTTGCTCTTGCGCTCACTGGAGGAATCCGGATCAAACCGCGATCTCACCGTCTTAAATAAATCATCTAGCAAGATTTTATCATCCTTTCTTTTCAGAGTTTATGCCCAAATGAGTTTTACAGTTCACCTGCTGCCATCTTGTTGTCCAAAAAGTGATTGTCTACTTGTGCATTTAAAAAGTCCTTGTTGCGCAGAATGGATAGTTGAAAGTCAATATTGGTATCCACACCCTCAACTAAAAATTCTGCCAATGCCCATTTCATTTTACTAATTGCAGTTACGCGATCTGGCGCATAAGCAATTAACTTTGCAATCATACTGTCATAAAATGGGGTGATTTCATATCCTTGATAAACCGCAGAATCAATCCGAACACCTGGTCCCCCTGGAACATTGAGTGCTTCAATCTTTCCCGGAGATGGGCGAAAATTCAATTTGGGATTTTCTGCGTTTATTCTACACTCTATCGCATACCCTGTCAAGTGAATTTTATCCTGTGTATAAGAAAGTGGTTTTCCCTGTGCAATGAGCAGTTGCTCTTTCACCAAGTCGACTCCAGTCACCAATTCGGTGATAGGATGCTCTACCTGAATTCGGGTATTCATCTCCATAAAATAAAAGTTTTGATTGTCATCCAATAAAAATTCAATGGTACCAGCATTTTCATAACTACATGCTCTTGCTGCCTCAATTGCCGCAGCTCCCATCTTTTCACGCAGTTGACTTGTCATAATTGCACAAGGAGCCTCTTCCAATACCTTTTGGTTTCTTCTCTGTATCGAACAATCGCGTTCTCCCAGATGAATGACATTCCCAAATTGGTCAGCTAGTATCTGTATTTCTACATGACGGGGATTTAAAATCAATTTTTCTATATAAATGCCATCGTTTCCAAAAAAGCTAAGCGCTTCTTGTTTTGCAGCAGTCATTGCCGCTTCTAACTGCTCGGAAGATTCCACCATGCGAATACCACGACCACCACCACCGGCAGAAGCCTTTACCATCACTGGATAGCCGATATTCTGCGCTATTTCTTTTGCCCGTTCAATGGTGTCCACTTCGCCGTCTGAACCTGGCACCACTGGAACACCAGCAGCCTTCATGGTCTCCTTTGCCTGTGCTTTGTCTCCCATCAATTCGATGGATTTGCTATCTGGACCGATAAACTTTACGCCGCAACGCTTACAGGCTTTGGCAAAATTGGCATTTTCAGACAAAAATCCAAAGCCGGGGTGCACCGCCTCCGCTCCAGTCAGTTCACAGGCGGATAAAATCGCCTGTATATTCAAATAGCTGTCCTTTGTAGCAGCCGGTCCAATGCAAACCGATTCATCAGCCAACTTGACATGTAGCGCATTTCTGTCCGCAGTGGAGTAAACCGCAACCGTACGGATACCCAATTCACGGCAAGCGCGAATGATGCGAACTGCAATCTCTCCCCGATTTGCAATGAGCACCTTATTAAACATGATTGTATTCTCCTTTGCTTTAAACAGTTCAATCCGCTTTTTTAGATTGATTCTGTTCTCGTTCTCCCAGTGCAAAACTAATTTCTGCCACAACGACTTTTTTGCCGTCCTGATTGGTTGCAACGCCCTTTCCAAAGCCAATTGCTCCACGGGTCTTGGTCATCTCTACTGTTAAGGTCAAGGTATCTCCCGGCTTTACCATCCCTTTAAAGCGCGCTTTATCAATGCCGGCAAAAAATCCTATCTTACCCCGATTTTCTGGCAAGCTGAGTGCACACACGGTACCAGCTTGTGCCAGCATTTCAATCATCAGCACACCTGGCTGCACTGGTTGTCCTGGAAAATGTCCTGCAAACCAATATTCATCTTCTTTTAAATGTTTTTTTGCCACTACACGCACACCTGGCTCCAGCTCTACAACTTCATCAATCAATAAAAATGGGTCGCGATGTGGTATAATCTCCTTAATCTGTTCTATATTCAAATACATTTTTGCAATCCTTTCCTGGCTTAACGAATAATCATCAGTGGTTGATCATATTCTACCGGTGTTCCGTCTTCCACCAATACCTTTACAATCTCTCCATCAAATTCACTTTGTACTTCATTCATCAATTTCATGGATTCGATAATAAACAGTACATCACCCTTATGAACAGAAGCTCCCACTGGGGCAAATGCCGGCTTATCTGGAGAAGGAGAAGTGTAAAATGTTCCTACAATCGGAGATTTTACCACATTTCCAACAACTTCTTCCGGTTGTGATGGTGGTACAATTTGTGTTTCATCATATGCGGGAATCTGTGGTGGTACTTCGGTGGTCATTGGCAAATGGGCAGGCAACATAATTTGTTCCTTTTGCGCACACAGCTTTAATTTAAAATCATCTTGTTCCAACACCAACTGTCCCAACCCAGTTTGCGCCATTTTATCCATCAATTCTTTTATTTCATTGATTGTAATTTTGATCTCATTCATCTCTGTTCCTGCCCATCATATTTTTTCAAACAAAGCGTTGCATTATGTCCTCCAAATCCCAAAGAATTGGAAAGAGCTACATGAATATCCGCCTTTACTGGTCCATCTGTCAGGTTGTTCAGATCACAATTTTCATCTGGCACCTGAAAACCTACTGTCTGTGGAACAAATGATTCCTCCAATGCCTTTGCACAAACAATTGCCTCAATCGCTCCTGCAGCACCCAATAGATGACCTGTCATGGATTTTGTAGAACTCATCATGACCTTTTTGGCATGCTCTCCCAATGCCCTTTTCACTGCAAGGGTTTCATAATAATCATTCAGTGGCGTAGAGGTTCCATGTGCATTGATATAATCCACATCTTCTGGTTTTAAACCGCCTTCTTCAAATGCCAACTGCATAGCTTTTGCCGCGCCAATTCCCTCTGGATGTGGACTGGTCATATGATAGGCATCTCCAGTTGCACCATATCCCACAATTTCTGCATAAATATGTGCATTTCTAGCTTTGGCATGTTCTAACTCCTCTAGCAACAAAATGCCGCCGCCCTCTCCCATAACAAAGCCATCACGTTCTTTGTCAAATGGAATAGAAGCTCTATCTGGATTGGTACTGTGAGAAAGCGCTTTCATATTGTTAAAACCAGAAACTGAAAATTCACTGATGGTCGCTTCAGAACCACCGGCAATGCAAGCATCCAGATAACCGTGTTTAATATTGCGAAAAGCTTCTCCAATCGCATGGGTGGAAGTGGCACAAGCAGTTGCAGGTGCATAGTTCACACCCTGAAAACCAGTATGAATTGCAATCGTTCCCGCTGCGATATTGGAAATCATCATTGGAATATAAAATGGAGAAACACGTCTGCCGCCTTTTTCTAAAAACTTCGCATGTTCTACTTCGGTAGAAGAAAATCCACCAATACCGCTTCCCACAATTACCCCAATACGAAAAGGATCCAAATCTTTCAAATCACTTCCACAATCCTCTAATGCTTGACGAGCTGCCTCTACTGCATACTGCGTATAAAGGTCTGTTCTGCGCAATTCCTTTTTATCAAATGCCTTTAATGGGTCAAAATCCTTTACTTCTGCTGCAATTTTTACCTCACAATCGGAAGTATCAAACTTTGTAATCTGTACAAGTCCATGTTTTCCAGCCGTAATATTGTCCCAAAAGGTCTTTATATCATTTCCCACCGGACTGACGACGCCAACTCCGGTAATTACAACTCTTTTCATTTCCAGTAACGTTCCCCTCTCTTATTTTCTAATTCGTTTCTTACCACTTTGTATTACATGGTCATTGCGCCATCAATTACAATCACCTGACCAGATACATAGCTTGCGCCATCTCCTGCCAAAAACGCCACAACGGAAGCCACCTCTTCTGGTGTGCCAAAACGTTTGAGTGCAACGGCATTTTTACAAGTTTCTTTGATATCCTCTGGCAATACATCTGTCATTGGTGTTTGAATAAACCCAGGGGCAATTGCATTGACTGTAATATTTCTAGGTCCCAACTCTTTTGCCGCAGTTAAAGTCATTCCCACAATTCCCGCTTTGGAAGCAGAATAATTAAACTGACCTGCATTTCCATACAGACCTGCTACAGAAGAAACATTGATAATTCTACCAGAACGCTGTTTCATCATGATGGGAGACACCTGACGAATCATATTAAACACACTCTTATAATTGACATTTGTTACAATGTCAAACTGTTCTTCACTCATGCGCGCTATCAAACCATCTTTGGTGATGCCTGCATTGTTGACCAATACATCAATGCTTCCAAAGGTTTCTTTGACCTGTTTGACCATTTCTTTACAGGCTTCAAAGGAGGATACATCTGCAACAAAACACTCTGCTCGAACGCCAATCGCTTCACAGGCAGCTTTTACCTGAGCACCTCCTGCATTTGCCTCCACTTCACTGTAACAGTTAATTGCAATCTGAAACCCATCTTCTGCTAACTTTTTTGCCATTGCTGCACCCAGTCCCTGAGATGCACCAGTGATCAATGCTGTTCTAGTCAAATAAAATCCCCCTTATTTGCTGAAAATTTTTTATAATTGTCTGCGCTTCTGTTGTAATGCTGGTGATAATCTCTTGACAACTTTCTTCTTTGTTCACCATTCCAGCAATTTGTCCTGCCATAAAACTGCCCTCATCTACATTTCCATCTATGACTGCTTTGCGCAAAGAGCCAACAGAAAGTTCCTCAAATTCTTCTGGACTGATATGGGACTTTTCCATCTCTATCAGTTTTTTTGTGAATTTATTTTTCACAGAACGAACAGGATGTCCAGTGTATTTTCCAGTTACGGCGGAATCGGTATCTTTTGCCTTTAATACCATATCTTTATAATTTTGATGAATGGTACATTCTTTGGCTGTCAAAAAGCGGGTGCCAATCTGTACGCCCTCTGCACCTAAAACGATTACTGCCGCCATACCGCGACCGTCCGCAATGCCTCCGGCAGCAATCACCGGAATTTCTACAGCATCCACTACCTGTGGCACCAAACATATGGTTGTAATTTCACCAATATGTCCTCCAGCTTCACAACCCTCTACAATCAACGCATCAGCTCCCGCACGTGCCACACGCTTTGCCAACGCTACAGAAGGAACAACAGGAATCACCTTAATACCTGCTTCTTTCAACATGGGTATATATTTATTGGGGTTGCCTGCTCCTGTTGTGACAACCTTTACCTGCTCCTCAATACAAACACGAATAATTTCTTCTGCATTGGGGTTCATCAACATGACGTTTACTCCAAAAGGCTTATCCGTTAATTGTTTTGTCTTTTGAATTTCAGCGCGCACCACATCTGCAGGTGCAGCGCCACCCGCAATCAGACCAAGTCCGCCCGCATTGGATACAGCAGCCGCAAGTTGCGCATTGGCTACCCATGCCATACCGCCTTGTATAATTGGATACTCAATGCCAAGCATCTGAGTCAACTTTGTTTTCATTGTTTTATCCCTCCAATAAATTTTTGCCTACAAACCACCGATAGATATTATCTATCTGGTCTGTAATCAGAAAAACTTCTTTATTCTTAATATTCAAAGATCACTGCACCATAGGTCAATCCTGCACCAAAACCAACTAGACAAATCTTATCGCCCTGTTTTAATCTACCTGCTGCTTTTAATTGTGCTAGTCCCAATGGAATGCAGGCGCTGGAAATATTGCCAAACTCCTCAATATTGATATAGAACTTCTCAGGTGGCAATTTTAACTTTTTAATCGCAGTATTGATAATTCTGACATTTGCCTGATGAGGAATGATCAAATCAATTTCATCTAAAGAAATATTCGCCTTTTGTGCTGCCAGTTCAACGGCTTGTGGCATAGCTGTTGTCGCAAATTTATAGACGTCATTTCCTGCCATTTGTATCATTCCAATCGGTGCCTTTGCAACATCCTCATCATTCCAACGATACGTTTTTGTTTGAAATGGATGTTTTGGTTCTGGCAGCTTGGTATAAATCTTCATAGCGCCCTTTGGTGAGCTCTTAATACAGGAAGCATATAAACTGTCGCTCTTTTTCACAATTGTAGCAGCTGCTCCATCCCCAAATAATACACAGGTAGAACGATCGGTATAATCTATCATTCTAGTCAGCATTTCTGCTGATACAATTAGAACGGTTTGCAAATCACCGCTGTCAAGATATTTTTTTGCAATATCCAACGCAAATACATAACCTGCACAAGCCGCGTTGATATCCATACAAATTGCATCTTCTATCCCGATTTCATTGGCAATCATACATGCCAAAGAAGGGGTCAAACAATCCGCTGTAACGGTTGTTACCAGTACCATATCCACCTGCTCTACAGCCATGTTCGCATCTTCCAGTGCACGTAAGGCTGCCTTTGCCCCCATCTGATAAGCCAGTTCTCCATCTGCGATGTGTCTCGTTTTAATTCCAGTACGGGTTGTAATCCATTCATCGCTTGTATCCACAATTTTTGCGAAATCTTCATTGCTTACAATGGTTTCTGGAACATACATGCCCGCACCAATTATCTGAATTCCCAATCTGTTACCTCCTAATTCATTTTCCATTGCAACAAGAAATCATTTGAGTCAACCCTTGTCAGCAATATCATTCTATGTTATATTTTTAATAGTATCATTATAATGATAGAGATTTCCAATCAAAAAGTCAATAAAATATTGACGAATTTATACAGGCAACTGACGATTATTAGAATAAATGGCTTTATTTTTTGTGTTTGACTCCAATAAATCTGTCAATCACAGTCATTTATTGCACCAATTCTATTTAGAAAGGAACTACATCATGTCAAAAAATATTTTTCTTTTTTCTGGTCAAGGTTCTCAATCCGTTGGTATGGGGATAGAACTTTCTCAGCGCTATCCATCCACACAAGCTATCTTTGAATGTGCCAATGATATCTTGGGCTTTGATATGAAACACACACTCTCTCAAGCAACTGCAGAAGAACTTGCACAAACAAACATCTCTCAACCGGCTATTCTCACTGTTTCATTAATCGCTTTAGAAGCGATGAAACAAGAACAAATTCCCTATCAAGGAGTAGCTGGGCACTCCCTTGGTGAATATGCCGCTATGATCGCCGCTGGTATCGTCTCTATGGAAGACGGATATCGCTTAATCAAACACCGTGCAGCCGCTATGCAAGAATCCGCACTGGCACATCCAGGTGCTATGTGCGCCGTTATGGGAGCTGATAGCGAGCAAATCAAGGCTGTCTGCGAACAGGTTGACGGTTATGTGGTTCCCGTCAACTACAACTCACCTGCTCAAACGGTCATCGCTGGAGAAACCCAAGCGGTTGATGCAGCAATTGAACAATTTGGCACATTGGGAAAAAAATGTATCAAATTGGCAGTCAGTGCCGCTTTTCACTCTAAACTCATGCAGCCTGCTGCGGACAAATTCCAATCTGAAATTCAAGATATTGCTTTTGGAGCACCTCAAGTTGAATTTTATTCCAATGTCACAGGCAAATTGCTTACAGACACTTCTAATATGCCCGCTTATTTGGCTTCACATCTGACTAGTCCCGTTCAATTTGTAGAAGAACTTCATCAAACTGCTGCGGCTGGATATGAAAACTACATCGAATTGGGACCCAACAAGGTATTGACTGGGTTGGTGAAAAAGACACTAAAAGATGTTTGCGCTGTTAATGTAGAAAACGACAAAACACTGCAAAAAGCATTGGAAAAATTGCGGTAAAAACGATATCCAAAGAGCAAAATCGGCTATATACTTCCAAGCAGGGTTGTATATAGCCGATTTTATTTCCATTTCGTTATTGATTAGTATTGTTTACCCCAATATACTTGATATTTAGCAGGTTTACCACAACAAACACAGACATCAGAAATTTGTTCTTGTTCAAATGGAATACAACGGGATTTGACGCCACCGGTTTCATTTTTGATCTTCTCTTCACAAGCAACGTCACCACACCACATCGCCTTGATAAATCCAGGTCGATTCTCGGCAATCTCTAAGAACTCTTCATAGTTGTGTGCGGTATGTGTCTTTTCTTTTAAGTTTTCCAGTGCTCTTTGGTACAATCCATCATGTACCGCTTGAAGTTGTTTTGGAATTTCTTCCATCAAATTATCCAAACAGACAACCGTTTTTTCTCGATTATCACGGCGAACCAGTACACACTGATTTTGCTCAATGTCTTTTGGTCCAATCTCCAAACGCAGTGGAACCCCTTTCATTTCATATTCGCTAAACTTCCAACCTGGAGAATTATCGGAATCATCTAATTTGATACGGAACGTTTGGGACAATGAATCAGCCAATTTGCGCGCTTTTTCCAATACCCCTTCTTTGTGTTGTGCAATTGGAATAATTGCCACCTGAATCGGTGCGACTTTTGGTGGAAGTACAAGTCCATTATCATCTCCATGCACCATAATAATAGCACCTATCATACGGGTAGAAACACCCCAAGAAGTTTGATATGGATATTGTAATGTATTGTCGCGTCCAGTAAAGGTAATATCAAAGCTTTTTGCAAATCCATCTCCAAAATAATGGCTGGTTCCTCCTTGCAAAGCAACACCATTGTGCATCATTGGTTCAATGGTATAGGTTGCTTTGGCTCCCGCAAATTTCTCCTTTTCGGTTTTTTGTCCAATAATCGCAGGAATTGCAAGCGTTTGCGCATAAAAATCAGCATAAATTTTTAACATCCCTAGGGTTTCATCAATTGCCTGTTGTTCAGTTTCGTGCATCGTATGTCCTTCCTGCCATAAAAATTCAGAAGAACGCAAAAATGGACGGGTGGTTTTTTCCCAACGCATGACATTGCACCACTGATTATACAATTTTGGAAGATCGCGATAAGAATTGATAATTTTTCGATAGTGTTCACAAAAAAGCACCTCTGAAGTTGGGCGAATACAAAGGCGTTCTGTCAATGGTTCTTGTCCCCCCTGTGTAACCCAAGCAACTTCTGGAGCAAAACCCTCCACATGGTCTTTTTCTTTTTGCAATAGACTTTCGGGAATCAGCATCGGCATATATACATTTTCATGCCCTGTCTGTTTAAAACGGGCGTCTAAATCTTTTTGGATATTTTCCCAGATAGCATAGCTATAAGGTCGAAGAATCATACAACCTTTTACACTGGAATAGTCTACTAACTCAGCTTTTTTTACAACGTCAGTATACCATTTTGCAAAATCTTCATCCATAGAGGTAATTGCCTCTACCATCTTTTTTTGTTTTGCCATAATCTCGACCAAACCTTTCTCTTTTTTCATTGTAGATTCTAATTATATTACTCCAAAGAATCCCCTATCATGGCTTCAATACTTTGGAATATCTTTTTAGTATATCATTCCATCTCAAAAAATGCAACAGTTATGATTTATGGTTCTTTTTTGTAATTATTTTCAGGTAATTCTTGTGGAAGTGGTAAACGTACAAAATTTACACCCTGTGGATCACATGCTGAATAGTTTTTGTAATTTTCACGTCCTTGTGCTAGGGTTTTATGATTTGCCCCGCTATATGTTTTTGGATCGTCTCCAAATATGTCATTTTCCCAAAAACAAACCGGACATATATCCCAAGCAATCTCTTCTTCTGTTCCAACCAATGTATAATAACCGCAACATTTACACTTATGCCGTTCCTCCATCAGATCCACCTCCATACTACCGAATACAACTATTTATGATGATTTTCTCCCCAATCCCAATTTACAGTCTGATTTTATGATCCTTATTGGTAAACGCAATAAAGACAATCCAATCACTCAAGATGATAGCTGCCCCTATCCTATCAAACAGCGACTGTCTATTATAAAAATTATTTATCAAACGAATATCTATAGGAAAAAATTCAATTTCAGAACATCTTTTACCCTTACAAATCTACTGTAAAAATCACCTGTAAATCCTCTTTTTGAGCATATTCATAAAATGACAATAGCCCTTTCGCATTGGCAAGTAAGTACTCTAAATCAGTGACATAAGCTGGTAAATCGTTGTAATTCTGTTCCACTTTGGGATAATTTTTGCAAATCAGATCCTCTACACGATAGTGCTGCAAATAATATACAATATCTTTTATATCAATATGATCCTTCAAACTGATAAGGTCATCCTTTGTATCCACCAAAAATTTGCCACCCACAACGATATTCATCGGCACACGGTTGCACTCACTCCACCTGCCACCGCTAAGACACAGTTGAATACCCTGCCAAGCCTTATCCAACCCATAGCTCCGAGGGGTACCCAGTAAATCTTCCTCTATCTCCCTCAGCATATATTCATAACGCTCTTCTTCTGGCTTATTACAAAGCATTGCCAATTCTATATCAGTTATCGCATATAAAACTCCCAAACAAGCCATATTCATTCCCCTTTCTGGATGCATATTGATCAGAAGCACAGCGGTATCTGAACAAATTTAAGCCATCCTTTGAATGATACCGCTCGCCATTTGAAATATCAATGTGCAACTGATCAAACCATGCACATTCAATTTCACAACACAAAAAATAAAAGAAATAATTTGCATGTTATTTCTCTTCATTTTTCAATTTTTTAAGGGTCATGTCCAATTTTCTTTTTTGTTCTTCCAATCGCTTTTGTAACTTTTCGCTGTGCATTTGTTTTGCCGCCTTAATCGCCTTTTGATAAAGAATGCGTGGAAACTGACCAGAGGTTCTCTTTATATAAGGTTTTACCCATAACCAAAGATATTCTGCATAGACATTCTGACAGAGTATCAAATCCACACAACCTTCCAATACCGTCTTACCAAGTCCAAAGGAATACCAGTTTTGCTTTGCCAAAGGCAACCGAGGCATCATCTGTAAAAACAACTCACTTGCCTGTTCAAAATCCTTTCTTTCAATCAATGCCTGAATATATCCCATATAGGCAGAACAACAGTCCCATTCATCTTTTTCTTTTTTAGTTAATTCTAAAATTTGTTTTCTGCACAGCAACACATCATCATCTTGTTCCAATTGCTTCATCCAATATAACAATGTATGATAATGATTTAATGTCAATATCACTTGTTGTTGTTTCCATATCTCAATCAGCTCTATCGCTGTTTTTGTTTCCCTCAAATCAATTGCAACATAAATCATATCTTCTATGCTGTCAAACAATTGCATCTTTTCCCCTGTTTTAGGAACCTCATAACCACAATAGCAATCAAAATTTGCATGTTTGGCTTGCTCAAATAGGGCATTGTCTTCTTGCCGTTGATACTTTGCCAATAAATAGGTTAAATTATTGAGTGCTTGTCCAATCCCCTGAAAAGAATCGGTTGTTCTATCCTTTAGTTCCTCCTGAAATAGGCGCCTTACCAAAGGTTCTAATTTTGCTTTTTCTAATTTTTCCTCAAAGAATATCAATACATAGCTCAATCCCAATCGATTTTGATAGTTTTTATCACAAATACCCCATTCCTTATCTTTCTTTTGTAGATAGCAAAATGATTTTATCTCCCCATCTAATGCCTTTTTCACTGTTATTTCATAGCCCTGCATCATTGTGTCAAATAGTTTTTGATAATCCTGCATTTTGATAACTCCTTTTTCAATCTCTCTGATAATATCCTCTTTTATTATAATACTATCTACCGTAAAAATCGACAACCAGCACTACTATTTTTTAAAAATACTTTTCTATCAAAAAACAATTAAGACAGGTAAAAAGTCATGGCTTTTTACCTGTCTTTTTCTATATTTTATATCATGGTTGCTTTATTTTAGATTGTTCATTGATATGGTTAAATTGAATTTTCATCTTGTATTTATTTTGCATAAAAATCTGTAACGGTTTTAAAATACTCATCAATATTTTCCCATTTAGAAGCAGGCGGAATATCACACCCAGAAGAAATCACAAAGTTTGGATATTTACAACATTCTTCCATTAGCTGTGTGGTTGCCTTGCGAATGGATTCCAATGTACCATTGCGAAATTCCCCAGCAGGGTCTATATTTCCCATTGCAACAATATCAGAAGGAATATGAGGCATCATTTCAGTCATAGAAATCGCATTTCCAAAATGATATGCTGCACTACCTGTAGAGAGAATAGAATCTATCATCTTGATCGTATTATCTCCGCAGTTATGATAAATGACAATAAAATCATCTTCTTGGACGGCATCCACTACCTTTTTTACATAAGGAGAGGAAAATTCTTCTGCCAAACTAGGGGAAAGCATACCCGCAAGTGGTTCTGCCATTACGATTCCGTTTGCACCTGCCTTCTTATAAGCATTGGCATAATCAATTAAAAAGCTAGTTACTTTTTCTAACAGTGTATGTACCATATCTGGTTCATCATAACAATATATCATTGCTTCGGTTACATCCATTAGTCTGCCTGCCAGAGAAAATGGTCCAATAATCCCAGCCAACACTGGTCGGTCTGTAATCATATTCACCGCTTTTTCAATTGCTTCCACATAAATTCCAGTACGGCAAGCGCCAACTTCAGGAACCTTTAAATCCTTTGCCTCTTGTTCGGAAGTTACCACACTACCGACAACCGTTGGAACCTCATCATCAGAATAACGAATGGTAGAGCCAAAACATTCTGCTTCTACGGATAAATCCATTAAACTGACAGAAGCAGCAGAATCTACACGATCAGCAACCAATTTCATACCCTTTGCCTGCATATCGCTGGAAGAAATCAACTCTTTTACCGTAATATCCATCAATTGAATCGCAGGAAAGGACAATACTGGCATTGTTTTTTTCACTGGGGCTTTTATCATATCATCAAGCCATTGTTTCATATTTTGTTTCATAAAGTGGTACACTCCTTAAATTTGATTCGGTCCATTTATTTTGATTGCATTGTACCATAAGAAAATGATCTCGTATATGAAAATTACTTGAAATTTAGAAAATTTTTAGCTAATTTTTAAGGAAACAAATAAAAATTTTTTCCTGTTCAGTTATCTTCCAAAAAAGTACAAAATGGTCACTGAACTCATAATAAACCCAACCATATCTGCCGTTAAGGCACAAACCAAAGTATGCCTTGTCTTTGTCACCTTGATAGCAGAATAATAAACAGCAATGGTATAAAAAGTAGTTTCCGTAGAACCTTGTAATACACTGGCAACCCTTCCAATCAAACTATCGGCACCATAAGTCTGTAACAGATGTTCAAACATGATCAAAGAACCGCTTCCCGATATGGGTCTTAACAGTCCAAGTGGAATGACCTCCTTTGGAACACCAAATGGTTCAACCAAAGGAGCTAATAATGATGTCAATACATCCAATGCCCCTGAAGCTCGAAACATTCCCACACAAGTCATCAGCGCAACCAAAGTCGGCAGGATACTGACCGCAACAGATAGCCCCTCCTTTGCACCTTCTATAAAGCTTTCAAATACATTGACACCCTTTGCCACCCCATATAATAGAATGCCGCCTATCACACATGGAATAATATATTGCGTTATCATCTAGTTTCCCTTTCCAATCCCAACTGCATACGATTTAATATCTTACAAAAAACAATTCCAATACTCAACGATACAAAAGAAGAAATCAGGATTGCAGGAAGAACATCCATTGGATTCGCTGCACCATATTCCAATCTCAGCAATGCAATCGTAGTTGGCAACAGTTGAATTGACGCTGTATTTAACACAACCATCATAATCATATGATTAGAAGCGATATGTGCTCTTGTATCAGGTCGATCTTTTGCCAATTCCTTCATTGCTGCAATGCCCAAAGGTGTTGCTGCATTCCCAAGCCCAAACAAATTTGCTGTAATATTCATAGATATCATCCTAAGTGCTTTGGATTCAGGATTTAGTCCATGAAATAATAATCTGGTAATAGGACTCAATAATTTGCTCATCTTTGTCGTAAGACCTGATTGTTCTGCTATTTTCATCAATCCACTCCACATGCACAAAGAACCTGCAATCTTTAAAATAAACTCAACCGCCTTTGAACACTCAGATAAAGCAGTATTGGAAACATGTTCTATATTGCCAGAGAACATGCCAAATATTACAGAACAAACAATTAGACCAGTAAATACCCATTTCATCATAACAAAACAATCTCCCTATCTACTTTATTGAAATATATGCACTATTTTTTTAATAAATACTGAAAACTAAAAAACAATTATTGACATTTCTTGGTATTTATTGTAGAATACTGGTATAGGATTTATCCTAGTATTTTAATTTTATTTTACAAAAGGGGTGATCATAATATGAAGGCTACAGGAATGGTCAGACAACTGGACAAACTTGGTAGAATTGTCCTTCCAAAAGAATTACGTCGCGTATTTGATATTGCAAATGAAGATTATTTGGAAATCTATGTTGAAGATAATAAAATTGTTTTAAAAAAGTATGAACCAACTTGCATTTTCTGTAAAAACAGTCGTGATATCATCGAATATCAAGATAAAAATATATGCAAAGAATGTCTAAATAAATTAAAAAATATCGAATAAATACCCGCCAGCGTAGCTGGCGGTTTTTTAATTCTTCCAAACATGAAAAAAGCAGAGTAATAAAATTACTCTGCTTTTTCAACCATTTTATAACAAAACAAAAAAGAAGAAACCCCAAGGATTTCTTCTAAAAAATGACAGCACCTATCTATTTTCCCAAGCCGTCACCAGCTTAGTATCTTCGACGCAAATGAGCTTAACTTCTGTGTTCGATATGGGAACAGGTGGATCCTCATCGCCATCAACACTGTCTTTTGGCTCCCCCTGTTGGACTCGAACCAACGACCCTGCGGTTAACAGCCGCATGCTCTACCAACTGAGCTAAGGAGGATTATCACAAGAAAGGTCTATCTCTAGACCTTTCCTATCTGTGGCAGCATCTATCTATTTTCCCAAGCCGTCACCAGCTTAGTATCTTCGACGCAAATGAGCTTAACTTCTGTGTTCGATATGGGAACAGGTGGATCCTCACCGCCATCAACACTGCCTTTTTGTAAAGCTATCTTATCTTATCCTATCTTGCTAGATATCTTCAAAACTGAATAATAACAAAGAGAATTTAAAAAACATTCCTGAAACT
>CAJTTB010000019.1 GCA_910579175.1 uncultured Oscillospiraceae bacterium | reverse complement strand
ATATTCTTTGTTTTTTGTGCGTGTAAGCACATTTTTAATTAATACTATTTTTTATTACGAGCCGCTGACGTTAGTCAGGCGTATCAGCGAGTAACAAAAAATATTCTTTGTTTTTTGTGCGTGTAAGCACATTTTTAATTAATACTATTTTTTATATTAAAAATAACTCCCTTATGATATAAAATAGCCAAGCATGTCACTTTGACATAATTGGCTATTTTTAAATCATTGATATCACAAAAACTTAGATTCTATAACTGTGTTTTCCACCATGTACTTCATAGGTTTGATTGCCCAATTTAATTTCAGCAGTACAATTTTCAGGAATTTCAACACTATAAACCGTTTTTCCATTCTCCCTTCTCCAAGAAGAAACAATGGTACCATACTTCACATCTAAAGAAGCCTTTACATAGCTCAATCTCTTATCGGTAATCGGTTGGATAATAATGTGTTCATAACCAGGTTTACCAGGCTTAATACCTGCCATCACTCCATACATCCAATCTGCAACTGCACCATAAGCATAATGGTTAAAGGAATTCATATCAGCGCTCCACATACTTCTATCTGGGCGAATTCCATCCCAATGTTCCCAAATTGTAGTTGCTCCCATTTTAACAGAATATAACCAAGAAGGAAATTCTTGTTGCAATAACAATGTATATGCCAACTCTGCATAACCATTATCAGATAACACATGTAACAAATAAGGAGTGCCTACAAAACCAGTTGTCAATTTATCCTTATTTTGATGAATCAACTCAACTAAATCCTTTGCAATTGCAACCCGATTTTCACATAAATCAAAATAAAGTGCCAATACATGAGCTGTTTGTGTCTGAGAGGTCATCTTTCCATCCTTGATATAAGTTTCACGAAATGCCTTGACAATATTTTGATATAAGCGTTCATAAGAGCTCATATCACGTTGTAAGGCAGTTCCCGCTTTGATGAATAGAGAAGTGGAATAAGCAAAATAAGCAGTTGCAATCAATCCTTCATCTGTAGCCCCTTTACAACTACCAGCTTGTCCATCTAGTCCAAGCCAATCTGCATAATGTTCTCCAGTATTCCATAAAAATTCATTTTCTCCCTGAGCGCGAATGTATTCTATCCAATTTTTCATACTTTCAAATTGTTGCTCTAAAATGGTCTGATTGCCATAAGACAAATATAACTGCCAAGGGCAAATAACTGCTGCATCTCCCCATGCGGCAGAGTTTGCGCCTTCCTTACCCAACACATTTGGAATCACCGCAGGTACGCCGCCATCTTCAAATTGGTCTGCCTTTAAATCATGTAACCATTTAGTAAAAAAGCGATTGACATCAAAATTATAACTTGCAGCACGCACAAAAACTTGTGCATCTCCAGTCCAACCAAGACGCTCATTGCGCTGTGGGCAATCGGTCGGAACATCTAAAAAGTTTCCCTTTTGACCCCAAATAATATTTTGATACAACTGATTGACCAAAGGCTCAGAACATTCAAAATGACCTGTGCGTTTTAATTTAGAATGTACCACAACTGCGGTAAAGTTTTGTAAATCCACTTCTTCTGGCCAATCCTCTAAACGAATATAGCGGAATCCCTGAAAACTAAAATGTGGTTTATAGGTCATCTCTTCGCCATTACAGATAATGGTCACCTGTTGTTTTGCCGTTCTCAAATTCTCTGTATAGAAATTTCCATCTTTATCCAAGACTTCAGCATGATAAATTTTTGCCTGCGCACCTTTTGGAGCTTTCAATTTTACTTCAACATAACCTGTTAAATTCTGTCCAAAGTCAATTACAGTTTCTCCTTTTGGTGTTTGAATCAACTCCACTGCATGAAGTCGGTCCTGCTCAACAATTGGCTCACCTTCTTGTTCTATCAAGCTGCTCTTATCATGCTCGTATAAAGCAGCGGGTTGCCAATCAAACTCTGTCACATTGCTGTCATAAGTTTCTCCATGATAAAGTTCACTATATAAAACAGGGCTTTTTGCCACCTGCCAGTCTTTATCTGTCACAATGGATTCACGAGTATCATCTGTATATTGAATATGCAGCACTGCTATCACAGAAATAACATCATTCCAAATGCCATGATTTCCATTCCAAGCAAGTTCACCTACACACCAACCTTTTCCCGCTAAAATTACAAGCTCATTAATATCCTGCAACAATTCTGTAACATCATATCGCTGATACTGCAACCGTTTTTGGTAAGATGTCCAACCAGGTGTAAAAACTTGATTCCCCACCCGGCTGCCATTGATATATACCTCATAAAGTCCCAAGGCTGTAACACACAAATCTGCTTTTTTTATTTTTTTATTTGTTTCAAAATCTTTTTTAAATACAGGACATACATCACCAAAATCTGTACTGGAAATAATCCAGTTTCCAAAAGGTATTGAATTCATTCTCATTTCTCCTTAACATCTTAAGTCTTTTTTGATACCTGATTATCCATTTCATATCATCCGCAGGATAGCTATTTTTTCTCTTTATTTATTTTCTCTTACAAGTTGCTGATATTCATCAGACGAATTGGCAAGTAACAAAAAATATTTCGTCATTTTTGTATACACAAGCATATTCTTAATCCATATTATTTTTTTATGCTATTTCTGTACTTTTAAGTTTATCATATCTAAATTCCTTTTGCAAATTTATTTGCATAACAATTTATACAAAATACAAATTAAATATTCGTCAAAAAATACAAATCCCCCAATTTATATTTGTAAATTGGGGGTATATTGATAAATTATAACATATGAATTGTCATACAAAAGCTCTTTTTTTCATCAGGTGATAAGATTTGTACATCTCTTTTATGTAAAAATTCATCATCTTCGGTATCATATACCGCTGAGCCACACCATGGTTCTACACATAAAAATGGAGCTTGTTTATTTGCTGGTGTCCAGAACGCAACCGTTGGAAATCCTACCATATCCACTTTGACGCCTCTGCCAGTCAACTGACTAGAAATCGTTACAGTAGATGGTTCAAACTCATCAAAGAAAATTGCTTCTTCAAACAAATCATAATCCAGTTTCATGCTGTCGGTATTTTCTAGACGGGTAATGCGCTTATCATTGATCCAATGTAACTGTTCCAAATCATAAACTGGTGTCGCAGTGGTCATTTCTTTATCAAAACGAATATAATATTGGTCAAATGTATCTTCTGTTGTAACAGGAATGTTGAATGCGGGATGTGCACCCAAACAAAATGGCATTTCTGTTTTGCCCAGATTAAACACATCATATTTTACTTCCAAATCACAGCCATCTAGAGAATAAGTCATCTGTAACTGAAAATCAAATGGGTAGTGTGCTTTTGTCTCCTCTGTAGCGATGTAAGAAAAAATGGCTTTTTCATCACTGTGATATAATAGACGAAATTCTGCATCTCTCAACAATCCATGTTTTGGAATCTCATATTCTTTGTTTTGAATGATGGTTCGATTATTTCTCAAGTTTCCAACGATTGGAAACAGTACAGGGGAGGTTCTTCCCCAATATTTTGGATCCGCTTGCCACATATATTCCGTTCCAAAGCCGTCCTGAAAAGATTTTAGTTCTGCTCCCTTGGTATCAATTACCGCTACTGCAGACGTGTTTCTCAATGTTACTTCCATTGCTTTAACCTCATCTCTTTTATTATTTTACAGCTGCCTGAGCAGACGATTCTGGTTGTGCCTTTCCAAAATCTATCACCTGCTCATAATGCTGCATTTTTTGAATGCGTTTGGCATTTGCTATCATCAGTTTGATGCGATTTTCCTGATTGATTGCCGTAGCGCCAGGATCGTAATCAATGGCAACAATATTTGCCGTTGGGTTGTTTTCTTTGATCTTTCGCATCATACCTTTTCCAGCAACATGATTGGGTAAACAGCCAAATGGTTGTGTACAGACGATGTTATTGACATTGGAATGTATCAATTCTATCATCTCTCCAGTCAACAACCAACCTTCTCCCATCTTATTGCCATATCCGACATAATTTTTAACCAATTTTTTCGTCTCTGAAAAGCGTTGTGGCGGTCTAAATTGGGGATATTTCTGAATGGCTGTAATCATATCATCCTGCCAACTCATCAGATAATCTGCAAATTTTCCAGCAACAAAGTGTTTTAGCTTTCCGCCCCCATATAGTTCTGGGTCGACAATGCGATTGTCCACCTTAAAAATAACAAAATCAAGCAATCCAGGCACCACCACTTCAACGCCTTCATTTTGTAAAAACTGTTCTAATCCATTATTTCCAAGGGGAGCATATTTCACATAGATTTCTCCCACCACTCCAACTTTGACTTTATCCGTGCGTGCCACCGCAATCGCTGCAAAATCCGCCAATATGCGATTCATATTTTCTTTTACCCGCTTATAGGTGACATTTTTTGCATGCCGATACTCAACACTGAGTTCTGAAATCCATTTATCCACCATGCGGTCTGCAGATCCTTGCGCCAATTCATAAGGTCTTACCTGATTGGCAAGCAACATCAACAAATCTCCATATATAATGCTGTACACCAATTTTTTAATCAGTCCAAAAGTCAAGGAAAAACCTGGATTTTTCTCCATACCCGACAGATTTAACGATACCACAGGTATTTTTTCAAACCCACTCTTTTTAAGTGCCTTTCGCAACAAATGAATATAATTGGAAGCGCGACAACCTCCACCTGTTTGAGTAATCATCAAAGCTGTCTTATCCAAGTCATACGTTCCGCTCTTGAGTGCATGAATGAGCTGTCCAATCACCAACAATGCAGGATAACAAGTATCATTATGTACATTCTTTAACCCTTCATTGACAATCTCCCTACCGGTTGTCTCCAATGGAACCACTCGATAACCGTGCAATGCAAAAGCCTTTTCAAACAATTTAAAATGAGTAGGCAGCATATTGGGTGCCAACAGAGTATATTCTTTTTTCATTTCCTTTGTAAATAAAATTCTGCCGTCTTCAGCATACTGTAACTCAGCCATTTTTTCACTCAAACCTTTCTTTATCAGTTCTCTTTTTTAGAGAAAAGTAAATAAAATCTATCTTTTCTGTGCTGCTTTTGCTCTAATTGCTGCCAATAGACTTCTAATACGAATTCGTATTGCACTCAAATTGTTGATTTCATCAATTTTCAACTGTGTATATAATTTGCCGCCTTCTTCTAAAATTGCGCGCACTTCATCGGTTGTAATCGCGTCGATTCCACAACCAAATGAAACAATTTGTATCAATTCCATATCTGGCTGCGTCGTGATATATTTTGCCGCATTATATAAACGGGAATGATAAGTCCATTGGTTTAGTACACGAACCTTTCCCACATGTCCCAAATGTGCCACTGCATCTTCTGTTACTACCACCAAATCAAAGGAAGAAAGCATTTTGTCCAACCCATGATTGATCTCTGGGTCGATGTGATAAGGACGACCTGCCAATACTACAATGCGCTTATGATGTTCTCTAGCATATGCAATTGCTCGTTTTCCTTCATTTTTGATGTCCTCTCTCCAACTGTAATAGACCGCATATGCTTCCTTTGCCGCTTGTTTGACCAATTTTAGTGGAAAATGAAATTCATCTTTAAAATATTCATAAGCCTTTTTATCGAAATCTTTGGGGCGATGAACACCAAAATAACCATTATAAAAGCGAACCTGCTTTAAATCATCCATATTCGCTTCCAACAATTCGGGATAATAGGCAACCACAGGACAATTATAGTGGTTATCCCCTTCTTGTTCATCAAAATTATATGGCATACAGGGATAAAAAACTCGCTTGATTCCCCTGTCAACTAGATTTTTAATATGTCCATGCATGAGCTTTGCTGGATAACATACAGTATCAGAAGGTATGGTATCTTGCCCACTTCGATACAGTGCACGAGAAGAGATATCAGAAAGAACTACTTCAAATCCCAGTCGAGTTAAAAAAGCATACCAAAATGGAATGTTCTCAAACATATTCAACCCCAATGGAATTCCTATCTTTCCAAGTCCTCCATCTACTCCCTTTAAACTCTTTATCTTGTCCAATTTATAGGCAAACATATTGGGAATGGCTTGATTTTCCTTGATTCCCAATGGTTTTTCACAGCGATTTCCAGAAATATACTTATGGTTACTGTCAAATGTATTGACGGTTAAATTACAGTGGTTGTTACAAAGACCACAACTCACCGTTTTAGAGGTGTGTTCAAATGTCTTGAGCTGTTCTAAATTCTTTAAAGAAGAGCGTTCCAAATGGAGTTCTTTTGCATATAGTGCCGCTCCATAAGCACCCATCAAACCAGAAATCGATGGACGAATGACATCGCGCTCAATTTCCTGTTCAAAGCTCCTTAAAATCGCATCATTTAAAAAGGTTCCACCCTGCACAACAATGTTGTTCCCCAAATCATCTTTGGAAACAGCGCGAATCACCTTATAAATGGCATTTTTGGTCACGCTGATAGAAAGACCAGCAGAAATATCCTCAATCGTTGCGCCTTCCTTCTGCGCCTGTTTCACAGAAGAATTCATAAACACGGTACAGCGAGAGCCCAAATCCACAGGGTGTTTGGCAAACAATCCCAACTTGGCAAAGCTCGCAGCATCATAACCCATTGATTTGGCAAAGGTCTCAATAAAAGAACCACAACCAGAAGAACAGGCTTCATTTAACACAATATTATCAATCACACCATTGCGAATCTTAAAACACTTGATATCCTGTCCGCCAATATCCAATACAAAATCTACATTTGGATTAAAATGGCTAGCTGCTTTTAAGTGTGCCATGGTTTCTACAAGACCCATATCAACAGAAAACGCATTTTTAATCAAATCTTCACCATAGCCTGTCACAGCGCTTCCGCAAATTTGAATGCGGTCTTTACACATTTGATAAATTTTTATCAATTCCTGATGGACCACCTTAACAGGATTTCCCTGATTGGAATTGTAATAGTGGTATAAAATATTCAAATGGTCATCCACCAGACAGAGTTTTGTTGTGGTACTGCCACAGTCAATTCCCAAAAACGCTTTCCCTGTATAGCTTTCTATTGGCACCATTTGTGTGGTTGCCTTTGTATGACGCTCACAAAACGCCTCATAATCCTGCTGTTGCTCAAACAAGGGCTCTAGGCGCAAAGTTGTAATAGACTCATCCTTTGCTTCCTCCAAACGCTTTATCAATTGTTGATAATCCAGCGTCTTTCCTTCCTCTTGTGCATAAATCGCAGCTCCCATACTCACTGCATACAACCCATACTCTGGAAATACCGCTTGCTCAGAAGTCAATTTTAAAGTTTCTACAAAGCGCTGTTGTAAGCCCTTAAAAAAATGTAGTGGACCTCCCAAAAACAATATCTTTCCCTGGATTTTTCTGCCCTGTGCCAATCCGGTAATCGTCTGGTCTACCACCGCTTGAAAGATACTCGCAGCAATATCTGTCTTGCTGGCACCCTGATTGAGCAATGGTTGGATATCAGTTTTTGCAAATACACCACAGCGTGAAGCGATTGTATAAATAAATTGATGATCTAGTGACAATTTATCCAACTCACCTGTGTCCACTGCCAATAAAGTTGCCATCTGATCAATAAAGGCTCCCGTTCCACCTGCACAAGAACCATTCATTCTCTCTTCAAATGCCCCATTTTTATCAAAAAATAAAATTTTTGCGTCCTCTCCACCAAGCTCAATGACTGCATCGGTATCTGGCGCCATTTTGCGAACCAATTCTCCAGTTGCAAATACTTCTTGTACAAATGGAAGATCTGCTATTTTGGCTACACCCAATCCTGCAGAACCTGAAATTGCAATGGTAAAAGGTTGTGTCCCTATCTCTTTTTTCGCTCTTTTAATAATCTCAAGTGTTTTTTGTCGAACTTGAGAAAAATGTCTTTCATAACACTGAAATAAAATGGTTTCTTGGTCCATTACAACTACTTTTGCTGTTGTAGAACCAATATCAACACCAATTGAAATGCTCATTTATCCATTCCTCGTTTACCCTTTTTACTATATTCTTTGTTTATTGAATCAATTGATAATCATTGGATTATCTTTACTATTTTCCGTTTTCATCTATATCTCTTTTTCAAATGATATGCTATTTATCTGATTACAGATTACAATGGACGATTTCTAATTTATTTCGATTAAAAATGACTCATCTTATTTTTTGCTTTTATATTATACCATTTTCCGATTCATATCTGCAAGTGGTTGACTTTATTTTCTACTATTTTACAAGTATCTTCAAACTATCATTTTTTAAATTTATCAAACATAGAACACTTTTATATCCAAAATTTAGCAATTTCGATTGTAAGTTTTCTAAAAATAAGCTATAATACTATCAAGAAAAATTTATAATTGAAAGCGGTGACAAGATTGGGTACCTTCCAAAAAAGAAAATTTGTATCTATTTTATTTACCATCATCAATTGCATTGTCATTTTTTTACTGTTGGCAGCCAGTGCAGTATTGCTCATAGTACCAAAGCAAAACAATGATAAATTTGAATTTGCTGGTTATCAAATCTATTTCATTCAAAAAACAATAGACGCACAACATAAACAATCTACTTTGCTAATTACCTCTGACGATAAAACAACACTTGCTATAGGGGATACCATTTTACTAAATCTCAATCAAGCAAATATCCCTTCTTACTTTTATTCTACCATCACACAATTACAAGAGGGAAGCGTTGTGGTTCTGGGTTCAGACGATCAACAAAATATGATTGTTCCAAAGGAAAACATTGTGGGAAAGGTATTGTTTTCCAACTCCTTTTTAGGGCAAATCGTTGGATTTATCTCGGCTCCTGAAAATAGAACGATTGTCATTGCTATTTTATGTGTTGGATTTTCCCTCTGTGCAGTTTTCATTGGACTTGTTGCAATTCGCTCAAACAAACGCAAACAGGAATCAGAAGAAATTGATGAAACCAGCACCCTATATCAGATACAACAAATCTTTCTCAATTCCGACTCAGACGAAGATTGCGAAGAATCTTCAGAAACTCCGCCGGAGACAACATCTTTGCCTAAAATTACATTTGATAAAAAGTCTCCTGATGTTGAGCTTTCCGCAGAAGAATTGGCACAACAAATTATTACACAACGTCACCCCAATCTAGAAGAGATTCAAAAATATTCCAATACCAGTCAAAAAACCAATGCAGAGCGCTTAGTGGAACAAATCATTCAAGAAGATAACATCGATTTGAATAAGATTGAAATCACTTTAACCAAGGAAAAACTCGAAAAATTTGAACGGGATATTCTCAATAAAACATAAAAAAATCGTATTCCTTTAACATGTGCCTATGGGTACCACAAACAAAGAATACCTTTTATTATTTTATAAACCGCCAACCAAATAGGCTACTACATAATCAAAAACCACTTGATGGAGCTAGATGATATTCCCCATCAAAGCAATGATTTCTATGACAAAAAACAGGCTATCAGCAAGAAGCTAAATAGCCTGTTTTTATTTATTTTATCGACCCAAAATAGATTTTACTTTTTTTACAATACTTGGAGCAGTCAAACCAAATTCCTCTAATAATTTTAAAGCAGGTCCAGAATAACCAAATACATCTTCAATCCCTATTTTATAGACTGGTACTGGATTTTCTCGAAGCGCTTCCAATACGGCATCGCCCAATCCCCCAATGATGGAATGTTCTTCTACTGTTAAAATTTTTCCTGTTTCAGCCGCTACCTTCTGTAATAATTCTTTATCAATTGGTTTGATGGTATGAATATTGATGACTTTTGCTTGAATTCCCTCTGATTCCAACTGCTTGGCTGCCATCAAACTTTCACTAACTGTTAAACCAGTCGCCACGATGGTAATATCTTTACCCTCTTTTAAAGTGATTCCCTTTCCCAGCTCAAAATGATAATTGTCTGCACAATTTACTGTTGGCACCGCCAAACGTCCCAAACGCAAATAAACTGGTCCATCATATTTTAATGCCGCATAAACCGCTGCTTTTGTCTCGATATCATCGGCTGGGTTTAAAACAACCATTCCAGGAATGGTGCGCATTAGGGCAATATCTTCATTACACTGGTGTGTAGCGCCATCTTCACCCACAGAAATCCCCGCATGAGAGGCTCCAATTTTTACATTTAGGTGCGGATATCCAATTGAATTGCGTATCTGTTCATAAGCTCGACCTGCGGCAAACATCGCAAAAGAACTGGCAAATGGTATCATACCTGCTGCTGCCATACCTGCTGCGATTCCCATCATGTTACATTCTGCAATGCCACAATTAATATGTCTATCTGGATGTGCTTTCTGAAAAATACTGGTTTTTGTAGCCGCTGCAAGATCCGCATCCAATACTACTAAATTTGGAAACTCATCAAAATATTCTACTAACGCATTTCCATAGCTATCTCTGGTAGCAATTTTTTCTGCCATCATTCTAACCCTCCAACTCTGCTAACAACTTGTTTAAATCCGCCATTGCCATCTCATATTGTTCTTGATTTGGCGCTACACCATGCCAAGACACATTGTTTTCCATAAAGGAAACATCTTTTCCTTTGATGCTGCTGGCGATAATTGCTGTGGGCTTTCCTTTGGTTTGTCGTGCTTTCTCAAATGCTGCTTCCATTTGGGAAAAGTCATGTGCAGAAATACAAATCACTTCAAAACCAAAAGCCTTAAATTTTTCATCAATTGGATAGGGGGACATAACCTGTTTGACACTTCCATCAATCTGCAAATCATTGTTATCTATGATAAATACGATATTGTCCAATTGATTGTGCGCAGCAAACATTGCAGCTTCCCACACTTGTCCTTCTTGAATTTCTCCATCACCCAGCAAAGTATATACGCGGTAATCTGCACCCTGCATCTTTGCCGCTTTTGCCATACCACATGCAGTGGATACTCCTTGTCCCAAAGATCCACTAGACATATCTACACCAAAAGTCCGTTTCATATCAGGATGTCCTTGTAAATGTGAACCAATTTGACGAAGTGTTTTTAATTCTTCTACTGGAAAATATCCCTTGTATGCCAATGCAGAATACAGAGCAGGAGCTCCATGCCCTTTGCTTAACACAAAACGATCTCGATTGTTATCCTGCGGATGACTTGCATCCAAATTCATTTCTACAAAATACAGATATGTCAAAATATCTGCTGCTGATAATGAACCACCTGGGTGACCTGCCTTTGCACGGTATACACCTTCAATAATTCCCTGACGAATTTTACAAGCTGTTATTTGGAGTTGTTTTACATCCATCTTTGCACCGCCCTTTTCATATTAAAAAATCATCATATCTTACTTCTTTTACACTCCATATTCTATAGTATCCCATTCTAAAAGTCAACGAAAAAACATATCATCCTAAGATGATATGTTCTTTGAAAATGAAAACCAATGCAATTTCATTGTGATTTTAGTTAGAACTGTCTATATCTGGTACAAACAACAATGTCACAAACCCAGCGATAAACAACAATATAATACTCAAAACACCATAACGTGAATCTCCAGTGATCTTTGTAAAAACACCCATCAAAATCGGTCCAATAATGGTTGCATATTTTCCAAATATATTGTAAAATCCAAAATACTCATTGTTATTTTCTTTTGGAATCAATTTGCCAAAATAAGAACGAGACAACGCCTGAATCGTTCCTTGTACTAATCCTACAACAATTGCCAAAACCCAAAACTGCCATTCCTGTTCTAAAAAATAACCAAATATGCAAATGCCAACATACGTTGCAACGGAAACCAATAATACCTTTTTGGTAGAAAAAAGATTAGAAATTTTAGCAAATAATAACACGGCAGGAAATGCAACCAATTGTGTCACCAAAAGCGCAACAATCATTGCAGTGGTATCCAATCCCACAGACTGCCCATAACTAGTAGACAACTTAATAATGGTATCTACTCCATCAATATAGAAAAAATAAGCCAGTAAAAATAAGCCCACTCGTTTATCCTTCACAATGTGTTTTAATGTTCCACGCAATTTGCAAAAGGCTGTTGAAAGCACATTGCCTTGTATCTCCTTTGTATAATAGCGCTGTTTTACATGTTTCATCATGGGAATGGTAAATACAAGCCACCAAACTGCATTGATAAACATTCCCACCTTTACCGCACTCATAACATCCAATCCAAATGGCGTAAACATATACAACAAAATACTGATTATAAAAGGAATACAGCTCCCAATATACCCAACGGCATAACCCAAAGAAGAAATAAAATCCATGCGTTCATCGGCAGTAACATCAATTAAAAACGCATCATAAAAAATATTCGCTCCAGCATATCCAATCCCTGCCAACAAGTTCACTGCCAACAATACAAAATAATTATCAATAAAAACCATTGCAAAGAACATGGTAATCGCCAAAACAAAAAAGCTGGCAAAAAACTTTTTCTTTTTTCCCCTTCTATCTGCCAAAACTCCTAAAATAGGAGAAAGCAATGCCACTGCCAAGGTTGCTCCAGACTGGATAAATGCCCATTCAGAACTGGTATCCGCAGCAGAACGTCCCAAGCTTTGTCCAATCGTTGCCACATAAGGTGGTATCATTGCAGTCAACATCATAGAAAAAGCGGAATTTGCCACATCATATAAACTCCAACTCACTTCTTCTTTGGTTAATTTTAATTTTTTCACATAACCATTCCTTTCTTTTATCAGAATCTTATCTTATAAACTTATCATAACACAATTTTTCGGTTTCTAAATTTATATTTTTAGCAAAAAATGAAATTTCCTTAAAAAATCTCTGTAAAGAATAAAATTTTAAAATTTATTTGTATGAATACAACCATAAAAATGTTATAATATAAATTAAATATATTAACAATATCGCCGATAAAACATCCAGTTGAAAAATCTTCAACTACCTTTATCACTAGATATGACAAATCTATTCAAACAATGTAGAAAGAACACAGCCACATTTTTACATTTACTTTATTGAAATCATAACCAGAAAGGAATTTTTCATATGCCTGATTTATCTACACATTTTTTGCTTGGCGAACAGATACTTCCAAAACTCTCCAAACCGTTACAAACACTTATTTCAGATAATCGTTCTGTTTTTAATTATGGTTTACAAGGTCCAGACATTTTATTTTTTAGAAAAATTTTTTCCTGTGTATTTACAGGTTTTAGCAATCTACCTTTAACCGGTGTTAGAATGCATCAAGACAAAGTATATCAAACGTTGGAGTTTATGAAATCCTATCTTGCCCAAAAACAGGACAATCAAGCAGAATTTGAAATTTTATCCGCCTACTTTCTAGGATTTGTCGGACATTATTATCTGGATAAAAACATCCATCCATATGTATATTTTTTAATTGAAAGCATTCAAAAACATCATCCCGAACGCACAGCTAGGAGTATCCATGGCAAGATCGAATCTGAGATTAGCGCTATTCTTTATGAGTATTTTTACAAACAACCTGTTACCACATTTCGCGTCAACCAACATTTTCAGATTAGTGTTTTGGCAAAAAACATCATTGCTAGAATGTACACTTGTTTGTTGAGCAGTATTTATGGCATTCAAACAGAAGTGGGAGAAATCATGAAATGTTTTGACGAAATGCGTAAAGCCTGTCGACTGTTATACGATAACACTGGATTTTTAGAACATGTTCGCGATGTACTGGGTGAAATTTTCCCAAAAACGCTAGATCTAACCAATCAAATCAAACCAAAAAAAGTTATGGTTGATACAGCCAATCTCAATCAAAATTTATGGCATCATATTCAACACCCAACACAAACTTCTCGAAAATCAATACTGGGATTATTTTTAGATACACAAGAGGAACTTATTCCTGTCCTCAATGAACTATATACCCAACTGACCGACGAATCCCCCTTTGATTTTGAGATTTGTATAGACTTTGATGGCAATGATATTGCACCAATTGAATCAGAGGTATGTTAATAAAGTATATTTTTTATTATCAAGCCGCCAACTTGGTTGGCGGTTTGAGGAATAACAAAAAATATACCTTTTCCCTTGTACCCTTAGACACATGTTCAATCAATACTATTTTTTATTACTCTCTGATTCGCCTGACTATCGTCAGCGGCTTGTAATAAAAAAAAGCGGTTTAAAAAAACCGCCTTTTTTACTGCTTATTTAGATTTTCCTGATAAAAGGTAAATTGATTTTTTCCCATCTTTTTAGAAGAATATACTGTCTCGTCTGCTTTTTTCAATAAGGACTGATAATCTTTCGCATCTTCAGGAAATAAAGCAACACCAATACTTGCAGAAATATGTCCATTTAATTCATCATTGAAAAAACTATCAGACAATAATATTTTTAATCGATTCAATTTTTTTATCAATGCATCCATAGAATTGATATTCTTTAAAAATATGACAAATTCATCTCCACCATAACGGGCTACAATATCTGTAGAACGTACACACTGCTTCATCTGTTGTGCAATATAGCGCAAAACAGCATCTCCCATTGTATGTCCCATATGATCATTGACCCATTTAAAATTATCAATATCAATAAAAATCAAAGCACCATGTTTCACTTCATCAGAGTTTAATAAAACATTGACTCTTTCTTCAAAAAAAGCACGATTATAAATTCCCGTCAGTGGGTCTTTCACAGCTCGCTCTTCCCAATGAGAAAGCTCTGTCTTAATGCGATGAATATTGATAAACTTGCCCAATAAACTGATACATTGTGAATCATTCTCATTCCAAATAGAGCTCATATAAACATCAAACCACTCGTATTTTCCATTGGACAACAACAATCTCATTTTTCCCCTTACACTGCATGATTCTTTTTGACATCGCGCAATCATACTGCTTAACACAATTTTATCCTCTTTATCAATTGTATTACAGTTTTTCAATTGACCATAAAAAGCCAAACGCAGTAAATTCTCATCAAATTTTTGATTGCCTCTTTTGGAATAAATGATTTTATCTTGTATCAAATCGTAATCATAAACTACAGTGACATTATTCTCTTGTCCATCTTGTTGATAGACGTCAAATTGACAAGTGTTGGGATTATATTCTAGTAATGTATTGGCAGAACGTTCCAACAATTCTTGATATCGATATTGCATTTCCTCCAGTTGTTTTTGGTTGCTTATATCAACAATCACAACCAAAAACAGAGGTTTTCCATTCATCATTCCAATTTGATTTCCCTGAACATGAACCCATAAAACTTTACCTGTGATATGCTGAATGCGATGCTCTAAACTAAAATGTGCTCCAAGTTGTTTTCTTATCTGAGACATAAAAAACTCCCGGTCATTTTGATAAACGCAATCCAGTATGGATAACTGACTATTGACTGGATAACCCATAATTTGATAATATGTTGGATTTGCTTCTATCAATGTCAACTTATCATCTAACAAAACTTTTGCAATTCCTCCAGGAAGATTTTGAAAGGTTGCTTGATGTTCCAATTCCAACAGCTTTTTTTCTGTAATGTCTATCACAATCCCGTGATAGACCACATGATGATTGCGTTCACCAAGATAAACAAATTGCAGTTGTAACCAAATGCTTGAACCATTTCTTCTTTGATGTTCAAATTCAAAGAAAAAAGGCTCTTTTGTTTTGGCATGTTTTTCTATGATGCTCAAGTATTTTTGACGTTGCCGTGGTTCCATTCTGGGAAAAATTCCATTTTCATATTCTCTCTCATCTGTATCCAGCAATTCAAAATACTGTTCATTTGCCTCTAATAAAAATACATTGTGATCCCTCAAAATATACTTCGCACAGGAACCCTGAATGTTATTATAGGTAAGTTCTAATAAATCTTTTAATTGCTGTTCTGTTTCTTTTTGTTCATCAATATTTCGGCTTAAAATAATTTCTAATACATCATCATTATAGGGATTATCTACTTGTATTGCATAACTAGCTGTCCAATGATAAATTCCATCATCGCCCATTTGCAGATGTTCCATAAAAACACTTTTTTCTTTTAAATGAAAACATTCCATCAAATGTTCTCTAGAGAACAATCTAGCAAATTCCATCTGATAATCTGGATGCAATATTTTCATCTTCTGTTCGAGCAATTCATCAAAGTTTCCTTTTTTTGAAATATCCTGCGTTTTAAATAACTGGTTTTCTATGATATGATATGTATTTTGTGTCAAGTTTACAGAGACAATCACTGGATAAACCTGTGTTGCTGCCATGCTTAATTGTCGCCTTTCCAATTCCTTCTCCTGTTCGTCTGGCGTATCTATATGTGGAGTAATAGAAACAACATAAGCGGGAATTTGCCTATTCCAAATGATTTTCGTTGCGGTAATGTCCACGATTGTAGAAAACAAACCACTACAACATGTCTTGGTATTTGTATGCTGCTCCCCAATTGTTAATAATGGACAATACTTACAATTTCTAAACCAAATATCATGACAATACAATCCCAAATCTATTTCAGGAGATATTTTCTTTGCAGTTTTATTATAATATAAAATTTTATGGCTATCCTGTTCAATCACACAAACCGCTATCGTACTCAAACTATCCAAAACTTCTTGCATATTATTTGAATCTATCAATGATATCCGCTCCAATATTTATTTTTATGATTCTGTGAATCCTCGCCAAAGTTGGTCGCTTCATAATAGAAAATTTTATTTTTTAATTTCTTTAAACTCTTTGTTTTTTGTAAATATTTCCTTATTTCATCAATGATAGTATATCTCATTAAGTCTATCTGCACAAGGGATATTTTATCATATTACCATTTTTTCAATCATCTTATTATCATCGAAATAAATTGGAGTTATGATTTAATTGTTGTTTCAAATAATTCTCCATCATCTGTATTAAAAATCTTCCAGTATCTAATATCTTATCTTGAAACATAAATGGGATCGATTCTGGAGAATTAAAGAGCAATAATACAATCATCGTAATATTTCCCAATAGTTCCGAATCACAATTATCTCTTCCAGCCTGCATTAGCATTGCTATTTTTCGGTAAAATCGACGCTGTTCTTGTTGAAATAACTCATAGCTCTCCAGACTTAAATGTGCCACAATATCCACTTGTTCTTTCTGTTTTAAATATAAAAAACGCTTATCCTCATTTTCAAAGCAAATTTTCAAAAAACGAAAAATTCGCTCTTCAATGGGGTAATTTTCCCGACTCATCTCTGTGGATATCAATTCGTAAAATGTCGATTGTTGTTCAATCAATGCTTGTAATACAAACTCTTCTTTACTGGAAAACAAAGAATAAAATAAACTCTTTGATACGCCAACCCTTTGTGTGATTTCTTCCACGCGAATACTCTTATATCCCTTTTCGCACAACAATGTCAATCCTATCTTCAATAAATTCTTTTTGATATTTCGTTTATCTAACTCTGAATAAATTTTTGGCATTTGTTCTTTCTCCTTAAATTTTCACGTGAACTACACACGACTTTAAAAATGTGTACTTCTTGGGTAAAGAAAACTCATGTTTATTCATTTACTAATCTATTCGATTGGTTTTTTACCCGATTGGTATCCGAAACTTACATAAAATATGAAATATCATATGTATTATCGTTTCGTTGTCAGTTCACCTCATCGCCTAAGAGAAGAGAGCATTTTTTCTTTGTAAATATTAAAAAATAAAAAAGCCGAAATTGCAATCTTTCCGACCTTTTTATATCTCATGATCTGTATTTACAAAAATAATAGATTACTTTTGTTATGCTTCTTCTATTTAATTATGTCTTTTTCATGAACTGAACATTCTAATTTCCTTTAGTATAACAAATAACACAAAGAAGTACAATTCACAAAATGCCAGATATTTTCATAAAACTTATAATCGTTTCTAAAAAATATAACAAATTTTCTTTTGCATCGCTATTATTACCTACAAATATAAAATATCTAGCGTTCATATTTTATTTAGAATAAAGCAGCTATCATTGAATTGATTTTTGGGTCTCTGATTTGCTATGTTAAAATTAGATATTTTTAAGGAGTGATCTTTATGAGTAAAACGCTTTGTTTTGAATTGTTAGAACCTTTTTTAAGTGCACAAACACAAAACGATAATTTCCAACAATCCAGAAAAATCAAAAAAATATTGCCTTTGGTGATTCAAAATCAACTTACACAACGACAAAGAGAGATTTTATTGTTGTATTTTTTTCATCAAAAAAAACAAACAGAAATCGGTTTCATTTTGGGAATTCATAAATCCAGTGTCAGCCGTACCTTAAAACGAGCGATTCAAAATCTAAAAAAATTTATACAATATTATCCACTTTGAGCACTTTTTAAACTGGCAGATGATAGGACAATAACAACTCTTTTGCTTGCTCCATTTCCTGTACAGTTGGTGCTGGAATATTCGCGAGCTGATAAGCGACATCTACATAATCCCACTTGTAAATGCCCATTTGATGAAATGGAATTAATTCCACTTTTGTCACACATTGATAATTTTTTAAAAATTGTGCCAAGCGCTGTAATTTTTCTTGCTTTAACGTATAGTTTGGCACACATACATGACGAATCCAAACAGGTTTCTGCACGCTTTCACAATAGTTCAATGTTTCAACTGCATTTTGGTTACTTTGTCCTGTTAGGGTTTTACAATCCTTTGTATCAATGTCCTTCATATCCAATAACAACATATCCGCAACGTCAATCGCTATCTTAGATTGTCGCAATGGAATGACCCCAGATGTATCAATTGCAGTATGAAGTCCATGCTGCTTGCATAATGTCAATAACGCCTGGCAAAACTCCGGTTGCGCAAGTGGTTCCCCTCCAGATAGGGTTACCCCTCCCTTTTGAATAAAATTGCGATAATCCAAAATTTGGTCTATCAGTTCTCCGGCTGTTTTTGACTCGCCTTCCGAAAATTTCCAGCTATCTGGATTATGGCAATAAAGACATCGAAGTGGACAGCCTTGAAAAAATACCACAAAGCGCACACCTGGACCGTCTACCGCGCCAAAACTTTCGACAGAGTGGATATTCCCAGTAATTGTTCTAATAGGTTCAGACAAACAGTATTTTCCTCTCTCTATTTATCATTTAAAATTTCTGTTTAAAAAGGCTGTTTTTTATCATAACAGCCCTTTTTATTCTTTTATTTTAAAAACGCTGATGGAATGTACGGTTAATCACATCCAATTGTTGTTCACGAGTCAACTTGATAAAGTTTACTGCATAACCAGACACACGAATTGTCAATTGTGGATAAAGTTCTGGATGTTCCATCGCATCTTGCAAAACTTCCCTTTGCAGTACATTGACATTTAGATGATAACCATCATCCATAAAATAACCATCCATCAATGTGATTAGATTCTCTTTTTGTTCTTCAAAGGTTTTTCCCAACGCTTCTGGAACAATAGAAAATGTATTTGAAATACCATCTTGCGCATATCTAAATGGAATTTTCGCAACGGATTTTAAAGAGGCAATACATCCACTTTCATCACGACCATGCATTGGATTTGCACCTGGCGCAAATGGCTCTCCTGCTTTGCGTCCATCCGGCGTGGTTCCAGTCTTTTTACCATAAACTACATTGGAAGTAATGGTCAGTACAGACATGGTTGGAACAGAATCGCGATAGGTGGTATGTCTTGATAATTTCTTCATAAATTCCCTTACGACTTCCACCGCAATATCATCAGCGCGAGGATCATTATTTCCAAATTTCGGAAAATCTCCCTCTATCTTAAAATCAGTAATCAGTCCCTGTTCATTGCGAATCGGTAATACCTTTGCATATTTGATTGCAGATAGAGAATCCACCACCACAGATAAACCTGCAATTCCTCCGGCAGAGGTGCGATATACTTTTTTATCATGTAGTGCCATCTGCAATTTTTCATAACAGTATTTGTCATGCATATAATGAATGATATTCAGTGTATTGATATAGAGTTTAGAAAGCCATTCACACATCATATCAAAACGCCCTACAACCTCACCATATTCCAGATAGCCTTCTTTTACTGGTGCGATATGTGGTCCTACCTGTGTGCCATAACGCTCATCTTTTCCACAATTGAGTGCATACAATAGCGCTTTTGCAAGATTACATCTCGCTCCAAAAAACTGCATTTGTTTTCCAATCTTCATCGGAGATACACAACAGGCAATGCCATAATCATCCCCAAACTGCTCCAGTAAGATTTCATCAGATTCATATTGAATAGAAGAGGTCTGAATGGACAAACTAGCACAGAACTCTTTAAAATTCTCGGGTAAACGATGACTCCACAGCACTGTCATATTGGGTTCTGGAGCAGGTCCTAAATTTACCAGTGTATGCAGATAACGATAGGACATCTTCGTCACCATAGGACGACCATCCATACACATACCAGCAATGGATTCTGTCACCCAAGTTGGGTCACCTGAAAACAGTTCATCATAAGCTGGTGTTCTCAAAAATCGAACCATGCGCAGTTTCATAATAAAATGGTCAACAAACTCTTGAATTTGTTCTTCTGTATAACGTCCTTGCTCTAAATCTCTTTGAGCATAAATATCCAAAAAAGTAGAAGTGCGTCCCAAACTCATTGCAGCGCCGTTTTGTTCCTTTACCGCACCCAAATAAGCAAAATACAACCATTGAATTGCTTCTTTGGTATCAGTTGCTGGTTTTGAAATATCAAATCCATAACGATTTGCCATCTCTTTTAGCTCTTTTAATGCTTTGATTTGCTCAGAAATTTCTTCACGAAGTCGAATGGTAGGGCTGTCCATAATATCTAAAATCAATTCGCGCTTTGTCTGTTCTTTCTGTTCAATCAAATAATCCACACCATATAAAGGCACTCTGCGATAATCACCAATAATTCTGCCGCGCCCATAGGCATCTGGCAATCCTGTAATAACACCTGTATGTCGTGCCAGTTTCATCTCATCTGTATAAGCATCAAATACACCATCATTATGTGTTTTGCGATATTTAAATACATTTGCAACTGCTGGATCCTCTTCTTTTCCATAAGCTGCTAGAGAAGTTTTTACCATACGATAACCGCCAAATGGCATAATTGCACGTTTTAGCGGCTCATCTGTCTGTAATCCTACAATTGTCTCAAGGGATTTATCAATATAACCTGCTTCATGAGAATTAATGGTGGAAATAATATTTGTAGAAATATCATAAACGCCTTTTCTCTCACGCTCCAGTTTCATTAATTCACAAACCTGATTCCAAAGTTTTTTTGTATTTTCCGTTGGACCAGCTAAGAAGTCTCCATTGCCATCATAAGGAGTATAATTTTTTACAATAAAATCTCTAGTATTGATTTCCTTGCACCATTTACCCTTTATAAAATCCATATGTACCTCCTAAACATGATTGAATCTTCCATTCAATTCCTATCTCATTGTACTTATCCTATTACACATCTGTTTTATATCAACTTTTGCGCTTACAAAGATTTACAAAAATCTACCATTGATCTCTTTGCGTATTAATTATACCATATAAGTATAGTTTGTCAAGTATCCGATCGGATACACATGATTAATTCCCCAATGATGATATTTGATAATAAAAATCCCTTCGGTGTGAGAAAAATAGCATGATTTTGTTGTTTTAAAAATCCATGTTTTTCAAATAAATATACCTTTTTTTGGAATTGATTCCAATTCACTCGAGAACTCAAACGAATTTGGTCGACATAAATGCCCTCTGATAAGCGCAAACCCAATAACAAATATTCTTCTAAGATATCAATGTTATCTTCCGCTATCTGCCAATTGTCTCCTGCCGTATTGATATACGTTTTGATATCCCTTGGATAAAAATATCGTTTTCCATTCCAAAATCCATGTGCTGATGGACCAAATGCCAAATACTCTTGCTGTTTCCAATATTTTAAATTATGTTTACATGCAAATCCCTGCTTTGCAAAATTTGAGATTTCATATTGAAAAAATCCCAATTTTTCCAACTGTTCACAGGTAAACAGATACAAATCACTTACCAAATCTTCTTCTGGAATCTGTTCTATTAGCTTATCACCTGCAAAGGGCGTATTAGGTTCCACCTTGAGCATATATGCTGAAATATGTTGTATCTCCAATTCTGCTAAAAAATCAATGGTGTATTTTAAGGTTTCTTGTGTCTGAAAAGGCACCCCCAACATGATATCTACTGAAATATTTTCAAATCCTGCCCGCTTTGCGTTTTTAACAGCCTGTTTCACCTGTCTGATATTATGGGTTCTACCCAATGCTTTGAGTTCTTTCTCATTGGCGGACTGCATGCCAAATGAAATGCGATTTACTCCATTTTGATATAACTGTGTCAAATTTTGTATGGTTGTCGCACAAGGATTGGCTTCTAAGGTAATCTCACTGTCATCAGGCATCAAAAAAAGTATTTTTGCTTGGTGAATGATTCTTCCCAATTCAGACGGATTCACCAAAATCGGAGTGCCTCCACCAAAATAAAGCGTATCTGCCAAACATTTGACAGAAACTTTAGACAGATGTGCTAGTACTGCATTGATATAATCTGTCTGTCGTGCTTCATTTCCAACCAGTGAGTAAAAATCACAATAAGGACATTTTCTTTTACAAAATGGGATATGCACATATAATCCAATTGGGGATTTATTCGTCAATTATTTTACAACCTTTCTCAATTCACTTGATATATCCAACAACATGGTTTTTTTCTGATTATACAACGCATCACCTTCAGAAACTCTTTCTAAAAATGGATCAAATGCTTCCTCACTGGCAATGGTATCTGTGTTAAATCCCTGAAATTCTGTCCGATAGATGGTCAATCCCTCTATTGCTTTTTGGGTTGCTTCTTCTAACATAGGTCTAATATTTTCCAATTTTTTGGATTTTGGCATCTCTACCGTTAGCAATTGTTGATGTTGTTGCTCCAAGTGATCGATGGTTTCCATCAAAGGTGTAATATCAGCCGTTGTGGGGTCAACCGCAAAGGCGTCAATATAGACATCTACTGCGCTATCTAAATTGCCATCACCCTGTTTAATCTGGCGAATCAAATCCTGCATTTCGTCCACATATGCCTGGACTTCTTTATTGTTACAACCAGTCAAAGAACATACCATAATCAGTGTCAACACCACTACAATACCCTGTTTTAATTTATTTTTCATTATATTCCTTCTTTCTTTCTCAATTTGTATCATCTTTACTATATCATATTCACCATCTAAACACAATCAATTGACAAAAGAAAAAAATAAACCCAAGGTCAAAATTCCTTGGGTCTATATTAATAGTTCAATTATTTGGCAATTTCAGTTAATTTATTACCTGCTTCAGTTAGTTTTTTAGAACTTTCTTCTAATAAAGCATCTCCTTCTAAAAGACGTTCTACAAATGTTGCTGCAGCTGTATCATCATCTAAAATAGATGGATCAAATCCTGAAAATTCTTCTTTATAGATTGCAAATGCTTCTAATGCTTTAGAAGAAGCCTCTTCAAACATTGGTTTTACGTCAGAAGCCACTTTTGGTGTTTCAATCTCACCTAATTTTTTATATTGTTCTTCTAATTTTTCAATTACAGAGATAATAGATGACACATCTACAGAAGCAGGATCCGTTTGCAATGCTGTATTAAAATTCAATACTTCAGTTTGCAAATTACTATTTTCTGTTTGAATCGCATTCATAACTTCTGTTGTCTGATTCACAAATTCAATTGCTTTTTTTGTTTCACAACCGCTAAAGGAAAATAACATCGTTACCAACATTGCAACAGATAATACTTTTACCAACATTTTATTTTTCATAATTAATTCCTTCCTTGTCTGTTTTGAAAATCTTTGTTTTTCCTTAACAAAATCGGATTTCTGATTTTCAAATTCATAATAAGATAAAGCTCGCTTAATCTGTCTCTTAATATACCACGTTTTCTAGGAAAATACAAGTGATTTCCAGTATTTCTGTAGAAAAGAACAAATATTCTATGAACAAATTATGTATTTTATTGGATTTGTTTATTTCAATTTAAATAATTCATTGGACAACTGTAAAAACTGTTCAAATGTCACTTCTTCTGCCCGCACAATTGGCTTTAAATCACAATTTTCCAAAGCAAGTGCCACTGTTTTTTTGGGTATTTTAAGCACTGAAGATACTGGATTGACAAGTGTTTTTCGGCGTTGAGAAAAGGCAGCCTTTACCAGTGCAAACAAAAATGACTCATTTTCTACTGCATATTCAGACTGGGATTTCACTTCCAATTGAATCACGGCTGAATCCACTTTGGGAGCAGGTAAAAAGCTACCTTTTGAAACGGGAAACAATTGTTTTGGATGACTGTAATAGCGCACTGCAAAGGTCACTGCTCCGCAATCTCTTGTGCCTGGTTTTGCACAAAGGCGTATTGCCGCTTCTTTTTGTACCATCACAGTAATCCATTTAATGGGAAGTCTCTGTTCTAACAACATCATGATAATTGGAGAGGTGATATAATAGGGCAGATTGGCACAAACACAGACGTCCATTCCAGAAAATTCCTCCTTTATCAAAGCTCCTAAATCCAACTTCATAACGTCTGCATGAATGATCTTAATATGAGAATACTCCTGTAATGTCTCTTCTAATATGGGAAACAATCGGTCATCTATCTCAATCGCCACTACCTTTTTCGCCCGCTTTGCCAATTCATTGGTCAATACACCAATCCCAGTACCAATTTCAATCACGCCACAATTTTCAGAAAAAATACCATTTTGTGCAATCTTAGGACACACAGAAGGATTGACCAAAAAGTTTTGTCCCAATGTTTTAGAAAACTGAAAATGATGTCGCTCAAATAGGTCCTTAATTACCGATATATTACATAAATTTTCCATCTGTTACCTCATTCAAATTATTCTCTTTCTTCTCTCTCACCCAAAAATATAATGGCTTCTTGTAAGAGGATAATAAAAAGATAAAAATCCTTTCTCTATGCCTTATTTATGATTTGATTTACTTCAAAGGTCAATTTACCGATTTGATTATATCACAGGATTTGATTCTATTCAATCTGCTTTCTTGTTATTTGGGTAAGGTACTGACTATTTTACCAATTGTACATTGACCATTGGAACGAACTATGATAAAATGAATGCGATAAATCGCAATTTACAAAAAACATAAATAGGAAATGACTGGATTTGAATAGATATAGGAAGGCATATTTTTTTCTGAGCGTTTTAAAAAAATTCCATCCTATGAATATAGAATATCAAAAAGTGATTGGACAGTAAAAAACCAAACTCCAATTGATTAAATTGCTATTGATTAATAGATAACTACCTCATTGGAAGAACTAGAGATTGGCAACACAAAAGCTAAAACAAAAATAGGAGGCATCAAAAAGAAATGATAGATAGACGTGATAAACACAATTATTATTTAGACATCGCCCAAACTGTTTCTGAACGCTGTACTTGTATCCGCAGAAATTTTGGCGCTATCATTGTAAAAAACGATGAAATTATTTCCACTGGATATGTGGGAGCACCTAGAGGGCGCAAAAATTGCACCGACCTTGGATACTGTACTAGAGAAAAATTGCAAATTCCACATGGGGAACGCTATGAACTATGTCGTTCTGTTCATGCAGAAGCCAATGCCATTATATCTGCCCCTAGAAACCAAATGCTTGGTGCTACACTCTATCTCACCTGTGTCGATTATTGCACCAAACAACTGGTTCCCAATACCAATTCTTGTTCTATGTGCAAACGCATGATCATCAATGCGGGGATTGAAACGGTGATTGTGCGAGATACCATTGATAACTACCGCATGATTTCTGTTGAAGATTGGATTGTCAATGATGAATCTTTAGATGGAACATTGGGTTATTAATGATTTTTATAATCAATGATTGATAACTACTGGCTAAACTGGTATGTGACAACATAAATATCAACTGATTAATTTATCTTATTAATGATATCAAAAGAGCGAAGGCTTATTATGCTTTCGCCCTTTTGATATCATTTTATTGGATTATCATTCATACTTATTCCCAAAAAGTAACATCAATATCATCATAAAAAACCAATGACCTCTGCACAATTGCAGAAGTCATTAGCTTTTTAGCGGTTTTCGTATTTACTATGGGAGCACTTCATTCCCAATTATTCAATTTCACTGTGAAATTCCTGCAAAGATTTTACTCCAATTGTTTTTGCCTCTTTCGCTGCTTTAATACCGCTGACAGATGCCTTTGCAGCTGCCATTGTGGTCATATATGAAATCTTTCCTTTAATTGCTGCCTTACGAATATAACTATCATCTGTCACACTTTGTTTTCCAGCAGGTGTATTGATGATCATATCAATTTGCTTATTCTTAATCAAATCTGTAATATTAGGTCTTCCTTCATATAATTTATTGACTTTCTCTGCTGGAATACCATTTGATACAATCAAATCGTAGGTCTTTCCAGTTGCTACAATCTGGAAACCACATTCATGAAAGCCTTTTGCAACATCTACCACTTCTGCTTTGTCATGGTCATTGACACTAATTAATACAGTACCTTCTAGTGGAAGTTTTGTTTGTGTTGCTTCTTGAGCTTTATAAAATGCCTCTCCAAAATCCTTTGAAATACCCAATACCTCACCAGTAGAACGCATTTCTGGTCCCAAAATAGGGTCTACTTCTTGGAACATATTAAATGGAAATACCGCTTCTTTTACACCACAATGATAAAATACACGCTCTTTTAACGTTGAAACTGGAGACTGTTTTTTGGTTAAGTCAGAAGTAATGATTTGAGTTGCCAATTTTACCATATTAATATTGCAAACTTTAGATACCAATGGTACAGTTCTAGAAGCTCTTGGATTCGCTTCTAATACATATACCTTATCATCTGCAATGGCGTATTGCATATTCATCAAACCTTGTACATTCATTTCCACTGCAATCTTTCTGGTATAGTCCTTGATAATCTCCAAATGTTTTGCAGAAATATGTTTTGAAGGAAGTACACAGGCAGAGTCGCCAGAGTGAACACCAGCCAATTCAATGTGTTCCATCACTGCTGGAACAAAAGCATTGGTACCATCACTGATTGCATCTGCTTCACACTCCAGTGCATTGTCCAAAAAGCGGTCAATGAGAATGGGGCGTTCTGGAGTAACACCAACAGCAGCTTCCATATAGGTCTTTAAACTTTCATCATCGTGTACCACTTCCATTCCACGACCACCCAACACATAGGAAGGGCGAACCATCAATGGATAATCAATGGTCTTGGCAATCTCCAATGCTTGTTCTACATTGATTGCCATACCAGATTCTGGCATTGGAATTTCCAAACGTTCCATCATTGCACGGAAATGATCGCGGTCTTCTGCCAAGTCAATGGTCTCTGGAGAAGTACCCAAAATCTTCACACCTGCTTTTTCCAAATCCCCTGCTAAATTCAAAGGTGTTTGACCGCCAAACTGTGCAATTACGCCCACTGGCTTTTCCTTTTCATAGATACTCAATACATCTTCTAAGGTCAGTGGTTCAAAGTACAGTTTGTCAGATGTATCATAGTCCGTTGAAACCGTTTCCGGATTACAGTTGACAATAATCGTTTCAAATCCCAATTCTTTTAATGCTTTTGCTGCATGAACACAACAATAGTCAAATTCTATTCCCTGTCCAATGCGGTTTGGTCCCCCACCTAAAATCATAATCTTTGGACGGTCGCTGACAGTGCTCTTATCTTCAATATGATAGGTAGAATAATAGTAAGCAGAATCTTTTGTACTACTTACATGAACGCCTTCCCACGCCTCTGTTACACCGATTTTCGTTCTTGCTGTTCGGATATCCTGTTCTGTCACCTGCAAAATCTGGCTGAGATATTTATCAGAAAATCCGTCTAATTTTGCTTTTCTAAGCGCTTCTTCTGAAGGAATTGCACCCTTGTTTTGCAACAGTGCATTTTCCTCTTCTACCAATTCCTTCATCTGCTCAATAAAGTAGGCTTTGATTTTTGTCAGTTCAAATAATTCTTCCACAGTAGCACCTTTTCTAAGTGCTTCATATATGATAAACTGGCGTTCGCTGGTTGGAACATGCAGCATATTGAGCAGTTCTTCCTTTGATTTTTGATGGAAATCCTTTGCAAATCCCAAACCATAGCGACCTGTCTCCAAGCTGCGAATGGCTTTTTGGAAGGCTTCTTTATAAGTTTTACCGATGCTCATCACTTCGCCAACAGCTCTCATTTGTGTACCCAGATGGTCTTCTGCACCTTTAAACTTTTCAAATGCCCAACGTGCAAATTTGATAACGATATAATCTCCATCAGGAACATATTTATCCAATGTACCATATTTCCCACAGGGAATCTCATCCAATGTCAGACCAGAAGCCAACATTGCAGAGATCAATGCAATTGGAAAACCTGTCGCTTTGGACGCCAATGCAGAGGAGCGAGAGGTACGAGGATTGATTTCAATGACAATGATGCGATCCGTCACTGGATCATGCGCAAACTGCACATTGGTACCGCCAATTACCTGAATTTCCTCTACAATCTGATAAGCCTGCTGTTGTAAACGGTTTTGTACTTCTTGAGAAATGGTGAGCATTGGCGCAGAACAGAAAGAGTCCCCAGTGTGTACACCCAAGGGGTCAATATTTTCAATAAAACAGACTGTAATCATGTTATTTTTTGAATCGCGAACAACTTCAAGTTCTAATTCTTCCCAGCCTAAAATAGATTCTTCTACCAAGACTTGTCCAACTAAGCTCGCTTGCAAACCGCGGGCAACAACGGTCTTTAACTCATCTACATTATAGACCAGTCCTCCGCCAGCTCCACCCATGGTATAAGCAGGTCGAATTACCACTGGATATCCCAGCTGTTGTGCAATTTGCAATGCCTCATCTACACTATATGCCACTTCACTCCGTGCCATTTCAATACCAAGGCGATTCATTGCTTTTTTAAATTCAATGCGGTCTTCTCCACGCTCAATTGCATCTACTTGAACACCAATCACCTTTACTTGATATTTTTCCAAAATACCAGCTTTATTCAATTCTGAACAAAGATTCAAGCCAGATTGTCCGCCAAGATTTGGAAGCAGTGCGTCAGGACGTTCTTTTTCAATAATTTGACTCAAGCGTTCTACATTTAAAGGTTCTATATAAGTCACATCTGCTGTTTCAGGGTCAGTCATAATGGTTGCAGGATTTGAATTTACCAATACAATTTCATAACCTAACTGTCTGAGTGCCTTACAAGCTTGTGTTCCAGAATAATCGAATTCGCAGGCTTGACCAATGATAATTGGTCCGGAACCGATAATGAGTACTTTTTTAATGTCTTCTCTTTTTGGCATATGATTTCCTCCAGTCTGTTCTACTTATACAATCATGGTTTGATTTTTTCATACATCAGGTTTGTATATTATGAATAAATATACATTTTTACACAAGAAAAAAGACTTGCGCAAAACCTTTACCGACTATTATACTACGGATAACTGGTCAATTGCAAATCTTTTTTCGTATAAATTTCTATATTTTTCTTTCTTAAAACTAGCTATTCTGATATTTGGTTTCTTTTCTAAATCAATCTCTACCCTCATACCAAAAAATAATCTCTCTCTAGCACAGTTTTATGGAGCCTATTCAATCCGAAATGAAATATCAATTTGTGCCTTAATTTCAATCTCTCCTGGCGCAACACTTACAGATTTTTCTACCATATCTTCTGCTTTCATCATAAGATCTTCACTGCCTGCATCATAGCGATAAGAGTCATCTCCTCCGCGGTCCTGAACATAAACCACTTCTTTGAGTTTGTTGCCAGTTGACTGGGCAATTGCTTGTGCCTTTTCTTTGGCAGACTGAATGGCATCATCCAAAGCCTCTTGATACAGCTCGTCATAATTACTGACTTCATACTGTATATAATCAATGGTATTGATACCTGCTTCAACAGATTGATCCACTACAGAACCAACCACATCCATATCAAGACCAGTCACAGTAATGGTTGTATTCATTTGATACCCCACAATTTTTTCCCCATTATTATAGTCCATTTTAGGTCTTAAATGATAGTCACTGGTCTGAATATTTTTTTCATCGATTCCCATTGATTTTAGTTTTTCTACCACCTGACCGATCGCATCTGCATTGTTCTTTTGACAGGTTTGTGCATCTTCTGCTTCACTGTTTACACCATATGCAATGGTTGCCTTATCTGGAGCTACTTTTCTTTGCCCAGAGGCTGATAGAGAAATTACATTGTTTTCACTTGTATGAACGGTAATATTTTCTGGTACCGAAGTACAACTTGCCAGGCTGCTTCCTAACAACAAACAAGCTGCCAATAAACAAAGTGCTTTTTTCATTTCAATCTTCCTTTCTTTATAATTTGTCTGTAAAGCCGATTACATGATCACAAAAACAAATATCATCCAGTCAAGCAATCTGTTTACAAACTAAAAATAACCCTTTCATTTATATAACAAATGAAAGGGTTATTTGGTCACAAATATTTTTATGAAATAGAAAAATTTATCTTCTATATTTATTGTGATTCCTGTTCAGAATGTGTTTCGGTAACAGAATCGGTATTTTCCGTCTCAACAACTGTTGCTTGTGTTTCTATTACATCTTCTTTTGGTTTGGTAGGATCGTCTAATTTTGCCAATTCTTCTTCAACAACAGAAGCCTCTATTTTACCAGACATCAAATCTTTAAATAGCTTGCCGTCCACTTTTTCATATATCAACAGGTATTTTGCCACCAAATCCAGTTGATCAAAATGCGCTTTTAAAATCTCTTTTGCTTTTTCGTAACCATCATCTATCAGCAAGCGAATCTCTTTATCGATTTCAGAAGCAATTTCTTCAGAATAATTTCTTTGATGACCCATATCACGACCAAGAAAAACTTCTCCTTCCGCTTCTCCATACACAACAGGTCCTAACTTTTTGCTAAATCCATATCGCGTCACCATATTTCTAGCTGTATTGGTTGCACGTTCGATGTCATTGGAAGCACCTGTACAAATATCATCTAATGCAATCGCCTCTGCTACACGACCACCGAGCATCATAGCAATACTTTCACACATCTTGCGCCTTGACATATGTGTGCGGTCATCTTCTGGCAGATTCATGGTATAACCTGCTGCCATTCCACGAGGAATGATGGAAATTTCATGCACTGGATCCTGTGTCGGGCAATAATAACCGACAATCGCATGACCTGCTTCATGATAAGCTGTAATTTTCTTATCCAAAAAGTGCATTTTATGAGATTTCTTTTCTGGACCAGCAACTACTTTGATTGTTGCCTCTTCGATATCTTCTCCTGTAATTGCCTTTTTGCCCTTACGCGCTGCCAGCAATGCCGCTTCGTTTAATAAATTTTCTAAATCTGCACCGGTAAAGCCTGCGGTACTTCTTGCAATGGTCTTTAATTCCACATCAAAGCCCAATGGCTTATTTCTTGCGTGAACTTTTAAGATTTCTTCACGACCCTTTACATCTGGATAACCGACTACTACTTGACGATCAAATCGTCCTGGACGAAGTAGTGCAGGGTCTAGGATATCGCGTCGGTTGGTTGCCGCAATGATAATGATTCCCTCATTGACGCCGAAACCATCCATTTCTACCAACAATTGGTTTAGGGTTTGTTCACGTTCATCATGTCCGCCCCCCAAGCCAGCACCACGATGACGACCCACTGCATCAATTTCATCAATAAAGATAATAGAAGGCGAATTTTTCTTTGCCTGTTCAAACAAATCACGCACCCTAGAAGCACCAACACCGACAAACATCTCTACGAAATCAGAACCAGAGATAGAGAAAAACGGAACACCTGCTTCTCCTGCGACAGCTCTTGCAAGCAGTGTTTTACCGGTACCGGGAGGTCCCACCAACAAAACACCTTTGGGAATTCTAGCACCCAATTCACTAAACTTTTTAGGATTTTTCAAAAACTCTACAATTTCTGCCAGTTCTTCTTTTTCTTCGTCTGCTCCAGCAACATCTGAAAATGTTGTCTTAATACCATGCTGAACTGGATTCTTCATATTTGCTTTGCCAAACTGGCTCATCTTTCCGCCGGCTCCTGCCTGCTTCATCATAAATACAAAGAAGAAAATCAGCAAGCCCAACATAATAATGGATGGTATCATACTGATAAGCCAACTATTATCGGAAGAAGCCTTATAATCAATCTCCATGCGCGCATTTGGATTTTTGTCATTATAGGCTTTGATATATGGTTCAATTTCATCTAAAAACAGAGAAGCTGCATGGATTTTATAGGTGTACAAACTGCGTTTATCCCCTTGTTTTCCACCTATCTGCTCAAGAGGAGTGGCACCATTAAATTGAACACCCTCTTTTAAAATGAGTTTCAATTCACCATTTCCAAGATCCAATGTATAGCTTTCAACCTTTTCATCCTGAAATAAGTAAACAATTTCAGAATAGGTGTGTTCTACCCCGCCTCTTGACAAAGTTCTTGTCATAAACAGCGCAAAACCAATGAGAACAGCAAAAATGATAACATAAATAATCGCTGTTTTTTTCTTATTTTGCAAAGTATTCCTACACTCCTTTTCATGTTTTTATTGTCATGATCAATTGACAACTTCTTGAGACCTTTGATTATACTGTATACACTTCGGGTTTTAAAGCCCCTAAATAAGGAAGATTGCGATAGGTTTCATCAAAATCCAAACCATAACCCACCACAAATTCATCTGGAATTACAAACCCCTTATAATCTGCCTTTACATCTGTTACCTGACGCCTTTCGGGCTTATCCAACAAGGTGCAGATCTTAATTGAATTTGGCTGACGCTCCATCAAAATCTTCTTGATATAACTCAAGGTCATACCACTGTCTAAAATATCTTCTACAATCAGAACATCATATCCTCGAATATCAATATCCAAATCCTTGATAATTTTGACAGTACCACTTGTTTTCGTGCCGCTTCCATAGCTGGAAACATTCAAAAAATCAATCTGGCAATAAGTATCAATTGACCGCATCAAATCAGCCATAAAAATGACAGAACCCTTTAATACGCTGACTAGCAATAACTTTTTCCCCTGATAATCCTTTGTAATTTGTTCACCGAGTTCTTTTACCTTTTGGGCAAGTTGCTGCTGTGTTAATAGAACCTTTAAAATGTCCTCTTTCATTCTGAAATCCTCTCTTTTAGCTGAATCATTTTGAATGTATCTTTATCACAACGCACTCGTTCATCGACACCAAACCCTTCCACTGCAATCACTCCCAACCTATCTGCCAGTACAAATCTTTTTGCGCGTTCTTCCAGTTCAATTTGACCTTCTTGAAACAGCTTTTTTAAAGATTTCGTGCAATGTCTGTAATGCAGTTTGATGCTGTCACCGTCCTTGCGCTGCCTTATGATAATGCTACCACATATTTTACCACAATCAATGGAAATATCAAATAAGTTTTTATAAATTTTATGAAAACTTTGGGAAGGACCTATTTCCAAAGTTTTAATTTTATAGGTTTTACCGGTATCGCTGTGATAAATTCCATCTTTTAACAGACATTCATGATAACAATGTCTTATTTGATCAGTTGTAATCATTAGTATTCCCTGCGTTTTGGTTAAGTATTTACCATTCCAGAAATTCTGCTTTGCAGTCTGCTCAAACAACATCCTATCAGCAGTGTTTAAAATCAGACTGGAACATTCGAGCTCGTGTTGCTTTAGATATTGCAACAATACCCGTTTTCTGACAGTGGGGTGATAAGAACACAGTCGTTTGGTATCAATGCCATCTTGTTGATATACGTTTTGATAAACTTCAGCCGCATAATCGTCTAAAAACTGCCGGTCTTCTGACAGTCGACTGACCATTCCATCTATATGAGACTCTACACTTCCATTGATCTGCTTGAGTATCGGAACGATTTGATGGCGGATTTGATTTCTGGTATATCGGTCGGACAAATTGCTGGAATCTATCACATACTGTAATCTGTTATTTTGACAATACTGTTCTATTTCGTCCCGTGTTACGGATAACAACGGTCGAATGATGTTTCCTCTTTGTTTTGGTATCCCACAAAGTCCATTTAATCCGGTTCCCCTTGCAATATAAAATAAAATGGTTTCCAGATTATCCGACAATGTATGAGCTGTGGCAATCTGAACTGGCAAATTCCCTTGTTGACCAAGCAGAGAAGCCATGCGCTGAAAAAACAAATATCTCTGTTGGCGTCCACACTCTTCAATGGATAATTTCTGTTGTTGTGCCAAACTAGCAATATCCAGTTGACGATAAAATAAAGGGATTTTCATATGATTGCAAAAGTTTTGCACAAATTCAAAATCCCGACTACTTTCTTCCCCCCTCAACCGATGATTGAGATGACATGCTACAACTGTAATTTGTTTTTTCTCTTCCAACTGTTTTAGTTTATGTGCCAATGCAACCGAATCAGCTCCTCCAGACAACCCAACCAACACAATTGCCCCATCTTGTATCATTTGAAGATTAAATTTTTCCAAAACAAATCTTACCTTCCTTTTTGTTAAAATGGCACATCTGTGTTAAATACAGGTTCTTGATGATTCAATTCCAAATTCATAAACCTAGTAAACTGACCATCCCAACGAATATCCGCTTCACCAGTAGAACCATGACGATTTTTAGCCAAAATACACTTTGCTAAGAATGGATTGTCTGATTCTGGATTATAATATCCCTCACGATACAAAAACAATACCACATCAGCATCCTGCTCAATCGAACCAGATTCACGCAAATCAGAAAGCATTGGCTTATGATCAGGGCGCTGTTCCACCTGACGAGAAAGCTGAGAAAGTACCATAATGGGAACATTGAGCTCTTTTGCCATAATCTTTAGACCTCTGGTAATTTTAGAAATCTCCTGAACGCGGTTTTCACTGCGCTCACCACTTGACATCAATTGCAAATAATCGATAATCACCAATCCTAAGTTTTTCAGTCGTCTGAGTTTTGCTTTGATTTCTGTAACAGAAATCACCGGTGTATCATCTAAAAAAATCTGCGTTCTAGCAAGGAGTTCTGCACTGGCTGCCAATTGCATCCACTGCTCTATGGAAAGCATCCCTGTGCGCAGCACTTCGTTTGGTATCTGCGCTTCTGAAGAAATGATACGACTGACAAGCTGTTCACTAGACATTTCCAAGTTAAATAAAACGACATCTTTCTGATACTTTTTTGCTACATTGGTGGCAATATTTAGCGCAAAGGCGGACTTTCCCATACCGGGACGACCCGCCAATAAAATCAAATCAGATTTATTGAGTCCACCTGTCATTGCATCCAAACGCTTAAATCCCGACTTTAGACCTAAATATTGTTCTTTGTCCTCACTGGTCAACCGTTGCAAACGATCATAAGTCTCTAGCAAAATTCTATCGATTGGAATCAACTCTGTATTATCTTTGCCCTGACGAATATCATAGATGCGCTGTTCTGCCATATCCAAAAACTGCATTGCAGTTCCGTCTCCGTTTTGGGTGACTTCTATAATTTCATTTGCCGTTGCAATCAATCTTCTACGATAATATTTATCCTTTACAATCTCACAGTATTCCACGATATTTGCAGTAGAGGGCACAATTTCCATCAACTGAACCAAATATATCTTTGCTGATGCTTCATCTGAAAAAATAGATACTCGGTTGACCTCCTCCAATACAGTGATAAAATCCACCGCCTTGGAGAGTGTAAACATACTTATGAATACTTCAAACAACTGTTGATGTTGCTTTTTAAAAAACATTTCCGATTTTGTAATGTGCTCCATGACTATGGGAGTACATTCTGGATCTACTAGTAAACTTCCCAATATGGATTGTTCCGCTTCCAAACTATAAGGCATATTATCTGTTTGTGTCACTTCAGAACTAAAATAATCCGCCATATCTATTCCTTTCCAGTTTTTTACAATCACAATCTTTTCTACAGGTGAATCCAGCCAACCATTTTACGAATGATTGGCTGTGTTATGATTGTTTGATCGTTATGCTTCTTCTATTACTTTTACATTCATCTTGGCAGATACACCTGTATGTAATTTCACCTCAAAAGAATAGGTTCCAAATGCCTTGATATCCATAGAAAGCGTAATCTTCTTTTTATTAATTTCCATTTGAAATTCGTTTGAAACCGCCTGTGCAATTTCCTTTGCTGTTACCTTTCCAAATAACTTTCCCTTTTCTCCTGCTTTGGCTGTCACTGTCACAATTTTGCCTTCCAACTTTGCAGCAGCAGCTTTTGCCTGATCCAATGCAACTTGTGCATGGTGTGCAGCGGCAGCATCTTTATTTTGCTTGTCATTCATTGCTTGACTGTCTGCAATCACTGCAAGCCCTTTCTTAATCAAAAAGTTTTTTGCATATCCATCAGAAACGGTAATTAAATCACCCTTTTTTCCGGAACCCTTGACATCTTCTTTTAAAATAACCTTCATACTATTATTTCATTCCTTTCTATCATTCTGTAAAATCATTAAAATTATTTAAAATAATCATCAATTGATTTCATCAATAAGGCTTTCACTCCACTCATACTCGCACGGGGTACTTGTGCGCCCGCCATTGTTTGGTGTCCGCCTCCACCTAATTTTTCCATAATCAACTGTACATTCATCAATCCTCTTGAACGAGCATTGACATTAATAGCGTCATTTTGCTCAAATAATACAAAAGAAGCATCTACTCCTTCAATATTTAATAGCTCATCTGCTGCCTGAGGCGCAATAATGCGAATATCATCTGAAACGATCTCACTGCATACAATGGCAGTTCTCTTGTATACTTCCGCATTGGCAACCAATTTTGTCTTATTTTTATAAGAATCCATGGAACCTGCAAATAAATGTTTTACCTCGATGGTATCTGCACCCATCTTCTTTAAAAATGCTGCTGCCTCAAAGGTTCTGACACCGGTTTTCATAACAAAATCCTTTGTATCCAACATAATTCCAGACATCAGCGCCTCTGCATGATAGTGATTGAGAATACACTCATCACCCATATACTGCACCAATTCTGTCACCATTTCAGAAGTGGAAGAAGTGTAGGGTTCATGAAAGAAAATCAACGCATTATCGATATAATCCACCATTTTGCGGTGATGGTCAATCACAACTACATTTTTACAAGCGCGATAAACGTCTTCGCTCTCTACAAAATGCGGAGAATGTGTGTCCACTACAAATAAAAGTGTATTTCGACGAACAATATTCAGCGCATCAACTGGTTGTATGAAAAGCCCTTCCCCTTCAAATTTTTCATAATAGTCAATTAACATGGTTGCCAAGCAGCGATTTCGGTTGGTTACAATATTGACACTCTTTCTCAAACAGATACATGCCCTTGCCAGACCAATTGCAGAACCAATTGCATCCAAATCTGCAAATTGATGCCCCATAATCAAAACATTGTCGCTATTTTCAATCAACTCTCTCATCGCTGATGCCAAAATACGGCTTTTTACTTTTGTTCTCTTTTCAATTCCCTTTGAAACACCACCATAGAATTGAAAACCATCTTGTGTCTTGACTGCCACTTGGTCACCGCCGCGTCCCAATGCCATCTCTAATCCCTGGCGGGATTCCTGTTCGTTTTTTTCCAAGCTATCCGCCTGATAACCAACACCAATTGACAATGTCACTGGTACGCGTTCGCTGGTAATGATATTTTTAGATTCATCTAAAATCGGAAAACGCCGTTCAATCATATGATCAAAATATTGTTTTTCAATTACTGCCAAATAACGATCCCGCTGCAAGCGCTGAATAAATCCATTCGCCTCACCGATATACTGTTCTAACAGTCGATTCATCTCACTTAAAATCTGTGTTCTTTCACTTTCTCGAATATTTTTAACAACCTCTTCATAACTGTCAATCAAAATCGTCATCACAACCGGTCGTTGTTTATAGTAATTTTGCGAGGTCTGTTCAATTTGAGTGACATCTACAAAATAAAATAAATAAGAAGTTTCTTCTTGATCTAAATGAATCACATATACATGATAATGTTTTCCTTGATAGCTAACCAATATTCCTTGCTGCTCTTGGATTTGTTCTAATGTAATATCGCCTGTAATCTGATGTAAAAAGGCACCATAAACATCTTCACAAAGTAAAACAGTATCCCGAAAGGAATCATTATACCATACAATTTCTTGAGAAGCAGAAGTTGCCATAACTGGCATGGGCATCTCCAACATTCCCTTGACTGTGCTGTTATTCAGCTGTCGCCCAAAACCAGATAAAAATTTATAGATTGCTTTATGTAAATTTACAAAGCGATAGGTGGTATATGCCGCCATCATCAATACGATTGGAAGCAAAATCAAAAAAAACGTAATATTGCTAAATAATGTAATCAACAATAAAGCCAAAAATACCGACATTTGGAAAATGTAAAGAGATTTAAACCCCCAAAACTTTTTCTGCTTCAAAAAATCACCCCTTAATCATCGGGTATACATCATACGTATACCCGTTTTGACAAACAATCTTTACACTTCCATAATAATTGGTAGTATCATTGGAGAACGCTTTGTCTTGCGATAGATAAAACTTGACAGCGCGTCTTTAATTGTTGTTTTAATGGTCGTCCAATCCCGAACATTAGCCTCAATACACTGATTTAAGGCGATTCTAATCACCAGTTTTGCTTCTTCCATCAATTCTTCTGACTCCCTGACATACACAAATCCCCTTGACACAATATCTGGTCCAGCCATACAAGCACCTGTTTCGCCCTCAATAGTTGCAACTACGATAATCAGACCATCTTGTGCCAGACGTTTGCGGTCACGCAATACAATGGACCCGACATCACCCACACCCAAGCCGTCTACAAAGACAGCACCAGCTTCTACCGTTCCAACGCATTTCATCTCAAGATTATCCAGCTCAATCACCTGACCATTTTCCCCAATATGAATGTGAGAAGGATCCATACCTGTGCTTTGAGCAAGTCTTGAATGTGCTCTTAAATGTTTAAACTCTCCATGGACTGGAATAAAAAATTTGGGCTTTGTCAAAGAAAGCATCATGAGTAATTCATCCTGACAGGCGTGACCAGATACATGAACTTCATACATCTTTTCATAAATTACTTCAGCTCCCAATCGCAACAGGTCATTGACAACCCTTGTCACATGCTTTTCATTGCCGGGAATTGGCGTCGCGGAGATGATGATAAAATCCTCGCTGGTCACTGACACTTTACGGTGGTCAGAAGAAGCCATTCTGGAAAGAGCTGACAGCGGTTCCCCTTGGCTTCCCGTTGTAATTAAGACAATCTGATCAAATGGATAACGGGTAATTGCATCAATTTCAATGAGCACCCCATCTGGAATGGATAAATAGCCTAGCTCCATGGCCTTTCCTACCACATTGATCATGCTTCTTCCAGAAACAGCGACCTTTCTTCCATACTTTATCGCATTGTCTACAATCTGTTGAATGCGATGGATATTGGAAGCAAAGGTGGCTACAATAATGCGCTTTCCGACCGCACTGTTAAATAGGGTATTAAAGGATTGTCCAACCTTGCTTTCACTCATAGTAGAACCGGGTTTCTCCACATTGGTAGAATCTGATAATAGGCAAAGTACTCCCTTGTTTCCCAACTCTGCAAAGCGTGCTAAGTCAATCATCTCACCTTCAATCGGGGAGTAATCCACCTTAAAGTCACCTGTTTGGATAATTACACCAGAAGGTGTATGCACCGCAAATCCAACGCTGTCTGGAATCGAATGGTTGACGCGAATACATTCCACCGCCATACAACCCACTTTAATTGTCTGACGTGGGGTGATCACATTTAAACTTGCTTTATTGAGTAAACCATGCTCTTTTAATTTTCCTTCAATCAGTCCCAAGGTCAAACGCGTTCCATAAATAGGGATATTTACCTTCTTTAAAAGATATGGAATACTGCCAATATGATCTTCATGTCCATGTGTAATAAAAATGCCCCTAATTTTATCAATGTTTTTTTCCACATAACTAAAGTCGGGAATTACCAAATCAACTCCCAACATATCCGCATCTGGAAACGCCAAACCGCAGTCAATTAAAAACATATCCTGACCACATTCATATAAAGTCATATTTTTTCCGATTTCATTGAGTCCCCCTAAGGGAATGATGCGTACAGGTGTCTTTCTCACTACCTTTTGTGTGCGTTTTCTGGTTTTAGGGCTGTAATTTTTAGAATGAAATGCCGTCTTTAATTGTTTGGAAACTGATTTTGATGGAGTTTCCTGATTGCTTTTTGAACTGGAAGATTTATGATTGCCACTATTATTTGACAAATGGTTGTTATTTGTTTTATAATTCCGAATACGATTTCGATTTCCCATAGTAGTTGATGTAGATTTTAACTTTGTGTTTGTATTTTTTAACACTTCATATTCCCTCTCTTTATTTTCAAGATTTTTCAAAATAATAAATTTCATTTCAATTGCAACGTCTTTGGTGTATTCTTTCTCAACTATAGTATGTATCATCAATTTTTCCGTACCTGAAAATTTCATGCCACAGTTTGAATTCCACGTTATTTTTTATTGTTGGACAACATAAAATTGCATTTTTATCAATAGCAGCCGAACCAAAAATACAATATCAATTTAGAGAACAAGAAAGGCAAGCCGCCTTTTTTATCAAAGACAGCATCAATAAAATCATGTAATACAACTGATAAAAACGTCCCTTTTATGAATCTCAACGAAAACTAAATGTTATCCTTTTTTATATGCCTATTTCATCCGAACAGTTATTTACATTTATTTTATAGATATTTCACCTTGCTGTCAAGGTTTTAACTGTGAACATTATTTTAGTAAGCTTTTAGATGTTTTCAGATCATTCACCTAAAAATGCACATTTTGATAGAAATTATATCATTGTTGCTTATTTTACCATCTCAATCGCATGGCAAAAAATAAAATGGATTTTATGGCATTTTACTTGACTAATATGCTTGATCCTTTAAAATCACCAGCAAAAAACTCAAAAAAGCTGTTATAAATGATAACAGCTCAAATGATTCAAAATTCTCTTACAGACTGGATTGAAAGATACCTATAAAAAACACAAGTCCTGATTGTTCTAAAAAGAATTGATATCCCTCCTATCCTTTTATATCTGTATCAAAAGAGGTCATTTAAAATATAGGGATATTTTTTCTTTTTCATATTCAAAACCGTCTTATCACCAACCATTATCATCAGGATTTATCTTTGGGTTTAAAAATCAATGCAATGATAAAACCAAAAATAATTGCTGCTGCAATTCCTGCCGCCGCTGCGGTAAATCCTCCAGTCAATACACCCAATAACCCCTGTTCTGAAACAGCTCGCTTTACCCCTTTTGCCAACAGATATCCAAAACCTGTCAATGGAACGGTCGCTCCTGCTCCTGCAAAATCCACCAGAGGTTGATACCATCCAATTCCCCCTAAAATGACACCGGTAACTACATAAGCCACTAAAATTCTAGCAGGTGTCAATTTGGTATAATCAATCAATACCTGACCAATGGCACATAAAATTCCCCCTACCAAAAAAGGGTAAAAATATTCTAAAAATAACTCCATAAATTAACCTCTTTCCTTCTATTACTTGTGATCCGAAAGATGTACCAAATGTGCAATTCCCGGAATGCTTTCCCCTTGTTGAAAACTGGTAGTGGACATCAGTGCACCGGTTGCCACAAACAGCACATTCTTTAAAACACCTTCCGAAATTCTCTTTAAAATATAAGCACACAAAACACTTGCAGCGCAGCCACAGCCGGAACCCCCTGCATGAACATCCTGGGACTCCAAATCGTAAATTAATTTTCCACAGTCATTGTGTACCTGTGAAATATCAATTTGATCATGTTTTAATAAGTCAATTAACAAATCAGAACCAACTGTTCCCAAATCTCCGGTCAAAATCAAATCATAATCCCCAGGATTTGTCTTGGTATCCTTTAAATAAGTCCCAATGGTATCTGCTGCCGCAGGTGCCATTGCAGCACCCATGTTATTGATATCCTTTACTCCCAAATCCACAATTTTGCCAATGGTCACCGCTTTGACATAAGGTGGTTTATTGGATTGTCCCACAATGACTGCACCAGAACCAGTAACCGTCCACTGTGCAGTAGGTGCTCTCTGTCCTCCATATTCCAAAGGCTGGCGAAATTGTCGTTCTGCTGTACAAAAGTGAGAGGAGGTAACCGCCGCCCCATAAGTCACCAACTGATTATCTGCAAAAATACTAATCAGTCCCAAACTTTCTGCCATGGTAGAACAAGCTCCATACAATCCATAAAATGGAACCTGTAAATCACGTAATCCATAAGAAGAACTAATACACTGGTTTAATAAATCACCAGCAAATAAAAGTTCTAAATCTGCACTTGACAATTTCGCCTTTTCCAATGCCTTAGAAACCGCATTTCTTTGCATTTGACTCTCTGCTTTTTCCCAGGTTTCTTCGCCTAGGGTAGTATCGTCACAAATGACATCAAAATGACGTGCCAAAGGACCTTCGCCTTCTTTTTTGCCCACAATTGCCGCATAGGATAAAACACTTGGTTTGGTATCCAATAAAATCGTACTTTTTGAAATTCTAATTGACATGGTTTTCGCTCCTTTCTCAATAGAGTTTGAATAAATACAAAATTAACCCATAAACTGCTGAAGCGGTAATTCCATATACAATCACTGGTCCAGAAATAATAAATAGTTTTGCACCTAGACCCAAAATATAACCTTCTGACTTAAATTCCAATGCGGGCGCTACGACACTATTGGAAAATCCTGTAATTGGCACCAATGTACCTGCTCCAGCAAATTTTGCAATTTTATTATAAAGATTTAATCCTGTTAACAAAGCAGCGATAAAAATCAATGATACAGAGGTAACTGCACTTGCAATATCAAGACTCATACCCAACTCTTGATATAAATTGGTTAAAAATTGTCCAAAACTGCAAATCAGTCCCCCGATTAAAAAAGCCATCGGAATAGTTTTATAAGATTTCGTTCCGGGAGATGCTTTTTTTGTCATCTCCTGATATTCGTTTGGTGTAAGATTCATCTTTCAAAATTCCTTTCTAATAAAATGGATTAGAATACTATCATTTTCTCCAATTGTGTTTTACATATTCTAATTTTAAATGATATTTTTATTTTTCATCATAAGTTGACGACATGGAACAGATAAAATAGTCCATGATAAAAACATTAATCTTCCATATTTATATTGAATAAAATAACGGATTTTTACCCTTATCATCATGATGATATCCCATATCCTTTTTTCAAAAATAATTGCATAGCAAATCTTAATTTGTTATAATGAAATAGATAATAACCTTATAACTTTTAAAATTTATTTTTCTATGAAATAAACTATAAAGTATTGATTCTCACACAAACAATCATCTATTCAGATACGCTGATAATTCTTTTAGAAAGGAATGAAATTGATTGAAATCCGAAAAAGAAGTCAAACGAATGAAACGAATTGTCGCAATCATTCTTTGTATTTTGATCGCGCTTGGTATGGTAGCCATACCAATTGTCTCTATGTTGTCATAACTCAAATTCAAAAAAAATACTGTTTTCTACCACAATATTATAATGTAAGGAATGTTATTTATATGAAACTTATCAATTATTATCAAGATCCTAATATATTACATGTTGGAACTATGCCAAATCGCGCATATTATATCCCCTTTAAACATCCTGAGTTGACCACTTATGGAAATCGCCTACTTTCTGAGCGCCTGCTTATGCTCAATGGCAACTGGGAATTCCACTACTATCCATCTATTTATCAGGTACCTGAAAACTTCTTTGCCGAAGACTTTGTAGATGAAAATCCAGATACCATTCCTGTACCAAGCTGTTGGCAGATACATGGATATGACCGTCATCAATATACAAATATTGCCTATCCGTTCCCATTTGACCCTCCTTATGTACCTGATCAAAATCCATGTGCCACCTATCTTGTAGATTTTTACCGCGACGAAACAGAAAGTCAAATGAGCAGTTTTTTAAACTTTGAAGGGGTAGATTCCTGCTTTTATGTCTGGATAAACGGTGAAATGGTCGGCTATAGTCAAGTTTCTCACTCCACCAGCGAATTTGACATCACTCCATTCATTCGAGAAGGTCAAAATCATTTGGCGGTTTTGGTATTGAAATGGTGTGATGGCAGTTACTTAGAAGACCAAGATAAATTGAGAATGTCTGGCATTTTCCGAGATGTTTATATTCTCACCCGACCCAAAGAACACATTCGCGATTATTTTATAAAGACAACATTGGATGACAACTATCAAAATGCTCAAATTACAGTTGACTTTGAATGGTTTAATCAACCTGTTCCAGTGGAATGTGACTTATATTCCCCATCTGGTGAATTGTTGGAAACCAAAAAAACAAACAACAACTGGATTCTTTTTTCAGTTGACAATGCTCTTTTGTGGAATGCTGAACAGCCCAACCTATATCAATTGATCATTCGTACACCTGATGAATCTATTTCACAATATATTGGAATCAGAAAGGTGGAAATCCGCAATAGTGTTTTATATTTTAATGGTGTAAATATTAAAATCAAAGGGGTCAATCGCCATGACAGCGACCCTTATACCGGTTATACCATCAGTGAAAAACAACTTATAAAGGATTTGGAACTGATGAAGCGACACAATATCAATGCCATTCGCACCAGCCATTATCCAAATGCACCTTGGGCAACACAGTTATACGACCAATATGGCTTTTATGTCATTGACGAGGCAGATGTGGAAATTCATGGAACCACTACAATTTATGGCGGTGGCAGTGACAATTGGTCTGAAGAGGACTACACCATCTTAAACGACCACACATTTGGTATGTTGGCACATGATCCACGTTTTGAGCAAGCTATTTTAGACCGTACCCAACGCAATGTCATTCGAGATAAGAATTGCGCCAGTGTCTTTATGTGGTCTTTGGGCAATGAATCTGGATATGGTCCCAATTTTGAAAAAGCTGCTGCTTGGATCAAACAATATGACCCTTCCCGTCTCGTTCATTATGAGAGCAGTATCAACCAAATGAAGGGCTATCAAAATGACCTTTCCAATCTTGATGTCTATAGTCGCATGTATGCTGATATCCCATTTGGAGAGCGCTACTGCAACGATGATACCCATCAAAAACCCTTTATTCAATGTGAATTTGTTCATGCAATGGGAAATGGTCCTGGAGATATTGAAAATTATTTTGAACAAATTTATCAGTATGACAAATATGCTGGTGGATTCGTTTGGGAATGGTGCGACCACGGTGTCTATCTGGGCAGAACCCCTGAAGGAAAAAACAAATTCGGTTATGGAGGAGATTTTGGAGAATTTCCCCATGATGGCAACTTCTGTATGGATGGGTTGGTATACCCTGACCGTACACCACATACTGGTTTAATGGAACTCAAACAGGTCGTTCGTCCAGTGCGCGCCACAGCAGTCCATGTCCAAACAGGTCAAATTCGTTTTGACAACAAACTGGACTTTACCAATCTAAAGGATTATTTATATATCACTTATGATGTTGTCCGTGATGGAAAAATCATTTATAATGACAGAATAGACGACTTGGATATTCCACCACATCAAAATAAAACCATAACACTCACTTATCGAATTCCAGAAACTGGAAATGTACAATTAAATCTCTACTACTACACCAAACATGAGACCTCATTGGTAGGTTCCAGCCATTTATTGGGTCATGATCAAATCATTTTAAGAAAACAAAGCATTTCGATTCCAACAGCACCCAAACAGACTTTAACGGTCAATGAGTCCGACTGTGCAATTGAAATTTTTGGAGAACAATTCCGTTATGTATTTAATAAACTAACTGGCAATTTTGATTCTTTGGTCAAAGATGGTATCAACCTGTTGAGCAAACCCATGGAATACAATATTTGGCGTGCCCCCACCGACAACGATCGTGAAATTCGTATCGAATGGCAAAAAGCAGGTTATGACCGCATGACAGTCAAGGTCTATCAAGTGTCTGTAAAACAGCGTTCTGACCAGGTTGTTATCACCGCTGACTTATCTTTATCAGCAGTGTTTATACAGCGTATTCTAACCATCAAAGCAACATGGACCATTCATTCAGATGGACATATTAGCGCTGATCTCCATGTAAATAGAAATACAGAGCTCCCATTCCTTCCACGATTTGGACTGCGCTTATTTTTGCCAAAGCAGTTTGACCAAGTCACCTATACTGGATATGGTCCTTATGAAAGTTATATCGACAAACACAGAGCTTCTATCTTTGGCACATTTACGAGCAAGGTTTGCAACCTTCATGAAGACTATATCAAACCGCAGGAAAACGGCAGCCATTGGGGATGTAAATCGGTTTGTATCTCCAATCCCTTCGCCTATACCATTGCTGCTTTTGGAGAACATTTTAGTTTCAATGCCTCTGAATATACACAAGAAGAACTATCTAGCAAAATGCACAACTATGAATTAACTCCTTGTGAAGATACGGTTTTATGCCTGGACTATCAGCAATCTGGCATTGGTTCTAACAGTTGCGGACCTGCTTTATTAAAACCATACCGCCTTGATGCAGATACCTTTGACTATCATATTGACTTGGTGGGTTATTATGAACGCTAATATTCAAACACTAACACAATGGGTCACACAGGCAAATAATATTGTATTTTTTGGTGGAGCAGGTGTCAGTACAGAAAGTGGTATCCCAGATTTCCGTAGTACCGACGGACTGTATCATCAATCATATGATTATCCACCTGAAACGATTTTAAGCCATACTTTTTTTCAGACGCATCCAGCAGAATTTTTCCAATTTTACCGAGATAACATGCTGTATTCCAATGTAAAACCCAATGCAGCACATCAAAAATTGGCGCAGTGGGAAAAAGACGGCAAATTACTTTCCATCATTACCCAAAATATTGATGGGCTACATCAAAAAGCTGGAAATTCTAAGGTATTGGAACTACATGGCTCCGTTCACCGCAATTATTGTCAAACATGTGGTCGATTTTATCCACTTGAACGGGTTCAAGCAGATTCAGGTATCCCACACTGTGAATGTGGAGGAATCATCAAACCAGATGTTGTACTTTATGAAGAAAGACTCAAAGATTCTATTTTAGAGCAATCCATTGAGGCAATTCAAACAGCAGACTTGTTGATTGTTGCTGGAACCTCTTTGACGGTTTATCCTGCGGCGGGCTTGTTAAATGCCTACTTGGGAAATCAACTCGTATTGATCAATCGTTCTTCTACCAAATACGACCAATCTGCCAATTTATTGATTGGTGAAAACATCGCTGCAGTGATGCAGCAACTGCCCTAAATTTTGACTATCATAAGGAGAAAACAATGTATTTATTATTAGAATATCCCACATGTAGCACCTGCAAAAAAGCAAAAAAGTGGTTAGATGAACATCAAATACCTTATCAAACCCGTCATATCAAGGAACAACCTCCAAATGTAGAAGAACTCAAACAGTGGCATCAAATGAGTACTTTACCACTCAAGCGATTTTTTAACACAAGTGGTATGGTATATAAAGAAATGCAACTCAAAGAGAAACTTCCTCAGATGAGTGAAGAGCAACAATACAAACTGCTTGCAGAAAATGGCATGTTGGTAAAACGCCCTTTACTCATTGGCAGTGATATTATCTTAATCGGTTTTCAAGAAACCCAATGGGAACAAATATTATCTCAATAAGTTGATTTGACTTTTTTATCATTTCACCTTATAATATAAAAATGCGAGTAAGCTGTGTGGTAGCGCATAAATTGTGAGGAAAGTCCGAGCATCATAGGACAGGATAGCTGCTAACAGCAGCCGGAGGCGACTCTAGGGCTAGTGCAACAGAGAGATACCGCTGTTTTCAAACAGTAAGGGTGGAAAGGCGAGGTAATAGCTCACCAGTATACAGGGAACTGTATAGCTATGTAAACCCTATCCGATGCAACACCGACCAAGATGTTATCGTTGGTCCGACGGTCTTGACGGGTGGCAGGGAGTGATAAACTCCTGAGCATCTGCGGCGACGCAGTGCAAAGATAGATTACCATATAAACAGAACTCGGCTTATAGGCTTAGTCGCATTTATTGAATCGATAAACGAGAGGCACCAAAGGTGTTTTCTCGTTTATTTTCTATCAAAAATAAATGAAATAATTGGCTAAAAAACAAATTTCTTTTATGAAAATTGAATTGCCAAAATCAGACAAAGATAGTATAATTAGTCTGATAAATTTCACTGTTATCCTTTTAACAATGTTTTATGTTTTTGAAAGGATGATTGCGAATTCTTGTGAAACAATAAAATAAAAGATAATCAGACTTTTGGAGGTAGAAATCATGAAAGATTTAACCATTACAGATTCTATTTTGTATATTGGTGCAGACGATAAAACAATTGATTTATTTGAAAGTCAATATGTTGTTCCAAATGGCGTTTCCTATAACTCTTATGTGATTCTAGATGAAAAAGTGGTTGTGATGGATACTGTTGACTCCAGAGCAGCTGACATATGGATAGAAAATTTGGAAAAAGCACTCAACGGACGAGAAGTGGATTATTTGGTTGTATCCCACCTAGAACCAGACCATGCGTTCAATATACAAAGACTGGCTGAAAAATATCCCAATATGCAGGTGGTTGGAAATGTAAAAACCTTTGCTATGGCACCACAATTTTTTACTGTTGATTTGAGCACACGTTCTATCACAGTAAAAGAAGGAGATACCCTAAATTTGGGCAAGCACACCTTACAATTTTTTATGGCGCCCATGGTACATTGGCCTGAAGTTATGGTAACCTATGAACAATCCAGTAAAATCCTATTTTCCGCAGACGGCTTTGGAAAGTTTGGCGCTTTGGATACAGAAGAGGAATGGACCGACGAAGCAAGACGTTATTATATCAATATCGTTGGAAAATATGGTGGACCTGTGCAAACATTGCTCAAAAAGGCAGCAGGTCTAGATATTTCTATGATTTGCCCACTACATGGTCCCATATTAAAAGAAAATCTCGGTTATTACATTGATAAATATCTCACCTGGAGCAGTTATCAACCTGAAGAAAAGGGAATTCTCATCGCTTATGCCTCTATTCATGGAAATACTGCGAAAGCAGCTAAAAAAATGGCAGATATTTTAGAACAAAAACAGGCGCAAAATGTTGTATTGATGGATTTGGCAAGAAGTGATATCTCTTTGGCAGTTTCCAACGCATTTCGCTATGATAAGATGGTGGTCATGGCAGCAAGTTATGATAGTGGTGTATTCCCTTGTATGGAAAATTTCCTATTGCATTTAAAGGCAAAAACCTATCAAAACCGCACTGTGGCTGTGATTGAAAATGGCTCTTGGGCTCCAAGTGCTGCAAAGTGCATGAAAGCTATCCTAGGTGAAATGAAAAATATCACCCTTTGCGAACCAACCATCACCATTCGTTCTACCATGAAAGAAAATACCATTCAAGAAATGGAACAATTGGCAGAGCATCTATTAAAAGCAGAATAATATCATGTCTATCATCAAAAAGAGGTATTGTTACAACAATACCTCTTTTCTTATTTGTTTTTTAAAAAACAAATATCGCTTTTTACACTGTATCACTTAAAATTTAACGCTTCTCAATCGCCTGCCTTATACTTGCCACGCAAATCCGATGAAAATATGAAAACCTTTACACGCTCAATTGATAAACATCCAATCAAATCTCTTTTGAGCAGTTGTATTCAGATAACAGTGCTTGTAATAACTCCTCTACAGGCTTCTTGTTGCGCAAGGTATCAACCCATTGTTGTGGAATATCCTCAAAGCCAAATAAAATTCCTGCTAGTCCCCCAGTTACACAAGCTGTTGTATCGGTATCATTCCCCAATAAAATTGCCTGTTTGACTGCTTGTTTATAATTTTTTGCCCGTTTCAAAATCATAAATGCACTGTGTAAACAATCCACTACATAGCCCGTTCCCGTTCCTGTCCAGCCATCTCTTGAAAGAATGCGATCATTCAATTCACGGTTGTGATCTGGAAATTGTTGATAAATGATTTTCAATGTTTCCAGTGCATCTTTTTGAGCAGTATCAAAATCAACTCCTGTCAACAATCTACGCGCAACCAAACAATAAAGTGCACAACATACCTGATTGGTCGTATGTCCATGTGTGATAAGGCACTGTTGATGAGCATCTGTTACCAATTCTATATCTGTTCCCCGGTGCCATAAGGCAAGTGGCAATACTCTCATCAATGCCCCATTCCCCTGACCATCTGGTACCAAATAACCACATTCCTGTGCAGGTACTTGATTGCTGTAGGCATAAAGGGCTTTGCGTGTTTGTACTCCCACATCAAATACAATCTCATCCACTGCTAGATGACCCTGTTCTAACCAATTTAAAAGCCCATTGGAAAAATGCTCTAAATCAAATCGATGACATGCTAACAAACTTTCCAATAAACAAAGCGCCTGTGATCCATCATCTGACCATGTACCCTTTGGAACATGAGCATAGGCTTTCTGAAATCCGGTGGGAGGTTCCATATCAATTTCATCCTCTAATGGAAGATCTTTTGCCAAAGAAAATTCATAAGGTACTCCCAGTGCATCGCCAACTAATAGTCCATATAACCCACCCCTTAGACGACTGGCACTGGTGATATAACCAATTTCTAAACCATCCCAAGCAACGGTAACTGCACATGGAAGTGCCTGTTTTTCAAAATATTCTACCAACTGTTGATGATTTGAGGTATAGTGATTGATATGTGTGAAATATACCTTAGTATTTTGATGTAATGTATGCTGTTTTGCCAATTTATCTAGAAGTAGCACATTGCTAAAAGCGTCTAAATGCCCATTTGGATGTGCTCCTCGACCAGTAGTTAATCCAAAAGTACATTCACTGATTAAAATGTCCAACCGAACAGACTCCAATGCTTTGAAGGTTTCTTCTAAATACCAACCTGTATCCAATCCATAGTAAAGTGTGTTCCCATCTGGAAATTTTATCAAATAATTGGCGGCGTGTTCTCCCATATTTCCAAAGTGATTGCCCTTCAATGGAATCACTTCCAAACCCGCTATGATGCTAGGCTTTTCAAAAGAAAGCTGATGAAAGGCAATGATTCCCTGCTTTTCCATTTCCAAAATCATTCCCTTTACAATTGATTTGCTGTGACGATAAAAGTCTACAATCTCATAGGCTTTATCTGTAAAGTAAAAATGCAATGGCTCTTCTTCCAGACAAATCGCCATATTTCTCACATTCATCATCATATAGGCAAGATGGTCTTCATGCGTATGTGTAATCAAAACATGGTGCAATCCTATCAAATCTCCAAACTCCAATGCCTGTTGAAAAGAATCTGCACCCAAATCAATACAAACCTGTTCATTCAGCCGAAACATAGAGCGTCTGCGCACTTCTTTCCCCTTTTGTTCTCTCGCATTTTGACAAACTTCACAACTGCAAAATGGATTTGGAATTCCCTCAGCTGCTCCTGTACCATAAAATCTCATGATAAAAATCTCCCTTTCACAACAAAACACAATATTCATTTCAAATGTTCTTATTTAAAGTATCGTTTTCGTTGGTTGTTACGTCATTTGACCAACTTACAACAAAAAACCAGTCTATTGATTCCATTCTATTATATTATACCTATTATCTACAAAATCTCAATATAAATGATATTTTTATGAAAATTTTATTGACTAATTATATAAAAAATGTTAAAATAAAAAAAGTTAAATTTGTAATTTATTTTAATATACCTCCATTTTAAGGGGGATATTTTAAATTTATGATATCATAAAGGAGGCTGTCTATGGCTCGCGGAAATTGGGCACTGGAAGTAGATGGTGTAAATCATCTTATTGAATACAGTGGAAGAAATTTATTTGTAGATGGACAAAAAGTCCGTGTCACCAGTAAAAATCCATTTGTCATGTTGATTGATTATCCCATTCAATTGGGAAACAAAATCGTAAATTTAGTTGTGATTGGAAATCAGGTGGACTTAGCAGTTGATGGCTATATGTTGGGTTCCAAAGAACCTTATGTTCCAATCGATCGGGCACCTGGCTGGACTTGGGTATTTATTGCAATCCAATGTATTGGCGGATGGTTCCTCAGTGGTCTATTGGGGTTCGCCATTGGTGTTTTACTGAGCTTGTTCTATGTTCGAATCAGTTTATCTAGAAATAAGTCAACTTCTGTAAAAATTCTACTTTCTCTAGTGGTATTAATTCTCTCTTTGGTTATTTTAGGTGTCGTTTCATTTTTCATTGGTATGGAACTGGCTTTCTCAGGATTGGTATAAGCTGAGAAAAATTATAAATTAAAATTCCCTGTCAATGGATAACATTCTTACATAATTGAAAATTTATTTCTATGTATACGCTTACAACATTCCTTGTATTGAACAAGAAGCTCTCACCTTTAAGGCTTCGCGTGAGTGGTGAGAGTATTGTACAATCGCAAATATCAATTGGCTTTTTCAGCAAAGTTATAGATGGAATATCATAACTGTGGACCATCTATTTCAGTTATGTTGAATTGTTCAGTGAGTATCAATTCAATGAGAACACTTTTCCAAAAAGAAAACAACATAAAACCCAATCAAAAACTGCCTATCTTTGGCAGTTTTTTGATTGGTTTTTTTCATCTTTATTAGGACTGTTCAAATTGACTATTGTATAGATTGCTGTAAAAGCCGCCTTGTTGTAATAACTGTTTGTGGTTGCCCTGTTCAATGATATGCCCTTGATTCATCACCAAAATGACATCTGCCTCCTTAATGGTAGAAAGGCGATGTGCTACAATAAAGCTGGTTCTTCCTTGCATCATCTTAGAAAAAGCGCGCTGAATACGAATTTCGGTTCTTGTATCAATACTACTGGTCGCCTCATCCAAAATCAACATTGGTGGATGGGTCAACATAATACGAGCAATACAGAGCAATTGTTTTTGCCCTTGAGAAATATTTTCTCCATCTTCTGAAATAAGGGTATCATAACCATGTTCTAAACGCTTGATAAAGCTGTGTGCATGTGCCATTTTTGCAGCAGCAATGATTTCTTCTTCTGTGGCATTTTCCTTACCATATGCAATATTGTCGCGAATGCTGCCAGAAAATAGCCAAGTTTCCTGCAATACCATGCCATACTGTCTGCGCAAACTATTGCGTGTCACCTGTGTAATGGGATGACCTGATACAGAAATTTGACCACCAGTCACATCATAAAATCTCATCAATAAATTGATAATGGTGGTCTTTCCACAACCAGTAGGACCTACAATCGCAATTCTTTGCCCCGGTTGAACAGATAAATTTAAATCTTCAATCAATGTCACATCTGGACGATAGGAAAAACCAACGTGTTTTAATGTTACTGAACCATTACATTCAGATAATTCAGGTAGATTGCTGTCATCGGATTCCACTGGTTCGTCTAACATTTCAAATACACGTCTTGCAGAGGCAATCGCAGTTTGTAGTTCGGTAATCACCCCAGTAATTTCATTGAATGGTTTGGTATACTGATTGGCATAGGATAAAAAACTAGAAAGCTGACCTACTGTCAAAGCGCCATTTACCGCTCCAATTGCCCCAAAAATTCCAACCGCAGCATAAACCACAGAATTGACAAAACGCGTACAGGGATTGGTCAAAGCAGAATAAAATTGTGCTTTGACACCACAGGTATACAACCGACCATTAATTTCTTCAAAAATATTCTGTGCACGGTCTTCATAGTGAAATGCCTTTACAATCTTTTGATTTCCTATCATTTCCTCAATATAGCCGCCGAGTTCTCCCCTGGTGCGAGATTGTTCTTGAAATTGCTTATGGGTGCGCTTTCCAATAAAAGAAGCAACAAATAAGGACAGTGGTGTAATTAAAATTACAATGACGGCAATTTTATAATTGACATAAAACATAAATCCAATTGTGCCCAAAATGGTAACAATACCAGTAAACAACTGTGTAAATCCCTGTAACAGACCATCCGAAATCTGATCTACATCGGTCAC
>CAJTTB010000018.1 GCA_910579175.1 uncultured Oscillospiraceae bacterium | reverse complement strand
TAGTTAAGATACCACAGATGATTTTTTTTAAGATATTCATAATTGTTTCCTCCTTTATTTTGTGATAATATAAAACTTATACTATCTCTTTATTAAGTATACAAAATAATAAGAGGATATTTTTCATTTTATAAAAAATAAAGGTATATTTCTACATTTAGTACAAATATTTTCCATATTTTTATATAAGTATACAAATATAAAATATTTGATAAGTTTTTAGTTGCGAAATAAGAAAAAATCTCCTTTGTATGGGTGTAAGGGAAAATAAATACCTGCCGCGGAAAGTATGAAGAACCTTTACAAGAAAAAATAAAAAGGAGAAATAAAAAATGTTAAACAAAACCAATGAAAACCAACAACATTATGCTATTGATACAGCAGTGCCATTTGCTGAAGTGGGAACTAGAATTCACTTTATAAAATGTAGTTTTAATGACCCATTTAATGCATCAAAATATAAGTATACAAATGGAGATGCAATTCTATTAGAGAGCAATGGAAAATTTGCATTAATTGATGCTGGGGAAGGAGGAACACAGGGAGACAAGGGAATAAAAACCTCTAATGTAACAGGAAATATTGTAATTCCTTATTTAAGGAATGTAATGGGAGATAATACTAGACTAGAATTTTTCTTGGGAACTCATGCACACAGCGATCATATTGATGGATTTCCACAGATTTTGGCTAATTTTAATGTGGGGGACATTTATATGAAACCTTATTTAGATTCATATATTACAAATGAAGTTAAGTTATATGATAATCAATATCAATATAATAGAGCAGTAGAAAAAGCTCAAGAGAAGGGGAAAACAGTAAAGTCTGTTCCAAATAGTTTAACATTGGGAGAGATGAAATTAACTTTTCTCAATCACAATGTAAACAAGGCTAAAACAACCAACCAGCATTCAGTGGTAACGGTGGTACAGGCAAAAGGACAGACAGCAGCATTGATGGGAGATTTTGGATATGAACCAGATATCAATAAGGTAACCGATGAAGTAGCAATGGCAAATCAGATTAAAGCAATTGTAAGTAAGATTACATTGTTAAAACCAGGACATCATTCTGTTCCACCTTCTTCCAATACAGAGTTTTTAAATATTTTGAAACCGTCTCTGATTGTAAATTCTGGTTCTTTTACATCTTTAGAAGGTAATACTCTATTTTGTAATTGGATTGCTCAAAACCCCAGCACTTATGTTTATCACACCCATCCCAATACCGTTCATGCTTATGTCGCTACTTTTTATAACAATGGGATTACGGTATTTGGATCAGGTGCAACCAATTCAACCGTAACGCCAAAGGGAACTTGGAAAAATAATGGAGGCAATTGGTATTATAACGATGCAAACGGAAATCAAGTCGTTGGAAATTATGCAGTAGATGGAAAATTATATCATTTCGACGCAACAGGATTAATGCGAACAGGTTGGCTGCAAATAGGGGGAAGTTGGTATTATTTTGATACAGACGGAGCAGCAGCTACTGGCTGGAAGATACTCAATGGAAAGTGGTATTATCTAAATCCAGATAATAATGGAATCATGGCATCAGGCTGGCTGCAACCAAACCATGTAGATAAAGTATGGTATTATTGTGATGCAACAGGAGCGATGCGAACAGGTTGGTTACAATTGGGAGGAGATTGGTATTTCCTAGAGAGTAACGACGCAAAACCATATGGTTATCCATTGGGTGGAAGATATACGAGTGGAACTTATACCATAAATGGAAAATCATATAATTTTAATGCAAGTGGAGTTTGTACTAACCCATAATAGTTGGATAAAAAAGAAATCCCTGTATTAATTACAGGGATTTTTTTAATTAGAGGTGAGAAAAATGAAGGGAATTGATGTATCCTATGTACAGGGGAAAATTGGTTGGGAGCAGCTAAAAGGACAAATTGACTTTGCTGTGATTAGAATGGGATATGGCAGTGATATTAAAAGTCAAGATGATCAAGAGTTTGAAAGAAATGTATCTGAATGTGAGCGATTGGGAATCCCTTGGGGAAGTTATTTATATAGTTATGCGCTAAGTGAAGAAGAAGCATACAGTGAAGCCGCTCATGCCATTAGATTATTAAAAGAAAAAAAGCCAACATTTCCTATCTGGTATGATATGGAAGATGCTGACAACTATAAGAAAAAAAGAAAGGGTTTAAATAGTGATAAATTGATAAAATGGTGTGAGATATTCTGTTCAGAACTGGAACAAGCAGGATATTATGTTGGAATTTATGCGAGTGTAAGCTGGTTTGATAGCTATTTAAACAGCAATCGTTTGGACAGATATGACAAGTGGGTAGCACATTGGGCAAAGAGCTGTGGTTATAGTGGAAAATATGGAATGTGGCAGTATACTAGTCAGGGAAAAGTCAATGGAATATTTCCACTGGATTGTAATTTGGCATATCAGGATTATCCGAGCATTATCAAAAAAGCACATCTAAATCATTGGTGAAATTTCATAAAAAATAAGAGTTGAATTTGTTGAATACAGATATTTTTTGAAAATAAAGGCATTTTATTATATTTTTAGTTGCTAATTTCAGAAAATTTCCCTTTGTATTAGAAAAAAGGGGAATTTTGCCATGAAAGAATTTTATCATGTATTACTCCAATGTCAACAAAAAAATGAAAAAGCAATCCGACAATTATTAAATGATTTCCGTAATACGATTAAGAAATATTCGTATCAGTGCGAAGATAGTTCAGTGATACAGGATTTAGAAACATTTCTTATAAAAGTGGTAACTCATTTGGAATTAGAAAAATTTTCTTCAAAAAATATGGTAATGGCGTATTTACATAAAGCATTAAGAAATGAATATCTGCGAATACAAAGAAAAAAGCAAATACAACCACAAAAGGAATTGTGTTATGATGATCAAATTTTAAGTATTCAAAAAGATATTATATCTTTAGAAGAATGCTTAGAGTTAAAAGAAGCAATTTTGAAGCTAAAAAGTGAACAGAAATCAGTGATCATATTAAAATTTATTATGGGATATCAAGAAAGTGAAATTGCAGAAGAACTCCATATCACTAGACAAGGGGTCAATAAGATAAAACAGCGAGCATTTGCAGAAATTAAAAAATATTATAAAAAATAGTATAGATTGAAAGTGTGCCTGTGGGCACAAGAAGTAAGGTATATTTTTTGTTATTACGCTGATCGCCAACTAAGTTGGCGGCTTCATAATAAAAAATAGTATAGATTGAAAGTGTGCCTGTGGGCACAAGAAGTAAGGTATATTTTTTGTTATTACGCTGATCGCCAACTAAGTTGGCGGCTTCATAATAAAAAATAGTATAGATTAAAAACGTGCCTGTGGGCACAGAAAATAAAGAATATTTTTTGATATTCCGCAAATCGCCAACTTGTGGGATACCCTATCATAAAAAATAAAATTTATGAGTTAGAAGGGAGGGGGATCATGAATTGGATAAAAAACTGTAGTATTACCTTATTTACATTTTTATGTTCGCAGCTTCATATAATAAAAGATTGGATGATTGTGTTAATCGTTATCATGGCGCTAGACTATATCACTGGTATGATGGCATCGGCAATGAAGAAGGAAATCAGCAGTAAAAAGGGACTTTTGGGAATTTTAAAAAAGACTAGTTATCTATTGGTTGTCTGTGTGGCAACAGCAGTGGATTGGATATTCATTCATACAGGAGGAATCTTTGAAATAGAATTATCCCAAAAAATGACTGTAACAATTATCATCTGTATTTGGTTGATTATCAATGAATTGATATCAATATTAGAAAATCTGGATAAAATGTCTGTTCCTTTACCTCGTTTTTTAAAAAAACTTTTATTATCTATGAAAGATAGGACAGATGACAAGCTATTGTAAGATAGAATAAAAAAATACTATATCAAACAGAAACTTAGAAGAAGGAATTTAACTATGAATCATAAGTCTAAAAAGTTTGAATATTCCCCAATATGATAAGTTAGACGACTTGTCTTTGTAAAAGTGGCTGTTTATTTTGTATCATTTGCAATGCCTGATCGGTATCTGTAAGCCAAGAAATCAACTGTTTTCTTGGGATCAGAACAGGCATTCTGTGATGAATATCAGAGATAGATTGATTTGCCGGAGTAGTTAAGATAACAAATTTATCTATTTGACCAAATGTTTGGTAAATGCCTCCTAAATAAACATAGGAATGATCGGAATCGTAAAAGAAGTATTTTTGTTTTTGTGTGTCCCATTCATAAAAACCAGAGGATAAAACTGCACATCTTCGGTGAAGAAAACTGTCCTGAAACAATTTCTTTTGTGTAATGGTTTCTGCACGTGCATTGATGATAACATTACTTTTTTTAAAGTGGGGAAATCCCCAATATTGAATGCCAATAACTATTTTTTCTTGTTGTTCAAAAGCAACCAAAGCGGAATTGGTTGGAAAAATCTCTCCAGTAGAAATTGAATATTGTGGGTAATCTTGTTTTAATTGACAGATTTTTTCTGCCAATTTAGGGTTATTTTCACAGGTAAATTGAAATCGTCCACACATGTATTTCTACTCCTTTTTGTATGGAATGAATATTACAATGGAACTTGATATTGTTTTAAGATTTCGATACCAAGTTGACGGTCATGAGTGCCACCATTGATATAAAGCCCTTTGAAGACCTGTTTGGAAACAATTTCGATATCTTCATAATCGCCAATTAAGAAAATACCTTTTTGAGCATTTGCTATTTTTTGATATACTTCAATCCAGTGTCTAGAAGAGGGTTGCCCGTAGCCATATATCCATTGAACGGCATCCAATTCCTCTATTTGTAGCAGACAATCAAGGTGATTTAATTGATTGACACCATCCAAATGATAAATTGTATGTTCTATTTCTTGACAAGCTCTTTTGAGATAAGGCAGTGTGAATTGTTCAAACATCGGAGTACTGATCATATAGGAAAAATCAGATTGTAAGATATAGGAAGGTTTATCACTATAAATGCCCCCCAATCAGAATAACCGGGATTGATTGGCTGTAACACAGAATTTAAATCATGGTAAGCTTCCATCCATGCAGTATAGGCTTCATCGCATAGTCGCAACACTTCTTCAGGTGTGTCATATAGGTCTATCAATAAATTTTCAGTTTCTCTAAAAACTGCTACAATATCTAAAACGCCACCCAAATCAGGCATGGACATTAATACTTGATCTTCCCATTTTTTTTGACCTGCAAGATAGATACTTTTAATGCGTTCTACCCATTGATTATCAGGGTTGTATTTGATTTGGATTTCTTCAATCGGCTTTTTTTCTTTTGGGAAAAACCAAACACCACCACTATGGTTGTCTAATTTTGCTCCACAAAAAGCAGAAGTGATCCCAGGACCAAATACATCAAAGTTGACAATTGGAAAAGAGTCTCCTAAAAATTCTATTTTGCTGAGTTCATAATCGATTGTCTGTATAATTTGTTCAGGTGTATATTGAAAATCATGACAGTTTGCTTGGCAGAGCAAAGGTGCTTTTGGTAGTTTGCCAATGGGCTGATAAGCATCAAAGATTGGCATTTTGATGATAGGACGGTTTAATTTTCGATTCCACCATAAGTCATAATCTTCTCGAATCTGTTTCCATCTATCAGGGTGAAAGTGAATAGGCATATTCTTCATCTCACAAATACTTCTAATACTAGTATAGCTTAAATTTTCAAGAAACAAATCCTTTTTGCGAAAGACAAAATGATTTAGATATTTTTGGGATATTTTTTGCATAATTCATAAATATAACTGTGACAGATAAGAATATTTAGACTTTTTTACGCTCTTTTAAAAAGGTGTTGTCAACATAAAACTCTGGTGATTTTTCCAGTCTGCCTTGATATGAGCAGGTGTTTATGATAGAATAAAACCGGATTTTTTATTATGGAGCCTGCAACTTAGTTGGCGATTGTCGGAACAATAAAAAATATACCTTTTATTTGTGTGTCTTCAGGCACGCTTTTAATCAATACTATTTTTATCTGCAAAAAATTATCAACGAGGTGATAGAAATGGCACAAACCTACCCATATTGGTATAAAGGCAAATTGCGGATAAAGCAAGAGAAATGCAAAGCCATCATGCCACTGGATAAAGCCAGAATTTGGTTGGATTTCAATGAATTTTGCGCGATTGATAAAGATGGTGAAACACCTATCTATTTATTTTCACAAGCAGATATTGTAAATGATTCTGAGGGAAATGACCTTGAATTATATGATGGAATGGAAGTATCTGTATTTGACGATGACCTTGATTCATCAAATAAGCCAGATGCCCTTTTGGCAGATGGAGTGATTATGAAAAATTTTCTTGAACAATATCCAATGGTAAAGTGGTTGATAAAGCTGACAAAAAACAAAATACACCATAGGAATGGTGAACAATATGTATATTGGATGTCAGATTTGCAATAAATATTGTGCGAATTTATCCTATGAACGAAGCATTTGGAAAACCAGGTAATAGCGATACGAAATCGAAAAGCGATTGAGACAATATAGCATTTGAATCTGTTGTTGTGTGATTGAAAATGAAAAGCCTGATTGCCTTTATACCAAAATAAAAAGTGATGATTTGATATTCATCATAAATTCAGCTGACCTAAATGGGTTATCCAATAAATGAGAATAAAAAAGCCAATCTTCTATTCAGAAGATTGGCTTTTGTTCATTGGTGAGAAAAAGACAAGCTATCCTTATTCTTCTGTGTCGGTAGCATTTGTCTCTGGTGCTTTGTTTGCTTGGTTTGCCCAGTCATCAAAACGTTTCATAACTTCTGTATGAGTTTGTTGGCTGATTTCAGGCAATTCGCCTCCAAATACTGCTCCAGCAGCCTCAAATCCCTTTTCTACTGCGTTGCGAAGCAATTCAATTTTAGAAGAGTCGCCACCAGATAGTGCATATGCCATATTCATAATACGGTCAGCAACAGCGTTGATGGAATATTCTCCACCTTCAGCAATAGAAGCGGCAGCTTGTGCGCTTTGTTCTGGTGTAACAAACAAGTCCATACCAAATAATTTCAAATTACTTGCTTGACCTTGTTTTACAACCATACTTTGAATCATTTTGTTAAAGCTTTCTACTCTTGCAGCTTCTGCATTTTGTAAAGCCTTTACTTGTTCATTGTTTAATTTTTTATTGGGCTTATAAGTAACTGGAGTAGAGCTGTTATTTTTGATAAAAGTATCCTGGTTGTTTGGTTTTGTCTGTTCTGTTGTAGTCTCAGTTTTAGATTTTGTATCTTCTGGTACAGATGTTTTGACAGTAGATGTTGTTTTCGTATAATAGTTATTGCGGGAATTAATTTGATTAATATCCATAATTCTTCTCCTTTTCGTATTCAGTATTCATTAAATAAACATATTCATAAACATGCCAACTGCATAATAATTGGACAGATTATAAACGCCTGTACGATTGTACGTATTCATCATTTTAATAGAATCCATTTGATAGTTGTTGGACAATACATTTTGGAAACCTGTATTGCTACTAGAAGTTTTGCCGACTAAATCTTTAGAAGAAGTATTCATACCAGCGCGTGCATCTTGTTTAACCCCTTCTAGGAAATTGGTTGCAGTCGTTTTGGAAGAGATGGGATTTTCATTCATTGCTTTTATAAATTCTTCCCTATCAAAACTAAGTGTTCCATCCTTATTGACAGAAATACCAATGGATTCCATAGAGCGCTCAGAAGTTGGTAGCGTTAACATACGCTTCATCTGTTGCAAAACGCCCATGCGATTGTCAGCATTTTTATCCAAAAAAGCGAGTGTTTTGTTAAAGCTGTCAACAACCTTTTTCATTGCGTCTGCCATAGTGGAGTTATTGTTTCCGCCTGCCTCAATTGTTGTTGTTCCTTCTCCTTTGAGGTTGACTTCAATATCATCAACAGCGATGGTATTTGTTGTAGAAGTAAAATCTTCAACTTCTTCGCCATTGTTTTTGTTGATGGTAAAGATAGCATCGCGACTTTCTTGAGCAACATTGGTTAACCCAAGTCTTTCAGCTGCGGTACCAGATACCGTAAAAGCATTTTCTGTTCCGGTTTGTCCGGTAAGTTCAAGGGTGGATTTTCCATCTTTTGTAACAACTGAAGCGGTAACTTCACTGTTGGCAGAATTGATTTTTTCTGCAATTTTTTTCAGTGCTTCTTCATTGGTACGAGTGCCAGCAGAATTCACACGGATATCAAAATTTCCCTTGGAAGTCTTGATATTGATAGAACCAGAAATCGTTGGGAGTTCTCCGTCGCTCTTAAGCGCATTGGAACGGTTGACCTGTCCGGCAGCAGTCTGCTGTACAGTCAATTCATAATTGTCAGAAGTACTAGTGAGTTTTCCAGAAACCTGTGCTACAGACTCTTTACTAGAAGATGCAGAATATTTATCATCTTTTGGATTTAAAGCAGCTTCTGCAGTTTTTAACATATCAGTCATTTTGCTTTCAAATTCTTTGATAAAAGATGTATTTTCCTGATTTAAAGTAGAAGTAACAGGTTTCACAGGGGCAACAGAACCGATTGACCCTTTGTTTGACATTGCATTCAGGTATTTTATCTGATTGATTTGATTGTAACCTGAAAGGATTGTATTTGTCAGACTAGATGATGAAATTGGCAACATGAGTAAAAACCTCCTTTTGAATTTGATAGTAGAAAGATAAATTTGAAACAATGGTATTAAGAAAAATCTTTCTGTTGTTCACATGATTTAAAAAAAGAAAGGAAATTATTTCGTAAATATGTGTCTTTTATTTTGTTTTATTTCCAATCTAATTTTTGATTGTGTAATGCGAAAAATTATGCTATAGTATGAATAAAAATGTATGATTTTAAAAATAAATATTGATGACGAAAATTTTATCAATTTGCTGTTCATCTAAATGATCATTTAAAATGACAAAGCCCCATTTTAATCATACGAAAGACAAGAATAATTGATGAAAGCGAATTGATTTTTTGCTTGCTCAAGAAGAAAAAGAAACTTTATGAGAATATCATTTCTATAAAATAAAATTTCTAATCGCATGAAAAAATGATATAAAAACACTTTGGAATTGATAGGGGAATGAATTATGCAACACCAGATACAAATGATACAAACAGGAAATACCACACTTGGAATTGAATTTGGTTCAACTCGAATCAAAGCTGTTTTAATTGATAAGTATCACACTCCAATTGCTTCTGGAAGCTATGAATGGGAAAATCAATTAAAGGATGGAATTTGGACCTATTCGTTAGAGGACATTTGGAAGGGATTACAAAACTGCTATCAGGATTTAGTCATAAAGGTAAAACAGCAATATAGTGTAGAATTAGTGAAAATAGGAGCCATTGGCATCAGTGCAATGATGCATGGATATATGGCATTCGATGATAATGGGGAATTGTTGGTTCCATTTCGTACCTGGAGAAATACAACAACAAGTTCAGCAGCTAGACAATTGACAGAATTATTTCAGTTTAATATTCCTGAACGCTGGAGTATTGCTCATCTGTATCAGGCAATTTTAGACCAAGAAGCCCATGTGTCTCATATTTCTTATTTCACTACCCTAGCTGGATATATTCATTGGAAGTTAACTGGAAAGAAAGTGCTGGGTATTGGGGACGCTTCTGGAATGTTTCCGATTGATTGTGAGAACAAGCAATTTGATCAAACCATGATAAAGCAATTTGATGCTTGTATCAGCGAAAAAGGATATTCATGGAAGCTGTCAGAAATTTTACCCAATCTATTGGTTGCAGGAGAACAAGCGGGTGTATTGACTCAAGAAGGAGCCAATTTGCTAGATATCTCCCAAAAATTACAACCGGGAATTCCCTGTTGTCCGCCTGAAGGAGATGCTGGTACTGGTATGACAGCGACAAATAGTGTGGCGGTAAAAACGGGAAATGTATCAGCAGGAACTTCTGTATTTGCGATGATCGTATTGGAAAAAGCACTTTCAAAACTTCATCGTGAAATTGATATGGTTACCACACCAGACGGTTATCCAGTAGCAATGGTACACGCCAACAATTGCACCTCTGATTTAAATGCTTGGGTTGGAATCTTTCGTGAATTTGCCATTTTAGCCGGAATAAAGTTAGATGACAACCAACTGTTTGAAATGCTCTATCAAGAAGCATTAAAAGGTGATGCGGACTGTGGAGGATTGTTGTCTTATGGCTATTATTCTGGAGAGTTTATGACAAGTCTATCAGAAGGACGCCCACTTTTTGTAAGAAAACCAGAATCAAAATTTACGCTTGCAAATTTTATCAGAGTACATCTATTTACTGCATTGGGAGCTTTAAAAATAGGAATGGATATCCTAAAAAAAGAGGAGCATGTGCAACTGGATAATCTTTTGGGTCATGGTGGATTTTTTAAAACAAAAGAGGTTGGTCAAAAGATGATGGCAGCGGCGATGAATACACCAGTAACCGTTATGGAAACAGCCGGGGAAGGTGGTTCATGGGGAATTGCTTTGTTGGCTGCCTATATGAAATATCACAGCCAAGATCAAACACTACAAGATTATTTAACACATCAAGTGTTTGCGAATAATCAAGGTTATCAAATAGAGGCTACTTTATCTGATGTAAAGGGATTTGAACAATTTATGACCCAATATCAGGAAGGAATTCCCATTGAAAAAGCCGCTGTCGAATTTCTAAAATAAATATAGGTGAAAGGGATACTGAAGTTGACAGTATCCTTTTTTATGACAACACAATTTGCCAATTGAGTTGATTTTATACTTGGTAAATTACTGGTTTGATATTAGCCAACCCATTGACCTTTTTCATTGACAATATATCCATCAGGAGTTCTGCCATTTGCCAACATTACGCCACTGGAGTTGAGATAATAATATTGTCCATTGCTATAAACCCAACCAGTTGCCATAGAACCATCCGCATTTAAGTAATACCATCTGCGGTTGATAGCGGACCAACCAGTTTTCATAGAGCCATCTGCATTTAGATAGTACCATTTGTTATCAACCAGTGTCCAACCAGTTGCCATGGAACCGTTGGCATTGAAGAAATACCATTTTCCATTGATGGAATTCCAACCAGTTGCCATAACGCCATCTGTATTGAGATAATACCACTTGCCGTTGATGATATGCCAGCCAGTTTGCATAATACCGCTGCTGCTTAAATAATACCATTTGTTATCAACCAGTGTCCAACCAGTTACCATAGATCCATTGGCATTAAAGAAATATCGACTATTGTGAATAGAATTCCAACCAGTTGCCATAGAGCCATCCGCATTTAAGTAATACCATGTTCCTCCAATGGAGATCCAACCAGTTGTCATAGCGCCATCTGTTGGATTGAGGTAATACCATTTCCCATTGATAGAGGTCCAGCCAGTTGCCATATAACCATTGGATTTAAAGTAATACCAACGCTGATTGATATTCTTCCAACTGTTGGTGGGGAAAGAGCCATCACCATTTTGATACCACCAACCAGTTGCATCGTGTTTCCATTCGGAAGGAGCCGTTTGATAAGGTGGAACAGTATTCACCACATTGTTGTTCATAGGCTTAATGCTGTTTTGTAAAGAATGAATGTTGTTGCGAATCATTTGTTGGATATCTTGTTCTGTTATCATGTTGTTGCTGTCATTTGCATATCCAAGGAGTGTATTATATAAAGTATTTAAAGCATTTTGAATATTGGTAACATTGGAAACGTTTTTGTCAATATATTCTTCTTTTATGGTGTCATAAATGTTATTGGCAACTTCAGAAGCATCTAATTTACACACTAGACGCGTTAAGTTTTGCGGCTTTAAAGTGATTGTTTGACTGGGGGAAAATGCAGAACCGGAACCATCCCAATCCACTTGAATGGTAAGATTTTGTAAAGCGGTAACTGGGTTATCTCCCAAAAAGACAAGGTAGTCAATGCCAGTGTTATTGTGTGTATCTGGATAGGAAAATTCTACAGTTTTGGCATTTTCTCCGGTTGTTTGGGTAGCTGGATTTTGAGTGGTGACAATTACTTTGTTGTTTTCTCCCAATTGGTTTAATGTACTTTCATCAGGTTTGATGGTAAAAGCAAGGTAATAGCCTTTTTGGTGTTCGGGATTGCTGCTGAAATGCTCATCTAAATTGATGTATTTGAGTTCACCAGAAACAGAAATGGCAGAACCGTTTTGTTCAAACTTAATATTATCATTTTGAAATGAAGATACTAGATTGCCATTGATTTGAGTATTTTGGTTTTGTGCCATTGGTTCTAATGTAAAGGTGCTTTGTACAGCAGTGGTGGAAGTGTTATCATCTGTTGTTTGCGCAGATACAACGATTGTTGGAACAGCACTGGCTGTTATCACTGCAGCAAGAATTACTGCTGTTAATCTTCTTTTCATAGAAAGTCTCTCCTTTTCACCCAAAAAGCTTTTCTGTTTACTAGAAAAACCTTTTATTCTGTGCAGAAAATAAAACCAGTATCACACTAATTTCATTTTCCAAATATTATGATTGCATGAAAAAAAAATATTACTATAGGCATTTTGTTTGAGATTGGTTTCTATTCATTATCAAATTTATCCAAATATTAGATCTTTTTTGAATAGATAAGATATTTTAAAGAAAAAACTGATAATTATTTTTTTGCGGTAAATACTAAATTTATGATAAAACAATGAGTGATCTATCATAGGAAAGGTGAATAAGATGACAAAACCAAAAGAACAAATAACGGTTTTTTCCTTCGGTGCAATTGCATATTCTATGATTGAACTGTTTTGGAGAAATCACACACATTGGTCAATGTCCTTAACCGGTGGAGCTTGTTTTAGTATTTTATATAATTTATATCAGTACTTTCAAAAATTGCCTATTTTAGGAAAATGTACTTTGGGATCTATTGTAATTACTTCTGTGGAATTTTTGGTGGGAATGATTGTAAATGTTTGGAAAAAGTGGAATGTTTGGGATTATTCTCATTTAAGATTTAATTTTTTAGGACAAATTTGTTTGTTATACTCTGTTTTATGGTTTTTTTTATCGTTTCCAATTGTATTGGTTAGCAATCAATTAAAACGATATTTAAAAAAACCTCTTAGAGTATAAACAGTGAAGTGAAATGATTTGACTGCAATTCAAACAACAGAAAGACGAAGGGATATCAAAATACCAACATCCTACAAAATAGAGAAAGTGAATCATCTATCTGTCCAGGAATCAAATCTTGTTGAAATTTGAGGGTCATAGAGGGGACAACCGAAATCAATCAAGATGTCTATCAAAGAGTTGATATCTGTTTTCTGCATATGGTAACAATTCAATCTTACCATTTGGGCAGTTGTAAAAATTTCAAATGCCCCATGCCCTTCTTTTTCAAAGTTCTTTCCATTGTCTTGTATGATCCATTCTGAAAAGACAGTGGAAATTTTTTTTAGAATCTGGTCAATGGGGAGGAAATCCAGTGACTCCATCAATTTACCATCACAACAGGCTGTTTGATATACAATATCATTTTGATGTTCAACACCATCTTTATATCTCCAAAAATCTAAATCTACACTCATTTGAAAGTCCTCCTATCCTTTTCATAGATTCATTTTATCACACATTGATAAAAATTTCCAGATAGTTGATATTTGATTGGAAAATGAGTCTAGGATGAAAATAAGCAGGTTGGAGAGTAGTGATGGATTGCTGTTGGCAAAACACCTTTTTGTGTGGGCTATCCTTATAAAAATAAGAAACTTTTTATGAATGGGATGTCTTTTTACAATCACATTGTAAAGAGTTATCCCAAGGGAAAAGGAAAATGTAAACTGTTGATAGAATTAATTGCTTAACAAAAAACCGTGTTACTTTTAGTAACACGGTTTTATCTATTTCTGATGTTCTACATAGTCGCTTTCTGTAGCGGAATGTTTTGTGGATTTGTCTTTAAACAGTTTGACGGTGACTTGTGCTTTGTTGATTGGTAAGATGGTACCAGCACCTGCGACACATCCTCCAGGGCAGGCCATACCTTCTAATAAATAGCCATTGCGTTTACCAGCTTTGGCAAGCGTCATCATTTTACGACAATCTCTTAATCCTTCGGCACGATCTACTTTGAAATCAATATCGGGATATAATTCTTTTACGGATTGAGAAATTGCATCGGCAACGCCTCCAGAACAAGCATAACCACGACCGGCACCAGTTGCCTGCTCAAGTGGCTCGGTGACCTCAATTTCGCTAAATTCAATGTCTTTTGCAACGAACATACCCATGAGTTCTTCAAAGGTGATAACAAAGTCCACATCACTTTTAACGGTTCTGCGCTGTGCTTCAAGCTTTTTCGCTGCACAGGGTCCAATAAAGACCACTTTGGCATTGGGATGTTCTTTTTTGATAACGCGAGCGGTTGCCACCATTGGTGTTAGCGCGTCAGATACACATTCTGCTACTTCTGGGAACCAGGTTTTTGCCATAACAGACCAGGAAGGGCAACAGGAAGTTGCCAAGAATTTTTGTTCACCGGTTGCAACTTTGTGCGCAAAGTGGTGGGCTTCTTCCACTGCACCTTGGTCTGCACCAATTGCAACTTCATAAACATCTGCGAACCCAAGTTCTTTTAGTCCAGCGAATACTTTTTCAGGAGTTGCCATCGGTCCAAATTGTCCAACAAAAGCAGGAGCGATTTCTGCAATGACTTCCTGTCCGCTTTTGATGGCGGTGATAAGTTGGAAGATTTGGGATTTGTCAGAAATTGCAGCAAATGGGCAACTTACTAAACACTGACCACAGGATACACATTTATCATAATTGATTTTGGCACGACCCAATTCGTCACTTTCGATTGCATCTACGCCACAAGCAGCTGCACAGGGGCGATTGTATTTGACGATTGCAGTATATGGACAAACATCAACACATCTGCCACAGCGAATACATTTTTCTTCGTTGATGTGACTTCTTCCGTTCACCATAGAGATTGCCTTAACAGGACAGACACTCATACAAGGATGTGCCATACAACCGCGACAGTTGTTGGTAACTGTGACAGTGGTTTCTGCACAGGCATTACAGGCGAATGGAATTACATTGACAAGTGGAGGCTCATAAAATTTTTCGGGCTTGGCACATTCTTCAATGCCATTTGCCAGAGGTTGATGCTCTCCAACAGGACGCAAAGAAAGCCCCATTGCCAAGCGAAGACGTTCCCCTACAATTGCGCGTTCTTTAAAGATGTTATCACGATATTTTGCAACTTCACCAGGAACAATTTTATATGGCAATTGTTCAATATAAGAAAGGTCTTTATCGTGGTAAGCCATTTTGGCGATTTCTGTAAAAACTTTACGTCGAATATTGGTTACTGGAGTGGTAATTCCACGCATTTTATTGGTATTTTCCATGAATTCGATTACTTCCTTTGTGTAAGTTTAATAATTTGTTCCATAACGGATTCGGGGGTTGCGTTTGTCATAACCTCGCCGTTGATTGAAACAACTGGTGAAATTTCTTCGCCCAAATTCTGGCAGATACGTCTTGACATTACCAAATCTACCTGTGTATTTAAACGCAGTTGTGTTTTTAATTTTTTCAGGCTTTCAACATTTTCTCGAATATCCATAGCGCCCATCATAATACAGCGGTTGCAAGCGCAGATTTCGACATTTAATTTTTTCATATGGGTTTCCCTCCTTAATTAGAGAAAATAGTCAAAATATCGATATAGATATCATTGTTTTGACATTTTGACGTTTTGATATAACTAACCTTTATTATATAGGAATGCTCGCTAGTTAGTCAAGACAAACACAAAAAACCAGCGTTCAAAAATTTACAAAAAATCTTGTGAATTTTATGAATTGATATCATATGTAGAAAAATGTATGATAATATAGTATAATAGAATTTACAGCTAAAAATAATTTTTAGTAAAATAGCTGACTGGAAAGAATGGTGAATTTATGATAGAAATCAAAGTTTGTGTGGGTAGTTCTTGTCATATGAAAGGTTCTTATCAAGTCGTAACAACCTTTAAACAACTCATTGACAGCCAAGGGCTAGGGGATAAAATTTCACTCAGAGCGTCTTTTTGTATGGGGCGCTGTATGAAGGGCATTGCGGTGACAGTGGATGATCAACCAATTGAAAATGTTGGGTTTAGCAATGCGGTGGAAATTTTTAATACAGAAATTTTGCCTTTGGTGAAGTAAAAGAGAAGGGTTTGGTGGAAAAGATGAGTATTACAGTAATTGAACTAAATAAAGGCGATTGCCAAAATTGTTATAAGTGTATTCGGGAATGTCCAATCAAGGCAATTGAGTTTAAAAATTCCCGTGCTAGTGTGCTTCCTGATGAATGTATTTTGTGCGGAAACTGTGTGCAGACCTGCCCACAAAATGCAAAATATATCAAGAGCGATTCTTATAAAATTGAACAGATGATTGAAGAGGGAAAAACGGTTTATGCAACCATTGCACCGAGTTTTGCCGCTTATTTTGGAGTCTCTTTTTCAAAGCTGAGTAAGGCGCTGAAAAAACTGGGATTTGCCGGAGTGGAAGAAACTGCGATTGGAGCATATGAAACTTCAAAGGCTTATAGTGGTTTGATTCGCGATCATCAGATGAATAATATCATTGTAACAGCCTGCTCTTCAGTAGTAATGCTAGTGGAAAAATACTATAAGGATTTGATAAAGTGCTTGGCGCCAGTTGCCTCTCCAATGATGGCACATGCAAAATTAATGAAGGAAGCCTATGGAGACAATATTCATATTGCCTTTATTGGTCCCTGTTTGGCAAAAAAAGCAGAAGCGCAAGATGAACTGGCAGGCGGCTATGTGGATTATGCTTTAACCTTCTCCGGTGTAGAAGAATGGATGTTGCGCAAGGGAATTTCTTTGGAAGAAGATGATGATCAGGTATTGGGAGTTGCAAATCCAATTTCTCGATTGTACCCAAAACCAATTGGTATTTTGGATACCATTGATCAGGAACTCTTCAAACAGGAAAATGCTTACCGCAGGGTGAGTGTAGATGGCGTAGATGACTGTATTCAGTTATTTGATGCAATGGTAAAAGACCCCAGCATGACTGGTTTATTTATTGAAGCAAATATCTGTAAAGGTGCATGTTTGAATGGTCCTGTTATGAGAATGCACCATAAAGATTCCTTTATGTCACAATTTGAGCTGTCTACAAAACCATTAGACCATGATACCAATGTAGCACCAACTGCAAAACTCAGCGTTCCACAACCTAGGATTTTTGCCAATCGCTCTCCTCATCAAGTTCAGCCAACCGAGGAGGATATCAAACATATTTTGGCTCAGATTGGAAAGTATTCCAAAGAAGACGAGCTCAATTGTGGTAGTTGTGGATATTCTTCCTGTCGAGAAAAAGCAGCTGCTGTATTTCATGGCAAAGCAGATATTCATATGTGTTTGCCTTATTTCCGTCAACAGGCAGAAAGTATGTCTTCTACAGTGATTGAATATTCTCCAAATGCCATCTTGGTGTTTGATGATGATCAGAGATTGTTGGATTTGAATCCAACGGGAGAAAAAATGTTAAAGATTAAAAAGTCAGAATCCATTGGGGAATTCCCACCACTATTTTATGGAGAAAATGATTTTGACGAGGCAAAATCAGATGGTGAAGTCAAGACCAAAAAGGTTCAGATAGATGATATTTATGCAGAACAATCCATTCTATATGTCAAAAAACACCATATGTTTTTGGCATTTATTAAAGATATTACAGAAGAAGAAAAACGCAAAAAAGAACTTTCCGATCTGCGCGACCATACTGTGTTGACTGCGCAAAAGGTAATTGAAAAACAGATGACCGTTGCACAAGAGATAGCCAGTCTGTTGGGAGAAACCACCGCAGAAACCAAAGTGGCTTTGACCAAGCTGAAAAAGTCAATGGAACAGGCAGAGGAATAAACGTCAGTTGAACGGAAAGCAGGTGTTAGAAATTGAATTATTTTATCGATGTAGCCTACGACAGTCTATACCATCATGGTGAAGAGTTATGTGGGGATAGCGTTGAATTTATTCGAGAACAGGACTATTGCATTTTAGTGCTGGCGGACGGTTTGGGAAGTGGTGTAAAAGCGAATATTTTATCTACTTTAACCAGCAAAATTATCATTACGATGTTAAAGGAAGGTGCAACACTAGATGAAGCAATCGAGACGATTGCCAAAACGCTTCCAGTTTGTCAAGATAGGGGAATTGCTTATTCTACCTTTACCATTATTCGAGTAGAAAACGATGGAAATACTTATATTGCAGAGTTTGATAATCCAATGGCATTGCATTATCAGAGGGGAAAATTGGTGGATATGCCCCGTGAGGTGCGCACAATTTATGACAAGCAGGTGAGTATCAGCAGATTTAAAGCAGAAAAAGGAGATTTGATTATCACCTTTTCGGATGGAGTGGTCCACGCTGGTGTTGGACGGTTGTTGGATTTGGGCTGGCAATATGACAATGCAGTGGAGTTTATTACCGACAATGTGAAAAAAGACACCTCCCCAATGTCATTGACGAAAAATATTTTAGGAGCTGTCAATACACTATATATGCAGGAGCCCGGCGATGATAGTACAGTTTGTACCATGTTGGTCAAAGAAAATCGACCAGTGACGGTGATGGTAGGACCTCCGGTCAATGCTGAACAGGACCAGCAAGTTGTAAATCGTTTGATATTTTCTCAGGGGCTAAAGGTAGTTTGTGGAGGTACTACCAGCAATATTGTCAGTCGTGTAACAGGTAGAGAGCTGACAGTATCAATTGATTATGAAAATCCCGCAGTGCCACCAATTGCCAAAATTCAAGGAATTGATTTGATTACAGAAGGTGTATTGACCTTGGGAAAAGCATTGGAAATTATCAAGTCTGCTACAACGGACAGCAATTTTGAAAGTTTTAATCTCAATAAAAAAGATGGAGCGACATTACTTGCAAAAATGTTTTTAGAAGAATCTACACAGGTTGACTTTTTGGTGGGGCGCGCATTGAATCCTGCACATCAAAATCCAGGAATGCCAGTGTCTTTGGGATTAAAATTAAATTTGATCAAAGATTTGGCAACGGCGATTGAAGCAACTGGAAAACGAGTCAATATTGAATATTTTTAATTTAGCCCATATCGTACATAAACGTAAAAAGAGTTGACAGGCTTGTCAACTCTTTTGTTATTGATAGAAATAATTGATATTACTGACTAGAATGGTCAGAACGATGTTGTAAAAAGGTTTCCACAATAAATTTTGGACGCGATTTTGCTTCTAAATAGATTTTTCCAATATATTCCCCAATGATTCCAATTGCCAGTAACTGAAGCCCACCAATTGCCCAGATAGAAATGACAATGGTTGACCAACCTGCCACGGTTTTGTCTAAAAAATAAAGGATTAAGAAATATAATAACATTAAAATACTGATGCTAAAAATCAAAATACCCAATGTGGTGATCATGCGAATGGGTTTGATACTAAAAGAGGTAATTCCATCAAAGGCAAAGGAAAGCATCTTTTTCAGTGGATATTTGCTTTCGCCTGCAAATCGTTCGTGACGTTCATAGGTGACAATATCAGATGAAAAACCAATCAATGGCACAATTCCACGTAAAAATAAATTGACCTCTTTAAATTGCTCTAATTCATTTAGTGCGCGTTTGCTCATCAATCGATAGTCGGCATGATTGTATACGATATCGACTCCCAATGTTTTCATCACTTTATAAAAACTTTGGGCTGTGAACCGCTTGAAAAAAGTATCTGTTTCTCTGGAGCTGCGCACACCATAGACGATGTCATTTCCCTCATAATATTTTTGTACAAATTGATCGATGGCATCAATGTCATCTTGTAAATCTGCATCCAGTGAAATAGCCATATCACAGTGTTCTTTGACGGTCATTAAACCAGCTAAAAGCGCATTTTGATGACCTTTATTGCGAGAGAGTTTGATACCACAAATAAGTGGATTTTGCTGGTGTAAGGATTCGATGATATGCCAAGTTTGGTCTTTAGAACCATCGTTGATAAAAACAATTCGACTCTCTGGAGAAATCAATTTTTTATCAATCATTTGTGTGATTTTTTGTGTGAGTTGTTTTGCAGTTTCTGGTAAAACGGCTTCTTCATTATAACAGGGAATAACTAGATATAATATTTCGCAATTCATAATCATTTCCTTTCTAAAAAGAGGAATTTTTGTGCTTTTTTTGAAAGACAAAAAATTTGCTGAATAGATAATTTAATATAATCACAATGATATTAGAAAGAATTTTAATCAGCATATCTGGATAATGAAGGACAGAAACAAATAAATACATGATACCAACATCCAAAACACCTGAAAAAGTGCGAGCCCCAAAAAAAGAAACGATTTCTTTGATAAGCTGTGCGATACTGGTGCATTTGCTTTCAAATACCCAAATTTTATTGGTGATATAGGCGAAAACAACCGATAAAAGCCAAGCAATGATAGTGGCGGGTATTTCAGAAATTGGAAATAATCGAGTCATCAGAAAATAAGAAATCAAATTAACCAGTGTCGTGAGTCCTCCAAAAAAGAGATATAAGATAGGCTCTTTATGGGTGCGATAAAATTTTAATATGGTATTTATCAAGGTGTTCACCTGCTTTCATACATTGTCATTTTACCATCTTTTGGATAGAAAATCAAAGAAAATTTCATGAATATCAAAAATAATTGGACAAAAAGGTATTTTGAATGACCTCTGTCATGAATATGATAGGAGTCAATGGATAATATGATTGAATTTATTGGAAAATTTGTGTATAATAACATTGTCACAGGAAAGAGTTCGTTTAAAATAAGGAGGAATCAAACATGTATCAGGATATGATGGATACAATTGGATTTGTAAATGGTTATGATAAAGAAGTAGGAGAGGCGCTCAATGCAGAATTAAAACGTCAAAAACGCAATATTGAATTAATTGCAAGTGAAAATATTGTAACACCAGCGGTTATGGCAGCAATGGGCACCGTATTGACCAATAAATACGCAGAGGGCTATCCAGCAAAACGCTATTATGGTGGTTGTGAATGTGTAGACGTTGTGGAAAACATTGCAATTGAGCGTGCAAAAAAACTCTTTGGTGCAGAACATGCAAATGTGCAACCACACTCTGGTGCACAAGCAAATATGGCAGTTTATTTTGCACTGTTACAGCCAGGTGATACCGTTTTGGGAATGAGCTTGGCACATGGCGGACATTTAACACATGGTTCACCAGTAAACATATCAGGAAAATATTTCCATTTTGTATCCTATGGGGTAGAAGATGATACACAAGTCATTGATTATGATAAATTAAGAGCACAGGCAAAAGAAGTAAAACCGAAAATGATTGTGGCAGGAGCTTCTGCTTATCCCCGTATCATTGATTTTGAGAAATTAGGGGAAATTGCAAAGGAAGTTGGCGCTTATTTGATGGTGGATATGGCACATATTGCCGGATTGGTTGCAGCGGGAGTACACCCAAATCCAGTGCCTTATGCTGATATTGTAACAACAACAACCCATAAAACCCTAAGAGGTCCAAGAGGCGGTATGATACTTTGCAAAGAACAATATGCAAAGGCAATTGACAAGGCTATTTTCCCAGGAACACAAGGTGGTCCGTTGATGCACATCATTGCCGCAAAAGCAGTTTGTTTTGGTGAAGCATTACAGCCTTCTTTTAAAGAATATGCCCAAAATGTGGTAGATAATGCAAAAGAGCTGGCAAAACATTTGGTGGATTATGGGTTTGATTTGGTTTCTAAGGGAACAGATAATCATTTGATGTTGGTAGATACCCGCAACTTCAAAATCACCGGTAAGGAATTGGAAAAACGCTTGGATGAAGTTTATATCACAGTGAATAAAAATGCAATTCCAAATGATCCAGAAAGCCCATTTGTAACCAGTGGTATCCGTATTGGTACACCTGCTATTACAAGTCGTGGTATGAGACCAGAAGATATGAAAGTCATTGCAGAGTGCATTTATTTGACTGCTTCTGATTTTGAGCATAAAGCAGATGAAGTACGTGCAAAGGTAGAAGCACTTTGTCAAAAATATCCTTTATATGAATAGAGAATTTTATTTGCTGGTAACAGAGGGAATGAAAATGAAGTGAAGTTAGAAATTTATCAAATATTAGAACAATATATGGATTCCTGTATGCAGGATAGTGCACATGATAAAGAACATATCTATCGTGTTTTATATATTGCATTGGATATTGCCAGATTTGAACAGAATGTGGATTATGATATTTTAATCGCTGCATGTTTGCTGCATGATATTGGCAGACAAGAACAATTTGAAAATCCGAAGTTATGTCATGCAGAAATTGGCGCCCAAAAAGCATATTGTTTTTTGATAGAATCTGGTTTTAAAAAGGTATTTGCAGAATCTGTAAAGGCATGTATTCAAACACATCGCTATCGCAATGATAATATACCACAGAGTATAGAGGCAAAAATTCTATTTGATGCAGATAAGATTGATGTGACTGGTGCAATTGGAATTGCAAGAACACTTTTATACAATGGACAATTATCTGAGGCATTGTATACAAAGCTGCCAAATGGTTTGATTTCTGATGGAACAAATGACAAACAACCTTCGTTTTTTCAAGAATATAAATTTAAATTAGAAAAGATAAATTCCTGTTTTTATACCAAACGGGCTTTACAGCTTGCAACAGAGCGGCAACAAGCTGCAAAGGCGTTTTATGAAAGCATGTTATCTGAAGTGTCTATTTCCTATCGTTTAGGTATTTCTTTACTGGAGCAGCAATTAAGTGAATCTGATTTTGAAAAAGGGTAGTCATGAAATCACGAAAGCAAAAAGCCATTGCTGGATAGATAGTTCGTAAAGGAAGAAAAATTATGGCAAGTAGAAAACAATTGGCAAAGGAAACAATTTGTTATATCAAACAGGGATGGTATCCATTGGAGCAGACAAAGATTCAGATTGCAGATTTACAACAGTATGCACAACAACATACTGTATTGATATCACCACAACAGAGCGAACAATGGATTACAGCCACAAAACCAAAGACAGAGCGTAAAGCCGATATACAAATTGAGAATATCAGTACTGTACAAGCGATTTGTAATTGGAAACAGCAGGGCATTGAGCAGGTTGGAGTGTTAAATTTTGCAAGTGCCAAAAATCCTGGGGGTGGTTTTTTAAATGGAGCCAATGCGCAGGAAGAAAGTTTGGCGGTCAGCAGTGGATTATATCATTGTCTGTTGGAGCAACCTGAATATTATCAGACAAATCGGGTCTGTAACACGATGATGTATACTGATTATGCAATCTTTTCTCCAGAAGTTGTATTTTTTCGAGATGGGAAAAAGATGAATTTATTGCCAAAGCCAGTAACAGCTTCTGTATTGACCATGCCTGCTGTCAATATGGGACAGGTAATCCGAAAAGGAGAAGATCAACAACAAGCTCGTCAAGTAATGAAAAATAGAATGAGAAAAGTATTAGCCATCTTTTTAGAAAAAGGCTGTAAGAATCTGATTCTAGGAGCTTATGGTTGCGGCGTGTTTCAAAATGATGTAACAGAAGTGGCTCAAAATTGGAGCGATTTATTGGAGACAGAATCATATAACAGCTGTTTTGAACATGTACTATTTGCAATTTTAGACCATTCTAAAGAAGAAAAATCCATTCAAATCTTTAAACAAATAGTTGCTGTAGAATCCGAAAAAAATTGATATGAAAAAAATCCCATTGATAAGACTTTACATTGCTGTAATGAATCAATGGGATTTTTCTTTTCTAACATTGATAAAGATATATATGATATGCTTTTTACATAAAATACATATCATAGTGAGTTTATTTGCATACTTGGAATAGTTTTATAAAGTGAACTTTATTTATCTGTATGATTGGAACGATACTTATAAAGATTTATAAAAAAGGTTACAATCCAAATAATTGCACATAATATGTCTAATAAAAACAATGTGGTTGATATTTGAGGGATATGATACACCATATCAACTACAGCTCTAACTGTCCAGATGAGTGCTGCAATACCACATAAGACCACCGTTAAAAAGTTTATTTTTTTCTTCATAGTTGATTTCTCCATTTTAAATTTTCATACATTTATCATAGATACCTATGATAATCCAATGTTAAGGAACATATTTTGATAGACCGCTGATGAAAATGAAAAAGGTGTACACATAATCAAGCTGTGTTACTTTTTATTCCTGTGGTATCATAACACCACTATTGGTAAAATAATAAGTGACCTCATCAATAACAGCTTCACCAGTTTGCATTTTTCCATCTGGATTGAGATAATACCAATATCCCCCTAACTGTATCCAACCGGTTTGCATAGCGCCGCTGCCATCTAGATAATAATAGTAACCGTCAATATTAATCCAACCAGAAGAGATATAACCGTTTTCATTAAAATAATACCATTTATCATTTAATTTATTCCAGCCATTTTCCAGTTCGGCTTTGTCTGTCAATTCCACTGTCCAACCGTTTTTATCCATAATCCATTTTAGATTGCTTTTCTTTCCAACCCATTTCCCGGTTTCATCAAACTGATATTCACTGCCATCCATATCGATATTTCCAGTAACCATAGTGCCATCTTCTTGTAGATAATACCAAGAATTTTTTAGTTTTAGCCAGCCAGTTGTCATATAACCGTTTTTATCAAAATAGTACCAATGATTTTTATATTCTAACCATTGATTGATAACAGGAGTATCGTCTTCTGTCATGCGCCAACCGTTTTCATCTTCTAACCATCCATCTTCTTTATTTTTCTCTACATTTTGGAGCGAATTAAGAGAACAGCCTGTTGTTAAAATAATCAAAAGTATTGCCAATAGAGTTGTTTTAATAGATATGATTTGCTTGTTTTTCATAAAAAGATTTCCTTGTGATACAGTGATTTATCTGTTTTCTTTGCAGAGCAAAAGTATCGTTGTATTTGCAGGTACATGTTAAAACAGATTTGTTAATTGATATAAATGGTTTTTGTTTTATTATAAAGGATTATTGTCAGGATTTCAAGAAAAAGGTCGATTATTTAACATTGTATATTGCTTGTAAAGCACAGATGATTGTGATATCATGAACATAAAGCAATTCGGATTAAGAAGGTAAAGTATGATAAAAATTTTATTTTGTGCAAAAGACCATCGTGAACTTGATGTTGAGAAAGAATTAAATTTGGACGAAGATGTAGGTAGTTGGTTAGAAATGCAGATAGAGGGGCTCCATTTTGACTGTATGGATTATCCATTTGATTTGGGCGATCAATATGTTTGTTATTTTCAAACAGAAGATGATTATAAAGGTTGTCAACAAATCTTTTATTTATTGAAAGATAGACTTTCTCAGAATAGTCAAATAACCATTCAGATAAGCATCGTAGATAGTTGTTTAGAGAATACAGAAATGATACTGGATAGTATAGGGAATGATTGATCAAAAGCGATATCACAAAGAAAAAATCCCTTGATCTCAAGATATATAATTGGATTAACATAGTGAAAAGACCATCACAATCTTATTCTTGAAAGAATCTATAGAAGATTGACAATCGTATGATAAAAATAATCAAAGATTTATCTGAATGATTTTTTGTCTCTCATAGGGCTTTATCAAGCATTGACAAATAAAGGAAATATGGGATATAATAGATTCAGTCGAGGGAATTAAAATGTTTATAAATGAATAGAATAAGATAATAATTTCTATTCAGTATTTTTACTGTATTATCGTTTGGCAAAAGTGTAATTATCACTTTGCAACTATTTTATGCAAAGTATATTTTAATACATAAATTAGAAAAGAGGAATCATTATGGCATATTTTCATGGAACGATTTATTCACAGGTATTACAAATGAATACTTCTGTCACTGCAGTAGTACCGAATACGATTTTGACAGATGAAAAACCTTATCCAGTTGTGTATCTACTGCATGGTCTATCTGGAAACTTTAGCGATTGGGAAAGCGCGCAGTTGCAATTGTTATCAGAAACCTATCGCATTTGTTTGATTCTACCAGAGGTACAACGCAGTTTTTATATTGATATGAAGTATGGTTTACCGTATTTTACCTATATTTCAGAAGAGCTTCCCAAGATTTGTAAAAAACTATTTCCCATTTCGGATAAAAGAGAAGATACCTATGTGATGGGTCTTTCTATGGGGGGATATGGAGCGTTAAAATGTGCGTTGAAAAAACCAGAGCAATACGCGGGATGTGCAGCATTTTCAGCGGCTTGTGATATTGAACAAGTGGCAAAACGTGCAGAAGAAGAACAGAGAATTGATGAAATGAAAGCGATATTGGGATTAGATTATGAATTGCTCAAGGAAAATGATTTGTTTTTAATGGCAAAAGAATGCGAAGCTTCTACATTAAAACCAAGCATTTTTATGACCTGTGGCACAGAAGATTTTATTTATAATATGAGTGTAAAATTTCGCGATTTTATGAAGGATGTGGATATTCCATTTGTTTATCAAGAGTGGAGTGGCACACATGAATGGTATTTGTGGAATAAATCACTTCATCTTGCTTGTGAACACTTCTTTGAACGTGTACAACTAGAAAATTATTGCAATATTCAATAAAGGAGAGAAAGAGATGTCATCGCCGTTGGCGGACCAAATTCGTCCATTGGACCTAAATGATGTAGTTGGACAGTCCCATTTGATAGGGGAAGGAAAGTTATTGACAAAAATCGTGGAAAGCGGTTATCTTCCCAATATGATTTTTTATGGTCCATCAGGCGTTGGAAAGACAACTGTTGCTAGGATTATTGCAGGTAAGACCCATAAAAAATTATTTAAGTTAAATGGTACTTCTGCTTCTACTGCGGATATTCGAGAAATTATCGGGCAGGTGGATACCTTTGGTGGGTATCAGGGGATTGTGCTCTATTTAGATGAAATTCAGTATCTCAATAAGAAACAACAACAGTCGTTATTAGAGTATATAGAGAATGGAACCATTACGCTGATCGCTTCCACGACAGAAAATCCTTATTTTTATATCTATAATGCAATTTTAAGCAGAAGTACTGTATTTGAATTTAAACCTGTTCAGACAGAAGAAGTAGAAAAAGTAATTGAGCGTGCTTTTGAGATGATGCAGCGACAACTGCATGTGACATTGACAGTGGAGCAAGATGTGAAGCATTATATTGCAAAACATTGCGGTGGAGATGTTAGAAAATCGCTCAATATAGTGGAACTGTGTTGTTTGGCAGGAGAGCCGGTTTCTCCAGAGAAGCGAAGAATAACCATGGAAATTGCCAAACAATTGTCACAAAAGAGCAATATACGCCATGACCGAGATGGAGATGAACATTATGATTGTATCTCCGCGTTACAAAAATCCATTCGCGGCTCGGATGAGAATGCGGCATTACACTATCTGGCTAGGTTATTGGAAGCAGGCGACCTGCTTTCTCCATGTAGACGCTTGTTGGTAGTGGCATCTGAGGACATTGGCTTGGCATATCCACAGGCAATTTCTATTGTGAAGGCATGTGTAGATAGTGCATTACAATTGGGACTTCCAGAAGCAATGATTCCTTTGGCACAAGCAGTGGTGTTGTTGGCAACTGCGCCCAAATCAAATAGTTCTTATCTGGGAATTCATCGGGCGATAGAAGATGTGCGCAATGGAAAGGGGAATGGTTTTCCCAGATGTCTGCAGAATCGACATTTTGACAGTGCAGAAAAGGAAGTAAAGGGACAATTTTATCAATATGCTCATGACTTTCCCAATCATTATGTACAACAACAGTATTTTCCAGATGATTTGGTGGGAACAGTTTATTATGAATATGGATTGAATAAAAATGAACAGGCCGCCAAGACTTATTGGGAGAAAATAAAGGGAAAATCATCTAATTGAGTGAGGACTATAATTGTACCAGTCTATCGTTTACGATTGTTGAGAGAGGAGAATCTGGTTGAATATTACCACAAAACCGAAATTCACAAAGAAATTGATGATAGATATCATTTATGATATTGTTGGTTCTTTTTTCTTAGCTATGGGAATTCACTGTTTTGTAGAGCCTGCCAATATCGCACCAGGTGGAGTTTCTGGTATTGCGATTATGATTAATTTTGTCACCAATCTGCCGATTGGTATTTTAACCTTTGTGATCAATATTCCAATTCTGATTTTATCTTATCGTTATTTGGGGAAATCATTTACATTAAAGAGCACTCGCACTTTGATAATTAGTACATTGATATTGGATTTTTTTGTGACACCTCTATTTCCTATTTATGAAGGTGATAGACTGCTGGGTTCCGTATTTGGTGGAATTTTGATGGGAATTGGTTTGGCGATGGTCTTTTTAAGGGGTTCTACAACTGCTGGCGGAGATATTTTGTCTTATTTATTAAAATTAAAGTTTCCGTTTCTGCCCATTGGGCGTGCGCTTTTGGTGATAGATTGTATTATTTTGGTAGCTTCTATGGCGGTGTTTCGGAATATTGAATCCGGTTTATTTGGATTGGTGTCTATTTATGTGTGTACCAAGATCATTGACAGCATTATCTATGGTTTTGAGCGTGGCAGTCAGGTTACGATTATTTCTAAACAGGTGCAAGCCATTAAAAATCGTATTATGAGTGAGATGGATCGAGGTGTGACCCTATTAAAGGGAACAGGAGGATATAGCAATCAGGATCTTGAAGTAATGATTTGTGTTGTTAGAAAGTATCAGTTTTCTCAAATTAAAGAGATTATCAAGGAAATAGACCCAGACGCTTTTGTATTTATGACCGAAACAGAAGAAATTCTTGGAGAAGGATTTAAGTCTATTCATAACTGAGTATCTCCTTTGTATCATTCAAAAGATCTTAGGGCTGAAAAATCGTAGATAGTTGATTGATAAAATTAAAAAGAGTAGGTAAAAACCTACTCTTTTTTATTGATAAAAATTATTTAGCGGGTATAATTTCAATCCAATAACCATCTGGGTCAGAAATAAAGTAAATACCCATGCCAGGATTTTCATAACAGATACATCCCATTTCTTCATGTAGCTTATGGGCAGCTTGGTAATCATCTGTTTCAAATGCCAGATGAATTTCATTATCGCCAAGTTGATAAGGGCGCTGCATATCCCTTAACCAAGTTAGTTCAATTAAGTGATTGGAGGCATCATTGCCCATATAGACTAGGATAAAACTGCCATCTTCTGCCTGATGTCGTTTGACTTCCTGTAGCCCTAGCGCTTTTTGATAAAAATCAATGCTCTTGTTTAGATCAAATACATTGTAATTGTTGTGTACTGCTTTAAAGTTCATTGTTTCAGACTCCTTTTTGTAAAATATGTTTATAAATAGTGTTTTGCAATAAGGGTTATAGCAGAGATGGGTAAATCCCTTCACTGGTAAATTCAATGGTCAATTTGACATTGGTGCCATTTTGCAGTTTGTCATAAAGTTTTGTGTCAAGTGGAATGACTTGGGTAAAGATATCCTCAAATAAGATTGCTTTAGCGCCTTGGTGGATGGGTTCTGTATTGGTTTTAGAAAAAATGCCATTTGCCTGTTCATAAGAGACTTTTGTGATTTTTCGGTCAAACATGTCATAGGATAAAATAACTGTAGTTCCACGTCCAGTTTCTTCATCATCTCGACAGAAGGTAAAGTATAAGGTGCCTTTATGTGAAGAAATTTCGGTATCGCCTTCAAATACGGCAATGGCTTCGGTTAAGATGCCGCCCTCATCATATTGATAGGCAATTTTTGTGATTTCTTCCTCTAAAGCATAAATGGAACTTGGGTCAGAAGAAATGGCAATATCAACATTTTCTTTATAAGACTTTTTTTTCAAATCTGATTGGTTACAGCCTGTAAAACCAATCAACAGCAGTAAAGCTGAACATAATAAAATGAGTTTGATTCCTATTTTTTTCAATCTGTTGCTCCTTTTAAAGCTCTAGTTTTAAATATTCTGCCAAATCGTGTAAGGCGTCGGTCAAAGACAATACCAGTATTTTATCGCCATTGAGTATTTTTGTGTCTCCTCTGGGAATGATGGTGCGGGAATTACGGATTACAGAAATGACAATGTAATCGTGGGGAAGTCTTAAATCCGCCAGAGAAATCCCATTTAATCGATAGGCATCTGGTATTTGTATTTCCGCGATGGTGGATTCTCCCATGTTTAAAGATGCCAATTCTTTGATTGCAGAAATATCCACCTCTTGTTCCAGTAAGTTGACAATACGGTCGGTGCTATTAATCAACAAATCAATGCCCAATTGTTTCATAATGGCGGAGTTTTTTGGATTGTTCACTCTGGCAATTGTCTTAGGTACATGAAAGACGTTTTTGGCTAGTTGACAAGAGATGAGGTTGTCCTCATCTTTACCAGTGACACTGATAAAAGAATCCATCTGTTCAATTTTTGCGGTTTTGAGGTGTTCTATTTTTGTACCATCTCCATGAAGGATTGGAATATCAAGGGCATTTGCCAATTCTTCACAAGAGGTTTTGGAAAGTTCAATGATAGTGGGCGTGTGCTCATGTTCGATTAAAGCACAGGCGAGATAGTAACCGACTTTACCACCGCCAATAATCAATACATTCATGTTTTTTCATCCTTTTTAATCTACAAGATTTGCAACAATCAGCTTGTCCTTTGGCTCTAGGATTATGTGTTGACCTTTGAAAAAAATCATAGAAAGGTCTTGTTTTAATACTGCAAATAAGGATTCTTGATCTCCAAAGTCCAGGTCCAAAACGTCGACTCCATGAAAATTCTTAGGAATATCGACCGTTAAAAAAGAAATATGATGAGAACCAAATTGAACAGAATGTGGCTTGTGCGGTTCAATTGCAGCCGTTTTGATTGCGGATACTGTTAAATTGGTAGGGCATACTGTGTGGAGTCCAAAATGAGAGAATACATCTTCGCGGCTTGGATCATAGATTCTAGCAATGACTTTATCAATGTGAAATACTTCTTTGGCAAGTTGACAGACCATAATATTGATATTGTCATTTTGACTGACCGCCATAACAGCATCACAATTTTCAATTCCAGCACGCTTTAATACATCTTGGTCGATTGGGATTCCGCAGGTGGTGAGACCAGAATAATCGGAGTCCAATAACAAGAAATTTTCTTCGTTTTGGTCGATGATGGAAACATCGTGCCCTTCTTGAGAAAGCGTAAATGCCAATCGAGAGCCTACCTTTCCACAGCCAATGATTAAAATATTCATAAATAAAAAACTCCTTTTACCTACAGTATTAAAGTCTATTATGGCATAATTTCTAAAAAAAGTAAAGTCCATTCCATACAATCTTTTGTCTGAAATCAGATAAAATAAGTCATAAAATAGGTGTCAATAGAATACAATCCACTATAGGAAAGATGAGCAAAAGAGAAAGTGGGTGGTATCAAAATGGTACATTGGAGTGAAGGTCAATTTGATGAAGTAGGTGCTCAACCAATATCGGACAAGGAGGAACAGACAGATGAAATAGTATTATTAGAAGGGCAATCGCAACCAAAGACGGAAAAAGAACACCATTTTGCAACTGTATTTTTATATCAGGTGACCGTTTGTGTTGCAATTGCAGTGATAATGGTATTGATCAATACCTTTTATCCTCAAATTTATCAAAGTATTGACCGTTTTTTAAAAGGCGAGCTTGCACAAACAGTTGATTTTCAAGCGGATAGTCAAAAGGCAATCAACATGCTAAAAAATAAATTTGATAAAACACCCATATCAATGGATTCCCAAACAGAACAGAATAAAATAGAGTCACAGATAAGTACAAGCGAACCAGTCAGCAGTGTGATATCTTCTCAAATAGCAGGCTCATGATTCAGTTCACCATTTGTGGAATTCGTATAGAAATTCACTTTTTATTTGTTGGGGTATTGACCATGTTTTTATTGATAGACCCAACGGGAATTTCTGCACTGGGTTTGTTTGCAAGTGTAATTCATGAAATGGGTCATGTTGTGGCATTGATAATCACTGGTTATCGACCCAAGCGAATCTCATTTGAAATGACTGGGATTTGTTTGAATCAGAACAATCATGCAATATCTTATTTGACGGAGATTTTTATTTTGCTGGCAGGAAGTTTGACAAACTTTTTGATATTTTTTTGGTGTTTGGCAATGGAGCAGCAACTGGATAAAGTGGGAGTTTGGGCGATGATTCACTTAATGCTGGGAATTGTCAATTTGCTGCCAATGAATGCGCTGGATGGGGGGAAGATACTTCGCATCATATTATTGCAATGTTGTAATGTAGTGCGTGCAGACCATATTGTATTTTGGGTACAATTGATTTGTGTATTTGTTGTAACTGCTTTTTGTATCTTGTCTGTATTGACTGGAAAAACAAATTTTACAGCATTGATTTTTTGTACCTATTTGATTGCATCAATGCTATTATCAAAAACATAAAGTTTTGAGTAAATTTTAATAGGTCTTCTGATATTTGATGGTACAAATATCGTCAAATAACGAAAGATAATATCCATTTAAAATATGCCTATACATATAAAACAAAGGTATATTTTTGGTTACTGGCGGGTTGGTTTGCCTATCATCAGCGGTTCATCATAAAAAACTATGCAATTTTACTACAGTTTATGGTAAAATTTCTACAAAGAATCATCACCTTTTGAGGGTATTTGTAAAATTAATGATTGAAAAAGGTTGTTAATTATGATATAATATCATTCAGAGATTCTGAAAAAATATAAATTTTGCACAATGTCAAGGGTGCCAAATATTTTTTGCAAAAATGAAAAAGTGTATGATATAACCCACAAATAAATAATCTGTGATATCATTAGAAAATCAACATTTTCCAAAAGAAACCATATCATTTTGTCAAAATATGTTTGAGTGCATGTTTTATATTATGATAAAATTTATTTTATTCTGCCCAATATATGGCAGAAAGTTATCCGAAACATAAAATATATATCTGTTGTTATGGCTTGCGTGGATATCAAAATATGGTTGGTATTGTGAACTTTTATATTGCAATATTACAGCGGTTTTTCGATATAGGGAGTGGTTGTGATAGCGTTAAAATCTACCTCATCAGTGGCGATGACATGCCAAAAAATCTTTGCCGCTTTGATGTCAATCGCTTGTAAACCTCTTGCTTTCGTCATGGGGAAAATGTCAAATAATAGATAAATAAAATAATGACATCATGCAATCGCTAAATGAAATCAAAGGATTAAGGAGAGAAAAAAACAATGAAACAGTACAATGCAAACAATATTAAAAATATTGCCGTCGTGGGGCATGGAGGATCTGGAAAGACCACCTTGGTAGAGGCACTTTTATATCAAGTAGGGACAACCAATCGTTTGGGAAAAGTTGCAGATGGAAATACGGTGTCTGATTATGATGCAGAAGAAATCCGAAGAAAATCATCTGTCAATTTATCAATTGCCCCTTTTGAATATCGGGATTGTAAATTTAATTTGTTGGATGCACCGGGACTATTTGATTTTGAAGCGGGAATGTATGAGGCAATTCGTGCAGCAGAGAGTGCAATTGTAACTGTTTCTGGAAAATCGGGTGTGACAGTAGGGGCGAAAAAAGCCTATAAACTGGCGAAAAAACAGGGAAAATCCAGAATGATTTTTGTGGGTAAAATGGACCGCGATAGTGCTGATTTTTATAAGGTATTGGAACAGCTAAAATCAGAATTTGGTCCATCTGTCTGTCCAATCGTAGTGCCATTTGCCAAAGATCGTGTGATTGAGTGTTATATCAATTTGATTGATATGAAAGCATATCGTTATGAAAATGGAAAACCAGTCGAAGTGGATTTGCCAGATACAGAACATCGTTTGGAAGGATTGTTGACTGCAATCAGTGAAGCAGTAGCTGAAACAGATGATGAACTGTTTGAAAAATATTTTTCTGGCGAAAAATTTACAAATGACGAATTGGTTCGAGGAATTCATAAAGGTGTTAAAAATGGAGATATTACACCTGTTTACTGTGGTTCTGCCGAAACAATGGAAGCAATGGATATGTTCCTCAATGGTATGAATATTTTATTGCCTTCTGCAAAAGAATCTGCGATTGAAACCGGACAAGATGAAAAAGGCGATGATGTGGCTGTTATTTGTGAAGAGACAAAACCACTTGTGGTCCATGTGTTTAAAACAGTGGCAGACCCATTTATTGGAAAGTTGTCTTATGTTAAGGTGATTTCTGGCGTATTGTCTTCCGACCAGTCTGTGATAAATATGCGTACTGGTGAAACAGAAAAATTGGGTAAATTGGTTTACTTAACTGGTAAAAAACAAGAGGATACCAAAAAAATTCCAGCAGGAGATATTGGTGCCATTGCAAAATTAGATGCGAAAACAGGAGACACTTTGTGTTCTGGCATGAAAGTGACATTGACTCCAGCAGAATTTCCAAAATCCTGTTATTCTATGGCATTGGTACCGACGAATAAAGGTGATGAAAGTAAGATTTCTACTGGTATGCACCGCATTGTAGAGGAAGATTTGACTATTCGTTATGAACACGATTATGAAACACATCAACAGATTGTAAGCGGTTTAGGTGAACAGCATTTAGATGTTGTAGTAGCGAAATTAAAGTCAAAATTTGGTGTAAATGTAACCTTAAAACCACCAGTTGTAGCTTATCGCGAAACCATTCGCAAAAAGGTAAAAGTACAAGGTAAACACAAAAAACAATCTGGCGGACATGGTCAGTACGGCGATGTTTGGGTTGAATTTGAACCCTGTGATGCTTCAGGATTGGTATTTGAAGAAAAGGTATTTGGTGGGGCAGTACCAAAGAATTTCTTCCCAGCAGTAGAAAAGGGATTGCAAGAGTGCATCAAAAAGGGTGTCATAGCAGGTTATCCAGTAGTGGGATTAAAAGCGACATTGGTAGATGGTTCTTATCACCCAGTAGATTCTTCTGAAATGTCATTTAAAATGGCAGCGGCACTCGCTTATCGAAATGGTTTGCCACAGGCTTCTCCTATTTTGTTAGAACCAATTGGAAATTTAAAAGTATTGGTTCCTGATACAAATACTGGAGATATGATGGGTGAATTAAATAAACGTCGTGGTCGTGTATTGGGTATGAATCCAGCCGAAGATTCTATGACAGTCATTGAAGCAGAAGTACCAATGAGTGAAATGCAAGATTTTACAACCATCGTTCGTCAGATGACTCAGGGAAGCGGTTCTTTTGAATTAAAATTTGAACGTTATGAGCAATTGCCAAGCAACTTGGAGGCAAAAGTAATAGAAGAAGCAAAAAAATTAAATCAAGATTAATTTATAAAGGCTGTTGTATAAAAAATACAACAGCTTTTATTCAGAAGATAAGAGAAAATATTGATTTGCTAATTGACAAGTCATTTACAATAGATGACAAATTTCATTTTAGGTTGAGTATTGACAAATAACTGATTATAAGATTATACTAAAACTAATGAAAATCCCAACGAAAAGTTGTAGATATATTGATAACTTATATTTTTTCAAATATCAAAGATATCTCTTTAATCACATGTAAGGTACACATTTTTTATTGGGAAAGACTGATAAAGTGTTGGCAACGGTATGTAAAAATAAAAGATGTTTTGTATCATGGTCAAGGATTTTTGATAAATAGGACAATAAATGATTGGCAGGAAGGTAATATGGGAGGGTGTTATAATGCAGGCGATGAAACGGATAAAACGCCTTTTATTGATTTTGGCGATTTTGGTATTTTTGTGGTTGGTGATGATTGGGGTAGATTTTTTTAGAATTCAAAATAATAGTAATCCCATTTTTTGTTTTCATATTGCCACTTATGATGATGGAAATTCACTGGAATATTTGGGGTTAGGATACAAGGTATTTCGTGTGCAAACAGATCCAAATTTTGATCAGAAAACACCCATTATGACTCCATTTTGGGAGTCTTTTGAAACGGTACAAGTACAGTTGTCTGCTTAGGTGAAATTTGCTAGAATGAACAATGATTCTTTTGCATATATATGTAGTACTGAAACGATATGCAAAGGGGTTATAATATGTTTATTTGTTCTATGAGAATGAGCAAGAAAAAAATGCTAGCAATTTTCATTTTGTTGATTGTGGTGGTGGCTGGAGTTATCTTTTTGATAACAGGGCGCTCGCAAGATGGTAAGTCATCCGAAAATAAAGTGAGTTTAAATGTAGCATCGGATGAGGACGTTGCAAAATATGTGAAATCTTTTGGATGGGAGATTACAGAGCCAGCAGAGGAAATTGTAGATGTATCAGTTCCACTTGAATTTAATGATGTATATGAAAACTACAATGCACTACAAAAAAAACAGGGCTTTGATTTAGAACCTTATAAAGGTTCTGCTGCTCAACGTTATACCTTTGCCGTTTTAAACTATCCAGATTATCCAGAGAATATAAAAGCAGATGTTATTGTTTGTAAACAACGAATTATTGCAGCGGATATTTGTTCAGTAGAAATAAACGGTTTTATGCATGAAATGAATCGAAAAGAAAATACATAGTAGAATAAAATTTGATAAAGTGGAAATATAATCCAGAAATCACACAAAGTCATGGTTGAAATAATGATAAAGATTGTTTTAACCATGGCTTTTTTATGGGTATTTTTCAATGGGTTGAGTGTAAAAGTGATAGTTTATTCTGTTAATGAAAACATAATCTGATAGGCAAATATTTATGCTTTTTCAATAAAAAATAAATATTTTTTTATGCAAGACTACAAAGATTGTAAAATAAAAAATTTATTAGTTGCTAAATGAGAAGATTTTGTCTTTGTAGATAAAGAGGAAATAAAAAGAGAATGATTCTTTTTAAATCATTCTCTAAAATCTTTTTTAAAAGTATTATTTTGTATTATCTTTTTTATTGATTGATATTATCCGCATAATGGTCACCTAAAATTAAATCGTAAGTCAATGCATCTAAAATTTCATTACGTTGTTCAAGTTGAAATTCTGTGCTATAGACTGGTGTGATTTTCATCTGTTCCCAGATAGTCTGATCAATCTCTGTATTGGGAAGATGAATGATGTCTTGTAAAATGCGGGGAAGGTAAAACACAGAGACTTCTTGTGTTGGTACAGAAGAAAAATCAGCATCATAATTTGCCCAAATCACATAAGGTTGTTTATAAAGGTCTAAACAGTTTTGACTATTGATGTTTAGTTGTTCGTAAACATTATCTTCTCCAGTAAAGAAAGGAAAATGATCGCCTACAAATAATAAGATAGTGGGTTCAGAAAGCTGTTTTAAATCTTCTATAAATTTACCTAAACGCAGGTCAGTATTTTGGATACCATCTAGATAGTAATCCATTTGGGTTTGTGTTTCAGAGTCATAGGGCATATGATTTTGCATGGTAGTGATATGGATAAAGCTGGGATTTTCATCTTCATTGATTTGTTGTATAATTCGGTCAAAAGCTACACCATCGTCGATATATCCACGGAATTTTGTTGGTTCAAAATCATCTTCAAAATAAAGATTATCAAAACCATATCGCTGAAATACTTCACCTCTATCATAGAATTCGGAAGTATAAGGATGCATATAGGTGGTGGTATAACCTTGATTTTGAAAATCACTGGCAATTGTCACTTGTTGTTTATCTTGTATTAAGTGTTGTGGCGCCTGTGTGCCATTTAAAGATTTAATGGGAAGACCAAATAACAATTCGAATTCTGTTTTGACAGTATATCCACCAAAGGTGGGAACAATTGCAGTACTTTTAATACCTTCCTGTGCCATTTTATCAAAATTTTGATAATATTTATCTGGAATTTGAAGTTGCTTAAATTTTCGAAAGTCTGCATAAGACTCGCTCATAACGATAATCACATTGGGTTTTAATTTTGGCTGTATTGTTTTTTTATTGGGAACCGCCAGTGTTTGTATGGTTTGTTTGGAGTAATTTTCTGGTTTTTTGATGTTGATGGTACTAATGGTATTGGTGATATTTTCAATTAAAAAAGCAATCATACCATTGTTTTCAAACTTTTCCTGTTGAATAAAATTATTATTTGCGCCACTATGACTGACGGAAAATGCCTCAAATAATGTATTGGAAACACTGGGCACCATAAAAAATACCATCAAACCGACAATGATAGAAGAACAAGAGGGAATAATATGTCTCCATTTCCAGTTTACTCGATAACGAAAGAGATACATTGCCAAAAGATACAAAGTCAAAACAGAAATAGTGAGAATCTGCATTGGAAATATTTTAATATTTGCAAATTTTGCTACATCTTTTGCATTGGTAAATAAGGAGAAATCCCCAATGGTAAAGTGTGCGCCACTGGCACGAAAACGATAAAATTCAACACAGGACATGATGTAAAAGACAATGCCTGTAATTGTGGCAGAGATAGCCGTTTTTTTAACCAACAGTGTGATAAAATAAAAACACAGCGATACAAATAAAATGTCAAATAATAAAATAGAAGGGGTTTTGGTAATCAGTTGTTGAGCAATTGAAAAATCGCCTTGCTGGTTTAATTCTGTAATAAATACGAGTATGATTGGAAAGAAAATCATTAAAATTATTCCAGCATATTGGCTCCATTTTGCAGCACGAACGCGCGAGAGAAATTTCTTCATTGTAACACCTGCTTATTTGTTTTATTAGAAATTTTAAAATGATTGGTGGTATGTAAATACGATTTTCCTCATCTATAGTTAGGTAAGGACTTCTTGCTATGCTACAGAGTACAGCATGAACAAGCCAATATCATCAATTCACAGTTGATAGCACATTTGGGTTATGTAAAAATAGTGTTATTTTGGATATGATTTTGAGGATTATGAGCATGGTTGTAGGTGATTAAAGCTTTATAATTGAATCTTTATTTTTATTTTATGTGATTATATTGTACTTGATAGCACAATTAGTATATCACCTAAACTGCGAAATATCAATTCTACGATCAAACAAATACTTGTATTACTTTGATTGGTTGGTTATGATAAAGATACAAAATGCTAAAATGTCAATATTCAAATTATGGATATTCATAAGACATTCTAGCATTTATCTTAAAATTTATTTAATTTTTTATGACCTTCTACTCTGCTGGAGCAGGATCCGTTGCTGGTGGTTCAGTTGGAGTTTCTTCTGCTGGTGGAGTATCTTGAGGAGTTTCTTCTGTCGGTGGAGTATCTTGAGGAGTCTCTGGATCAGCAGGTGTTTCACCTGGATTGATAGATTCATCAATAATAAAGTCTGTTGCTTCAGGAATGGAGGTTTCTTCTTGAGAGCTTTCTTCTTGAGAGCTTTCTTCTTGAGAACTCTCGTCGATTGGTTGAGAAGAATCTTGAGAAGGCAATGAAGAAAAATCATCGATTGTAGAAGAATTGTCTGTTAAAACTTGCGTTACAGAAAGCACTTGGTAATGAGAATGGTCATTTTTTTGCAAGGTGTATTTCATCACCTTACTTGGCTCATCGTTGGCATATTTTTGCACATTCCAAAATGGACCAGCGAGCAAATAACCCACTTCTACTTCAAAAATGGAATTTTTCATATTTTGAATGGATAAAATTTTAGGGGCATATGGTAATAATTGTGGTGTTTGTGGAATGTAATAAACTTGATTTTCTTCATCGTAGGGGATATAAAATTCTGTATCTGGTATCATTTGATGTTGAATTTTTACATCGTTTCCGAATAATTGATGAATATAATGTTCAATTTCAATTTGTGGGACAGTGATTACCCCAAAATCATCGGTTTCATATTTGTCCTTATTTTCTTCTTCCATAATAAATTTCCAGATACCAGAAGAAATGATTACTTTTTGGTCTAAATAACTGGGAGATTTAAACTCAGGGGTATCCACAATAACAAGAGGATATACATTTTCGGTTAAAATTTCTTTTAAAGCGTCCTGATGAATGGCGGATTGAATCCCGTTGATGCTGACTCGTATCACAGAAATAGCTCCAATGATGGCAAAGACAAGTACAATAGCCCCCAACGCCACAAAAGAAGGAGCTTTTTTGGTTGATGGGGAATGGATAGGGATTTCCTCTTGATTCTCATTGGGTGTTTCGTTGTCAGAAGGCGTTTGATTGTTTGGTTCTTCTGAAAGATTTTCTTCAGATGGTTGTTCTAAATCTTCAGGGGATTCAGGTAAAAGATTTTCTTGGATTTCTTGCTGTATCATTTCAGGGAATTTTTTTAATTGTTCTTTGATCTTCTTTGCGGCTGATTCATGTTCTGATTTTTCAATTTCATCTGCCAAAATGGATTCTTCAATTTGTTTATTTTGATTGCCAAACATCAATCCAGCTTCAAGATTGATTTTTTTGCCAGAATCACTCAGTTCGACTGATTCTTCTGTTTTTAAGGATTTCGCTAGTTTTGCGTCATTCTTTTTGTCCTTTGATATGGCCATGTTCCTATTCCTTTCTATATTGAGTGAATTGCTAGGCAACAAGTGTCCGAAAATTCTTGCCTAGTCATTCAAAAGCTCTTTATCGAATCTGCCCATTTCCCTGGATAATATACTTGATTGTAGTAAGTTCTTGTAAACCCATTGGACCACGTGCGTGAAGTTTTTGTGTAGAAATGCCAATTTCTGCACCCAATCCAAATTCTTCTCCATCTGTAAAACGTGTGGAGGCATTGACATAGACTGCGGCAGCATCTACTTTTGAAGTGAATAATCTGGCATGTTGGAGGTGATTGGTGACAATACATTCGGAATGTTTTGTAGAATAGGTGTGAATGTGCTCAATGGCTTCTTCTAAGCTGGATACCACTTTGATGGAAATTCGATAGTCTAAAAATTCGGTTGCATAGTCTTGTTCGCAAACAGGTAGTACAATATCACCTAATATTTGTTGTGTTTTAGGGCAACCAAGCATAATTACCTGATGTGTTTGAAATTCTTTTGATAGTTTGGGTAAGAACGCACCTGCAACAGACTCATGGACAAGTAGGCTTTCGCAGGCGTTACAGACAGATGGACGGCTTGTTTTAGCATTGTTCACAATAGAAACAGCCATATCTAAATCTGCCCATTCATCAACATAGATATGGCAATTTCCTGTGCCAGTTTCAATCACAGGGACAGTTGCGTTTTTGACAACTGACTGGATAAGCCCTGCTCCGCCTCTGGGGATAAGAACATCCAAATAACCATTTAATTTCATCATTTCAAATGCAGAATCACGAGAAGTATCCTCTACTAGCTGCACCATGTCTTCAGGTAGACCACAAGAACAGATGGCATCGCGAATGACACTGACAAGTGCCAAATTGGTGTGGATGGCTTCCTTTCCACCACGCAGCAAAGCTACATTTCCCGATTTGATACACAATACTGCGGCATCAACGGTTACATTTGGACGGGATTCAAAAATAATTCCCACCACACCTAAAGGAACTCTGACTTTGGAAATCTCCAAACCATTTGGACGTTTTTCTCCGCCTTCAATGATGCCAACTGGGTCAGGGAGGTCGATGACCTTTTGAATGGCATTGGCGATTGATAAAATGCGTTCTTTTGTTAAGCTCAGACGGTCAATCATCACCTCAGAAATTCCGTTTTCTTTTGCCTGTGTGATATCTATTTGATTTTGTGTTAAGATAAAGTCCGTTTGGGATATCAATGCTTGTGCAATTGTATGCAGTAAATCATGTTTCTGTTGGGTTTGTAAGATACTGGCTTGTGCAGCAACAGCTTTGGCGCGTTTTCCAAGTGCAAGTATTTGATGTTCCATTATAATCTCCTTTCTGATGTTCCAAATATGGTTCCAACTGTTTCACCATCATATAATTGATAGATTTGTTCTGGGTGTTTGCCATTTAGTAATACCATAGGGAAACCATTTGCCAAAGCTATCTGTGCAGCGTTTAACTTCGTAATCATGCCACCAGTTCCCAAAGCGGAACCTTTTCCACCAGCAAGCGCTAAAATTTCTTGGCTGATGTTGGGAACATGATGAATTAAGTGGGCGTCTGCAAATTGTTTTGGGTTTTTATTATATAAGCCATCAATATCACTCAATATTAACAGTAAATCTGTTTCTACTAAAGTACCTACAATGGCAGATAATGTATCATTGTCTCCAAATTCCAATTCTTCAACAGAAACGGTATCATTTTCATTGACTACAGGAATAACATTCAATTCCAACAGTCGATGAAATGTATTTTGTACATTTTGTTTGCGTTTGTCCTGTTCAATGATGTCTCGAGTGAGTAAAATTTGTGCAACCTTATGGTTATATTGTGAAAATAATTTGTCATAAATATACATCAATTCACATTGACCGATTGCGGCGCATGCCTGTTTGGTGGGTGTGTCGGTGGGGCGCTGCTTCATATTTAATTCGCCAACTCCAACACCGATTGCTCCCGAACTAACCAAAATAAGATCTTTTCCAGCGTTTTTTAAATCCGCCAAAATTTTTACCAACAACTCAATTTTTCGGATATTGAGTAGTCCTGTGCTGTGTGTAAGGGTAGAAGTACCTACTTTTACAACAATTCTTTTTGCATGAGATAAAATAGACAAAGTGACACATCCTTATGTTATGATAATTGAGTACAAATTACTTCGATAACTTTAACAGAAGTGATTACATAAAAATAAGACACCAATAAAATCAATGGAAATAAAAAGATACCAAAACAGATAAATGGTGTCGTTGCCAGATAGATTTTGATAAATTCTTGTCTTTTGGGTTTCATAAGCATCTTTGAGAGTTGACAAAGTTGACTCAAACGATAGTTGGGATTTTGAAAAAATAAGCACCAAATACATTGATACTGTAGATTATGATAAAAGGCAAAGAATAATCCAATCAATAAAAAAAGTATCTTAATCCAAACAATAAGCAAATAAATGTTGGTATTGGTATCTTTTCCAATCATGACTGATAATAGATGGATTCCCGCTGCGGGAATCAGATAGATTATGTAAGTTGCAAGGTGTTTTAATAGTATAATTGTACGATAGATGACTGCTTTTAAATAGAGTTCTTTTGCGGAAAAGTAATGAAAAATATCAGATAAGGGAATTTTTTCATTGAAAGAAATCATATAAAACCAGTATTTGATTCCCAGTTCCAGTGGCAATACAACTAATATAATCCCAATGCCCATCAGTATGGTTATCAGGGTTGGAATGGGATATAGTATCTGATTGATTGACTGAAAATAATCAGAAAAAAATAAAACAGCGATGATGATGAATAAAATAATAGAGAATAAAAAAATAGTAGCTGCTGTAATTCGACTGATATTGCGCTTTAATATCCAAATGCTTTTTTGATAATTTTCTTTTTCTGAATACATGAAAAAACTCCTATCATCCTATTCATAAAACAAATTATATAACATATTCTGTGAAATAAATTTTATCAAACTATGTTGGAGATGTCAACAAAAGGATTTTTTTGTCTCTTTTGAGAAAGGTGTTGTTGAGGTATCACTTTGGCAGTTTCTATAAAACGAGATTGATGTGGTAATCACTATATACTATTATCAGTTTGGTAAATCGGAAATTGTCAGAGCCACTCTTTTTTCAAAATAGCATATTGATATGTGTTTTCATAGTGTGGTGTACCATCTGGATTGTTGACAAAGGATATAAATTCCAAAAATAAACCTTCTCTGCGCATACCAAGTTTTTCGCAAAGACACTGACTTGAAATGTTGTAATCTTCCGTATATGCATATATACGCCTTGCTCCTTTTTGTTTAAACAGATAGTCAAAAAAAGCATGAGCTGCTTCATATGCATATCCTTTGCCATGGTATGCTTTATTTAGCATCCAGCAAGGGCTAAACGTATCAAGTAGTGGATCCCCATCTTGGTCATATGGTTTGACATGTTCTGGATATGCATCTATCTCACAGATAACTTTTCCCATATCTTTTAATACAATGGCAAAATAATATTCCGTTTCTTTGATTCGCTTCCTCATCTCTGTCTTTGCTTCCTCAAGAGAATTTAGTTTCATACAGGAAAAGCAATTTACCATAGGCTCTATTAAATATTCAAATACATCTGCGGCATCACTTTCGAGAAACGGACGCAAAATCAGTCTTTCTGTCTGAATGATCATGATCTCACCTCTTTATCAATTCCAGTTTATTAGGCAGTTACCTGTACAACTGTTCGTTTTAAATATGTTGACGAATCATTTTTTCAAATGACATTGAACAACACCAATCCGAAAAGGAAGATTTTTTTGTCAGAAGCGATTATGATTGTTCATTTTGATAATTTCTTTTTAATTCTTCAACATCTAATAGTTCAAATGTTTTTTTGTCAAATATATCTTGTTCCCCATAGGGGAGTTTATCGCAAATTTCAAATGACATGGTATTGCCCCAAAGGGAAGCATTGACCAAAATACTGTATCCGTGTCCGTTTTTTACCATCCAATGGGTGGGATTTGCTTTGGGTAAACCACACATACCCAACAAAGACATTATAACGCCTCCATGTGTGAAAACTGCGGCAGAGGATATTTTTTGTTTCATCATATCTTTGACAACCCAATCAAAACCCTCTCGAATACGCTGTTGAAATGACTGCATATTTTCCCCACCTTCTGGAGCAATTGTCATTTGATGACTCAGCCATTGTGCAAATCCAGGGGTTTGTTTTAACTGGTCAATGGTTTTATTTTCGTAAATGCCAAAATTATACTCTTGTAATTTTGATACAGTCTGTATACTCATTTCTGGATAGAGGACCTGCGCTGTTTGTGTACAGCGTTTGAGTGGGCTAGAATAGACTTTTCCAACATTGGGATATTCGTATTGTTGGGCAAGTTGATGTAATTGATCGATTCCCTGTTGACAGAGGTCTACATCAGTAATGCCAATGTATTTTCCCTCTAAATTTCCATCTGTAATGCCATGACGATATAAGTAAATTTTATAACTTCTCATAAAAGAGCACCTTTCTTGATGTAATATTCGCAGCTATAGATTGCGATGAAATTATTTCTATTATATCAAATGACAACGAAAAGTAATGTTATTTTTGTGAATGACAAAAACCTGTTTTTATTGTACAAAAAAGACTACTTATTTTTATCGACATGATTTGAAATTATTTTAAAAAAAGTATTTACAAAATGTATCAATTATAATATAATTTACTATATGTTAATTGCAATAGGAGGATATTTTTTGTATGAATGCTGATTTTCCAAGAATTTTGACATTACTGAGAAAAGAACGGGGAATTAGTCAAAAGCAAGCAGCGAAAGAACTAAATCTCTCTCAAGCGCTATTATCTCATTATGAAAAAGGCATTCGTGAATGTGGGTTGGATTTTGTCGTTCGTACAGCAGAATTTTATCATGTTTCCTGCGATTATTTATTGGGATTATCTCCTGAACGGACTGGGGCAACATTGTCCCTTTATGATATATCGGAAGCAGAAGAAAAAAAAGATTGTATACAAAGTAAATCGTTGGCAAGTCTAAATAAAAAATTAGTTTCCAACTCTCTTCACATTACATTTGATATTTTAGAAAAAATAAATCGTGATGATTTGACTTCTGAGATATCAAATTATTTTATGCTTGCTGTTTATCAAATGTTTCGAATATTGTATGGAATCAACGTAAAAAATGAAGTTGGTTTATTTACAGTACCCCAAAATATATTTTTTTCACTTTCATTTTCTGAGATGTTGAAAGTGCAAGCATCTGTAAAAGCGATGTTAGAAAATTATCCCAACAAAAAAGAATATAAAATCGATAAAGAACAAGTTTTTATGTCCACCGAAACATTACAAAAAGATTATCCGCTATTGGCTTCCTCTCTCTTAAATTTAATTAAAAAAAGTGAAGATATGATTGGAAAATAACAGATAAAACCACTGCAAAATTTTGCAGTGGTTTTGTCCTATTTTAAATATTTGCACAAATGGCATCACCCATTTGTTTACATCCGACTAAAATGGTTTTTTCACTTGCAATATCACCTGTTCGATAACCCTGTGTCAGGGTTTTTTCAACTGCTTGTTCAATGTCATTTGCTTCTTGATCCATATCAAAGGAATAGCGCAACATCATAGCCGCAGAGAGAATCGTTGCAATTGGGTTTGCCTTATCCTGACCAGCAATATCAGGAGCAGAACCATGACTGGGTTCATATAGTCCAAATTTTGTTTCGTTTAAACTAGCAGAGGAGAGCATACCAATTGAACCAGTAACCATGCTGGCTTCATCTGATAAGATATCTCCAAACATATTTTCAGTTAAAATAACATCAAATTGTTTTGGGTCTTTGACAAGTTGCATAGCGCAGTTGTCTACAAGCATATCCACTAAAGTGACATCTGGATAATCTTGTGAGACTTCGTGAACAATTTTTTTCCACAGTCTAGAAGAATCTAATACATTTGATTTTTCTACGCTAGTAACGTGTTTTCTTCGTTTTCTAGCGACTTCAAATCCCTTAATTGCGATTCTTCTGATTTCTTCTTCGGTATAGATAAGGCTATCTTTTGCCACCAATATGCCGTTTTCCTCCACCGTTTCATGAACTCCAAAATAAAGCCCGCCAGTCAGTTCGCGTACCACCAACATGTCAAATCCATCTCCAATGATTTCATCGCGTAATGGACAGGATGCCTTTAATTGTGGATACAAGTAAGCAGGTCTTAGATTGGCGAATAGGGAAAGCCCTTTTCGAATGGATAAAAGCCCTTTTTCGGGACGCAGGTGACCTGGCATGTGGTCCCATTTTGGACCACCTACAGAACCGAGAAGTACTGCATCAGAGGCTTTGGCAGTTTCAAGCGCTTCGTTCGTTAGCGGTATGCCAGTGGCATCGATGGATTCACCGCCCATAAGTACTCTGGTATAAGAAAATTCATGATGATATTTATCACAGATTTTATTGAGCACCTTTACTGCTTCATCTATAATTTCAGGACCAATACCATCGCCCTTAATCAATGCAATATTTTTTTTCATAAGATACACTCCTTATATTTCGTAAATGATGAGGGCACAAAAGTAGTCGCCTGAACCAGAAAGCCGAATATCAATGACATTTAGGTTGGGATTATCAATCAAAAAGGTATTAATTTTCTTTTCTAAACTAACATCTGTAGTGCTAGCCAGTACTCTTACTTGCTTCATACAATCTCCTTTACTTATTTTTTAAAGAGTTGAGTAGTCCATTGGAATGAATCATTTGTTTGATAAATTCCGGAAATGGCTCTGCTTGATAGGTTTCCTGTTTGGTGATATTGGTGATGATACCAGTGTCGAAATCAACTGTAATTTCATCTCCTGCTTGAATATTGTCAGCAGCTTCATCGCATTCTAAAATAGAAAGTCCAATATTGATGGCATTACGATAAAAAATTCTCGCAAATGTCTTGGCGATGACACAGGAGATGCCAGCTGCTTTGATAGCAATTGGTGCATGCTCACGAGAAGAGCCACATCCAAAATTGTAGTTGGCTACAATGATATCATTTGGTTTGACTTTTTTGATAAAATCCTTATCAATATCTTCCATACAGTGGCTTGCCAGTTCTTTATGGTCGGCAGTATTTAGGTATCTTGCAGGGATAATAACATCGGTATCAACATTATCTCCGAATTTATGTACAAAACCTTGCGTTTTCATTGGATGACATTCCTTTCTGGTAAATGATAATTATTTTGTGATGATGGCTGGATCTGCAATTTTACCAGCAATTGCGCTGGCAGCAGCAACGGCTGGGCTTGCGAGGTAAACTTCGGATTCTACATGTCCCATTCTTCCTACGAAATTGCGGTTGGTAGTGGAAACAGCGCGTTCCCCTTTTGCTAAAATACCCATATGTCCGCCTAAGCAGGGTCCACAAGTAGGTGTGGAAAATACACATCCTGCATCGATAAAAATTTCAGCATAACCCAGTTTCATGGCTTCTTTATAGATGGCTTGTGTGCCAGGAATGATAATCGCACGCACATGTTTGGCAATTTTTTTACCCTTTAGGATTTCGGCAGCGGTAGCCAAATCTTCCAAACGTCCATTTGTGCAAGAGCCGATTACAACTTGGTCAATCACCACTTCTCCAACTTCATCAATGGTTTTGGTATTTTCTGGAAGGTGTGGAAAAGCAATGGTGGATTGAATGGTACTTAAATCAATCTCATAAACTGCTTCATATTCGGCATCTGTGTCAGCGGTATAGATGGTATATTCGCGCGATACACGGTCTTTGATATAAGATAAAGTGACTTCATCTACTTCAAAAATACCATTTTTAGCGCCGGCTTCAATTGCCATATTTGCCATACATAAACGGTCATCCATAGATAGATTTTTAAGACCTGTTCCAGTAAATTCCATGGATTTGTAAAGTGCACCATCAACGCCAATCATACCAATGATATGTAAAATGACATCTTTGCCGCTGATCCATTGGTTGAGCTTTCCAGTGAGGTTGAATTTGATGGCACTTGGAACTTTAAACCAAGCCTCTCCAGTTGCCATACCAGCCGCCATGTCGGTGCTGCCAACACCAGTGGAGAAGGCACCCAGTGCACCATAAGTACAGGTGTGGGAGTCTGCCCCTATGATACATTCGCCCGGAGCAACCAGACCTTTTTCAGGAAGTAAGGCATGTTCAATTCCCATATCACCGACATCAAAATAATTGCTGATTTCAAAGGATTGTGCAAATGTACGACATTGTTTACATTGTGTTGCTGCTTTGATATCCTTATTTGGTGTAAAATGGTCCATTACCAATGCGATTTTATCCTTATGAAAAATTTGGTCAAAACCAGCCTTTTCAAATTCATTGATGGCAACTGGGGAAGTGATATCATTTCCCAAAACCAAGTCTAGTTTGGCTTTAATGAGCTGCCCGGCTTTTACCGTGTTTAATCCAGCATGAGCTGCTAGAATTTTTTGTGTCATTGTCATACCCATACATTTCACTCTTTCTTTTTTGTTTTTTTGATACATTAAAATTGTAAGGTTTCCCTACAGAATCAATCATTTAGTAGAAATCTATTTTTGTGATTTTGCAAACAGCAGCGATGCTGTCGGCTTTATCATAAAAAATAGTTCTTAGTTTTATACTTTGGATGCCCACCGGTTATATTTGTGGCTTGCAATTTAGTATAACAAATCATCATTCAAAAAAATGTAAACTATGCTACAATTGGAATAAATTTGTTGGAAAGGAGCTCATACTAGATGGATATGATAAAAAATCAATTTTTGTCTTATACCAAACAAAAAAATGGTGTTTGGAATATTTTTGAAAAGATGAATCTGCCCAGTTTACTATATGCGTCAAAACAAGTGATATATTTGCAAGGTGAAGATGCAGAGCGATTATATTATTTAAAAAAGGGCTGTATAAGAATTTTTATTAGTTCTGAACAGGGAACAGAAAAAACACTGTCTATTTTAAAAGCTGGGGCACTCTTTGGAGAGGCGGCATTTTTTGAGGGATTGCCCAGAACATCTTGCGCAAGTACACTGGAAAAATCAGAAATCATTGCAATTAATCGCAGAGATTTATTAAATACCTTTGAAAAAAATCCGGATTTAGCAATAGATATGTTAAAATATCTTTCCAGAACCATTAGAATGCTTTCTGTACAGGTAGACCATATGACGTTTTTACAGGCAGATAAGAGATTGGCGAAAATGCTAATTAGCTTATCTGAGCATTGTAAAGTATATGCAACACATGAGGAATTGGCAGCTTTGATTGGAGTTTCTAGGGTTACTGTAAGTAAATTGTTGATAAAATTTGTGAAAAATCAATGGATAAGAACGCAGTATCGCTGTATTGTCATTCGCAATTTGGTTGAGTTACAAAGATTTGCTTTTGAAAATGAATCATTTGTGGGTGAAAAACAACCATAGATTGAGCGTGTATTGAGACATTTCCATTGATAGAAGTACAAACAGCAGATGAAGAACAAATTAAGATTGAATTATAAAGTGTTTCGTGGTATTCTGTTAAGAAAATAAGTAAAAACCCTGCATGGATTGCAGGGTAATTTACAAATTTGAAATAGCAAAAAACTGCTGTTTTGAACAATCGTCAAAAACAGCAGCTTTTAGAGAAGGCCGTAAAGGCTCAGATAAAGAGAATAGGTAAAAACACATCTTATCCATTTGTATTACTAATTTTTTTATTAAATTGTTATGTATTGCTCATATAAAAAATCGTGAACGATATCCCTAATATGGCAAGGTTCAACGTCAGTTTGATTAAGCAGTTCAATCAAATATATTATAAAATCTTTGTCTTTTGCAATTTTCATAATGCAGTTGCCGCCAATTATTTGTATGCCATAGTATCCGTCTTTATCCAAATCTTTTAATTGATATTGCATATTCAATATCGACCCTCCCTTATTTTTGATGATAAAGTAACTGAACGAAATCAGTATTGAACAAATAACAAAACATTTTTTTGTTTTCTGCGCCCCAACACATGTCAAACAAATTGATATTACGATTCTAAAGGCATCAGTAAAATGGGATTATCTGGATAATCTCCCAAACGTTCCATCAATTCATGATAGCGATAACTTTTCAAAATGATGGCGTTTTGTTTATCGAAGTGCAGGTTGATACTCTTTGTATATGGATTGGGAGTTTCAGAAAATTCTGTAATGATCATGCTTGCACCACAGGATGAAAGTGTGGCAAGCATACTTGGTATTCCATAACCAGTTCCGTTGGTGGTATTTTTCTCTTCACCAAAGTGCTCAAGTATGCGAATATCAAATGGTGTACCAGTATCAGAGATACAAATAGAATATATGTTGTTACAATCACAACCCATTTGAAGTAAAATGTTTGGTTTATCATAATTACTTTTCTCAACTGCACGAATGGCATTGCGAACGAGATTGGCAATTAATTCTTTTAATGCTTCTGGATGAATCGCGTGCTTTTTAGTGAGTTTTGTTAAATCTTCTCCGTTTTTAACATAGATTTGAAAATTGATTTCCTTTTCGGCGGTTTCTCTTTGAAACTCTTCTAACAAAAAATCAATTGTTGTAAATCCAGTAGATAAAAAAGTATGAACTTGTAAATATTGTTTACGTTGACGTGTTTCCTCATAAGCTTTCACCAAAGAAATTTCTTTGGATGAGGCTTTTAATTTTACTGACAATTCATTTAATAAAGACATATCTTCTGCAACTTCAGAAGAAAATGATTCTTTCATGGTAGCATCTTTTAGTACAGTAACGATTGCTTCATATCCCTTTATTTGTTTTTCTAAAGCTGGGATAGATTCTTTGTAACTGTGATTATCTTTGATGACTTCGTTTAAGCTGTCGATTAAACGGGATTTCTCTAAATAGTCATTGATGAGAGGTAACAGTGTGAACACTAATAAGAACACACAAAGTAGCAGACACAAATGAAATTCCAATTTATCATAATCTGAATATCTAATCACAATACATAAAATTAAAATCACAAGGTTCGTCACTAAAATTATTTGCTTATAAAACTTTTCTAGTATTACATGAGCTAATTTGTGAAAAAGCGATGTTTTCGTTAGATACATCAGATAGTTTATGATGGAAGAAACAATTATGATACAAGTGTACTTTATCATGTTTGAAATAGTAAATTTGAATATCCGTTCTATGCAGATAAATAAAATAGATAATGGAATACTCGTAGCAAATTGTATGATAACGAAAATAAAACTACTGAATATTACCTTAAAAACAATATCTGATATACGACTCTTTTCTAAAATAGCGCTAATAAGACAAGTAAAAATCAAAAAGATAAAAAAATTTAGATATTTCGCATGATAAAACCGATAGTAACAAATGATGCTAATGATAGATGAAGATGTCCCACCGACAAAAATCATTTTATTCTTGTTTTTTGATTTTGGTGTGAGCTTAGAAAGCCACATATAGCAAGATAAGTTAAGAATAATTTGGTTTAAAATTTCAAGTACATGTTCCATTAAAATCCTCCCAACTCCAGTCTCATAAATTAATAGATAAGATAGCGTTTTACGTTCATATTATCATATACTTCAGTTCCAGAATGGGAGTTAGGAATAACCATAATCAATGTAGAATTACTAGAGTTGTTGGTTTTAAAAAAGAATTCATAAGTACTGCTTCAAATCAATCAGTATCATTTATGCAAATTATCTAATTGAAATATTACATAATCGTTCCGATAATCCAACGAATATTGTTTACAATTTCTTGCAAAATATCTCTTAGCATTGCATTCACCTCCTAAATTGCAAAATTACAACAAGAAGATAAACGCTTTATCGGATTTTAAAAGCATTATTTAATCATAGACAGAATCTATTAAATTTCTCTAGAAATCATTCAAAAGAGATTTATTTCCTTGTTGTATTTATAAAACTATCACAACAAAGAAAATTTTCCTTTTGTTATTATTAGGTTGTTTTTGATGTCATATTTTGTCGAAAAATTCTGGTGAATGCTGTTAAGTGCCAGAGAATTGAGAAAATTTATTTTATATAAATTTGTGTTTTATTGGTTTTTTATAGGAAAAAATGTGAAATAATTTTAGAAATTTAATATAAAAATCGTTTTTTGTAAGTCATATATATTTATATATAAATATATTCTTTTCTAATAACTGATAAGTTACGAGAAAATCTTATATGAATTTAAAATGTGTTTCAAGAAATCGGGATAGAAAGGTATTTTTTATTATAGAAGAGCCAACGAAGTGAGCTATTTGACAAATAACTACTACAAAGTATCTTGCAGTAGTTTTTTATTTTATCAGTAGGGCACAATCATAAGTGATTGGGTATATTATAGTAAGTAGTTTTGGAAAATAATAAAATAGTCCGTCCGTAAAAAACTGATTGTAATTGATATATAGGCAAAGATTTACCATACTTTTCTTTTTTACAAATCGGATAAATTAGATTGATGCGAAAATTATCTTGAAACAAAAAAGATTTGTGTATACTCAAATCATAGAATTTTCAAAAAGCTTTTATATTGAATAGATACAATTAAATTATACTAAATCTATATGTTTTATAATCTTATAAATATATTGCATGTAATGAACAAAATATCCATAAAAATGGGAATGATGAAAATAAAAGAATCAGAGAAAAATAGGATTCATATCAGTTTATCTAAAGGTTTTCGTGTTTTATTACAAAAATTTTTAAAAATAGCTCTGTCAGTTTTTAAAATAAATCTGTTTTATCAGAAAAATTTATGATATAATTAAATAAAATTAATCTAAATGGAAGGATGTTTGTTTATGAGAATAGTACATACAAGTGATTGGCATTTAGGTAAAACGATGAGTGATTATTCACTGTTAGAAGATCAAATTTATTTTTTAAACCACTTTGCTGAAGAGATGCGACAGCAGCGACCAGATGTGATTATCATTGCAGGAGACTTTTATGATCGTTCTGTTCCTGCTGCTCAGGTGGTTGAAGTTGCAAATCAAATTTTGGACACACTGGTTGGTTCATTGAAAATACCTGTTATCATTACTGCGGGTAATCATGATTCCAAAGAACGTCTATCCTTCGCTTATAAGATGATGGAAAAAAGTGGGCTTTATTTGGTCGGTTCCAATTATCAACCAATTCCCAAAATTACCCTTTATGATGATAATGGAGCAGTTCATTTTTATCCATTGCCTTATATGAATCGCTATGATATCAAGAGTGTGTATCCACAACAACATTTTTCAAAAGAAGAAGATGCATTTTTATTTTGGACCCAACAACTTCGTGAGCAACTCAATCCAAATGAAAGAAATGTATTGATTGCACATGGATTTTTTAGTCTATCTGGCAATCTAGAAAAGAGTGATGGCACGCAAGTAGGGGGCAGTCAGTTGGTTTCTTTGGCGGAGTTTTCAAACTTTGATTATATTGCACTAGGGCACATTCATAAAGCTAGAACAGTTGGATTGCCTCAAGCGCGTTATAGCGGTTCTCCATTAAAGTATTCTGTAAGTGAGTCCTCCCATAAAAAAGTATACTATTTAGTGGAATTGACGGAAAAGGGAAATTTGAATATACAAGAACATGTTATCAAACCGCTGCGTGATGTTCGCATCGTTTCTGGAGTATTTGCGGATATTAAGAGAAGAGAATATCATGAAAATCAAAACTTTGATGATTATGTTTTTATTTCTTTACATGATCGAGAACCAGTGCCAGATGTGATGTCACGGCTAAAACCATTGTTTCCCAATATTTTAGGAATACAGTTTCCTGAATACGGAAGTAGTATTTTTCAAAATCAAGAAACCTTGAAAAGTTTACAAAACAAGTCAATTTCTGATTTGTTTTATGATTTTTATCGGTTGAGTACAGGAGAACCACTAACACCTATTCAAGAAAAAATCATACAAGAGATGACAGCGCAATTTGAGTAAAATATAGATTTTATTGAAGTGGCTTTGAATGGAAAGGAGTTTATCATGATACCATTGACATTGGAAATGGAAGCTTTTTTGGCATTTCACAAATATATTCGATTGGATTTTTCTCTGATTCGAGATGATAAGATTTTTTTGATCACTGGAAAGACTGGTTCTGGAAAGACATCTATTTTTGATGCAATTTGTTTTGCTTTATATGGGGAGGCAAGTGGTTCACAGAGGGATAATAGTCAATTGAAAAGCCAGTTTGCAGATGAATTAACTGAATGTTATGTAAAGTTTTCTTTTGAAAATAAAGGGAAACGCTATGAAATTAAACGCACACCAGCACAGATGAAGCAACGTCGAAATGGGAATTGTTCTTTGCAAAATGCAACTGCTTTGCTCACTTTAGAAGATGGTACAATCATTTCAAAAATTGGTGAGGTCAATAAACAAATAGAAGAAATTTTAGGATTAAATGCAGAACAATTCAGAAAAATTATTATGTTGCCACAAGGGGAATTTCGCCGCTTTCTTCACGACTCCAGTGTGGGAAAACAAGAGATTTTGCGCAAGATTTTTGGAACTTCTTTATTGGAACAATTTACAGAACAACTAAAATTAAAGGATATGGAACTTCAACAAAAGATTTCCAATATAAATCTTCAACAAAAGACTTCTTTATACAACATTGCAACTGGGGGAGATAAATTACTTGAACAGGAATTGAATAAAGAGTTTCCAGATATCTTGCTGATTTATCAACTGATCAAAAAGTATACTTGTACACTTTCAGAAAAGGCAAAACAATATCATGGAATCATTCAGAAATTGTCTTCTGAGATTCATACAACCGACTTACAAGTACTCAAACAACAAAACCAAAAGTTTGATAATTGGGAGCGATTAAAACAAGAATATGAAAACTTAATGAAGCAATCAGAACAAATAAATCAAAAAAAGCAATTGACACAAAAACTCGGTTATATAAAAGAGTTACAAGCAATTTATCGCACCTTACAAAGTTTAATACAAAAGGAAAAACAAGCAAAAGAGGAACAACATACCTTATCTTGTGAGTTTCGCGAGGTGTTGCGAGTATTTTCAAAACTCAATGTCGGCTATGAAGACCAATTAAAAATCAATGAGAAAATACAAGAGATGGTGCAACAAATTGCAGATAAAAAACAACAGTTAAATTGGTTTGCACAACTAGAACAGTTAAATGCACAACAGGATCATATTCAAAAGCAATATCAAATTTTAAAATCCTATGAAGCACTTTTTATTCTGCGTGGAAAATTAGAGGAATATCAATCTGTTAAAAAGCGTTTGCAAGGAGCCATTGATTGCGCAAATGGCTTACAAGAGTTATCTGTATTATTACAGAAAAATTATGGGATTTACATGGAAAACAATCAGTATTTCATGGAAAATCAAGCGTATTTTATTGCAAAGGAGCTAAAGACGGGAGTTGCTTGTCCGGTTTGTGGTTCCATAGAACACCCTTCACCTGCAAAAAATAAGTCTAAAAAGAATGTTACCAAAGAAATTTTGGATAAATCTGCTGAAGTTTATGAGAAAACCAGAAAGGATTATGAAAATAAAAAATCGGATTTAAAGGCAGAGATCACACCGCTACTTGCAATTATTGGAAAGATGGTTACCCCAGAAACCCATCCTGTAGACGAAATTTTAAGTCTATTAAAACAGCGTGAAGATACCTATATCCAAAAGGAACAAGAAGTACAACAACAAATTGATCAGATAACACTTCCTGTCAATGCAAAGTATGATGTTTTTGTAAAAGAAGATTTTACAAATCGCTTTTATTCTTGGGAAAGACGTCAAGAAGAAAATAGTGAAAAGATAAAAGAGATAGCGGATATCATTTCTAAGCAGCAATTAAATAAGGAACAAATTCAGCAAGAAATTCAGTCTTTGCGAAAATATATTTCTGAAAATACCAAAAAATTTAGAAAACTGTCCAAACAAATCAATGAAGTGCGTACACAGCGGGATCACCTAGCTGAGGCACTTTCTCAAAATCAAAAATTGACCATACAATATCAACTTGACATTTCAGAATATGAGGGAAATTATAGACAACTCTTAAAAGAGAGAAACTTGTCAGAGGAAGAATTTTTTTCTTTACAAGAGCAGTTTTCCAATTGGGAGTCTTATCGACAAGAAATTATTGAATTTGATACACAACGCATTACAAAAGAACAAAAACTGCAAAATTATACTGAGGAATTAAAAGGAAAAGAAAAACTGAATATAGAGCAGATACAAGCACGCTTACATCGAATAGAAATACAGAAAACAGAATGTGAAAAATCTTATGAATTGATGATGAGGCAAGTAAATAACAATGAAAAAGTGCTAGAACAACTTGACCAAATTCGTCAAGAAACAGAGAAATATGCAAAACAATATCAGGCAATCAATCAGCTTTATACCGTTGCGTCAGGAAAACAAGGGGATAAAGTTTCATTTGAACGTTATATTTTGGGTGTATATTTTGATCAGGTGATTGATCAGGCGAATCAGCGTTTGGATATTATGAGCGATTCCAGATATTTTTTAAAACGGCGTAAGGACAAGGAAAAAGGAAATACTTCTTCTGGACTGGATTTGGAGATTTTTGATTCTTACAGTGGAAAATATCGTCATGTAAACACGTTATCTGGAGGAGAAAGTTTTAAGACTGCCCTTTGTTTGGCATTGGGGCTTGCAGATGTAATTACCCAAAAATCAGGTGGAGTGGAAATTAACACCATCTTTATTGACGAAGGTTTTGGCTCTTTGGATCGCGACGCGTTGGATACAGCGGTAGAATGTCTATATACTTTGAAAAATCATGGAAGATATGTCGGTATTATTTCACACGTTTCTCAATTACAAGAGCAAATACCTGTAAAATTATTGGTCAATCAGGGAAAAGATGGTAGTACCGCAGGATTTTTATCCAATTAAATCTTATGATGTTTTTTGATATAATACTATCTCATATAAACAATCAAGATGGCGCACAAAACAGTTTGTTTGGTGCGCTGTCTTTGTCTTAGAATTGTGAAAAGATTGACTTTATTTATAAAATCGGATACAATAACGATAATTAAATATGTAAAAAGAGATATAATTTGTCTCTTTTAAGAAGAATGTTACTGAATTGCAACTTCGGCAGTTTGCACTGATATAAAGAAAAAGAGAAATTCCAGATTATCAGGCAGTCATCTATCAAAGTTGACTGCTCACTTTAGATATATTGACAAGTGATCATAAGAAACTGTATGCAGCATTACCAATTGGAAAAGGAAGTACAATTTTAGTTGTTATCATGGATTTATCCATAGAATATAACGATCATAAAAATGATAAATAAAAGAATTTGGATCCTTGTTAAGTTGATATTGACAAAAAATTGAGTGGATTTATAAAAGAAAAAATGAATTATATGAATAGATAAATTTTTCTTAGAATTGTGCATAGTATGTGCAGTTACAAACATTCTGGCAAAAGATGATTGAGTCAATAAAAAATAATATGGATTTGAAATATGCCCATAGGCATAAGAAAAGAAGAATATTTTTTGTTACTTACTCATTGGTCTGACTATCGTCAGCAGTTTGTAATAAAAAATATAAATATAAATGATTAGATTGAATGGAAAGGGGTTTTTGCAGATGGGATTGACGATTGCAGAAAAAATCTTGAAAAATCACTTAGTGGATGGAGAAATGATAAAGGGTACAGAGATTGGGATTAAAATAGACCAAACTCTAACACAGGATGCAACTGGAACAATGGCATATCTGGAATTTGAAGCAATGGGTGTTGACCGTGTAAAAACAGAACGATCTGTGGCATATATTGATCACAATACATTGCAATCCGGTTTTGAAAATGCAGATGATCATCGCTTTATTGGTTCAATTGCAAAAAAACATGGAATTTATTTTTCACGCCCAGGCAATGGAATTTGTCATCAAGTACATCTAGAACGTTTTGGAATACCAGGAAAAACCTTAATAGGCTCTGATAGCCATACTCCTACAGGCGGCGGTATTGGAATGTTTGCCTGCGGAGCAGGTGGTCTGGATGTTGCAGTTGCTATGGGTGGGGGAACTTATTATATTACCTGCCCTGAAATTGTCAATGTGAAATTAACTGGGAAATTATCCTCTTGGGTATCTGCAAAGGATGTTATTTTAGAAGTATTGCGTATATTGACAGTAAAAGGCGGCGTGGGAAAGGTGATTGAATACACTGGAGAAGGCATCGCATCTTTGTCTGTTCCAGAACGTGCAACCATTACCAATATGGGTGCGGAATTGGGTGCGACCACCTCTATCTTCCCATCTGATGAAGTTACTTTGGAATTTTTAAAAGCACAGGGCAGAGAAGCCGATTGGGTAGAGATCAAAGCAGATAGCGATGCGGTATATGACAGCGTTGTAGAGATTGATTTATCTACCTTAAAACCGGCAGCAGCTTGTCCACACAGCCCCGATAATATCAAACCGATTGCAGAATTGGCTGGTCAAAAAGTTGATCAAGTCTGCATTGGCTCTTGTACAAACTCCTCTTATATGGATTTGATGAAGGTAGCTACAATTCTAAAGGGAAAAACTTGTCATCCAGATGTCAGTCTTGCCATCGCTCCAGGTTCTAAGCAAGTATTTCAAATGCTTGCAGAAAACGGCGCCTTAGCAGATTTAATTGCCAGCGGTGCCAGAATCTTAGAATGTGCTTGTGGTCCTTGTATTGGTATGGGTCAATCACCAAATAGCAAGGGTGTTTCTCTGCGCACCTTTAACCGCAATTTTGAGGGGCGTTCTGGTACTGCTGATGGACAAATTTATTTGGTAAGCCCAGAAACTGCGGCAGTATCTGCGATTACTGGTGTATTCACCGATCCAACTACATATCTGGGAGAGATGCCAGAATTTAAATTGCCAGAACAATTCTTAATTCAAGATAATATGATAGAACCTCCAGCAACTCCAGAACAGGCAGATAAGGTAGAAATTTTAAGAGGTCCCAATATCAAGCCATTTCCAGTCACTACTCCGCTTGCAGACAGCATTGAAGCACAGGCGGTGTTAAAGGTGGGCGACAATATTACCACAGACCATATTATGCCAGCTGGTGCTAAAATTTTGCCATATCGTTCTAATATTCCATATCTGTCACAATTTTGTTTTGCAGTTTGTGATACAACTTTCCCAGAACGTGCATTAAAGGCAGAGAAAAGTATCATTGTGGGTGGTTCCAATTATGGTCAAGGCTCTTCTCGTGAACATGCTGCACTGGTTCCACTTTATTTGGGTGTAAAAGTGGTTTTGGTCAAGAGTTTTGCTAGAATTCACCGTTCCAATCTAATTAATGCAGGTATTTTACCATTGACATTTGAACATGAAGCGGATTATGATTTGATTGAGCAGGGCGATTATTTGGAATTGCCAAATTTAAAGGATTGTATTGTGGGTGATAAGCCGGTGGTACTTTTTGATAAAACAAAAGGTATTGAAATTCCAGTCAATGCAAATCTATCTGGTCGTGCAAAAGATATTTTATTAGCAGGTGGATTATTAAATTATACAAAGCAAAATTCTTAAATCGTATCGTAAAAATATTGGAGGTTGTTGATTATGGCGGATAAAATTCAAATGAAAACCCCGTTGGTCGAGATGGACGGCGACGAAATGACCAGAGTTATCTGGAAGATGATTAAAGATATGTTATTGACTCCCTATATCGATTTAAAGACAGAGTATTATGATCTTGGTTTGGAACATCGAAATGAAACCAAAGACCAGGTAACCATTGATTCTGCAAAGGCGACTAAAAAATATGGTGTTGCTGTAAAGTGTGCTACAATCACACCCAATGCCCAACGTATGACAGAATATCAACTGAGTGAAATGTGGAAATCTCCCAATGGCACCATCCGTGCGATTTTAGATGGTACAGTATTTCGTGCTCCAATTATTGTAAAGGGAATCACACCATTTATTCCAAGTTGGACAAAACCAATTACCATTGCACGTCATGCCTATGGTGATATTTATAAAAATACAGAGATGACAGTGGGTGAACATGCAAAAGCAGAGTTGGTTGTAACCGATAAAGATGGCAATGAAACACGTAAGTTGATTCATGAATTTACTACCCCAGGAATCATTCAAGGGGTACACAATGTAGATGAGAGTATTGCCTCTTTTGCACGTGCTTGTTTTAATTATGCGATTGATATTCGTCAGGATCTTTGGTTTGCAACAAAAGACACCATTTCTAAACAGTATGACCATCGTTTTAAGGATATTTTTCAAGAAATTTTTGAACAGGAATATCAACAGAAATTCAATGAATTGGGAATCGAATATTTTTATACATTAATTGACGATGCAGTTGCCAGAGTGGTTCGTTCAGAGGGTGGATATATCTGGGCATGTAAAAACTATGATGGTGATGTGATGAGTGATATGGTTGCAACCGCATATGGCAGTTTGGGTATGATGACATCTGTTTTGGTATCTCCAGAAGGTGTTTATGAATATGAAGCAGCACATGGTACTGTTACCCGTCATTACTATAAATATCGAAAAGGAGAGACAACTTCTACCAATTCTGTAGCAACCTTATTTGCATGGTCTGGTGCTCTAAAAAAACGTGGAGAATTGGATAATTTACCAGAATTGGTGAAATTTGCAGAAAATTTAGAAAAAGCAACCATTCAGACCATTGAAGATGGTGTTATGACAGGAGATTTATATTTATTATCCAATTTAGAGAACAAACAAAAGGTTGATACACAGACCTTTTTGGCAGAAATCAATCAGCGTTTACAAAAATTGATTTAATTTTATTATCTGATTTATTGAGGAAAGGCGGCAACACTATGTCAGTAAAATCACCAGTATCACTTTCTGTTATTAGACGACTTCCAAGATACTATCGATTTTTGGGCGAATTAAAGAAAGCTGGCTGTGCACGTATTTCATCGAGGGAATTATCTGAAAAGATGGGCTTAACTGCTTCTCAGATTCGACAAGATTTAAACTGTTTTGGCGGATTTGGTCAGCAGGGATATGGTTATAATGTCAATTCGCTTTATGATGAAATTGCAAATATTTTGGGACTAAATCATCAGTTGAATGCGATTTTAATTGGTGTAGGAAATCTTGGAAAAGCAGTTGCCGCACATATTAATTTTGAAGAACGCGGTTTTCGTTTAATTGGTTTATTTGACCAAAATCCAAATTTAATTGGTACTGTCCGCGAAGGAATTACTGTTATGGATACAAGTTACTTGGTGGATTTTTGTGAAAAATATCATCCGGTTGTTGCTATTTTATGTATTCCAAAATCAGCCGCAGGTGAATTGTGTGAACGGTTGGTGACATCTGGTATTAAGTCTTTTTGGAACTTTAGTCATTATGATTTGACATTGCGATATGATGATGTGATTGTAGAGAATGTGCATTTAAGCGATAGCTTAATGACATTGGGATATCGTGTAAACGAGCGCTTTAAACAGAATCAAACCCAGTAGTCAGATATATTGGTAAGTATCGCAAATAACAAGCGCTTTTATGATTTTATTTGATATTAATTAATACAATCGTTGCTTTGAAAAAGCTGCTGTGGATTTTGTCCGCAGCAGCTTTTTGTTTTTAGTGTTTTTTCAATTTATTGGAATAATAAAAGATAAA
>CAJTTB010000017.1 GCA_910579175.1 uncultured Oscillospiraceae bacterium | reverse complement strand
GATTTGGCGAGTAACAAAAAATATACCTTTTTTCTTGTGCCTTCAGGCACTTTCTAAATCAATACTATTTTTTATTATAACATAATTTATTTATTGTTGCCAGAACTCTTGAAATATTTTTAGGAAACTAATATAATATTATTTGTACAGATTGACAATTTTTATTGGTACTATTTGTAAAATCCCTTCAAAATAGTGGTTTTTCCTATTTTACAGAAAAAATTTGTCTTGTCCGAGAAATAAGCATGAACAAAATTAAAACGGTCAAGCAGGAAAGGAAAAAATATGAATACCTATCACTCTTACAGTGTTTTAGAAACGGAGCAGATTGCTTCCAACTTTGCAAAGACCCTACAAAAAGGGGACGTCATTGCATTTCGCGGCAATTTAGGAGCAGGTAAAACCGCTTTTGTACGGGGGCTTGCTGCTGGTTTATCCGTATCTGGAGAAGTTTCCAGTCCAACTTTTGCGCTTGTGCATGAATACACTGGCGATACCGTTACGCTATACCATTTTGATATGTACCGAATTAATGACTTTGAAGATTTATATTCCACTGGCTTTTTTGACTATTTGGAAACGGATGCAATTTTGGCAATTGAATGGAGCGAACAGATTCAGCAAGTACTTCCCAAACATACCATTACTGTTGAAATTCAATATGTCAATGACCAAGAGAGAACAATTATCATTCATTCAGAAAGGACTTGTCATGAAGATACTTGCAATTGATACCACTGCCAAAACTTCTAGTGTCAGCATTGTAACAGAACAAAAAATATTGGCAGAATATTCTGTCAATCTCAATTTAACCCATTCGCAAACCATTATGCCAATGTGTCAAAATTTACTCTCCTGTTGTCAGATATCTTTACAAGATATCGACTACTTTGCTGTTTCTTCGGGTCCTGGTTCGTTTACAGGGCTTAGAATTGGGCTATCTGCTGTTAAGGGAATGGCTTATGCTCTGCAAAAACCCTGTATTGCGGTCTCCACTTTGGATGCTCTAGCGCAAAACGAGCCTTCTTTTTTAGGAACCATTTGCGCGGTTATGGATGCTCGTTGTCAACAGGTTTATTCAGCATGCTACCAAAATGATGGCTGTCAAATGCAAAAGCAAACAGCAGACCGTGCCATTTTATTGGACGAGCTTTTGGAAGAACTCAAATCACTTCAACAACCCATTCTATTGGTGGGAGATGGTGCAGAATTGTGTTATACACAATTCCAAAGTGCACTTCCCAACCTCTTTCTTTCCTCCGAGCAAAACCGTTTTCAGCGCGCTTCTAGTGTCGGACTGCTGGCGGTAAAAAAAGCACAACAAGGAGAACTGCTTTCCGCCCATGAAATCATTCCTCAATATCTAAGATTACCACAGGCAGAAAGAGAACGATTAAAAAAACAAACAATAGAAAGGACAACAATATGATTGCAATCGGATGCGACCATTCCGCAATTGAACTAAAAAACAATATCATTCAACACCTCGCCGAACAAAATATACCTGTCAAAGACTTTGGAACCTATACAAAGGAAGCCTGCGATTATCCCGATATTGCAGAAGTAGTCTGTACTGCCATCAATTCTGGAGAATGCGATAAGGGAATTTTGATCTGTGGTACTGGTATTGGCATTTCTATGTCTGCCAATAAAATTCATGGCATTCGTGCTGCATTATGCCATGACTATTTTTCTGCAAAATACACACGTATGCACAACGACTCCAATATCATCGCATTGGGTGCAAGAGTCATTGGTTCTGGTTTGGCATGTGAATTAGTAGACGTCTTTTTAAATACAGCATTTGAAGGAGGACGCCACGCAACCAGAGTACAAAAGATGATGGATTTAGAAAACCTTTAGGAGGACATCAATATGCAAAACCCTTTCATTATGGATCATCCTTTAATTCAACATAAAATTTCTTTGTTGCGCGATAAGCATACTGGCTCTAAAGAATTTCGGGAATTGGTTTCTGAAATCGCCATGTTGATGTGTTATGAAGCTACCCGCGATTTGCCGTTGACCGAAGTGGAAATACAAACTCCCATCGCAACTGCAAAATCCAAGATTCTTTCTGGACAAAAATTGGCATTTATCCCCATTTTGCGTGCTGGGTTGGGAATGGTAGATGGTGTTATGAAGCTTGTGCCCGCAGCTAAAATTGGACATATCGGAATTTATCGCGACCCTGATACCAAACAAGCAGTTGAATACTTCGCAAAATTCCCAACAGATATTGCCAATCGCACAGTTATTTTATTAGACCCCATGCTTGCAACTGGCGTTACCGCTGTAGATGCCATCGCACAAATCAAAAAACGCAATGTTTTAGATATTAAGTTTATGTGTATCATCGCTGCACCTGAAGGTCTAAAAGCAGTACAAGAGGCACACCCAGATGTACAAATTTATTGCGCTGTAGTGGATGAAAAACTAAATGAACACGCTTATATTGTTCCCGGTTTAGGAGATGCGGGAGACCGTATTTTTGGTACAAAATAACTGGGGAAAATGGTTTACACAATCCAAAAAAACATCAAAAAGCGCAACTTTAAATTTATCTTTTCAATAATAAGAACAATGAAAAAAGGCTGTAATCTCACTTTTTATGAGATCACAGTCTTTTTTAAAATTCCTTATGCTTTTGCAGGTTTCTTTTCCTTACGTTCCTGCCAAGTTACCCACAATGGGCAAGCAACGAAAATGGTAGAATAGGTACCAGAAATCAGACCAATTAACATTGGCACTGCAAAGGTAATGATAGAGCTCACTCCAAAACCAGCAGCTACGATACAAACGACAACCATTGCCATCAAGGTTGAAATTGTTGTATTGATAGAACGTGACAATGTCTGATTGATACTTAAATTTGTCATTTCTGAGATTGACTTTGTATTGCCATACAAGCGTTTATTTTCACGAATACGGTCATAGATAACAATGGTATCATTGACAGAATATCCCAAAATGGTTAAAACAACCGCAATGAAATTATCATTAATTGGAAAACCTAAAATCACAAATGTGCCATAAATCATAAAAACATCATGTAGCAAAGCAACTACCGCCATCACACCGGCAGACCATCCACTGATCTTTTTAAAGCGCAATGCAATATAGACAATCATCAAGATGGAACCAAATCCAACTGCTATCAAACACTTTAAGAAAAATTCTTTACCAATATTGGGTTTTACAGTTGTCAAAGATAACTTTTGCAATTCATTGTCTGCCAACTGTTCATTTAAAACATCATCCAGTTCGGACTGTTTTTCTGCATCGATATTTGTTTGGGATGATAAGGTGATATCCACACTGTTGCTATCCCCCAATAAACTTGACTTTTTGGTAATAGACACCTTTTGTTCAAGCACCTGCTCTGTCAATTTATCCAGTGTATTGATATCCAAGTCCCCTGTATAAGAGTAAGAAATAATGGTACCACCCTTAAAGCGAATATCCAAATTCACTCCAAAAATCAAGTTAAAAACAATAATCACTGCAATTAAAACAATAGAAAAGGTGAAAAATTTCTTGCGATTGCTCACAAAATCAAATTGCTTATTTTTAAACATTATTTCGCACCTCCATAGTATTTTGGTTTACGGAAGGCTTTGATTCTTGAAATAGACTTCACCATATATTTTGTAGCAAATACACCAAATACAAAATTTAAAACAACACCGACCATCAAGGTGTAACCAAAAGAATAAATGCTTCCTTCAGTAGATGGCGGAAACATAAATAACAATGGTTTCATAAGCATTGCAAATGGACTATCTGGTGGTCCAAATGTACCCATTAAAATAATCGCAACAATAATTACAGTTACATTACCGTCAAAGATTGCAGTAAAGGCACGTTTATATCCCAATTCAATCGCACCATCAATGGATTTCCCTGCATGAATCTCTTCCTTAATGCGTTCAGAACTGATGATATTGGCATCTACACCAATTCCAATCGCCAAAATCATACCTGCAATTCCCGGAATGGTCAAGGTAAAACTGTTAAGATCTGGGAAAAATCCCGTTAGGGCTGCCAATGTTCCCCCAACCTGTCCCAATAAAGAGATACAAGCAACGACTCCAGGCAAGCGATAGAGCACAATAATATAAATACAAATCAGTACAAACGCAATGATACCAGATAATACCATAGCATTTCTAGCGCCTTCTCCCAAAGTTGGCGTAATGGTACTATAGTTTTCAGTAATCAATTTAAATGGCAGTGCACCACCATTGATTTTATTTGCTAAAGATTGCGCTTCTTCCATAGTAAATCCTCCCTGAGAGGAGTTTCCACTAATAATTGCATTTCCATCTGTAATTGGACTGTTTACCATTGGAGCAGAAATCACTTCATCATCCATCCAAATTGAAATGGTATCTCTGGTTTCAGACAAACGGGTAGTTGCTTCTGCAAAGGAGTCCTTTCCACTGTCACTCATCTCCAATGAGACAACCCATTGTGGACTAGAACCATCCTCACTGGTAGAGGTATAAATCGCCTCTGCTTTTTTGATATCTTGTCCATTTAAAATAATATTGGATTCCGTAACACCAGTTGGTTTTCCTGTGCTGTCTACTTGATAACTTTCTCGAAAGGTCAATACCGCTGTATCACCCAATTCTTTAATTGCACTTTCTGCGTCAAAATTTTCTTCATCCGCTTTCCAAGGAAAACGAACAATAATACGGTCACTTGCATCATCTGTATAAACTTCATAGTCTGTAATGTTCAATGTAACCAGTCTCTGTTTCATTACCTGAGCTGCTGCATCAAGTTGTTGTGTGGTTGCTTCTGTTCCTTCTGGGGGTGTAAATGTTACATCAACACCACCTCGAATATCAATTCCCCAGCGAATTTCTTTTACTCCTTTGATGACAGTTGTATCAATATCTGCATAAGAAGTATGAATTCCTGTTACTGAAAGTGTTGTGAAAACAATAATAAATATTGCCACTACAAAGAAAACCGGTTTGCCAACACGTTTCATTCTTTTTTCCTCCATCGAATTAATTTCTGGCATTATATTGTCACAATGCAAAACGACCCGCCCTTATCAACCAATTGCCTATATCCAATGTATGACAAATGGTGTTTTACATTGATTTGATTGCCGCCTCTTTAAATTATCGCCAAAATTAGACGGATAATTCTGCTTTTTCATTTAGAATTTCTTGATTGTTTTGTCTTAATGGAGTGATATACTCTGCAATAAATTCTTCTACCTGTTGCACACTTCTACCCACAAAATGAATTGGATTTAATACAGTATCAATTTCTTCTCTAGATAGTTGGAAAGATGGGTCAGCACAAATACGCTCTATCAAATCGTTTTCTTTTCCCTCTTCCTTTACAACCTTGGCGGCTGCAATGGAGTGTTGGCGCAACTTTTCATGCAGTTCTTGGCGATCCCCTCCCTTTTTCACAGCAGTCATCATGATATTCTCGGTGGCCATAAAGGGAAGTTCTTTTAATACACGCTGTTCAATGACCTTTGGATATACCACCAAACCATCACATACATTTAGCATAATATTTAAAATAGAATCAATTGCCAAAAATGCTTCTGCAACAGCAATTCGCTTGTTTGCACTATCATCTAGAGTGCGTTCAAACCACTGTGTACCAGCAGTAAAATAGGCGTTTAATGTATCAATCATAACATATCTTGCCAGTGCAGTTACCCTTTCGCTGCGCATTGGATTGCGTTTATATGGCATTGCAGAAGAACCAATCTGATTTTTTTCAAAAGGTTCCTCCATCTCCTTAAAGTTTTGCAGTAAACGCATATCATAAGAAAATTTACTCGTACTCTGTGCAATGCCAGCCAATGTAGATAATATTTGTGAATCTATCTTCCTAGAATAAGTCTGTCCAGAAACAGCAACCACTTCTTTAAATCCCATTTCTTCACAAATAGATTGTTCTACTGCTTTGATTTTATTGGTATCCCCTTCAAATAATTCCATAAAGCTAGCCTGTGTACCAGTTGTGCCTTTCGAACCCAACAACTTTAAATGAGTGATACGATATTCTATCTCTTCTAAATCCATCAACAATTCATTTGCCCATAGTGTAGCACGTTTTCCCACTGTGGTCAATTGTGCTGGTTGTAAATGTGTATATGCCAGACAAGGTTGTGCCTTATGTTTTTGCGCAAATGTAGCAAGTAAATCAATGACATTGATCAATTTGCGTCTTACTACGTTTAAGGCATCACGCATAATGATGATATCTGTATTATCCCCTACATAACAAGAGGTTGCTCCCAAATGAATGATTCCCTTTGCATTGGGGCACTGTTGCCCATAGGCATACACATGAGCCATAACGTCATGACGCACTAATTTTTCACGTTCTTGTGCCACATCATAATTGATATTATAGACATGTTTTTCCAATTCATCAATTTGCTCTTGTGTAATTGGCAAACCACTTTTCATTTCTGCTTTTGCCAATGCAACCCACAATTTTCTCCAAGTTGTAAATTTCTTTTCAGCAGAAAATAGCTGCTGCATCTCATCACTTGCATAACGTGTGCTGAATGGACTTTCATATTGATGATACATTTTATTTATCCTCCATTTTTTAGTCTGTGGTCTTTTATCAATCTAATTTTGATAAGATATCCAAATCATCTTTATCTTCTGGATTTTCCAGAAAATTCAGCAAATTTTATTATAACATAGTTTCTCATAACTTACAAATACAAATCAAATCAAATTGTGATATTTTTGCAAAATCTTACGATGGTTTTACTGGGCAACCTATTTTTTTACAACAAAAAAGCTGTTTGTATTTCTACTAACAGCCTTATGATCATTATCTTGTCATACAATTATCTAGGACGACGCTGTCCACTGCGGCGATTGATTTCACGATTTTTTTTCATACCTGAAATTTTCTCGTCACTGCTTGCCATAAATTTACTCAACATATCTTCAAAAGAAGCTGGCTTATTATTTTGCGCATTGCGTGAAAAATTAGATGATTTTGCGGAATAATGGTCAAAGCGCTGATTGTTTCGACCGGACGAATTGCTTTGTTGCTTTGCGCCATCATGATTTGAAAAATCTTTTTTCAATGGTGGTTTCATTGCCCTTTTAATTGACAGACTGATTTTACCGTCTTCATTCACTGCCAATACCTTTACTGTAACAGTTTGCCCCTCTGATAGATGTTCTGAAATATCATTGACATAGGTTGGCGCTACTTCCGAAATGTGTACCATACCTACTTCTCCAGACTCCAACTCCACAAATGCCCCAAATTTTGTAATTCCTTTAACCTTGCCTTCTAAGATTTTACCTGCCTCAAGTTGCATATAAGACTCTTTTCCTCCTGTTTATTTTATCAAAACTACAATATGCAGTTTTTCGACAATTTTTAATGTGCAAAACACCACCTAATTTCCGGTGGCATCTTTATGTATATCCTTGTAAACGCGTTCTTCTGGAAAAACCATCTTGAGTTTTTCACGGGCAACTCGGATAATATAGTTATCATTGATTCCCTTATCCAAAACATCCTGCATTTCTTCATTGAGGATGACTTGATCGTCAATCTGATTTTGCAACTCCTGTATCTGATCTTTTCTTTCCCTGATATCTGCACGAATAAGTGTAATAGAAATAACAACATAAATTGTAAATGCAATCAAGGCAATTCCAGCAATTCTATTTTTGCGAATTTTTTTTCTTGCCAAACCCAAATCGCCCCTTTCTTTTCAAACGATAACAGAATGTTATAATTGCTATGACACAAAGAATATCTATATTTCACATTTTATTGTCTGTATTTATGTTTTATTCTTATTATACACCAATACAGACCTATTTTTCAAGCATATTTAAATATTTCTTTATATATTTTTTCTGATGTGTCATCGACAACAATCAGGCGAAAGAGTAATTGGCAAAAAATATTTTTTATTTTTGGATTTTAGTATCTTTTTGTCTCAAGCGAGAGCCATTTATGCACATTCAGCGATGTTCTGTAACAAATTTTTTCACCTTATTCCAATCAATTATTGATTCTCAAAAAAATGTTTAATCTTTGCGCTTACAGGTACGAATTTGGGTAAATCCTCCTTTCATCTTTTTCCAAATACCTTTGAATAACTTCATAAACAACTTTTTAAACAGCCGAATGATCCAAATAAAGGGAAATAACAAAATATATAAAATTTTCTTTATCAACCAGATAATAAATTTTGAGATTTTTAATAAGACAATACTAATTGTAAAAAAATAAACAACTGCACCCAATAATTCTCCTGCTAAGATATAAACGCGCAGTGCCCCATGATGATATGCCAGCACAAAACTAAAGGTTAAAATCGCTGCCAACACACAATATAAAATATCTTGAATTGCTATTACAAAGGAATGACATTTGATTGCAATCCTAAAAATTCTCAATCCATCATAACAAAATCCCAATACTGCACCCAATAGACAAGATTGTAAAAAAATCGTAGTTTCTTTCACCAACATGATATCATTCCTTATTTAAACATTCTTGAAAAAAATCCATTTCCCTTTCCTGAAGACTTCTCGTCAGCATAAATCATCTCTTGTACTGTCCCTTCCAATGAGAACTCACCTGTTTGCACATCTGTTTTATTCATCTGGAGCTGTTCTCCATGAATGATAAAATCCCCCATATTCGTAACCAACACAACCGTATTTTCATCACAACTTTCTACTTTTAATACACCTGAAATAGACAATCTTGTTCTTCCTTCTAAAATCACTTGATGAGGCATTTTATTCAATGGTTTTTCTTCTATCATACGAAAGACCTCCTATCACTTTGTATGGAATGATAGTTCTATCTTATGAAAAATAGAAAAAAAATATAACTGTCTGCTTCAACTCTTTGCCTTAAAATAACAAAATGGTGGCTTTCGCCACCATTTTGTTATTCTATTACAATATAATTATCCGCTGCTGTGTCCTTTGTCACATGTTCAGCAATCTGAGTGACCTTTACCTTTAAGGGCTTTGCACCCAGTTGAATTTCAATCACATCATCTATCTTTACTTGATAAGACGCCTTGACAACCTTTCCATTGACCGAAATTCTTCCTGCATCACAGGCTTCATTGGCAATCGTTCTGCGTTTAATCAGACGAGTAATCTTTAAATATTTGTCCAATCTCATATCATTTGAATTCCTTTCATGCTACATATCATCAAAAATCATATTGGCAACTTGATTTTTTACCCATCAAATATCAATCGTCAATAAAAAAAGGCGGTGTTTTATAACCCCGCCCTGAATGTCTTTTTATCTTTTAAAAGAAATTATTTGACTAAATCCTTTAACACTTTACCAGCTTTAAAAGCAGGAACTTTTGTTGCTGGAATATGAATTGGCTCACCAGTTGCAGGATTTTTTGCATCTCTTTCAGAGCGTTGGCGCACTTCAAAAGTACCAAAGCCTACCAATTGTACTTTATCTCCAGATTTTAATGCTTCAGAAATTGTTTCAATTACAGCTTGCACTGCTCTTTCAGAATCTTTTTTAGATAAATCAGATTTTTTTGCAACTTCTGCAATCAGTTCAGTCTTTGTCATAATATTGACCTCCATTATTTTTATTTACTATTCAGAATCTTTGGCAACTTCATTCCAAAGATCATGCAAGGTTTTTAAATCAGCGCACTTGAGGTCTATCCCTCGTGTTATCGCAAGGTTTTCAACCTTATCAAATCTATTTATAAACTGTTCAGTTGTTTTTGTCAAGACTTTTTCCGAATCAATTGAAAAAAATCTGGAAATATTTACACAACTGAATAATATATCGCCTATTTTCGTTTCAATATTAGTGAAATCGCCATCTGCCACATGAGCTTCCATCTCTTTGACATGAGCAAAAAAGTCAGAAAATGCACTCATTTTATCCGGATAATCTACCCCTGCTCGACTTGCACGCTTTTGTACTTTTTCTGTTCTCATCAATGCTGGTAAAATCGTTGGTACAGCTCGCAGCGTATCTGTATCACTTTTTTGAGATTTTTCTTCCTTTTTAATTGCATCCCAATTTTTTAATACTGTATCAGAATTATCCGCCTGTACGTTTCCAAACACATGGGGATGGCGATGGATTAATTTTTTACAAATTCCAGTCACAACATCATCAAAACCAAAATTACCTGCTTCTTCTTCCATACGACTATGAAATACCACTTGTAACAAAACGTCCCCCAATTCTTCTTTTAACAAATTGGTATCCTGTTTATCAATTGCTTCCAATACTTCATAAGTTTCTTCTAAAAAATTATTTCGGATGGATTCATGATTTTGTTCTCTATCCCAAGGGCATCCGTTTTCACTTCTTAAAATTTTCATTATTTCTTGAAAGTCTTGCATGGTATAACATTCTTTTATGCTAAAATTCATTTTCTATCATACCTTTCTCATGATATTGACAGATAACAATGATATAGTTAGACTGCCCAAGCGCTGTCTAGTTTATACCAAATCTGCCAGGTATCATTTTGTTTCTACTTCAGATGGCGCTAGTAAATGCAGTTTTTTCATCAAGGCTGCCAGTTTATCACCTTTGGGCAACATTCTCACATCACTTTCTGGCAAAGCACGAAATAACAACAGACCTATTACATATACAACGCCAGCGCCTGCAATTGCGCAAACAGTAACAATTTTCTCATCTGATAACTGGTTTATCAAAAATGCTGTTGCTCCACAAAGCAAAGACGCCAAAAAAACTCCACCAAATACTTTTAAAAAATAAAACTTTATATCTGTAATCTTTTTTAATGTTATCAAGCACAATAGCATAATTACAAAGTAACAAATTCCTGTTCCAATCGGAGCACCCTTAATATTAATTTCTGGAATGCCTACCAAAATAAAATTAATCGTTAGTTTTAAGACTGCCCCAACCAACATAAATTTTACAGGCAGATCAAACCTTCCCACTGCCTGAAAAATAGAATACAATGGAGATACCAATGCCAAAAAAATAGCTGCTAACCCCAATAGTCGCAAAGGAGGTGCAACACTTACCAAAACCCCTGGACGTTCTCCATAAAGAAGTAGTGAAATGGGATCTGCCATTACAAAAATACCAATTCCAGCGGGAAATGCGATCACAGAAGTCATTCGAAGTACAGATTCAATACTGGTTTTCAAACGACCTTTATCATACTGCACCCATGCCGCTGTCAAATTGGGCAGAGCACTTTTGGCAAACAATGCAGTAAAGGCAGGTACCAAATTAAAAATCGTAACCGCCATACCAAATCCGCCATAAATATAAGTATGTATCTCTTTACCCCTTGTAAAATCTCCATAGGTGTTCATAAAATAAGCGCTATTTTGCTGGTAAGCATATTCCAACCGATTCATAACAGAAAATAAATCAATCATACCGGTCAAGTTAATGACAACAGAACTCAATGTAATTGGAAGTGCTGTTTTTAGTAATGTATTCATAATTGACTTACTTTTAATCGGCTTTGGAGAATTCATCAAATCCACTTTTGTAAATCCATCGCCACTGCGCTTATAAGCAATATATAAATACAAAAAACCAAATAGTGTACTCAACGCAATGCCCAGCATAGCCCCTGCCGCTGCAAATGGTAAGATTGCTTCTATCACATCTGTCGTAGATGGTTGACTGCCCTCTATTGAGGATTTTACTGCAAATCCAAATACCTTCCCCGTTTGTTCATATTGATGTTCTCCCCATAGCAAAAACAAATAAGCAAACAACAGCCCAGTTATCATCTTGGTAATTACTTCTACAATCTCTGAAATAGCAGTTGGTATCATATTCCTAAGACCTTCATAATACCCGCGATATGCTGCCATCATACAGCTAAAAAATACTGCTGGAGCCATAAAAATAATTGCCCAAACAGCATCGTCTGCATTACTGGCATGTGCAAACAATTTCGAACATAAAATCATTGCGAGTGTACCAACAATTCCCAAAATGACAAACAACTTGATGGAAATATGTAAGATATTGCGACAATCTCGATAACGCTTTTTTGTAGAGCAGGCTGCTACCATACGCGCAATTGCAGTGGAAAGTCCGGTCACTGTCAGCGCATAAATGGTGGTAAACAGACTATAGGAAGCTGTAAAATAAGCATATCCCGTCTCTTGTAAAATATTCCCCAATGGAATCTTAAAAACAGCCCCAACCAATTTTACAATTATCATAGAAACCATCAAAATACTAGCGCCCTGTAAAAAGTTTTGTTTTTTCTGCTTAGTCACATCAAACAACCCCTATTGTATTTATTGTTTTACAACAAATGGTATCGCAACATACCCCATTAATATTATATATTATCAAAACAGATAATTCATAACCATACTTTGTATTGATTGTAAAACAAATACTACTTGTTGCCAACAAACAATAGAAAAAGAGCGGATGCTATTCCGCTCTCTATTTCTATTTGATTAAGGTTGTTCCGTTTCCTGTATTTGTTCCTCTTCATCATCAGAATAATCAAATTCCAACAATTGCCCACAATTTGGACAATCCATAGAGCCTTCTTCCAACATGCCTTCATCAAGATAAATTGTATCATTACAATTCGGACAGGTCACTTCATAAAGCTCATCATGGTCTTCACAGTCACAATCATCATCTTCACAATGACAACCATCTTTTTTGCAGTCACAATCATCAAAACTGTAAAAGTCTTCTTCTAATGCATTTAAATCTTCATCCAATACATCGACTACTTCATCCAACTCATCGCACACATCTTCTAGGTCAGAAATAGACTTTGTCATCTCATCAATTACATCTACCAAAGCAACTAATAATTTGCCTTCTTTTGTAGACTTATCAATTTCCAAACCATCTAATAAACCTTTTAAATAAGCTGCTTTTTCTGTAATACTCATAATAACCACCTATCTGCCGCTGTGTTCGACTCGAAATATTATTAGAAGTTGTTTTTACACAGAATTTAAAACAACTTTGGTGACATATGCTCATCACCTACACCAACGCTTTACAGTGAGAGCTTCTTGCTCGATACAACAAATGTTGTAAGCATATACAAGCAAACCCCCATGTGTCCCACGGTTTTACCCAATTTATGCCATCACCATACAAATTGCATACCTTCGTTTTCAATATGCACGCTTGCATGACAATCACGGTCAAGTACTGCAGCGCAGACTTCACCTTGATATGCTTTCATATCGATTATATGATAACATATATCAAGAAACTTTAAAACAACTATGCAATTCATCTCACCACTTTAGAAGTAAGAATATGCTTGCAACTGTTTGATAAAGCGATTATGCACGTTCCATATATTCGCCAGTTCTTGTATCAATACGAATCATTTCGCCTTCTTCAATGAACAAAGGTACACGAACTTCTGCACCAGTTTCTACTGTTGCTGGTTTGAGTGTATTGGTTGCAGTATTTCCTTTAAAACCTGGGTCGGTTTTGATAACCTTTAACTCTACAAAATTTGGTGGTTCTACACCAAATACAGTTCCTTTAAAGGATAATACTTTACATTCCATATTTTCCAATACAAATTTAAAAGCATCTCCTAAATGTTCTTTACTGATAGGTTCTTGTTCATAACTTTCCATGTCCATAAAATAATACAAGCCGCCGTCTTCATATAAATACTGCATATCACGACGCTCAATATATGCTTTTGGAAATTTATCGGTTGGATTAAAGGTTCTTTCTGTTACTGCACCAGTAATTACATTTTTTGTCTTTGTGCGTACGAAAGCTGCACCCTTTCCTGGTTTTACATGTTGGAATTCAATGACCTGAAGAACATTGCCATCCATTTCAAATGTTACACCATTTTTAAAATCTCCTGCTGATACCATCTGTATACCTCCAAATTTATAATCAAATGCTAATAATAACATTTATAGTGTATCCTAAAACACAAAAATTTTCAAGTCAATTTTATAAACAAATCGATTTCTTTTTACTTTTTGTAAGATTTATAGAATAATTTCTTTGCATTATGACAAAATTTTCCATAACCCGTCAATGGTTACATGATTTCATTTAATCCATAAATCGCCAAAAAATAACTGTGTTTTCCAAAGCCCACAATCTGTCCTGCACACACCGCTGCCAATACTGATTTTTGACGAAATTCCTCACGATTGTAAATATTAGACATATGCACTTCAATCGTTGGAATCTTTACCGCTGCAATTGCATCTCGAATCGCATAACTATAATGGCTGTATGCGCCTGCATTGATGACAATACCATCATAATTTCCCTTTGCCTTTTGAATCTTTGAAATGATATTTCCCTCTAAATTAGAATGATATACATCACAGGTCAAATTCATTTGTTGGGCCTTTTCTATAATTTGATTGTTGACGCTTTCAAACGTTTCCTTTCCATAAATACTGATTTCACGTTCTCCCAATAAATTGATATTAGGACCGTGAATTACCAATATCTTTCGCCTTATCTTTTTCATTTCAAACATCTTTTCACTCCTCATAATAGCCATATACCATTTACTCCTGACTACAATAATATAAATATTGTTCCCGCATAAACTGTGCATCTTCTGCCTGTGTTCCCGCAGATTCACAAATAAAGGTGGGGCTTAGTTTCCTTTTGGCAATCAATTCTGCCAAAGGTTCAAATTCTGGTCCATAAACAGTATCTGAAAAAGTTAAGTGTTGTTTCTCTCCTCCTGTTTTGGTATATTCTATTTTGGAAAAATGGGCGTGAAAGAAACGCAAACGCTCTTCACCCAATTGCTGTTCTATTTCATTTAAGATAGAAATATAATCGCTCTGACTTTGAATCCCCCCAAAAGAACGCGCATTCAAATGCCCAAAATCAATACAGGGTATCAAGCGCTCATCTACTTTACACAATTCCAATACTTCCTTTAAGTCTCCCAATTGATTGACTTTTCCCATCGTTTCTGGACAGATATGAATCTGAGAAAGTTGTTTTTCATCCAATCTCTGCTGTGCTTTTTTTAGTGTTTCTTTTGCCAGCTCCAATGCAGCTTGTCTGGAAATAGAAGCGCAAGAACCAGAATGCACCACAATGCGCTCTGCTCCCATTGCAGCAGCGGCAATGGCTGTTTTTTCAATATAGTCAATGCTGTTTTCACGCTTTTGGGGATCCGTACTGGAAAGAGAAATATAGTAAGGTGCATGAACTGAAAGTTGTATATTATATGGTTTTGCCGCTTCTTTTAATGCTTGCGCAGATTCTTGGCTAATGCGCACCCCTCTGCCGCATTGATATTCAAATGCATTGAGCGAAAATTCTTTCAAATATTCTGGAATTTGCAGTTGTGTGCGAAATCCCTTTTGATGAAAACTAAGCGGTGTTCCCGCCGGTCCAAATCTTACCATAATTGATTCTCCTATCATTTAGATGATTGACGGCGATGATATTTTTTCAAATGAATCTTTTCTAATCTTCTCTTTACTGCAAATAAAAATCCATTTTCCAACTCAAATGGAACCGTTAAGATTGTAAACATTCCCTTTAAATTCCCACCCAAAATATCGGTATAAATTTGGTCTCCCACCACCGCAATTTGATGTTTGGGAAGCTGAAATTGATGGCAAGCTTGTGTAAAACCTTTGGTCAAGGGTTTACATCCAAAAGAAACATATTGTAACCCCAAACGCTCTGCAAATGGCTTTACACGTTTTTCATAATTATTGGAAACAATGGTCATGGGAATTTTTGCACGATTCATCTGTGCAATCCAGTCCAAAACTTCCTGACGAACTTCTTGACTATTGTGAAGTGTTAATGTGTTGTCCACATCTAACACAATTGCTTTAATTTGATATTTTTTTAATAATTCTAATGTGATATCAGTAACCTGATTTAAGCATAAATCCGGTGTAAAAACTGACATACTTCACCTCATTTCTGAATTTTTTCTATCTTTTTGATGGTTGAATCCATATAACTGGATATTGCCTTCTATTTTACCATTTTCACAACTTGTTTTCAACTGATGGGATAAAATGAAAAAGCAGGCAAACTGCCTGCTTTCTCATTATAATTCATACACATGTAAATTCAATTATCTAAATTTACGTTTGCGTGCTGCTTCTGATTTCTTTTTACGTTTAACAGAAGGTTTTTCATAGTGTTCTCTTTTACGAACTTCAGCCAAAACGCCTGATTTTGCACAAGATCTCTTAAATCTTCTCAGCGCGCTGTCCAAAGACTCATTTTCTTTAATACGAACTTCTGACACTTTTATTCCCTCCCTTTGCCCTTGTGGCAGAGGTTTACAAACTAAATTGCAACAGCTTTATTATACAACGACAGGCTATCCAATGTCAAGTATAATCTTTCATTTCTGCAAAATTTATCCTACTTTATTACAATATTAATCAGTTTTCCTGGAACGTAAATTTCTTTTATAATGGTTTTTCCTTCGATTGCCGCAATTACTTTTTCATCTGATTTTGCCGCTGCAATTGCTTGTTCTTTTGTAATCTCAACCGAAACTTTCAGTTTTGTTTTAATCTTTCCATTGACCTGAACAACCATCTCAATCACACTGTCTTGACACCTTTGTTCATCGTAACTTACCCACTCGCCCGCAGACAATGGCTTTTGATTGCCTAAATTTTGATAAATCTCTTCTGTGATATGTGGTGCAAATGGATTTAACATGATCAAAAATGCAGTGTATTCAGCCCGATTGATAGAGCCCAAATCGCTAATTTCATTTAACAATCCCATCATCGCTGCAATGGCTGTATTAAATTTTAAATTTTCAATATCTTCAGAAACTTTTTTAATGGTTTTATGAATAGAGGTTTCCAATTCTTTTCGATAGCAGTCACCCTCTATCAGTACTTCTTGTAAGTTCCAAACACGGTCTAAAAATCTCTTACAGCCTTTTAAGCTCAGTGTACTCCATGGAGCAGCTTTTTCAAAATCGCCGATAAACATTTCATATAACCGCAGTGTATCTGCACCATAGTCGCGAATCATATCATCTGGATTGATGACATTATCGCGGGACTTACTCATTTTCTCGCCGTTTTCTCCCAAAATCATGCCATGGCTGGTACGTTTTTTATAAGGTTCTGGGCAAGAAACCACACCAATATCATATAAAAACTTATGCCAAAAACGAGAATATAATAGATGTAAGGTTGTATGTTCCATACCTCCATTATACCAATCTACTGGCAGCCAATAATCCAATGCTTCTTTGGAAGCCAAGACCTCTTGATTATTCGGATCACAATAGCGCATAAAATACCAAGAAGAACCTGCCCATTGTGGCATAGTATCTGTTTCACGCTCTGCTGGTCCTCCACAGTGTGGACAGGTTGTCTTTACAAAACTGTCCAATTTTGCAAGTGGAGACTGACCGTCATCTGTTGGTTCAAAGGATTCTAGTTCTGGTAAAGTCAGCGGCAATTCACTTTCTGGTAATGGAACATAACCACAGGTTGGGCAATGTACAATCGGAATGGGTTCTCCCCAATAACGTTGTCTAGAAAACACCCAATCGCGCAGTTTAAAGTTTACCTTTGGCTCGCCTTTTTGATGTTCTTTTAACCATTCTATCATCTTTGCTTTTGCTTCTTCTACACTCAGACCATTTAAAAATCCAGAGTTTACCATCGTGCCAGTTGCACAATCTGTAAAAGCCTGTGTCTGAATATCGCCTCCAGCAACCACTTCTACAATTGGCAAATCAAATGCCTTTGCAAATTCATAGTCACGCGTATCGTGAGCAGGTACCGCCATAATCGCACCTGTACCATATCCCATTAAAACATAATCAGAAAGAAAGATAGGGATTTCTTGATCATTAACTGGGTTGATTCCTCGAACACCTTTAATTTCAACACCTGTCTTGTCTTTCACCAATTCCGTACGTTCAAAGTCTGATTTTTTCGCAGCTTCTATTTGATAGGCTTTGATTTCTTCCATATTTTCAATCGAATCTTTCCACTGTGTAATCAATGGATGTTCTGGGGACATTACCATATAGGTTGCACCAAATAAGGTATCTGGACGGGTGGTATAAATCTTTAATATATTTCCCTTGGTCGTGGTGAAATTCACTTCAGCACCAGTAGAACGACCAATCCAGTTTTTCTGTGAAGTCTTTACACGATCAATATAATTTAAGTCTGGTAAATCCAAATCGTCCAATAATTTCTGGGCATACTCTGTAATTTTTAGCATCCATTGACTTTTTACTTTGCGGATCACTTCACTGCCACAGCGTTCACAAACACCATTGACAACTTCTTCATTTGCCAATACACATTTACAGGAGGTACACCAGTTTACTGGCATCTCACTTTTATATGCCAGTCCTTTATGAAACAGTTGTAAAAAAATCCACTGTGTCCATCGATAGTAATTGGGGTCGGTGGTATTGACTTCTCTATCCCAATCAAAGGACAATCCCAAGGATTTCAATTGCTGTTTAAAGCGCACAACATTATTTCTTGTTACAATCTCTGGATGAATGTGGTTTTTCATGGCAAAATTTTCTGTTGGCAGTCCAAAGGCATCCCAACCCATTGGATACAATACATTATAACCTTCTAGACGTTTTTTTCTTGCCACAATATCCAATGCGGTATAAGGACGGGGATGTCCTACATGCAAACCCTGTCCAGATGGGTATGGAAATTCAACCAACGCATAATATTTTGGTTTGCTATAATCATTTTGAGCAGCAAATGTATGCTCTTTATCCCAAATATCCTGCCACTTTTTTTCAATGGCGGAAAAATCGTAATTCACTATTATCACTCCTACTTTATTTCACTATCTGACAAGTTTACTTTTAAGTTTACCAAATTTTTTTAGATTTCGCAAGTATTTTCAAACATTTATCTGTTATAAACTGTTTGATAATCATTGGTTATTCGTTCAAAAGAGCTGTTATGGCGATACTTCACTGTTGCCTTAGAATGTTACAGAACCTTGAAATTCCGGTTTTGCTCATATCAAAGAAATCATACAGCAGGATAGTTTCGCGGTTTTCTTCTGGCAAGCTCCGCAGAGTTTGGGCAAGCAGCTTTGCAGTTATCTCTTTTCCCACAATATGATATATACTTCATGGAGGCTATCTCCTTTAGTCGCTACTTTTAACCGCAAAACCGCGTCATTCCTTGAGAAGATAAAAAACGGTGGCTTTGATCTCTCAAAAACTGCTAGGTAAGAATAGGCGGGTGAAAATATCTCCGTTATTCGATAGCTTTTTTCTTTTGCCGTTGTGTGGTAGATTTAAGTATTATTTGCCCAATTTGAATGATCTGATTTCTCAAAAATAAATGATTTTCCATCATATAGAAATTTTGAAATAGCAACATTTTTTAACTTATACACGGTACACAATTTTTCAGGTGCAAATAGATAAAATAAAGTTTTAATTGCAAAGGCATGTGTTATCACCAATATATTGCTATTTGAGTTTAATGATTTATTATGAGCTATGTCAACAAGTGCGTTCGTTAGGCGATTTGAAATATCTGCAAAAGGTTCTGCCATACCTGTTGTATCATGTTCATAGATTGCCATAGCAACGTCTGGAAGTCGTTTGTTTAATTCTGCAAATGATGTAACGCCACCCAACCAATTAGATACCGCTTCAATAAAAATCGAATTGTGTTCAGCGTCCATAGAACCCAAACACCATTCACGTAGGCGCACATCTTTTTGCGGAATAATATCACGATTTTCACTTGTTGATAAAATCAATTTTGCTGTTTGCTCAGCTCTTAACATATCACTTGTGTATGCTGCACTAAAAGTAATATCTTTGAGTTTAATGCCCAATTCTCTTGCAGTCCTTTTCCCATTATCGGTAAGCGGTGAATCACTCCAGCCTTGCGCTCTATTCAAACTATTCAGTAAAGTCTCACCATGTCGGATTATATAAAAAGAAATCATAACTTTTTCTCCTATGGCATTGGCATAACTAAATTTATTTATGTGTCCACATATATTCTGCTTTAACTATATCAATCGTTTTACTCCCAATACCAAAATTTTTATCAGATACTTCTTTGATTGTATGAAAAAAGACTGTTTCCCCAGATTGTCAGCGAGAGAAACAGCCTTTTATTTATCCTTCTATTAAAGAATTCACATCAATATTTTGTGCATCAGACCACAATCTATCCAAATGATAATAATTACGAGTTTCTTCATGAAAAACATGTACCATAACGTCCCCATAATCCAAAATCACCCAATTTGCATATTGATAGCCTTCTACTCTCAATGGAGCTGTTCCCTTTTGCTTTAATTGATACTCCACTTCATCTACCAAAGATTTTACATGTGTGGAATTGTTTGTAGAGGCAATGATAAAATAATCAGCCACAATTGTCAAATCCTCTACCTTTAGCACTTCAATATTATCTGCTTTTTTCTGATCTAATATTGTTACCACTTGCTTTGTTAATTCATAGGAAGTCATTATAAACCTCTTTTCTAATTGTCGTTTTAGTTGCTGTTTTCAATTATTTTGTTTTTATCATAACTTTGACTATTATTTTTCGTGCACAACAATCTGTTTTTCCTTATTTTCAGTTGGGATCTATCTAATCCTCTTGTGTGTTTTATGGTTCTTTTACAACCGTTCTAATTCGCAGTTGTTCAAATGGAACTGGATTGGAATAGGGTCTAAAATGCTGGTTTAAAATTTCCGCTGTCTGTCTTGGATAAACTGAAAATACAGACTGATCACCGTTGTTTGACCCTATCCCTGGAACAGACATCATAGTAATATTGCTCATCTCCATTCCATTTACCGCTTTATAATACTCAATGGCATCCATTGCAGTTAAATCTGTATTGACCGAACCAAAACATTTTGGAATTAATTTTATCATCTCAGAACTACTTAAACTCAAGCACTTGCTGGCAAAGGCTGATAGAAATGCCCTTTGTGTTTCAATTCTTCCCAAATCTCCATTTTGATAAACATTTCTAGTACGCACTACTGCAATGGCTTGTTCCCCATTTAATGTTTGTTGTCCTGCTCTGACCATTGTTCCATTTAGTTCCATATCGACTGGCACATTCATTGGAACGCCGCCAATGCTGTCAATGATATTTTCAAAACCATCCATTTTCAGTGTTACATAGTGGTCAATATTAATTTGAAACATTTCATGTATCATACGGGTGAGTCCATCTAAACCGTGATACTCCCATTTTTCAGTTCGATTATAAATTGCATTAATTTTTCCAGTAGGTGTTGTATCTCCTACATAAGTATCTCGTGGTATTTGCAATACACTTGCTCTTTTATTTGGAAAATCAATCGTTGCCAACATAATGGTGTCGGTCAATTTTGTACTTTCCCGCTCATTTTCATCATCTGCAATGCCAACAATCAAAAAGGTAGTCACCTTATCTTTAATACTACTTGGTGTAGCATATTGATTTCCAATCCCATTGCCATCTTGCAAAATTTTAGAATTCAGCGCCAATATTACAATGACTGTCAAAACCGACAGCACAATTAAAAATACGCTAAATCCCACCACTAATTTTCCCTGCCAAGTCAATTTTGCTTTTCGTTTTCTTCTTACAGTTGCCATAAGAACTAATCCTCTCTTAGACTATTGTATTCCATTGAATTCTGTCTGCGAGGACATATCCTCTTCTTGATTACTTTCCTGTTCGTTATTTCTCTGTTTTTCTTGTTCTCTTTCTACAGCTGGAGTTTGTACAATATTCAGTTGCTGTGCAGTTACTGCTTCTGAATAAGGTCTAAAATGTTCATTGAGTAACTGTGCTGTTGCCTCTGGATATAATCCATATACAGTATGTTGATTTCCCTGCTTGTCCTTAAAATAATACTCCAGTCCCTCTCCTGGCAAAACCTCTACATAAATATCTTCTGTTTGCAGTTGCTTTGCCCACTTATAATATTCTAATGCCTCATTGATTGTCAAGTCTGTTGTCACATCACTCATCAGATTGGGCAGTAAATTTGCCATGTCTGATACGGTAAAGGATTTACAACGTTCCATCAAACCCGACAAAAAAAGCCTTTGTGTTTTCAAACGGGTCAAATCGTCTCCATTTTCATAAGAGTATCTCGCCCTTACAACTGCAATGGCTTCTTCCCCATTTAAAGTGTGCATTCCTTTGGACACTTCTGTCCCATTTAACTCAATATCAACTGGAACATCCATGGTCACACCGCCAATGGCATCTATAATCTCTCGAAACCCATCCATTTGAATGGTCGCATAATGATCAATATTGATTTGCAGTGTTTCATTTAACATTTTTTTCAGTCCGTAAATTCCATGATAATCCCAATAGTTTTTGTCTTGTCCATAAATTGCATTGATTTTTCCACTTGCTGTTTCATTGCCAATAAAGGTATCTCGTGGAATTTGCAAAACACTCACTTTATTGTTTAAAATATCCAGTGTCACAAGCATCATGGTATCGGTTAAATTGTCATCTGGACGTTCATCATCATCATTAGAAATACCCAAAACTAAAAATGTAGATGTCTTATCCTGAATTTGTAAAGGCGTATTATATTCACTGACAACAGATACTTCGTCCATGGTTGGGTCTTCTAAAATGCGTTGATTCATCACATAATAGCGCATTATAAGATATCCAGTCACAACGATTACAACGATAACCATCACTACAATCAATGCGATTTTAATCACCTTATTTGAGTTTACTTTGCTAGGTTTTAACATCGTATCTCTCCCAAATTAACTATCAATTCATTATAACAATTCAGTGTATCAGCTGGTATCAAACAGTTGTCCTTGACCAAATAACGAATTGTGTGCCGAATTATTTCCAACAAACAGATATCCAAATCCACAAAAGATAATTCCCGAAATCGAGCTACTTCTTTGTATTTTCTATCCATAGAAATCGCATCCGCAATATAAATAATCTTTTCCAGCTTCGACATTCCTGCTCTGCCTGTTGTATGATAGCGAACTGCATTTAAAACATTGATATCTGTAATGCCCAATTCATCTTTTGCATAGATATAACCGGTCACTGCATGATATAACGGTGTACTTTTCAAGATGATATCACTGGCCATTATATCAGATTTCAAGATCATTTGCAACTGACTTTCAAATTTTAACTCTTTTGTCATATCATGTAACAAAGCTGCCAATCGACATTGATAGATATCCTCATGATAATGTTTTCCTAAACTTTCCGCTTGTTCACAAACATTTATAATATGTTTAAAACGCTTTTTAGAAACACTTTTTTTTGCCAATTCCTCTAATTCTTTTAGCGGTATCATTATTTCATCTCCTTTGTCACCTGATAAAGATGATGTTGTTGAATATAATCAAATACATTTGAAGGCAAATATTTTTTAACAGGTTGATTTTGCTGTATCAATTGTCGAATTTGCGTGGAAGAAACTGGAAATGGCTGAATATGTATGATATGTATATTTTGATGATTTTTTAGTATCTTTTGTGTATACGCCACCATTCGCTCATATTCCTTGGGTTCTCTTGCCCCTACAATCAAATCCACCTGCTCTAAAATTTTCTGATACTGATACCACTTGTGAAACATAAACAACATATCGCTCCCAATTAAAAAATAAAGCTTCCAATCAGAATGTTGTTGCTTGAGTTTCTCAATGGTGTGAATGGTATAACTCACGCCTTTGCGCTTTATTTCCAAATCACTTACCTCAAACCAACAATCCCCCTGTACTGCCAATTGACACATTTGTAAACGATGATAATCATCTGCCAACTGGTTGGTTTCTTTATGTGGGGGAATATTGGTCGGTATCAATATCACTTTATCCAGATAAATATGCTTTCCACATTCTTGACACAAGTTGATATGTCCTAAATGAATGGGATTAAAGGTCCCTCCAAAAATAGCAACCCTTTTCATGATTCTTCAAACTCATAAATGGGCTTTTTGGTATTTCTGCGAAACAGGATAAAGCGTGTTCCAATGACCTGTACAACATCTGACTGCGTCTTTTGTGCCAATTCCTCAGCGGCTTCTCTTGCACTCAATAGTGCCGTTTCCAACACGCGCAGTTTTATCAACTCTCTTGCTGTTAAGGCGTCATCTACCTGTTGTATCAACATATCACCAATCCCATTTTTTCCAACCTGTAAAATGGTTTCCATTTGATTTGCCTTTCCTCTTAAAAATGCCCTTTGCTTACTATTTAACATCTTCATCCTCCATTTTTTCTCTTACTGCGCCTTTAAATCTGCTTCCATCCGTTTTAGCGCTTTTCCACGATGGCTCATCATATCCTTTTGTATTCCATCTATCACTGCAAAGCTCTTTTGCTCATCAACCATAAAAATAGGGTCATAACCAAATCCATTGTTGCCCAATGGTTCCAATCCAATCCATCCTTCACATTCTCCCCGATAAACGCGTTTATCCTCTTGGCTAAATATCAGTGAAATTGCACAGACAAATCGAGCAGTTCTCTGTGTTTTGGGAACATTTTGCAATTTTTGCAATACCAACTGACAGCGGTCTTGGTCGGTAAGCCCCTCACCGCCATAACGGGCAGAATACACGCCCGGTTCTCCATTCAAATAATCCACCAACAAGCCAGAATCATCTGCAATGGTACAAAGACCAGTTGCCTGATAGATTGCTTGCGCTTTTAACATAGAATTCTCTTCAAAGGTATGTCCAGTCTCTTCTACATCAATATCAACCTGAACATCCTGCACAGAAAGCACCTCATAGCCCAATGGTTCTAAAATGCGTTTAAATTCTGTCAATTTATGTTGATTTTTTGTGGCAATCACAACTTTCACTGAAAATTCCTCCTAATATCCCTTTTACCTTTTGTGTTGCTAATGATTGATTTTCAAAAGCCTTCGTCGAAGTGCCAAAATAAACGATTCTCTATACAACAGATATAAATTTGACCGTCTGTTATTGTATTTGCTTGACTACTCTTTCAATTAGCCGATTAACGATTTCCGGCTTATCGGTGTTTGAATTGTGTCCGGCGCCCTTAATCCATTCCAGTGGAATACCTGTATTTTTGTGCCATGCCTTATTATACCGAATACATGAACCGGCGTGATCCTGTTCCCCACAGATCAGCAATGCAGGACATTTGATTTCATACGGCAAATTCGCCTCCATGGCATTTGCAAGAATTTTGAACCCATGACCCGCTATCTGGGAATATCTCTTTTTGTCTCCATCATATACCATCATGATTTCATACATTAGCTTTCTTCCGTATTCTGACACCGCAACTCCGTTTGTCCCAGACTTTAACAGGGATTTCCAGGGATAATAAAAGTAAACAGGTTCCATTCGCTTTAATAACCAAAGTTCCATTCCGGTTACATACTTTCTCTGCAATGGAGCCGAATCAATAGAAACAAATCCTTTTAGATTCTCAGGATATAATTCGGCGTAGGTCTGCCCGACATAACCGCCCATGGATTGCCCTACAATAACAGGTCTTGTTATGTTTTCCTGTTTAAAAATTCCATTTAACCACTTTACCTTATCAAAAAGATCAAAGTCAAACTGAAATGGCCACGAAGCTGCGTGAGCAGGCGCGTCCCAAACAAAAACGTTGTATTTACCTTGGAAATATTCTATTTGTTTTTCAAATAATCGATGGTCTGCTGTCAACCCTGGCAAAAACACCAATGTTGCAATATCAGTATCAATCATATGAATCCAATAATGAATCGTACCTAATAGTGTTATATATGTTTTTTCAAGCATTTTCCTACCTCCCTCCGCTGAAAATCTTAATGAAACTATATCATGGCTCATTTAGAACTTCAATCGGCAATCCGTAAAATTGCCAGAGTTATGAGCCGGCAACACAAAAGGTAAGAGAGACCTCCTAATCAAATAAAGCGTCTGCAAAGTCAGTTGGATTAAATGGCTGTAGGTCGTCCAATTGTTCTCCCACACCAATATATTTTACAGGTAAACCCAATTCATCCTTAATTGCAATGACAATACCACCTCTTGCAGTGCCATCTAACTTGGTCAGTACAATCCCTGTAATCCCTGCTGCTTCTTTAAACTGCTTTGCTTGGTTTACAGCATTTTGTCCGGTGGTGGCGTCTAACACCAACAATACCTCTTTGTCACAGCCCTCCATTTCTCGTTCAATCACACGAGAAATTTTGGAAAGCTCATCCATCAAATTTTTCTTATTGTGCAAACGACCTGCTGTATCACAGATAATGACATCGGCACTTCTAGACTTTCCAGCACGAATGCTATCAAATACCACTGCCGCTGGATCCGCTCCCTCTTTGTGCTTAATCAAATCCACCTGAGCACGCTCGCTCCAAATCTCAAGTTGTTCAATTGCCGCCGCACGAAAGGTATCCGCAGCACCCAAAATCACGCGTTTTCCCTGCGATTTTAGATTCGCTGCCAACTTTCCGATTGTGGTGGTCTTGCCAACACCATTGACACCAATCACCAAAATCATAGAAGGCTTTGTATCAATATGAAGTTCTTCTCCACCACTTAACATCTCAACAATAATTTCTTTTATCATACCTTTGATTTGATTTGGATCCGTTGCACCGACTTCCTTTACCTTTTCTCGCAGACGGTCACAAATCTTTTCAGAAGTCATCACTCCTACATCAGATATAATTAAAGTTTCTTCTAACTCCTCAAAAAAGGTTTCATCAATTTTTGTAAAAGAATGTATCAGGGTCTCTACACGCTTTACCATTGTATCTTTTGTCTTTTTTAGTCCAGATTTTATCTTATCAAAAAGTCCCATCGTTATCTCCTTTTCTTAATCCAACTGCATTTGATTGCCCAATTCTCGTTCTACTTCACTGACCTTTAATTGCAACAATTTGGAAACGCCTTCTTCTTGCATGGTAACACCATATAATACATCCGCTTCTTCCATGGTACCACGACGGTGAGTAATCATAATAAACTGCGTCTTGTCACTGATAAGGCGCAAATATTTCGCATATTTTGTAACATTTACATCATCCAAAGCCGCTTCAATTTCATCTAAAATACAAAATGGTGCTGGTCTTACTTTTAAGATGGCAAAATAAATCGCAATCGCTACAAAAGCCTGCTCACCACCAGATAATAAACTCAAATTTTTAATAATTTTGCCTGGAGGTTCTACAAAAATTTCAATGCCACAACTTAAAATCTGTTCTGGTTCGGTCAATCTTAACTCAGCGCGTCCACCGCCAAATAATTCCACAAAAATGGCTTGAAAATGCGCATTGATCAATTTAAAATTCTCAGAAAAAATCTCCTGCATCTTTTTGGTTAAATCCTGAATCATCCGCGTTAATTCGGATTTAGAATGCTCTATATCAGAAAGTTGTCTATTTAAAAATGTATAACGCTCAGATATTTCCTTATATTCTTCAATTGCTCCAACATTGACATTGCCCAAATTCTTTATCTTGATCTTTAGACTTCTCAACTCCTGATTGGAACGACCGATATCCTCCAATTCTATTGCAATCCGTTGCGCTTCGCCGCGGGTCAACTGATATTCTTGCCAAAGTTCATTGATGATATTGTCATAATCCCTTTGTATTGCTTGCTTGCGTTCTTGTACCCTAGCCAACTCTTGGACAACACGTTCTTTTTCAATGGAAACTTGTCTTTCTTTTTGGCGCAACAAAGTCGCTTCGCTCTCAAGAGAATTTCTTTGGGCTACTCTTTTTTCAACCTGTTGTTCTATGAAAATAGAATTTTCTTTGATAGCATCAATTTTCTCTCGGCTAGTGGAAATTTTTTCTTGTATCTGAATCTGTTGTTGTTCTAAATCCGTTTGTGTTTGATGTAGGCATAACAACTGTTCTTTTGAGGCAGTACCGCGATTTTGTAGTTCCAAAATGCGATTTTGCAACACTTCAGCGTCCTTTTGCAATTCCAATTTTTGATAGCGAACCTCAGAAAGTTCATCAAAAAGTTGTTGATATTGTTTTTGATGTTGTTCTTGACTTGTCTGTATAAAGGATAATTTTGTCCGCTTTTGACTCAATTGTTCTTCTATGGTTTCTATCTGCTCTTTTAAATCCACTGATTGATTTTGGCGACTATCCAACTTCTTTTGATAATCATGTAGTTCTTGTTTCATCTGAATCAATAATCGACCTTCCTGCTCAATCAATTGTGTCAAACGCTTTTGTTCTCCCTCACAACGAATTCTGTCCTCATTGACCGTCGACATTTCCCGACTAATTCGCGTTATCTGCTGCCGAAATTGTGCCATTTGCTCGTGGGTTTCATCAAGTTGTTTTTGCTGATATTGCTGTTGTTTTGTACATTCTAAGACCTGTTTTTCCAATAGAGCAATTTCCGCCTTTCGGCTTAAAAATCCCTGTGTTTTATTTTTGGAACCACCTGACATAGAACCACCAGCATGGAGTATCTGTCCGTCCAGTGTTACAATTTTAAAGCGATGTTTTTGCTGTTTTGCCATCAAAATAGCACAATCCAAGTCGCTTACAATCACAATCTTTCCCAATAGAGAAAGTACAATATCTTCATATTCTGGCTGATAGGATACCACATCACAAGCAAGTGCACAAAAGCCCTCTGAAGATGTTATTTGAACCGTATCAAGTCGGTTTCCACGAATGGAGGTCATAGGCAAAAAAGTGGCACGTCCTGCATGTTCTCGTTTCAAATGGTAAATTGCACTTTTGGCAGCCTGTTCATCTTCTGTTACAATATGTTGCAAACTTCCTCCCAAAGCAGCTTCTACTGCACTGGAATAGACTTCTGATACCTCTATCAGTTGAGATATGGTTCCGAGAATTCCCTTTAAAATCCCCCGCTTTTGTGCTGTCAAAACCGCTTTTACGCTATGGGCAAAGCCCTCCATGTGTTGTTCCAAATCCATCAATAATTTTGCCTGTTGTTGCTTTTTTAACTGGTCTGTCTGTATTTGGTATAATGTCTTTTCCTGTTGTTTTTGCAGTTGTCTTTGATGGTCCAATTTTTTTTCATATCCAGCTATCATATTGCTTAAAGAAGATTGTCTTTGTTCTAATTGTTGATAAGTCTCCTCAACCGACGTTAATTCCTCTTGATATAGACGAATATCCTCATCCTTTTGTTTCAATACCTGCTGATTATTTACAAATCGTTCACTTTCCTCTTGATTTTGTGCAGTCAACTGAACCAATCTCAATTTCGTCTCTGATTGCTGCATCAATAGATGATTAATTTCTTGATTGAGTTGTGTATATTCATTGGCGATTGCTTCATTTTTTTGAGATAATGTTGCAAGATTTTTCTCTAGATTATCAATTTCCTGTATCAGTGTATCCAATTGTTGTGTTGATTGCTGATATAATGTCTGATTTTGTTGAATGGTTTGCAAAAGTTGTTGCTCTGTCTGTTGGGAATTTTGTATTTCCTGATAAATTCTGTGTTGATTTTCCTGATTATGTTGAATATCATTTTCATAAACTGCAATGATAGACTGCAAATTGGCAGACTGTTTTTCTGATTCATCCTTTTGTTTGCGCAAATGATCAATATCAATCAAACACTGTTGCATCTTAGAATAAATCGTTTGTATCTGAACTTCTAAATCGTCAATTTCCTCTTCCAACTGCTGTCGCTGCATATCTTTTTTTAAAATGATATCCGTTTGATTTTTCAAAGACAAATTTGATTGATTTAAAGTATCTATCCAGATAGAAATTTCCAACGTCTTTTGTCTCTGCGCAAGTTCCAAAAACTGCTTTGCCTTTTGAGCCTGTTGTTTTAGTGGAGTTACTCTGCCCTCCAACTCTTGTAAAATATCCTTTAATCGCACCAAATTTTCCTCTGCAAAATGTAGCTTTTTTTCTGCTTCATTCTTGCGATATCGATACTTTGCAATTCCAGCAGCTTCTTCAAAAATCTGTCGGCGTTCATCGCTTTTTGACTGCACTATCTCAGCAATTCTGCCCTGTCCAACCAAAGCATATCCATCTTTACCCAAACCAGTGTCCATAAATAATTCATGAATATCTTTCAAACGCACTGATACGCGATTAATGGAATACTCGCTCTCTCCTGAACGGTAATATTTTCGGGTAATGATAACCTCATCTTCTTCAATCGGCAGGGTTTTGTCAGAATTATCTATCACCAATGATACCTCTGCAAAGCCCTGTGATCTTCGAGATTTTGTTCCAGTAAAAATAACGTCCTCCATCTTTGCTCCGCGCAAATTCTTACTGGACTGTTCTCCCATGACCCAGCGCACAGAATCACTGATGTTGCTCTTCCCGCTTCCATTTGGTCCTACTACAGCAGTCAAACCTCGACCAAATTGAATCTTTGTTTTATCTGGAAATGACTTAAATCCCTGTATCTCCAGTGATTTTAATACCAACAAAATCCTCCTTTCTAGTGTTTTATGATATACTTATTTCATAAAGAGAAAGAGATGATTTTTCTCTTACTGTAATGGGATAGTTTAGCATTGCCTCCAATGCCTTTAAATTGCTACGCTTTTGCCCTATCATTTTAGAGATGGCGGTAGGATTTACAAACAATGTCACTGGTCCTTTTACAGACAACATAGACAACTGCTTTTTTGCCAACATCAAATACAGATAAGATTCACATAACTCCCGAAAAGCGGGATGATAAATTCCCGCCACCATCTGACTGGTTATATCCTCTGAAGCATGTAGCCCACATTTGATGACTGAAATACCAGCTTGATAAAACATCCAAAGCATTTGGGCGCAAATCTCCACCGCAGTTTCCAATGACATTGGATGATAAATTCCCTGTTGATACCACTTTGCAAGGCAGGTATTCTCTAAGACAACCGTCGGATAAATCCGCACTGTATCCGGTTGAAGACGCAATATTTCTCTTGCAGTTTGCAAACTGATTTCTGGTGTATCCTGGTATAAACCAACCATCATCTGTAAGCCCAATTCAAACCCATCACTGCGAATCTGCCCACAGGCAGCAATCACTTGTTCTTTGGTATGTCCCCGATGGTTTGCCGATAAAACCCGATTGTCCATACTCTGTGCGCCCAATTCAATGCTAGTAACACCATATCTTTTTAAGCAGGATAATACCTTTTTATCTATATAATCTGGGCGGGTTGAGATGCGAATTCCCTTTAAATGATACTGTTCTACACAACTCTGTGCAAGTTCTAATAGTTCACACATATAGTTGTAATCGATTGCTGTAAAGCTCCCACCAAAAAAGGCGATTTCTGTTTCTTCTGGTGGACGCTTTAACAACAAAATTGCCCTTTGCAACAGCTGTTCTACTTGCTTTACCGTAGGCGTATCCTGCTGACCGGTGATAGTCTGCTGATTGCAAAAGCTACACTGATTGGGACAGCCCAAATGCGGAATAAAAATGGAAATATTACTATGTTTCATAACCCATCAAAGACAGCGCTTCTTTGGCTGCCACCTGCTCCGCTTGTTTTTTGCTTCTGCCCTCTCCAGTGCCAATTACGTTGGAATTCAAATGCACCTCTACAGTAAATGTCTTGTTGTGATCTGGACCTTTTTCAGCTACAATGACATACTCAATTTTTTCTTCCCGATTTTTTTGAATAATCTCTTGAAGCGCTGTTTTATAATCGCTGACATAGGTTACTTTTTCAACATCCAATTCCTCAGGAATAAAGCGCAATACAAATGTCCTTGCTGCTTCTAATCCACTATCCAAATAAATGGAACCAATTACTGCTTCAAAAGCATCTGCCAAGATAGATGGTCGCTTTCTTCCACCAGTATTTTCTTCTCCTTTACCCAATACAAGGTAATCCCCTAAATGAATGCGCAAAGCAAATTGATGTAAACTCTTTTCACACACCAAAAAAGCACGCAATTTTGTCAATTCTCCCTCTGGTAGATAAGTGTAGTGTTCAAATAGATATTGTGCCACAATGATAGAAAGAACCGAGTCCCCTAAAAATTCCAAACGCTGATTGTTTTTAATATGTTTTTTTCCCTCATTGGCATAGGAAGAATGGGTCAAAGCCTCTTCCATCAAACTTTTATTGTAATAATGATATCGTATTCGTTTTTCAAACTCAACCAACACTTACGCCTCCTTTGACTTTTGAATTGCTTGTTCAATTGTACCAATTACATCTTTTTCTACAAATGCCTTTGCCTGACGGATTGCATTTTTATAGGCATAGGCATCAGAGCTTCCATGCGCTTTTATCACTGGTTTTGCAGCTCCTAATAGCGGAGCACCTCCATATTCCTTATAATCCATCTTTTTCTTAAATTGTTTCATGTCTTTCATCAGCAAAGAGGCTGCAATTTTTCCCTTGACGCTTCCCAAAAACATTTCCTTTAGACCGCCCATTACAAACTTTGCCAATCCTTCGGTCAATTTTAAAATGACATTTCCAGTAAATCCATCTGCTACCACTACATCAGCACCGCCCAATGGAATTTCGCGCGCCTCTATATTTCCCATAAAATTCAAAGCAGATTTTTGGAATAACCGATAAGTCTCTAGCTGCAATTCTCTTCCTTTGGTTTCTTCTGCACCGACATTGACCAAAGTCACACGAGGGCGACTGATGTTGATAATTTGTTCCATATAAATGGAACCCATCAATCCAAACTGCAAGAGCATTTCAGGTCGGCAATCTAAATTTGCCCCTGCATCCGCCAACATAAAACAACCGTTTTGACAGGGAATGATCGTCGCAATCGTCGGACGCTTAATGCCTTTAATACGCTTGACTATCATGGTTGCACCCACTACCAATGCTCCAGTACTTCCAGCACTGACAAACGCATCTGCCTGACCATCTGCCAACAATTTCATTCCCACCGCCATAGAAGATTGCGCATGTTCCTTCATAATGCTGGTAGGATCGTCACATACTGCAATTACATCGGTTGTATTGACAATTTCTATTTTGTTTAAACTGATATGATGCTGCTCAGCTACCTGACGGATAACCTTTTCTTCTCCAGTTATCACAATATCTACGCCCAATTCCTGTACTGCTAGCGCACTTCCTTCTATGACTGATAGAGGGGCATTATCCCCTCCAAAACCATCTACTACAATTTTCATTGACCCACCTCCTCATATGGTATAAAATGAATGCCATTGTGTTGTAAACAATCCTGCAATGCCTGTATTCCTCGTTGCGCAATCATCTGATAACGCAATTTTTTATTTTTTACTCGCTCTAGCAGACTGGGCAAGATACCCATATTGCTGCCCATTGGCTGGAAATCAACAACTGTTTCATCACTGATATAATTGCTCAATGCTCCCAACATGGTTTCTTTTGGCAAATCAATCATAGACTTTCCCTGTAACTTCCTAGCGAGATTCAAACCCACATAAATACCACTGGCAGCGGATTCTATATAGCCCTCTACACCTGTAATTTGCCCTGCAAAAAACACAGTTGGTTTACTTTTAAGACAAAAATGATGATCCAACAATTTGGGACTATTTAAAAAGGTATTGCGGTGCATAACACCATAACGATAAAATTCAGCATGTTCCAAGCCGGGAATCAGTGAAAATATCCGCTTTTGTTCACCCCATTTTAAATTGGTTTGAAATCCCACTAAATTATACATCGTTGCCTCTCGATTTTCTTTGCGAAGTTGAACCACTGCCCAAGGAAAACGACCAGTTCTAGGGTCGGTCAGACCGACCGGCTTTAGTGGTCCAAATCTCAATGTGTCAATGCCCCGCTTTGCCATAACCTCCACTGGCATACAACCCTCATATACTTTAAAATCCCGCTTGTCGATCTCCTTGAGCGGCGCCGACTCTGCCAAAATTAGTTCTTGATAAAAGCGTTCATACTCTTCTTGATTCATGGGACAATTGAGATAATCATCACTATCTCCTTTTCCATAACGAGATGCCTCAAAAACAATGGAACGATCAATACTATCAGCAGAAACAATCGGAGCTGCAGCATCAAAAAAGCTAAGCTGCTCTGTTTGTACCAAGGTCTGAATCTGCTGCGCAAGCGAGTCAGAGGTCAAAGGTCCAGAGGCAATCACAACCCAACCATCTGGAATCTGAGTCACTTCTTCTGCTATCACCTGAATATTTGGATGTTCCTGAATTTGCTTTGTAATATCATCTGAAAACTTTACTCTATCCACTGCCAAAGCACCGCCAGCAGGAACGCTATTTTGTAAAGCACTCTCCATTACAATCGAACCCAACAACTTCATCTCTGCTTTGAGTAGTCCTGCAGCTGAATCCAATCTGGATGCTTTGAGTGAGTTGGAACAGACCAACTCTGCAAATCCCGAATAGGAATGTGCTGGTGTATATTTTTTTGGTTTCATCTCATACAACTTAACCGATATACCCTGACTGGCAAGCTGCCATGCCGCCTCACATCCTGCAAGCCCTGCACCAATCACATGAACTATCTGCTGATTGCCTTCCATATCCATTTCCTTTCTTCTTTCCCATCAATCGGACTCTTTATCTGGTGTGATCTGATAATCGCAGTGCTCATTAGAACAATAAATTTTGCCATATTTTCCGGCTTTTTTCAATAAACTTTTCCCACACTTGGGACAATCCTCTTTTGCTGGTGCATCCCAGGTCATAAAAGAACACTCTGGATAATTGCTACACCCATAAAACTTCTTACCCTTCTTGCTCTTTTTCTCTAGAATTTTACCGCCACACAGCGGACAGAAACCGCCTGTTTCAACTACAATTTTTTTGGTATTTTTGCAATCTGGATAACCAGGACAAGCCAAGAATTTACCAAATCGTCCTGTTTTTACCACCATATTTTTACCACAGAGCTCACAAACTTCATCGGTCACTTCATCGGGAAGCACAATTTTGTCATCGCCAATTTTCTGTTGTGCTTCTTCCAATGTCTTTGCAAAATCATCATAAAATAGTTTTAACGTCTGTTTCCAGTCTTCTTTTCCCGCTTCAATCTTATCCAAATCTGTTTCCATATTGGCAGTAAAGTCCACATCAATAAATTTATGAAAATGTGTTTTAATCAATTGTGTTGTAACCTCACCCAAAACCGTAGGAACCAATTGTTTTCCCTCACGCTCAATATAATTTCTAGAAATAACAGTTGTAATGGTTGGCGAATAGGTACTAGGACGCCCAATACCATTTTCTTCTAATGTCTTAATCAAAGAAGCCTCTGTAAATCTTGGTGGTGGCTGTGTAAAATGTTGTTCTCCACTTACCTTATTTAAGTGCAGTTTCTCTTGTTCTTCCAATACAGGTAACATTCCAGACTTTTGACGTTCTTCATCTTTGCTTTCTTCATATAACATCGTATAGCCATCAAATCTAACAGAAAATCCTGAGGCTTTAAAGGTATATCCAGCCGCATCAATTGTCACCTGTACAGTATCCAATAAACAATTTGCCATTTGACTAGCAATAAAGCGTTCCCAAATGAGTTTATAAATTTTATATTGATCATTTGTCAAACTGGATTTTGCCATTGCAGGCGTAATGGATGGTGTTGTTGGGCGAATTGCCTCATGTCCATCTTGTGCATTGGATTTTGTCTTATATACCCTAGGGCTATCTGGAAGATATTTTTCTCCATAAGTGTTGACAATATAATCCTTTGCCGCTGCTTTTGCTTCCTCAGAAATTCTCAAAGAGTCGGTTCTCATATAGGTAATCAAACCCATTGTTCCAAAGTCTTCTACATCGACACCTTCATATAATTCCTGTGCTGCCTGCATGGTTCTGCGAGACTGAAAGCCCAATTTTCGAGAAGCTTCCTGTTGCAGTGTAGAAGTAATAAATGGAGGTGCAGGAGATTTCTTGCGCGTTCCTTTTTTTACTGCAGTTACAATATAATCTGCCCCATCAATTGCCTTTAAAATTTCATCGGCTTCTTCCTTTGTCTTTAACTCTATCTTCTGTGTGCCTTTTCCATATAATTTTGCAATAAAGGTTCTTTTTTCAATTGCAATAGACAAATCTCTCTCTGAAGTCAAATTGGCTTCAACTGTCCAGTATTCTTGTTGTTCAAATGTTTTTATTTCATTTTCCCGATCTACAATCAAACTTACAACAACCGATTGTACGCGTCCTGCTGAAAGTCCACTTTTGATCTTCTTCCAAAGCAAGGGACTTAATTTATAACCCACCAAACGATCCAAAATCCTTCTGGTCTGTTGTGCATTGATTAAATCCATATCCAACTCACGGGGGCTTGCCATACCATTTTGTACACCTGATTTTGTAATTTCATTAAAAGTCACTCGATTTTGCGCATGTTCATCCAACTTTAGTAGTTGAGACAAATGCCATGAAATGGCTTCTCCCTCCCGATCTGGGTCGGTTGCCAAAAAGATTTCCTTGCTCTTTTTTGCATGTTCTTTTAATTCTTTAATTGTTTTTGATTGTTTTCGGATATTAATATATTGCGGCTCAAAATTATTTTCTACATCTACTGCCAATTTGCTTTTGGGAAGATCACGAACATGACCCATGGAAGCAATCACTTCATAACCTCTACCAAGATACTTTTTAATGGTTTTCGCCTTAGCAGGAGATTCTACAATAATTAAATTCTTTTTTACGGTCTTTTTTGCTGTTTTTTTCGTAGTTGTCTTTTTCTTTTTTGATTTTGTCGCAGTTGAATTCTGCTGTACTTGTTCTGTTGACTCTGATACAAGCATTTTACTCGTCGCCATATCTATTTATCACCTTTTTATTTATTTTTAATTTACTTCCATCTAGAAAACCGTCCTCCAGAATGAGAACAAACAAGCCCTTCTAATTCCAATTCTGTTAGGGTTGCTCGAACCAACTGCAAAGACAACTCTGATTTTATCACAATTTCATCAACGATTTGTGGCTCAATTGTCAATAGTTCAAATATTTTTTTTGCTTCTTCACTCCAATGGTCGTCATCTATAGAAGCTAAGCTGTCATTGATGATTGGTTGTTCTGAAGTAGTTTTCTCATCTTCCCTTTCAGAAATAACCGTTTGTTTGAGCATATTTTTCCCAACTGTTCTAGAAGTATGTTTCTCAAATGGGACATAAATATATTCTGCATTTAAACAATGAGCATAATAGTCTACATAGTAAGATAAAATATCCTGTGCAGAAAATACTGGAATCGCTCCATCTCTTAAATATTTTACAACGCCTGCAAAACGCTTATCATAAATATGATGTGGTGGAACACAAAATACATCTTTTCCCTGTTCCAATGCATGTTCTGCGGTAATCAAAGCACCACTTTTTTCAGGGGCTTCTGTTATCAATACACCCAAACTCAGCGCTGAGATAATGCGATTTCTAATTGGAAAATGATATCCAATCGGCTGTTCTTTGGGAGGATATTCACTGATTAAGGCGCCCTTTTTCAAAATAGCTTGTTTTAACGTTCTATTTTCAACAGGATAATCGACATCCAATCCACAACCCATCACACCTATGGTTGTTCCACCTGCTTTGAGTGCGCCTGTATGGGCAAACGCATCAATTCCCACAGCACAACCGCTGATGATAATCATTCCCGCCTTTGCCAATTCATAGGACAAATTTCCAGTGACTGATTTTCCATAATCACTTGCCGAACGTGTTCCTACCACTGCGATAGCCGCTTGTTTATCTATATCATTCAAAGTGCCCTTTACATAAATTACCACAGGTGGTGCATAAATATTTTTCAATCTCTGTGGAAATTGTTCTGAAGTATAAGGGATAATTTGAATGTCTTCTTTTTGGCAGTTTTCTAAAATAAACTCTGCACTTTCTAAAGAAGTATGTGTAATGGTCTCAATATCAGATTTTGAAAATAGATTCATAGCTTTCAACTCGGAAATATCCTTCTGATAAAGCCCTTTGGGATCATAGTCTATATGGGAGAGTACAATTGCTGCACGATAATCCCCATAAGAAAACAACCTTGAAAACCAAATCCAATATATTATTTCTTCCATGATGTCACTTCCTTTTATGATTTCATCATTTCCCACATCAAAATACCTGCTGCCATTCCCGCGTTGAGAGACTCTGTGTTTCCTGCCATTTGAATTGTAATCTTTTCTGAACAAATATCAATGATTTGCTGGCTTAACCCATTTCCCTCATTTCCAATGACAACAATGCTATTGGGAGAAAACACAACATCTGTTAAGCGAACAGCCCCTTTATCCAACACTGCCGCATAAATAGAAAAGTAATCAGACAATTGACGAATATCCGCAACCTCTTCACAACTAACATAAATCTTCATTCGGAACGCAGAGCCCATGCTTGCACGCAAGACCTTCATACTTGTCACATCGCAGGTATCTTTTGAAACAATCACTCCGCTTAATCCCATCGCTTCTGCGGTGCGAATAATGGTACCAACATTACCTGTATCTTGCAATTTGGATAAAAATACATATTTACCATCTTTCTTTATTTTACCAATATCCAAATGTTTGTCAAGCTTTTTACAGATTGCAAAAAACCCCTGCGCATTATTTGTTTGGGTGAGCTTTTGTTCTAATTCATCTGTAATCAGATAACTATTTGTCTGCAAATTGACAAAAAATTTTTGTAATATCGTATAATTTTTCTCATAACTAGACTGCGTTACAAAAACTTTTTCAATTGTTACATGAGACTGTATTGCCTCTATGATTAGTTTAACACTTTCGATTGCAAACTTCCCTGTTTTTTCCCGATAACTTTTAGAATTTGCTAACTTATGGTATTCCTTAATAGAATGGTTGTCCTTTGATGTAATTTTCTCCATAAAATTCCCCTGTATCTTCCTTTATCTACAAAAAATGATATGATATAAAAACACGCCCGTGTCATACAGTGACTCGGGCGTATTACACACAATTATTGTAATGCAGCTTTTGCTTTTTCACAAAGTGTAGTAAATGCTGCAGCGTCGTTTGCTGCAATTTCTGATAACATCTTACGATTTAGATTAATATTTGCCTTTTTCAAGCCGTTCATAAAGGTAGAATAGTTCATACCATTCATCTTACAGCCTGCAGAAATTCTAGTAATCCACAATTGTCTGAAATTACGTTTTTTCTGTTTACGACCAATATAAGCGTATTGACCTGATTTCATCACTGCTTCTTTTGCAGTTTTAAATAATTTGCTTTTTCCACCCCAATAACCTTTTGCAAGTTTCAGGACTTTATTTCTTCTCTTACGAGTAGCCATTGCTCCTTTAATACGAGCCATAATAGTATACCTCCAATGTTATTGTTGTACCATCTGAATGGCACAGACGTGATCATAAACTGTCAGCTACTTTCTCCAAGCCGACCTGTTAGACAATTTTTTAATTTTTACGGTTTTTGATTTTCTCAACTCTCGTACTGAATGGCGTTTATTACCCACCTATCAAAGTTGGGTGATTTCTGCCTAAATTAAGTTAAAGTTCGAAATTCATGTAAAAGATTATTTATAAGGAATTAACTGTTTGATTGCTGCTACATTTGTTTTATCAGCATAAGCACCTTTTCTTAAACCTCTTTTACGCTTTGTAGTCTTTTTGTTTAAAATATGAGATTTAAAAGCATGCGCACGTTTTACCTTACCATTTTTAGTCAATTTAAAACGTTTCTTTGCTCCACTATGTGTTTTCACTTTAGGCATTTGTAAATCCTCCTTAATTGACTACCGGTCTATTACCGATAAACTAATGGTCTTTTATTTCGCGGGCTTTGATGAAATAAACATCGCCAAGCTACGTCCTTCCATCTTAGGTTGCTTATCAACAACGCCTACATCACTACAAGCTTCTTTGAATTTTTCAAGCAATCCGTTTCCAAGCTCTGGGTGGGCTAACTCTCTGCCTCGATAACGGACAGAAACTTTCACCTTATTTCCAGATGTTAAGAATTTTTTTGCTGCATTTACTTTTGTGTTAAAATCGTGTGTATCGATATTTAAAGACATCCGCACCTCTTTGACCTCAATGGTCTTTTGGTTTTTTCTCGCCTCTTTTTCGCGTTTGGCTTGTTCATAACGATACTTGCCATAATCCATTACACGACACACTGGCGGTTTTGCCTGAGGGGCAATATTCACCAAATCTAAATTTTTAGAAGCTGCAATATTTAATGCTTCTTTAAATGGTAAAATACCAAGTTGTGTCCCGTCGGCATCCACAACACGGACTTCTTTTTCTCGAATTGCCTCATTGATGAGTAGTTCTTTGTTGTTGCTAATCGTAAAGCACCTCCATGCCCAAATTCAAGCTGTTTGATAGCAAATCATGATCTTTATCAATCTATGAGTTTGCTTTCTCGAAACCTTAATCATAAACAAAGCGCAGACCTGAACAGTCTACGCCCCAATACACAAAGTAACATTCCCGACTATCATCGGGATGATTTGTTGTATAAACCCATGTCGTAACTCTTTGGCACCCATAGGTGAGAACGTTTTTCCTGCTCTGCTTTGTTTTCCAAGTTATTATAACAAAAGGGGGTTGATTTGTCAACCACTATTTTCTTTGTTTTTCACATTGTTTTCACTTGGCTATCAATTCTCTATCACAGTACTGCCATAAACTAATTCTTATGTTAGAACATCAATTTAGAGTAAAGGAGCCTTTTAATGTGAAAAAACTGACCTATCGACATGAAATCAAACACACCGTCCACTACACAGATTCCATTGTGCTCACCAATCGTTTAAAAACAGTGGCTGATTTTGACCATTTTGGTATAGATGGAACTTATATGGTCAATAGCCTTTATTTTGACAACTATCAAAATAAAGTGCTTCGTGAAAAATTAGATGGGGTTTCCATACGAGAAAAATTTCGTCTGCGATACTATAATCAAGACCTATCTTTGATTCGTCTGGAAAAAAAGAGCAAGCACATTTCACTGTGCAATAAGCAATCTGCTATTGTCACATATCCACAGTGTCAACGCATCCTACAAGGTGATATCGACTGGATGCTAGAAAGCAAAGAACCACTCATCATAGAGTTATATCACAAAATGAAAAGCCAACTATTAAAACCCAAAACCATCATATCCTATGTTCGACAGGCATTTTTCTATCCTGCTGGCAATGTGCGTATCACCCTTGATAGAGAATTAAAAACCGGAGGATATTGCACAGATTTTCTTTCTCCAAATGCGCTTAAACTTTCCATTCAACATCCGCAAACCATGATTTTAGAAGTAAAATATGATGAATTTCTCCCAGAGCTTATTCAGGACATCATTCAACTCCAAAATCGTCGTCATACTGCTTTTTCAAAATATGCAGCAGGGCGTTGTTTCGGATAGCCACAATCGTAAATCACAATAAAACTGGAGGTTTTTTATGACATTTAACGACATTTTTAAATCTGATTTTTTAGAAAAGGTTTCTTCTTTTTCTATTCTTGACATCTGTATCGGCGTACTATTTGCATTTGCAATTGGACTATTTATCTTTTTTGTTTACAAAAAGACATTCAAAGGGGTTTTATATTCTCATTCCTTTGGTATTTGTTTGGTCGCCATGACAATGATTACCACAACGATTATTATGGCGGTCACTTCCAACGTTATACTATCCTTGGGAATGGTTGGTGCACTTTCCATTGTTCGCTTTCGGACAGCCATTAAAGAACCTTTGGATATTGCATTTTTATTCTGGGCAATTGCAAGTGGTATTATCATCGGCGCTGGATTATTGCCTTTAGCTGTTTTAAGTGCTGTTATAATGGGGCTGGTTTTGGTGTTATTTGTCAACAAAAACACTGCCAATACTCCATATGTCCTTGTAATACAATGTATCAATGAAACCGTAGAGCAGTCTATCTTTCAACATATCATTTCTACTGTAAAGCGATATCAAATAAAATCTAAAACCATCTCAAAAGGCAATATCGAATTGGCAATTGAAATCTCTTTCAAAAATGCAGATACACAATTTGTCAATCACATCAGCAATATAGATGGTGTAAAAAGTGCTGTTTTAGTCAGTTACAACGGAGAATATATGTCTTAAAGGAGGTTTTTATGTTACACAATCGATATATCAATATGATAACAGTCCTTATCATATCAGTTGTTGTCTTATTAACCTTTTCTTTGATGATATTATCTAATACCATATCGGTTGTTTTTGGCAAAACCACAATGGAATATGAAGATGCCCTATTTCAAAAAGATAAAATCATGCAGATCAATATCATTGTAGAACCAGATGAATGGCAACAAATGCTTGATAATGCAATGAATGCAACCTATATCTCATGTGATGTAGTAATCAACGGAACCACTTTTACTTCTGTGGGAATCCGACCAAAGGGAAATACGAGCCTTTCACAAGTTGCCAACGACAGTACCACTGACCGATATAGTTTTAAATTAGAATTTGACCATTATATCACCGGTCAAACCTGCTTTGGTTTGGATAAATTAATTTTAAATAATACGATCAGTGATAACACTTATATGAAAGAGTATCTTTCCTATGATTTGCTCACCTTCATGGATATTCCCAGTTCTTTATATGCCTTTTCCAAAATACAAGTAAATGGTGAGGATTGGGGACTTTATCTAGCACTGGAAGGCGCAGAAGAGTCTTACTTACAGCGAAATTTTGGCAGTGATTATGGAAATTTATATAAACCTGAAAGCGAAAGCATTGGCGGAGGGATGAAAGACTTTGGTGAAATGCCTCAAATGAATCCTGACCAAATGCCCCAGATGAATTTTAACGAAATGCCTCAAATAAATCCCAGTGAAGCACCCCAAACCAATACCAACGAAATGCCCCAAGTAAATCCGGGTGAAGCACCCCAAATGCAACAAGAACAATCCCCAGACAATCAAGTACCCTTTGAGATGCCAAATCAGCAAAACAACCGTGGTGGTATGAATTCACAAAAATCTGGTTCTGACCTGATTTATACCGACAATGAATTAGAAAGCTATGCCGATATTTTTAATAATGAAGTACTAAAAACCACCAACACCGACAAACAAAAAGTCATTACCGCATTACAACATCTCAACGAAGGCATCGATTTAGAAACTTATATCAATGTCGATGAAGTACTAAGATACTTTGCGGTCAATACTGTTTTGGTAAACTTAGACAGTTATGTTAGTAATCTAAAACACAATTACTATTTATATGAAAAAGATGGTCAATTATCTATGCTCCCATGGGATTACAATTTGGCTTTCGCTGGATTCCAAGCAGGAAATGCCACCAGTGCAGTAAATTTTCCAATTGATACACCTATTGCCGATGGAGACTTAGACAATTCCCCTATGCTTTCAAAGCTGTTAGAGGTGCCCGAATATCTAGAACAATATCACCAATATCTCCAACAAATCATAGATGATTATTTTTACAGCGGTATTTTTACCAATACCATTTCCATGTTACAGACATTAATTGATCAAGAAGTTGCCAATGACCCAACCGCTTTTTGCAGCTATGAAGAATATCTTCAGGGGGTGGATACCCTTAAACTCTTTGGATTACTTCGTGTTGAAAGCATTCAAAAACAATTAAACGGAGAAATTCCTTCCACTTCTCAAGAGCAAAATCAAAATAGCTCAACTTTGATAGACGCATCTAGTCTCAATCTCAACGCCATGGGCGTGCAGGGTGGTGGAAATCGAACAGGAGAAGTACCAACTTTTGAATCATTTTCAGATGAGTTTACACCATTCTTCAATGCCCAGCCATCCCAAACTCCTCAATCAGAAAATCCAGCGCAATCCCCCACATTTGAACGATCTCAACGTCAAAAGAACAATCCTTCTCAAACAACCCAATTATGGAATCAAACACAAATCTATCTCTTGATTGGATATTGTATAATACTGCTGTTGGCACTCATCTTTATAATCACCTTTCGTCGTAGACGGTTGCAAAAATCATCTTCCTTCCACTGATCCCAAAAGAGCAATTGCAAATTTGCAATTGCTCTTTTTCTTTATTTAATCGGTTATACATCATTCTGTGAGAGGCTTTCATTGCAGTCTTTTTGGATATTATGTCTGTAATCCAGTCGCTCTATCATCCGACCGAGCAATTCCCAGCCTACATATTATCTTGTGTGAATTTAGCATAAATATGACTGTTATTTCATCACCAAACCCACTTTTTTATAAACCTTCTTCAAGGTACATTGTGCAAGATTGGCAGCCTTTTCGGCACCAGCTTGATAACACTGTTCCAAATACGCTTTATCTGCAATCAAGCGTTCATAGTTTTCGCGCACAGGTCGAAGCAGTTCCACCACCGCTTCTCCCACTGCCTTTTTAAAATCTCCATATCCTTTGCCTTCAAACTCTTTTTCAATCTGTTCATAACTGAAACCTGTTGCTGTGGAATAAATAGAAATCAGATTGTTGATACCATCTTTTCCCTCTGCATAACATACCTTCATATCAGAATCTGTTACAGCGCGTTTAAATTTCTTTACAATGGTTTCTGGCTTATCTAGAATTGTGACAAAAGCATTTGTATTTTCATCTGATTTAGACATCTTCTTTGTTGGTTCTGCAAGTGACATAATTCTAGCGCCAATCTTTGGAATATATGGCTCTGGAATGGTAAAGGTATTTCCATATAAGTGGTTGAACCGAGTAGCAATATCTCGTGTAATTTCGATATGCTGCTTTTGGTCTGCTCCCACTGGTACCAAATCCGCTTGATACAATAAAATATCTGCTGCCATCAGCGAAGGATACGTAAATAATCCTGCATTGACATTGTCTGCATTTTTGGCACTTTTATCTTTAAACTGGGTCATGCGGGACAATTCTCCAAACTGTGTATGGCAAGCCAATACCCAATTTAACTCTGCATGTTGATGAATGTGACTTTGCATAAATACCAGACTTTTTTCTGGATCTACGCCACAAGCAAGTACCACCGCAAAAGCAGATAAAATTTGTTGACGCAACTTGATTGGATCCTGTTTTACTGTCAAAGCATGTAAATCTGCAATCATATAAGCACTGTGATATTCCTCTTGAAGTTTCACCCAGTTACTCAAGGCGCCAATATAATTTCCCAAAGTAAAGGTTCCTGTCGGCTGAATTCCACTTAAAATTATTTTTTTTCGTTGTTGTACTTCAGACATATTTTTTCTCCTAACACCAATTTTATAAAGTATGAGACAGTTGTCCCAAAATTTCAATTCCCTTTATGATATTTTCATCAGTTGGGGTGGAATAATTCAAACGGAAAGATTGCGTCTGGTAATCATCACTTGGCAAAAAGGCACTTCCTGGTACAACTGCCACTTTATTTTGAACCGCAGTACTGTAAAAAGACATCATATCCACACCCTCAGGTAATGTACACCAAATAAACAATCCCCCTTCTGGTCGTGTATAAGTAATCTTATTGTGAAATTGTTTTTCTATTTCGGATAACATCAAGCCACATTTGTGTCGATAAATTTCTTTTAGTTTTGCGATGTGCTGACGATAATCACAAGTCTGTAAAAATTCATTGCAAATCATCTGTGCAAAAATATTGCTATGCACATCGCTGCACTGTTTACAAACAACAATCTTTTGTAAGAACTCCTTTACAGCAACGACAAAACCAACCCTCAACCCCGGAGAAAGCACCTTTGAAAAGCTGCCGCAATAGATAACACGTCCTGTTGTATCCAAAGATTTGATACTTGGAATATGTTCTCCAGCAAATCGCAACTCTCCATAAGGATTGTCTTCCACAATCATGACATCATACTGCTCTGCCAACTGCAAAACAGCCTTTCTCTTTTCCAGACTCATGGTTGTGCCAGAAGGATTTTGAAAATTTGGAATCAAATAGATAAACTTTACATGTTGATGTTGTTGTAATGCCTGTTCTAAGGCGGTCAGGGAAATCCCCCCCTCCTCTATCTCAACACCCACCAAATTCACTTCATAGGATTTAAACGCATTTAAGCTGCCAATAAAACTGGGATTTTCACAAATAATGGTATCCCCAGGATTACAAAGCACCTTACAAGACAATTCAATCCCCTGTTGCGCTCCAGAAACTACAATTAAGTCATCATATTCTTTTACAATTTCCTCTTGACTAAGCATTACCTTTTTAATATTCTCCCTCAATGGGGTATAACCTTCTGAAATACTATATTGTAATGCTCCAATTGGATTATTTTTTAAAATATCAGCAGAAATTTGACTGATTGCTTCTACTGGAAATGCTTCTGGAGCAGGATTTCCCGCTGCAAATGAAATCACAGAAGGATCTGCTGTAAATTTTAAGATCTCACGAATTACAGATGCCTGCAAGTTTCCCATTCTATTTGCAAATTGAACTTTCATATTCATGTCTCCTCACTTCATTACTCTTTGAATAGTATATCACACAAATTTCTTATCCGCAAAATATTTTTATTGTGCCACAGACTCTCCTGTTTGATAATCAAAATAGTAAAGTCTCTGTTGTTCATTTAATATCAATAATTTAGAACTGCGAAAGTGATAACCTGTTGTCTTCGACGAGCTTCCACTCAATAGAATATCGCATTTTATCTGATTTTCTAACCCTTCTTTACCAATTTGATATTCATAAAAACAACTTTCCTGATATCCCCCTGAGAATAAAATAGCAGTTTGTTGCGGATTTATCAAAAAACCATGGGCACCTGACACCTGAGGAGAAAAGCGAATGTCTGTTTTAAAATCCGTTTTGATAAGTTCAAAATCAGTATAGTAATAAAACCAAAGATTTTGTTTGCTGTCAATATTCATTGCATAACAATCACAAATATCATAATGTTCATTTTTCCAAATGATTTCTCCATACTGATTCCAAACAATCAAACCACAACTTCCAATTGGTTCCTCAGAATCAACATTGCCCCAACCATAATTGCCAAACACACCCTCATCAAAATAACTGGTAATGATTCTGGCATCATCTGTCACAATACAATTTTCAATGCCATCCCCCAAACACATCTCACGCACGATATTTCCCAAACGGTCTACAATAACCGCATTATTTTCTGCTGTTTTATTTCGATATAGATGACATCTGGCATTCAATAACAATATTTCTTGACCAATTGGCTGTACAAAATGAAAGTTGTTATCTAATTTTTTTGTAAACAACAACTGTGTACTCTCTACAGTCATATTTCCCCAATCCATCGCTATCTGTACGACTGTATAGGTAATGGTTTTCGTATTGGACTGCAAAGAACTTTGATCAAATAAAAAATAAATATGATCATCATAGCCTACCGATTGGTCAACAAGTTGATAGCCTTGTAGGTGGTATTGTTCTTGTACCTGCTTTATGGATATAAAATGTGTCAAGTCAATTGACTTCATAAGACCACTTCTTTCTTTTTATTGATTTTTCAATCATATCACAATTTATGGTAATTGTCCATTTTTATAAACTAAATATTTTTATATTGACATTTAAAATAAACAATATTATAATATATTTATTATTTTAATCGAAAAGGTGATATTTGATGAACTTACATATTGATCAACATACCATTCAAGAGCTCAAAAACGGTTATTATTTTGATTCACAACAGCGTCAATACTGCTGTATGCTCTGCCAAAAACGCTTTACAGAAGGAGAAATCTTCCCTATTGACGGTCGATTTTTTGAGGCTTCTTGTGCCATAGAAATTCACATGCGTACAGAACATCCAAATCTTTATACAGAATATCTTTACAGCGATAATAAGTACATTTCCTTTACAGAACATCAAAAAAAGCTACTTGAACAAATTCATAAGGGCTTATCTGACAATGAAATTGCAAAACAATTAAATGTTTCTCCTTCTACCATACGACATCAAAAATTTATGTTCCGAGAAAAGGCAAAACAGGCTAAAATGTACTTGAGCATCTATGAATTGACTACAGAAGAAAAAAAGAGTATAGATTCAGATCAGATATTGCCAATATCAGACAATGCCAATATGGTTGATGAACGATTTATCATTACGCAAGAGGAATATACCAAAATCTGCTCTTTGGTCTTTTCCAGTATGAAACCGCTTAAATTAAAACAATTTTCTAAAAAGGAAAAAAGAAAGATTGTAATTTTAACCGAAATTGCAAAGCAATTTGAAGTTGGTAGACATTATCAGGAACGAGAAGTCAATCAAATTTTATCAAACATCTTTGATGATTATGCCACCTTACGCCGCTATTTAGTGGAATATGGCTTTTTGGAACGCACAAGAGATTGCAGCGATTATTGGCTAAAATAATCATTTTTTGGATTGTGTTTTTTCCATATTTATAGTAAAATAATTGATAGAATATTTTTCAGAAAGAAGGCCGTTTATGGGTTTTCACTTAATAGAACAAACTGAATGGAAACGAGCGCCCTATTTTCAGCACTATCTTCATCAATCGTGCTGCGCTTATAGTATGACAGTCAATATTGATATCACAAACCTGCTTACAGAGCTTAAACAAAGACAATTAAAATTTCATCCCACGATTGTTTATTTAGTAGCACTGTTGTTTAATCAACATCAAGAATTTCGCATGGGTTATGATAAGGATAAGCGTGTTGGCTATTGGGATGTCATTCATCCATGTCACTTGATATTTCATCAAGATGACGAAACTTTTTCCAATCTCTGGACGGAATACACTGATAATTTCGCTGTATTTTATCAAAGATTTTTACAGGATTGCCAACAGTATCAAAATCAAAAAGGATTTTCTCCCAAAGCCCCTATTCCAGAAAATTCATTTCCATTTTCCGTAATTCCCTGGACAAGTTTTATTGGATTTCACCTTCATCTTTATCAGGATGGAACCTATCTAACCCCTATTAGTACAATTGGAAAATACTATCAAGAACGTCATCAAATCATACTCCCCTATTCCCTACAAGTACATCATGCTGTCTGCGATGGCTTTCATATCAGTCGATTTTTCAATGAACTACAAGACTTATGCAACCATTCCCGTTCTTGGTTAAATTATCACCAAATCTAAATATAAATGATGCTTTACAGAAAGGAACAGCTATATGAAACAATATATCAAACCAGGTTATTTCGGAATTCACGTTGCCGCAGATTCTAGACGCAATGAATTTGACTGTAAAAATCAAGTACTGATTGAACATCAAACACCAATTGATTTTGTTTTTATTGGAGACTCCATCACCGAACGCTGGGAACTTGGCGCATATTTTCATCAACCAAACCAAATTATTATCAATCGAGGCATTGGCGGCGATATCACAGAGTACGTTTATAAACGCTTTGAAGCAGATGTTATCCAACTCAAACCAAATTATTGTATTATGATGATCGGAGTCAACGACGCTTGGGATTTAGAATACGACTATGGCAAGCAAGAACCTGTTATGACTGTACCAGAAGTGTTAGAACGCTCCATCAAACATATCACCCAAATCATCAAGTTGGCAAAGCAACATCAACAGCCATTGATTATCTGTTCTGTACTCCCCACCAATATGCTTTGGACCAATCACGAAACAGAACGAAAACATTATATCAAACAACTCAATCAATACCTTGTAAAACTTTGCCAAGAACACCACTTGATTTATGTGGACTATTATACCAGTATGCTTGCTGATGATGGTTTGAGTGTTAAAGAAGGAATTATGTTGGAAGATCTACATCCAAATGTATTTGGATATGACATTATGGCAGATATTTTAAGAACTACTTTAAAACAACACAATATCAAAATCTAAATAAGAAAAGGTAATTGCAATTTTGCAATTACCTTTTCTTATTCACTGATTTTATCAAAAAATGCCACTTGATTTGATTAAATAATAGAATTTAGTCCCAATCGTTCCCCCGCATATCCAATTAACAATACCACTGCCACAATCACTACGCAATAAATCAATATTTTTTTAACAGAAGGACGATTTTCCGGATCAATACCAAACAACATGAATAAATTCCTTTCTATCCTGATGGATTATGATTGTTGACTGAGCTTTGCAGCTTTGGCAACATTTTCGTTGTGTTTTTTTAATAATTTTTTATCGGTCACTTTTTCTTCTAATAGAGTTTGATAAACTTTTATCATATCTACACCATGATCCTTTTGATAGCGCTTTTTTTGCAAATACTTTTTGAGCTGCTCCAACCGTATCACAGGCAATCCTCTGGCAACAAACAACTGAGATTTCTCACTGGCAAATACAACCAAACTCTCTATCTCCACACAATAAATTTCATGTTTTGTCAATAGATAATGGATACAATCTATATGTGTTTTATTCTGTCTCAGCGGATTATAAAAGGTATTTTTTTGCTCTCCTAAAATTTGTGTCCAATTTTTGTCATTTTGTCCCCCATAAATATCCCCACTAATGGTTTTCGTTTCCACACAAACCATGCCAAATGGCGCAATCAGCAGATGATCAATTTGAGTTGTTTTATCATAAAGCGGCAGATAAATATCATGGATTACTTTCCCACCAACCTTTGTGGCAAATTTATTGAGCACTTTTGCAACCTTTTTTTCTCCATTTTTTCCCACACGAATATTTTTCTTCTTTTTTAAATATTTAATAAAAAAATAAACTCCAACAAAAACAACAATACAAGCTGCTGTCACGATTAAAAGTGTATTTGTAATCGGATTCATTTGTTTTAACGCCTCCTAAAAAATCATAAATTGAAAAAATTTGTAAAACTTTGTAGAATATATTTATTTTACCATAACTGAATAATAATGCAATTTGAAGTAAATAATATTAATGAAAAATTTTCAATTCCATTTGGAATGTAGGAGGATTTACCATGTTAGATAGAATTGCATTAATTCTTGTCATCATCGGGGCTTTAAACTGGGGTGCCATTGGTATCTTTGGTTTTGATGTAGTAGGCTGGATTTTTGGTGGACAAGGTGCGATCATCAGCAGAATCATCTTTGCGCTGGTAGGAATTGCTGGAGTTTGGTGCATTTCACTTCTGTTTCGCAAAAATGAATTGGTTGAATAAATTTTTCAAAATACAATGTAAATGCAGGCTGTAAATATTTTTTTACAGTCTGCTTTTATTGATAAACCTTTTTGATATATTTCAAAAAATTGACAGGTTAAAATTCGACATCACTTTCTCTTTTCCCAAATTTATGTTACAATAATACTATACCCAATTTCAAACAACAGAGAGGATGAATGGTGTATGGTTCACTTTATTTTGGGAAGTGCTGGTACAGGAAAATCCACACAGGTTTTAAAGCAAATCACACAAGCTGCTGAACAACAAAAAAATATCTATTTATTTGTACCAGAACAATTTACATTTGAAACAGAACGAAAATACTACACCACGTTAGGCGCAAAACGCTTTCAATACATAAAGGTACTCAGCTTCACGCGATTGGCACATCAGTTGTTTAAACAATTCGGTGGAATTGCTGGGGATTATGCAGACAATAGCACCAAACTTGTTTTGATGAACCTTGCATTGGACGAGGTCAAAACCGGTTTACAAGTTTATCGTCAAGCCATGCAAAATATTTATTTTTCTAAAAACATCTTGGAACTGATTCGTGAATTTAAAAATGCAAATCTATCCAATCTTGATTTTGATGAAAAAATTCGCCATTTAAAACATGGCATTACCCGCCAAAAATCACAGGATATCTCTCTTATCTATAGTACTTATGAAGCCTTTCTATCTGCTGGATACAAAGATAGTCTAGATGATCTTGCAAAAGCATGTGAGATTATTGAACAAGAGCAATATTTTCAAGATGCAATGGTATTCATTGACGAATTTGCAGGATTCACCGCCAATGAATTTGATATGATACGCCATATGATAAGACAGGCAAAACAAATTACATTTACGCTTTGTACAGATAGACAACAAATTGGTCAAACTTCTTTATTTTCAAGCGTAAACGAAACATATACACGCTTAAAACGCATTTCACAACAAGAACAACAAGCCATTGCCACCCCTTTGATGATGACAACTGCTCATCGTTTTTTATCACCAGAATTAAATTATTTAAGCCAGCATATTTTTCGCAGTCCCATCATTCCCTATCCAGAAAGAAACCAGCATATCCAAGCGGTTTTAACTGCCAACGAATACGATGAAGTGGACTACACCCTTGCTACTATCCGAAATCTAATTCAAACAAAACAATATCGTTATCGAGATATTGTCATCATCTCCAGAGATTTACAAACCTATCAAAACTGTCTGCAAACAGCTTTTGAAAAATATCAGGTTCCCTTTTATATGGATACTTTAAAGACCATTACTTCCAGTCCTTTGATTCGATTTATACAATTGACTTTTCACTATCTTACAAAACCCTTTTCTTCTGAACAACTTATTTCCCTATTAAAATGTGGTGTTACGCCGTTTTCCTTCACCGATATTGCATGTTTAGAAAACTATGCCTATCTTTGGAACTTAAAAAAGAAAGATTGGCTGGGTGAATTTACTTTTAGTACTTATGGGACAAATCCTCCCCAAACTATAGAAGAACAAACATTCGATATAGAGCAATTGCAACTGCTCAACCAAATCCGAAAAACAACCATCAACGCATTAGAAACTTTTCAACAATCGGTTAAAAATGCCAATACCCAACAAATCAGTCAAGCATTTTTACAATTCTTAGAAGAGATGGGCGTTCGTGAAACACTCAACCAAAAGATTCAAAAAGCTGGAGAACAATCCTTTGCAGAAGAATTGACCCAAGTAGACGAATATCGACGTGTCTGGGAAATCACTGGAGAGATTATTACAACTTTAACCGCTGCAATTGGCAATCGAACCCTATCCATTGAGCGTTTTGGAGAGTTATTCTCTTTGGTCGCTATGGATTATGATATGGGAACCATTCCCCAAACACTGGATAGTGTGATTGTGGGAAGCGCGGAACGTATCAGAACAGAGTCTCCCAAAGTGGTCTTTATATTGGGTGCCAATGACAAGGTATTTCCCTACATTCCAGAACACAATGGTATCTTTACCGACCATGAGCGAAGTCTTTTTGTTGAACTTGGTATGGAACTTGCCAAACCAATCAGAGAAAAAATAAAAGAAGAAAAATTTATTGCATATAAAACCCTTTCCACACCATCAGAAAGGCTGTATATCACCGCTAGAAAAGCCGATATTAAGGGGAACACCATTGCAATTTCTTATCTTTATCCCCAACTAAAAAAGATGTTCGGCAATCAAATTATCATAGATACCGACGATTTAGACAAATTTTATTATTGTAAAACTCCACAAACCGCTTTCTCTGTATTGGCTTATCAGTTTAGAAATGATACATCATTAACCGCCAGTTTAAAGCAATATTTTTCACAACATCCCATCTATCAACAACAGATACAAACCATTGAAAACCAAATTACAAAGGGAAAGTTTCATCTTCATAATCTCAAACAAACCAAAAATTTATTTGGAAAACAAGTCACGCTCTCCCCTACCAAAATAGAACTCTATCATAAATGTAAATTTCGCTATTTCTGCGAACAGGGTTTAAAACTCAAACAAAGAGAGCGCATCCAATTAAATGCTGTCAACCGCGGTACCATCATACATGATATTCTCTATACTGTGTGCAGTCAAATAAAGGACTTTTCCAACTATGACCAAACGCAATTGACCCCACTTATTCAGCAGGCAGTTGATAGCTATATTCAAAAGATGGGAGGCTACGATCATCAGACCGAACGCTTTCTCTATCTATATCAACGCATTCAAAAAAATGTGATGATTCTGCTAAAATGTCTGTTTGATGAACTCGCTCACAGTGCATTCAAACCGGCTGCATTTGAATATACCATAGGAGAAGCAGAAACTATCAAGCCATTTACCTTTGTTTCCAAAGAGGGCATTACCATTCATATTCAGGGGACCATCGACCGGGTAGACACCTATCAAAATCAACAGGGCGATACCTTTTTAAGAGTAATTGACTACAAGACTGGCACCAAAGAATTTCGACTATCTGATATCATCAATGGTTTAAATCTACAGATGTTTCTTTATCTTCTTTGTCTACAACAAGATAATTCTGAAACATTTCATGCTGCTCAGGGAGCTGGTGCACTTTATATGCCTGCCAGTGAAATGAGTTTGAGCTTGGACCGTTATGCTACCGAATATGATCAGGAAGCCGTCACACAAAATCACTTTCAAATGCATGGCGTTATTTTAAATGATGAACGGGTTATCAAAGCAATGGAACCAGATTTAAAAGGAACTTATACGCCTGTTTCTGTCAAGAAAAAGGCATTTGATAAAGACAATCAGTTGAGAGAAGACACATTTATAGAACATCAGGCAAATGAAGAATTTTTTCTCAGCAGCAGCTTAGAATCACTATTGACCAATACACAAATGAATACTTTATTTGAAGAAATCAAATATAGTATCAGTCAGATGGTAGAAGAATTATATCAAGGCAATATTGAAGCAAAACCTCTGAGCGGAAACCACGTCGATGGATGTGCTTATTGTGGATTTAAAAATATTTGCGGCTTTGAACAAGACGACCCTGTCAACGACTATATAGAACTAAATAAGAAAGAAATTTTTGACTATCTAGAAGATAAAAAACATCCAAAAGATTCTTAAACGCCTCATACAATAGATTAAGATGGAAGGGATATCTATGGCAAACATACAATTTACACCAGAACAACAACATGCAATCGATGTCAGACAGGGAAATATTTTGATTTCCGCTGCTGCTGGAAGCGGAAAAACCGCAGTATTGACCCAACATGTTATTGAGCTGTTAACCGGTCAACCCTCTGTTCCCGCGGATCAATTGGTTATTGTGACCTTTACTATCGCAGCGGCAGCAGAAATGAAACAGAGAATAGAACAAACACTAAACGATTTATTGGAGGAATCCCCAGAAAGTCAACTGTTACAATCCCAACAACTCATGTTGTCAAAGGCAAAAATATCTACAATTCACTCCCTTTGCAACGAATTGATAAAGGATCACTTTGAACTTTTAAACCTTCCTGTCAACTATCGTTTGGCAGAAGAAAATGAATTGCAAATTCTAAAAAACGAAGTATTGGAAGAAGTGTTAGAAACATGCTATCTGGAAAAACAACCAGAATTCTTAAAACTCGCAGATTGTCTTTGTGAAAAAGACGATAAAAAACTACTGGATATGACCTTATATATCTATCAATATATTCGCTCTTATCCCTTTCCGCTAACTTGGTTGGACAAATTTTCCAACGCCTATCATCAAACGGATTCTTTTTTAAGCACCATTTGGGGACAGACCTTGAGTCATCAAATTGAACAGATATTGTTGCAGGCAAAATACTGCCTTATGGAAGCACTCCATCTTATGCAGACAGATGAACTGGTCAACAAACAGTATGCCCCCGCTTTTGAAAACGATTTAAACACGGTGCAATTGTTGTTTGGAGCATTCCAATCACAGCAGTGGAATCATATGATTTCCATTTTAAGAAGCTACCAAAAACAGCGGATTGGCGCTGTACGTGGCTATGAAGATAAAGAATTTTTAGAGCAATTAAAAGATCTTAGAAAAATTGCAACAGACTTATTATCACAACTTGAACAACGCTGTTTAATCACCAATGAACAGGAATATCAACAGGATTTAACGGACCTAAATCAACTGATCACCCCCCTATTTTCATTTGTACGACAATTCTATTTGCGTTTAGAACAGGTTAAATTAGAACGAGGCATGATTGATTTTTCTGATTTAGAACATTTTACACTCAATTTATTGATTAGAGTAGATGGAGAATACTATCAAAAAAGCCCTGTCGCAGTTTCATTATCTGAACAATACTATGAGATTATGATAGACGAATGTCAAGATATCAATCAAGTACAAAATCTAATCTTTTGGGCAATTTCTAAAGGAAGTGAAAAAATATCCATTCGTTCTCAAGAGATATTGACCGACAGTCAAAATTTATTTTTAGTCGGAGATGTGAAACAAAGTATCTATCGCTTTCGAAATGCAATGCCCACTTTGTTTGTACAAAGAAAAAAGTTATTCAAGCCCTACCAGTCTGACTTTTATGACCCTCACTCCTGTTATAAAATTTTATTACAGGATAATTTTCGCAGTCGTAAAGAGGTGACGCAAACCGTCAACACCATATTTTCCAATTTGATGACCGAACAATTGGGGGATATCCTTTACAATCATGAAGAAGCATTAAAACCATCCGCTTCATATCTTCCATTTGAAAAGGCTTCTGCTGAATTTCATCTGTTAAGTCTTAGCGATATTGCTGATGAAGAGCCATCTGATAAAAGATATCACAAAACAGATATTGAGGCGGAATATATCGCTTCACTGATTGAAAAAATGGTAGCAGAGGGTTATCTAGTACAAGAGGGAAACCAATTGCGCCCCTGTCGTTATCAAGATTTTTGTATCTTACTGCGTGCCAAAAAAACCAAGACAGACCGTTATTTAAAAAAGTTAAAGGAAAAACAGATCAACTGTTATGCAGACGCCAGCAGCGGTTATTTTGACTCTTTTGAAATCGCCGTCATGTTGGATTTACTGAGAATCATCGACAATCCTTTATTAGATATTTCCTTATTTTCTGTATTGGTGTCTCCAATGTTTGGATTTACTCCCGACGATGTCACCCAAATTCGATTGAAAGACCGAAAACGTCCACTTTACATAAATTTGCAACAGATGGCACAAGAGGGGCATCTCGGTTGTCTTTCCTTTTTAACTCTGTTAAATCGTCTGAGGGAACAAGCGTTATTGTTGACAACAGACCGTCTAATTCAGCGAATTTATGACCAAACAGGCTTTTTATTTGTTGTTCAAGCAATGTCATCTGGAGAACAAAAACGAGCCAATCTCAGACTTCTGCTCAGTTACGCTGAAAATTATGAAAAAATCGGCTATCATGGTTTGGATGGATTCATCCGCTTTATTGACAAAGCCATTGAACGAAATGAAGACTTTCAATGTGCCAATACCATTTCAGAACAGGCAGATGTTGTAAAAATTATGAGTATCCATGGTTCTAAGGGGCTAGAATTTCCAATCTGTATCATAGCTGACTTAGGGAAACCCTTTAATTTAATGGATTTAAACAAATCCTATTTGATCAATAGCGAGGTGGGATTTGGTATGACCATTCGCAAACCAGAGGAATTGAAAGAGTATACCAATCTTCCTTTAGAAGCCATTCGCCTAGCCAGCAAACGCGAAACACTTTCAGAAGAAATGCGAACATTATATGTAGCACTTACGCGTGCAAAGGAAAAACTAATTCTGGTGGGAAGTTTAAACAACATTGAAAAGACCATCGAAAAAACGGTAAAATTCAATGCCTTTTCGTCCAATATCTCCCCCTTTTGGCTTTTACAACAACGCAGTTATTGCCATTGGTTAATCGCTTCCCTTTGCAAGACAGAATCATTTTATCAAACGTTTGCTGACTGTTATCCAGAAAAACCAGTGCAATTACAACAGGTACCTTTGTTGTGTCATATCATATCTTGTGGAACAGATATGCAAACAGAACAATCAGAACCAGTTTTCACAGCACAACCTGATCCACAAATACTACAACAATTAGAAACCGCAATATCCTTTACTTATGACTACCAAGAATTATCTGAACTGCCTGCGAAAATTACAGTTACTAATCTGGCAAAAGCAAAACAGGGCGAACAGCTCTCTGAATTAGAACCACTGTCCTTGCCAGAACAATCAAATTTTACAGGCGCTCAAAGAGGTACTATTTTACATCATTTTATGCAGTATGCAGACTTTTCAACTGCACAGGAGGATTTAGAATCAGAAATACAAAATCTTGTAACAAAACACTATCTAACAGTCAAAGAAGCAAAAGCACTCAATCGAAAAAAAATCAAAGCATTTTTACAATCGGATTTATTTGAGCGCATCAAAAAGGCAAAAACGCTTCATAGAGAATATCAATTTATTTATGAAATGAATGCCAAAGAGGTAGAAGAAACAATCAGTGAAAAGTTTTCTAATGAGAAAATCTTAATGCAGGGAATTGCGGATGTCATTATAGAAGAAGCCAATCAAATGATTCTTGTAGATTACAAAACAGACCGATTTAACCAAGAACAAGAATTTATTGATCGCTATTTTAATCAACTTCGAATTTATAAAGAGGCATTGAGCCAATACTTTGAAAAACCCATTCAAGAATGTTATATCTATTCACTCTATCTAGAAAAAACCATCTGTATTCCAGATGAAATGTTATAACGATATCTTGATATAAAATAAACACTATTTACAGAAAATGATACACTGACTACAAAGACAAACAGTCACCAATCAGAAAACGGTCAAAGCTAAAATAAATAGGCTAACGCCCCGCTTTGACCGTTGATTTTCTACTTCCTTATAAATTGAAATTCATCGGTTATAATCCGCTTCCAAAGGAGCGATTACTTCTGGATTTTGTTGTACCCAGGCAACAGCACATGCACACAATGCAGAACACAAAAAATAGTCAATACGACCTTCATCACCAGCAACCATCAAAAGATTTGTCAAAATTTCCGCCGACTTAATATCATCTTCGCCAAAGGCATTGCCCAAACGAAGATATTGGGGAAAAATATGTAACATTTTTCGAAATCCATCATCCCAATTGATACCGCCGTTACTTAAAAATTCATGTTGAACCCTGCCCGCAATGCGGATAATTTCTCCTTGCGCAGTTTTAGCATGTCCAGATGGTGGAACAAGATAATCCCAAAGCTGATTAAACTGTGCAGTTTCCTCGGTTTCTGTAACAATGATTGGTGATACGCCATCATGAACAGAAGTTACTTGTTTTTCAGATTCTTTCATTTTATGTTCCTTTCTAAGATTATACTCTTCGATTCAAATACCAATTTGCTATGAAAACCAGTATAGCATAATCTATTTAACTTTTCCATATTTTATATGCCAACATATTTGTCCAATCAAAAAATCTTTACTTTCTTTCATTCTTGTATATCAGATATATCCCAATTACGACAGATGAAAACCGATTGGTTCTTTACAGCTCTTATCATAAAATACAAATGATAGATACGAAACTATCAAAATAATCCTTGACAAAAACCTGCTGTAAAAAATACAGCAGGTTTTGATTAATCCATTTGATAAATAAATTCCAATTGATCTTCAACCATATCAAGCTGATCCTCGAGACGATCCAAAGAAATCTCATACCGTTTATAGGTATTCAAATCAATGGTGCCCATACGATAATCATTTTCCAATTGTTCCTCTGACAATTCAATATTGTGTTCGGTTGTCTTTATTTGTCTTTCAAATTCAAAATATTCATTCATCCTCTGTTTGATATCCGCACTTGGGGAAACCTGTTTTATAATGGACATCACTTTTTCTACTTCAGATGTCAACTCATTCAAGCTATACTGATTAGTATCCATTTGATTGGAGTTACTTTCTTCATGATTAGAATCTTTGGAACTACTCTCTTTATCATTAAAAGTCTCAGAATTTTCAGCACTGCTTTCTTTGTCACTAGAACTCTCAGAATTTTCAGCACTGCTTTCTTTCTCTATATTAGAAACATCTTGAGATTGTTGTTGATTGCCTTCTAATTGTTCAATCTTCTTTTGCATTTCTTGTATTTGTTTATGAAGTTTAGCAGTTTCATTATCTTTATCTACACCACTGCATCCTGTGGTCAATAATAAGCAGGCTGCCAATACACCCAATAATCTCATTTTTTTCATCTTTATTCTCCTATTACTTGAAATGTACTAATAATTTGCTTTGCCACTGATTTTACATCTGGAGAAATACCATCCTGAAAATCTGTTGCATAAACAATCACAGAATATCCCAAACCCATTGGATAATAGTAAGTTTGATGTACAGTTTTACCATCTCCTGTATCTCTGTCCATTTCTGGGATATATACATAAGTGCCATTTATTTGTTCTACAGAAAAATTAAAGTTAGAATGCCCCGTTTTGGTAGGAAGCACCATCTGCTCAAAATATTCTCGAAAGCTCTGTTGCATTTCCACATCTGAATAATCAATACCATCAACATCAGAAGTTGATTGCTTTACTACTTCTACAACTACATTAGAAGGTTGCGTATTCACATCAATATCAGACCTTGTAAAAAAATAAATACCTTTACTTGGGTCACTCATCTCAGAGACTTCTGTCCAATCTGCTGGTATTTCATATTGCAATGAATCCTGTGTAAATATTTGTGTTTGCCCGGTTTGTACCGGTGGTTGATCTGGCACTGAAACAGTTTGTTCACTGCTCTGGGAAGGTTGTGAAGGGTCACTTTGTTGAGAAACAGGCTCAGAAGAACTTTCAGACGACTGATTCCCTTGATTAGAAACCACTTGAACACCTTCACTAGATTGATTATCCGGTTGTTGTGTTTTTGTACATCCAAAACAAGCAATCAATAAGACTGCCATACATGCAAATATTACACTTTTTTTCGCCATAAAGATTTCCTTTCTATTGATTGGTTATCGTTTTAATGGGTTTTTTTAAAGTACTTAAACATTTCAAACCCTTTTTATTTTAGCATATTTTTTTTATTTTTTCTAGAGTTGCTACCAAAATAAAATTTTTAAAACCACATTACTCTTTATTTTTTAGCAATTCCACTACTAAAATCTCCGGTGGATTGCAAAAGCGCAACTTCATTCCAGTTGTACCAACACCACTACTCACATAAAGTCTTGCTTGATTTTTAACGGTATAAGTTCCACTTGGGTAGTTTCGACCACCATATGGCAATACCAAAGAACGCAAACCGGGAACATAAACCTGCCCTCCATGTGTATGTCCTGAAAAGACAACATCAAATGTACTCAAATTCAGTTGGTCTACAATATCTGGCTCATGTGATAATAAAATGTGAAGATAATCCTCATCATATTTTTGACGAATTGACCAGTCAGGTTTTCCAAACTGCATATCATCTAAGCCACTAATACAAATTTTCGCATCTCGCAACGTGCGTGTATCATTTTTCAATAATTCAAAACCGCCTTTTTCCATAATGCTTTTATATACAAAACGCGCGCCACTTCCATAATCGTGATTTCCATATACTGCAAATTTCCCGTAGGAAGCCTGTATTTGTGCCAACCCATTAGAAATTAGATCAATATCTGGTTTATCCTTATGATAACAATTGATTAAGTCTCCTCCAAAAAATACCAAATCCGGTTCTTGCCGGTTGATGACATCTGATAGTTGTTTTATCTTCTCAGGAGCATAAAAAGAACCAAAATGTGTATCGGAAAAAAACACAACTTTAATGGTCTTTTTCATTTGATGTTTCCCTGGTATCATCTTTTCCTTGCGAACCTTCAATTGTTCTGGTTCTATCTCATGTGCATAATAAAGCCCTGAAATAGAACATGCAGTGATTCCCATTAATACACCAAATAATTTTTTCCAATGTTTCATGGATAAACCCCTTTCTATTTGTTAAAATCATATTGATTATCATTTTATTATTTTGCAATAGTATATCACATATCCTGTAAAAAATAAACTGATTTTAAGTTACCATTTTATAAAGAAGCAATACTATCTAATTTCCCCATTATTTTACAAATTTTGCATCAATCATCTCTTATAGAAAACGACAATCTTTTCTAAATGATACAATTTTTCTAAAGTCCATAATAATTCGTTTTATTGACTTCTAAAATATTACATGATAAAATATAATAGTTGTTTTATTGATTTTGCCAAAAAGGAGGATTTTTATGGCACGCATCCAAGATATGACTAAGGGAAATCCTGGAAAATTGATTTTTTTCTTTGCACTTCCCTTAATGTTAGGAAATATTTGCCAGCAATTATATACAATGGTGGATACTATCATTGTTGGGCAGGGCGTAGGAGTACAAGCACTCGCATCATTGGGTGCAGCAGATTGGTTAAATTGGTTGATTTTGGGAATTAGTACAGGGTTTTCACAGGGTTTTTCTATTATGATAGCACAGAGATTTGGTGCCAATGACATGGAAGGATTGAGAAAATCTGTTTCTATGTCCTATTTATTGGGCGGTATCATTGCAATCATAGCGACAATTTTAAGTCAATTAACAGCCCTTCCAATATTAAAACTGCTAAAGACACCAGAAAATATCCTTCCTGGTTCTTTGATCTATCTGCGTATCTCCTTTTCTGGCATTTTAATCGTTATGGCATACAATGTATTCGCCTCTATTCTACGTGCTTTAGGAGATGGAAAAACACCACTCATTGCAATGTTAATTGCTTCTGTGATCAATATTATTTTAGATATGCTCTTTGTATTTGTATTCCATTGGGGAATTGCAGGCGCTGCCATTGCAACGGTAGTTGCACAAGTGTTTTCTGGACTATTTTGTCTCAAAGCCATCTTAAAAATTTCATTTTTAAAATTAAAACGCTCTGACTGGACACTCAATCAATATATGATAAAGCGCTTAATTCAACTTGGCACACCAACCGCCTTCCAAAATATTATCATTTCTATTGGCGGTATGGTTGTACAATATGTTATCAATGGATTTGGATTTATTTTCGTTGCTGGTTTTACTGCTACAAATAAACTTTATGGTTTATTAGAAGTCGCTTCTACCTCCTTTGGATTTTCAATGGCAACCTTTACCGGTCAAAATTTGGGCGCCAAACAATTAACTCGTATCAAATCGGGGGTTAAAACCGGCGCTATCATGGGAATTGTAACCGCTGCACTCATCTCTTGTATGATGTTTATCCTTGGCGAGCAGATTGTCAGTTTATTTGTATCAGGAGAACCAAATGAAATCGAACAGGTAATTGCAGTAGCTAAGACTTATTTAATGATTATGAGTGCATTACTCCCTATTTTATATTTACTATATATCTACCGTTCTGCCCTACAAGGTATGGGAGATACCATCACACCTATGCTTTCTGGGCTGATAGAATTTATTATGCGCGTATCTGTGGTTTTAATTCTTCCTAAAATCATTGGACAATCTGGTGTTTATTATGCTGAAATTGCCGCATGGACTGGTGCTACCATTTTACTGATGAGTACTTATTATCTAAAAATCAGAAAGTTATCTCAATCCATTGATTATCACATATAAAAAGATATCCTTTGTTCCATCGCAAATCGCTTGCACAATAAAACAATTTTATGTTAAAAAATAAATTCCCACC
>CAJTTB010000016.1 GCA_910579175.1 uncultured Oscillospiraceae bacterium | reverse complement strand
TTAAATTTAAGCAATAACCAAATTAGTGATATTTCTTCCCTTACTGATTTAACCAGCCTTACATCTTTATTCATTATTAAATGTCCCAATATTCAACTTCCAGATTTAACAAAATTAGTTAATTTAAAACCTTTTTATCCTTATCCTTATTCCCATATACTTTTTACCTCTTTTCAAAATAGTCAAATTACATTAGAAGACGCTCAAAAAAATCTTCCTGAACATTTAATGTCTAATGTTGAATGGGTTAAAACCCAAGGCTTTTTGACTAACACTGATATTAATAAAGAAGAACTTATTAAAGCAATAGAAACAGCCAATCAAATTGATACTTCTACTTTGACACCTGACAGTAAAAAAGCTTTAGAAGATGCCATTGCTCAAGCTCAAGAAGTCATTGACGATGAACAAGCAACTCAACAACAAATTGAGCAAGCAATCAACACTTTACAAGATACGATTGATAATCTGGTTTATATAGTTGACAAAGAAAACTTAAATACTTTGATAGCAGAAGCTAATAAAATTGACACTTCTATTTTAACATCTGATAGTAAAAAAGCTTTGCAAGATGCCATTGCCCAAGCCCAAGAAGTTATTGACGATGAACAAGCAACTCAACAGCAAGTTGAGCAAGCAATTTCCACTTTACAAGATGCAATTGATAATCTGGTTTATATTGCTTCAAAAGATTCTTTAACTAAACTGGTAGAAAAAGCTAAACAAATTGATACTTCCAATTTGACACCTGACAGTAAAAAGGCTTTGGAAAATGCCATTGCCCAAGCCCAAGAAGTTATTGACGATGAACAAGCAACTCAACAACAAGTTGAACAAGCAATTACTACTTTACAAGATACGATTGATAATCTGGTTTATATAGTTAACAAAGAAAATTTAAACACTTTGATAGCAGAAGCTAATAAAATTGACACTTCCAGTTTGACACCTGATAGTAAAAAAGCTTTGCAAGATGCCATTGCTCAAGCTCAAGGGGTCATTGACGATGAACAAGCAACTCAACAACAAGTTGAACAAGCAATCAATACTTTACAAGATACGATTGATAATCTGGTTTATATGGCTAACAAAGAAAATTTAAACACTTTGATAGCAGAAGCTAATAAAATTGACACTTCCAGTTTGACACCTGACAGTAAAAAGGCTTTAGAAAATGCCATTGCCCAAGCGCAAAAAGTTATTGACGATGAACAAGCAACTCAGCAACAAATTGAACAGGCAATCAACACTTTACAAGAGATAATTGATAATCTAGTTTATGTTGACTTAAAAGATTCTTTAACTAAAGTGGTAGAAAAGGCTAATCAAATTGATACTTCTAATTTAACACTTAACAGTAAAAAGGCTTTAGAAAATGCTATTGCTCAAGCGCAAAAAGTCATTGACGATGAACAAGCAACTCAGCAACAAATTGAACAGGCAATCAACACTTTACAAGATGTAATAGATAATCTAGTTTATAAAAACAATGATGTAACTTTTCCTATTGAAATTCCAACCAATTCTGCTACAGACAATTGGAAACAAAACGGAACTGGCTGGTGGTACGAACGTAGTGATGGCACCTATCCTGTGAATCAATGGGAGCAAATCAATCAAACATGGTATTATTTCGACGACAACGGTTATATGAAAACTGGCTGGATTCAAATTTCATCTGGCTGGTATTACCTGGATCCAGATGGATCTATGACGACTGGTTGGCAACTGATTGATGATACATGGTATTATCTAAATGAACAAGGTACAATGCAAACCGGTTGGATACAAATCAATGATACATGGTATCTATTGGACCAATCAGGTGCGATGCTTACAGGCTGGCATTGGGTTGGAGACAACTGTTATTATATGGACCAAACTGGCGCGATGCTAGCAGGTGTCACCACTCCAGATGGCTATCAAGTAGATGCTTCTGGCGCTTGGACTGAGTAATCATTACACAAAAAAGGAACTGTAAAAACAGTTCCTTTTTTATGATAAATTGTACTTAAAACTGAAAAGTCTGGTTATTTTTCAACTTAAATCCACCAGTTAGATTCTTTAGATTTTGTGCTTGTGCTGACAATTCCTCACTTGCTGCGGCACTTTGTTGTGCAGTTGCTGAGTTTGTTTGTACCACGCTAGAAATTTGATCAATTCCATTTGTCACTTGCTCTACTGCGGCTGTTTGTACTTCAAATGCCTGTGAAATTTTATTTACCTTTTCCACAACACTTTCTGCACCATTTACTGCAAATACCAAAGCCTCTGCAGTTTCATCAGCGAATTTAGTACCTTCTCTAACAGCCTTTAAAGAATCCTCTATCAAAGCAGCTGTATTCTTAGAAGCTTCTGCACTCTTACTTGCCAAATTTCTAACTTCATCTGCTACCACTGCAAATCCTTTGCCTGCCACTCCGGCTCTTGCTGCTTCTACAGCGGCATTGAGTGCCAAAATATTTGTCTGGAAAGCAATATCTTCAATGGTCTTGATAATCTTTTCTATTTCATTGGAAGTACTGCTAATTTTAGCCATTGCTTTCATCATAGCCTGCATTTTTTGATTGCTTTGTTCCATTTCATTTCCTACAGCTGCAACTTCATCACTGGCATTCTTCGCATTGGCTGCCATCTCTTTAATCTGTGCAGAAATTTCATTGATGTTCATAGAAAGTTGTTCTACTGAACTTGCCTGTTCGGTTGCCCCTTGCGCCAATGCCTGAGCTCCTGAAGACACCTGTTCTGCTCCTGTAGAAACTTGATCAGCTGATTGACTGATATCTCCCAACACAGAATTTAGATTTGTTATAATATGTTCTATAGAACTTTCTATCTCAGATAACTCTCCTACATATTCTGTTGAAGATGAAACATCTAAGTTTTGATCTGCCATACTCCCCAGTACATGAGACATATCTTTTACAATATTTTTAAGAATATGAGCCGTTTTATCAAATGTATTTGTTAAAATACCAATTTCGTCTTGTGATTTTGCCTCTAAAGAAATATCAAAATGACCTTGAGAAATATCTTCTGCAGCAGTTACCACCGCTTTAATTGGTTGTAAAAATCTTTTCAGTACACTAATGGTTGTAAAGATAATCAAAATAACCCCTACTACTGCAACTGCAAATAGAACAAATAAAATATTTCTCAATATCGCAGTCATTTCAGAGTTTTTTACAACAACGCTCGTCCACCAAACTTCTGTTCCCGCTTGAATTGGAGAATAAAATCGAGTATAGTGTATACCATTCTTCATACTTTGTAGATAAAAAGGAACCCCTTTTTGCGTACCATTTATAAATTCACGATATACCTCATCTGTGAAATTATCCTTCACACTAGCACCTATTCTAGAAGTGTCGTTACTATTATAAATAACCGTTCCATCTGCTGCAATAATTGCAGAGTACATACTTTTATAATTTTCATTTTTACTCAGCTTGTCAGAGAAGGTGTTCAAGTCAACACGGGCACCCATTGCACCTTTAAATTCACCTTGATAAATAATTGGATAATAAATTGTAATCACTTTTTTTCCATTATCATCTATCGGAGAGGTGATACCTTCCTTTTGTTGCTGTTTTGCCATTGCATAAAATGGCAATTGAGAATAAGACTCATAATCTTTAAAACTTTTTGTTTCCTCATTGTCTTCTCCTTTGTTAGAAACAAGTGAGTAATCTTGAATCTTACTATCATATTGATATGGTTCAAAGCCAATCATAATACTGATTATACTATTTTCTGCCCTCACTGTAGAAGAAAATATTTCTCTTAAATACAATTCTACTTCATAATTTGACTTTGAAAAAGGTACATTGTAAATAGCACTATAAAATTGCCCTTCTTGTTCCTCTTGGTTTGTTGGTTTATTATTATCCCGTACGGAAGCCTTTTCATATTCCTTTACAAGATATTCTTGAATGCCTTCACCAGTTGTCTTAAACTCATTAAAAATAGCTTGTATTTCTGTTGCATTCTTTTCAGAAATAGCACTAAATTCAGAATAAATACTCTGATTTATATTCGTTCCTGTGGTAATTGCAACCACAATAATTACAATCACAAAAACCGCGACCAATAAACACGAAATAATCAACGCTATTTTTGTTGTTAGATTTTGTTTGGATAAAAAATGCCTCATATTCTTTGCCTTCTTTCACAAAATTTGAACCCATTCTCTTGCTTTTACATTTTTTGACACAGTTCAAAATAATTTTATTCACAATTTTATATTACTATATTTTCCAAAGAAAATCAATTAATTTTTATATTTTCAAGAACAAATCGACAATTAATTCTAATATCATAAAATTTTTTGTATTATTTTCTCAAAACAATTCTTTTATAATAGTTATCACCGAAATATAAATTAAATAAAAAAAGACCGAATTGTTACATTCGGTCTTAATCACAACAATTTTTTATTACGAGCCGCTGACGTTAGTCAGGCGTATCAGCGAGTAACAAAAAATATACCTTTTTCCTCTGTGTCTTTAGACACATTTTCAATCAATACTATTTTTTATTATCTCAAATTGAGATATAAATGGAGACGATCAGACTGAAAGCGATTACCTCTTGAATACCATTCAAATACTCTCCCAAACCATGTTTTCTATGCTCTCATTACAGAAAGGATATTGTTTTGACTGAAAGTCAGTGTGTATTATGAAGAGATAATGCAAATATGCGAAAGATGATCGCTACATCAGGAATACCATCTAAACAACAGCAGAACTGCTCAATACTGAGATTCAGTTTCAAATAGAGTTCCTTGGCACACCGCTCAATGATAGGAAAGTTGATAAATAAAATAAACGTTAAGCAAAATCCTATTGATATCATCTAGTTTCCAGTTCCTGCATATCTCTTGACACCCTTTGTCCAGATAAATGCCGCAATCGCCAACAGCAAGACTGCTACTACAGGTGCCCCATATTGCCAAACCTGTATTTTGGTCACCGCCTTACCCAACAGCACCACACTAGGGTAGTAGTTGATAAACGCCACAGGCAAAAAGCATGTTACAAAAACCTGAAAATATTTGCCAAAAATATTGACTGGATATTGCTGCATCAGCACCGTAAATCTTTCAGCAATATACATGGCAGCATTAGAACGTGTTGTCCAAAAACAAAGACTAGCCCCAATCCAGTTGATCGCCACCTGGATCAACGCACCAGACAACACACATATCACAAAATACACCCATTGACCTATGTGCCAGTGCAGACCAATTTGCGCAGAGGCAAGGATAAATCCCAGTAGACCTACCAGAAAATCCCCTACGCCAGTATAGCTGATGTCTTTCCCAATAAACTGTAGAAATGGGCTGGCAGGTCGCACCAAATAAGCATCAAAGGTACCACTGACGATCATTTCTTCTAAATCAGATAAGTGCCAGAAAAACACCCCATAAATGCCTCGGCTTAACATCCAGAAACTATAAAGGAACAGCAAGTCCCAAATATTCCAGTCCCCCAGCGTATTGAAGTTATATACCAAAATACCTATTAAGGATAGATTCACTGCGTTCAAAATCAACACACTGACAATCCCTACTAGAAAGTCCGCTTTGTACTGCACTTTTCCCAGCACTGCCATTCGCAAAAACTGCCCATATAACCGGATATTTCGCATATTCTCAACCCCCCTGTATCATCACTTTGGTAAACACCCGCTTCATTAACAACCGGGACGCCAACCAGAGAACAAGTATCCATGCAAACTGTACGCCTAACGCTTTTAGCATATCTATTCCCGTATCATTCCCAATATAAATGGACATAGGAATAGAATAAATGCAACGGAAAGGCAAGATTTCGCTAATTACGCCAAGCGCGCCTGGGAAAATCCACAACGGCACCATCTGACCAGAAAAGAAGCGAAGCAACGCATTATAACCCCAGTTGATGTTACGTATATTCATGGTGACCATGCTCAACAGACCCAAAATAAAATTCAAGAAAAAGCTGACGATAACTGAAAAAAGCAGACTGCAAAAAAAGCCTAAAAAGGCAGGTAAATTTGGAAGTTCCAATGAAAACAAAAAAAATGCCACAATCAGCGAAGGCAGCACCAAAAATAGGAAGCGTACTGATATGCCACCTATATTTTTGGCAAACATATAAAATTGAAAATCGATGGGCTTCATAATATCCATTTCAATGGTGCCCTTGCGGACCTGTTCCATGATATATCTCTGTGGACCATTCCGAGGATGTAAAATCGCCTCTAAAGCCACACCTAGTACAGCATAGGAAATCATTTGTGGAAGAGGGACCCCCGCAACGCTGGGATTTGCAGCGTATAAAGCCCGCCACACATAACCAACACTATACATCATAAGAAATGTATAAATAAAGTTGAGCCAGAAAGATACGCGGTAAATGCTCATATTATAAAATTCATTGCGGAGAAATGCCGTACCTGTCCGCAAGCTCACACCGTTACTTGCTTTCATAAAGATTCCTCACAATCCCCTCAATATCAGGCTCGATAATCTCTATATCGTGGATAGGATATTTGTCACCAATAAAGCGGATCAGCTCCATAGGTGTGACCTTGGTCCGGTGGAATGAGAACCACTTGCGATTGCCTTCGCTTTTGGTCAGTTGGGCATTTTCAACCTGAAAATCCGCTATAGGCTCTTCAAATTCTATCATCAACGAGCGGACAGAACCGAATTTTTGCACCATGCTCTCCAAGTCGCCGTCATACATCAGATGACCAGAGTCAATCACCACTACCCGAGAACAGAGCTTCTCAATATCACCCATATCATGGGTAGTCAATAAGACTGTAGTGCCTTTTTCCTGGTTGACCTCTGAAATAAAATCATGGAGGTATTTCTTTGATACAACATCCACGCCAATAGTGGGCTCGTCCAAAAAGAGAATCTTTGGATCATGAAGCAGTGCCGCACAGATATCGGATTTTACCCGTTGTCCTAAGCTCATCTGCCGTACTGGCTTGTTGATAACTTCCTCTAAGCCCAACATGGGTATATATCTGTCAAGATTCTTCTGATACATAGCCCCATCAATTTGATAAATCTCCCGCAACAGGCGGTAACTTTCAATCAGCGGTACATCCCACCAAAGCTGGGTCTTTTGACCGAATACCACACCGATTTGTCTGGCATTTTCCATACGCTGGTCAAAGGGATGGATACCGTTTACAGTCACACTCCCGGAGGTAGGTTGCAAAATGCCGGAAAGCATTTTGATGGTGGTAGATTTACCTGCGCCATTTTTCCCAATAAAACCTATCATCTCCCCATCACCTACGGAGAAGCTAATATCGTCAACAGCTCTTTTTATGGTGTGTTCGCTGGAGAACAGATTTCGTACAGCGGCAAAGCTGCCCTTTTTCTGTATGGGTATCTTGAACTCCTTTTTCAGATGGCTTACTTCAATCAAGAGTATCCCTCCTTTGATTTTTTATTTATAAAACAAATGTTCTCCACAAATTGTAAAATTTTTTATCCAAATTATTTCTTCAGCTTTACATTAAGTATTGTGAATAATGGTTCTTTTGCAAATTCGCACAGATAATCTGCACCTAACACAAAAAACCACACTTTGCAATATCTGTGTGGTATCATAACTATAAAAGATGTTTTGAAACAAACCTTTTGCCTGTGTACCTTGGTGGAGATAAGCGGGATCGAACCGCTGACCTCTTGAATGCCATTCAAGCGCTCTCCCATCTGAGCTATACCCCCAAATTTTTCATCATACGACGATATACAATGTCTGGGTACACAGTATTCAATTTTAGTAGATATAAGCTAAATAATAAAGATTTAATGCTTTCAGCAGGACATACTGCTCACTTTTTAAACTCCTATTTTTTATTATAAAGCCACCAACTTGGTTGGCGATTTGCGAAATAATAAAAAATATACCTTTTTCTTCTGTGTCTTTAGACACATTCTAAATCAATATTATTTTCTCATATTTTACAATAAATGTCAACATTTATTTTTTAATAGAGTTTATCATGATCTTCTTCCCAATAACATAACTAGAGCGCATCTCATTCTATCAATGTTTCGATGCGCTCTAGTATATTTCTTCAATATTCAATTTTATATTCCTTTCTTAAATATTATAATTATCCTCTAAAATTCTCTATAATCTATCTTCTGACACTTTTATGTTGAAAGATACTTTGATATCTATCATAGCATTCAGTTCGTGTCAAAACCTTTTTTAATTGCTTTTATCCCACCCCCAACGATGTGGACTTTTCGCATTTATATTGTAAAAATTATTTTGTTTTTATGATTAACAGTTAAAAAATTCAATCTCTTATCGCCTGTTCTACCTTAAAAAACTATCTTTATAGAAAACTTTTTATATTATAATTACTATATTCAGATTAATGGGTATTTACTATTGGTTATATTTTCTCTTTCAATACTCTCTAACATACAGATAAGAAACTTATTATTAGATATCTTCTATTATTTTTGATTATAAACGGTTATAATCTTTCAATAATAATCTACTTTACTTCATTTTTTCTTTTATAACCTAGTAGTTTTTAAAATAATTTTTGTTGGTAGAATCCCATCACTTTCCTTTTATTTTCAAGGTAAAAATTTGACTAGAATTTCTACTCTCATAATGGATATTACACTATCACTTTGAAAATTATTTTATTGTGGATCGCAGTTTATAAATTCCAAAAATCCATAGTTCAATCTTTTATCTATCTAATATCATGAATCGCTTATAAAATTTTATTACCTCAAACCAAGATTTTAAAATACTTTTCGATTGTTCTAAACCATTGGAAACACCTCACTTTTAAATTTTTTCACGAAAGGAGATTTTTGCAAGTCTTTATTTTAAAGAGATTCTCACCTCTATGATATTTCAAAGTTTCCACTCGCAAGTTTTAAATCTTCTCTTTTTGGCATAAAGAATAATTGGAAATTACCTATCATTCTTATCTTTGCCCGAACCGCTAAAGTTTACTTACCTTTGTGACCTGTTCCGATTTCCTTCCATGAGATTGAAAATGGTTCAATATCCTTCAATGGAAACGCCCCCTTTTCGGTAAAACAATTTGTTTTTTCAAACAACTGTTTTCATTTGCTTTTGGTTTCTTATCTTGATTATATTATAATCCCCTTTATATCATTTGTCAATAGTTTTTTTATCTTAAATAAAAATAAACTGTTAATCTTTTATATGATTAAGATGAAATAAAATTCAAAAGTCATTTTTTATTTTCACAATTCATATATTAAAATAAATAATCAAATTTATTTTATCTATTTAGAATGATTTTATCATTTCGCATTCCCAACCTTTTTTTAAAACCCTTTTCTCACCATCATTTCATTTATGATATCTCCTTTCAAATCCCTATAAAAAACTATACAAACATTTCCTTTTGTGCTATACTATAGATAGTCTATTTTTTGTGCCCACTGGCACATTTTTAATCCATATTATATCGCTGTCTATCGAGAAAATACGAAGACTGTCAAAAGCATGTTAAGAAAGGAGAAACTGCTAGACAAACTATAAAAATATCAAGTGTACAACTGTTTTATAACCTATGATAAACACTTTGATAGCAATATATTTGTCCTATATTTTTAGCAGTACAATCAATATGTCTGAAGAGATGGAATTTGATTATACACCTGATATCTATACGTTGGTTGATGAAGAAGGCAACGAACAAGCCTTTGAACTACTCGATATTTTAGAAATAGATAATCAACGTTATTTTGCGCTACTTCCTTATTATGAAAACACACAAGATGCTTTAAATTCTGATGGGGATTTGGTCGTTTTAAAATCTGAAATCATTGATGGAGAAGAAATGATGGCATCCATTGACAATGACGATGAATACGACAAAATTGGCAATATATTTTTAGAAAAACTTTCTAGTATGTACGAAGAAGAATACGAAGAAGCCGAAAAAAAATTGGAATCATAAATATATTTGTTGACTTTCTTCTAACGCCAAAAATAACTATTGTATTTTTTAAAAAATATGTTATAATATAACATATATTTCATTACTGCCTTGTCAAGACTCTTTCTAGAGTATAGTTAGTGTAGTTTATAATAATCCAACACTATTATAAAAGGGGGCTTTTCTCTGCTAACTGATTGCAGACCTCCCGCTTCGGCGGACGAAGGGAGCAGGAAACTGGCAGGAGGTCACCCACCTGGTTTTTACCGGGTTTTTATTACAACACGACTGCAAGGCGGTTCAAAAACACCTAGCCGGAACTCTGTTCCGGCTTTTTTTATAGATAGCGAAAGGGGCTTTTATGGACTGGCTTTTTAGAACACAAGCACTCATTGGAACACAAGCACTCAATCAACTGCAAAATTCCACAGTTGCAATACTTGGACTGGGCGGTGTGGGAGGCAGTTGTGCTGAAGCAATTTGTCGTGCTGGTGTAGGAAAATTAATTTTAATTGACAATGATGTCTTTGATATTACCAATCTCAATCGACAATTGTTCTCTACGCTCCAAACGATTGGAAAGCCAAAAGTGGAAGTTGCGGCACAAAGATTACATGCTATTCATCCCAACTGCGAAATCATTCAACTTCCCATCTTTTATACTGCCGAAAATAGCAATTTATTATTTTCTCATCCAGTTGATTTTATCATAGATGCCATTGACACAGTATCCTCCAAATTGCACTTAATCGAGCACTGTTATCATCATCAAATTAGGCTTGTTTCCTGTATGGGCACTGGCAATCGCTTGGACCCCTTTCAATTTCAAATTGGAGATATTGCAAACACGGCGGGATGTGGGTGTGGTTTGGCTAGAGTGGTTCGACGAGAACTAAAAAAGAGAAAGATACCAAAACAAACTGTTCTTTATTCCACCGAATATCCCAGAAAAATAGAACAAGGATTTCTTGGCGATGCCTCTCATGGTAGACATGCTCCTGCCAGTATCAGTTTTACTCCACCAGTTGCAGGATATTTGTTGGCGTCTTATGTCATCAATCAGTTGCTATTGTCATAATCAAAATACTTGTATAAACAGCAAAATTCTTCACAAACTAAAAAAAATGTTTGTGAGGAATTTTTTCATGCAAAAAATGAGTACATCCAAAAAACAATCCATCTTTCAAAAATATGCTTCTTATTTACTCGGTTTTGTCTCTGGCATTTTAAATGGTCTATTTGGCGCTGGCGGGGGGATTGCAGTTGTTCCCATGTTAGAACAAATGGACATTCCACCCCAAAAAGCTCATGCTACTTCTGTAGCTATCATTCTTCCTCTGAGTATTGCAAGTACAATCAGTTATTTTATCCAAGGCGTTCCACTAAATACCCAACAACTATTATGGTTGATTCCATTTGGACTCATGGGAGCAATTTTAGGTACGATAATACTGTCTAAAATTAAAAGTGATTTGCTTCGACGCATTTTTGGAGCAATTATTATTTATTCGGGAATTAGGATGTTGTTTTTATGAATATTTTATGGCTTTGTATTGCTGGATTTTTTTCGGGAGTGACCGCTTCGATGGGGCTGGGTGGAGGATTTATCCTATTGATTTATTTAACATTCTTCACCGCCATTCCCCAACTGGAAAGTCAACTAATGAACTTGATTTTCTTCATTCCCATCTCGATTTTATCGATCATATTGCATCTTCGCAATCACTTAATTGAAAAAAAAGTATTGCTTCAATCCATCATTATGGGCATTTTAGGGGTTATTTTGGGCAGCTTTTTATCCGCTTTTGTTCCAGAAGAGTTGCTTTCTAAACTATTCGGTGGATTTATTTTGTTGGTTGGTATAAAAGAACTTTTTCATAAAAAAACAGAAAAAAGAAAACCCCATAAATAATATATTTTGAAAGGGAAAATAATCACTAAACGCTGAATAAATTTTTGCTATTCTCGCAATGACACATCACCCAAATTCAATCAACTTTACAACACGATTTTTATTTCCTAATGATCAAAGCGCTTTTTTACCAATGATTTCGACATAAAAAACCCTTTTATCTTTTCAAATTAAAAAAATCATATTATACTATAACTATCTCATGAAAAAACAATTTTAAAAAATCAGATGAAAAGGGGTCTTTTTATGTATAAAGAAATATTTGTCAGAAGATATCAACCAAAAGACTTAGAAAGTATCTTACAACTTTTTTACGATACGGTCCATCAAATTAATCAAAAGGACTATTCTCCCCAACAACTACAAGCATGGGCACCCAAAAACCACGACAAAGAAAGATGGGAAGCCCTTTTACAGAAAAATTATGTGGTAATTGTGGAAATCAATCAAGAAATTGTAGGATTTGGAGACCTAAATTCTGAATGCTATTTAGAGCATTTATTTGTTCACAAGGATTTCCAACGTCAAAAAATCGCCTCTACCATTGTGGAAATTATAGAACAAAGGGCAATTCGTTTGGATATGGAAACCATTTATACAGAATCATCGATTACCGCTAGACCATTTTTTGAAAGAATGGGATATGAAGTTTTAGTAGAACAAAACAAACTTCACAATGGTCAGCGCTTTATCAATTATGTTATGAAAAAGAATCTATAATCACCAAAACATTCAAACGGCGATACACTACCGCAATGAACATACAAATATGGATAGTTCATCCACCTATCAAAAAGAGTGCTATTTCTCCAGCTCATTGTATTGGCTGGCAATAGCACTCTTTTTTAAACGTTTTCTGTCACAGAAAGATTTTCTTTCTCATTTGTTTTTTCAGACATTTGTTCTAATAAATCTTTTGGGAAAATCAATTTACAACTTTCTCCCTTTATCATAACACCTTCTGATTTTTCCACGATCACTTGATGTTCTTTATCTAAATTCAATCGGTTTCCATCTTCTAAGTCGATATTTTCCACGATAATAAAATATGCAAAAGCATTCATCAACTGAAACATTTTTTGTGGCATAAAGGGTTGGTCAACAATTTCTATTTCCTGTTTTCCAAGCTGTTGCAATCCATAAGTATAACCTCTACCACCTTCTTTTCCCTTTGCCATACCGATATAAATCCACAAAGAGAGTGGAAAATACTTTTTATTTTTCACTTCCATTTCTTTTATTACTTCCATTTGTCTGCGGTATTCTGTTGGAGAAATGATCATCTTTTGTTCCCGCATATAAACCGCAGAGGCATTTTTCATTGCCATAATTACACCACATATTTTGCTAAATAGTGTACATGTTTTTATCTTATCAACACAAGGATTTTTCACCAATGCTATCATCACAAAAGACTGATGTTCTTGTGTCGCTTGTGCTGCATCTTTCCAAATATAATTGTATTTGCTTACAATTTCTGCTTCTCTATTGGGTATTGGCGTTGGCATATGACTACAGGAAAAGGTCATACCTGCCAACATAAATGTAAATGCCAAAAAGTTATCATTGTTTCTCACAAAAATTTGAGGTTCAATTTTCCAATCTTCATATAACTTATCTCGAAATTCTAATAAATTAAATATTCTATCCTTTAATAAGGCAAACGCATAGGGTTTGTATCCATTGTCAAAATCTTCTTCATCTGATGCCTGAGACTGTTCGCTTTGTTGTGGTTTCGGTGCTGTATCTACAAATTCCTTAACATTTTCTTCCTCATCTAAATTGTGATTGTCTGTCTGTTCTATGGTTTCCTCCTCTTGAGGCACCTTTTTTACAGATTCCTCTGATGACAGTTTGTGTTTCTTTTTAAATTTATCAAACAATCCCATGTTTTCTTAATCTCCTAACCAATTTACTTCATTTTCACTCAAGCCAAAATCAGCCGCCTTCATAGAATCTTCTAGCTGTTTTGTATTGGAACACCCAATGATTGCTCCCGCTGTTAAGGGATTACAGGTAATATATGCCAAAGAAATTACCGCTGGGCTCACTTGATATTGTTGTGCTAATTTCATTACTTTACTTGCAATTGCCAGATTGATATCGCGATTATCAGCCGCTAAAAATCTCTGTTTTACCTTGATTGGCAGTTCTGCTTCTGACATCTGTGCCAATTTGGAAAACAGCCCCTTTGCCTGTGATTCAAAGGCAAAAATCGGAATCTGTTTTTTCAAATACTGTGTATAATTTTCGGTATTCATACAAACCAATGTTTCATCGCTCATATTTTTAGGTGTGGTTTTTCCCAAAGACCATTGTATTTGGCTGGCACTAAATGGCGTCAACTGATGTTCTTTTGCATATTGATTGGCTTGTTCAATTCTATCTATACTCCAATTGGAAGCCCCCAAACAACGAACTTTTCCAGCTTCGACAAAAGCATGAAGCGTCTCCATAATTTCACCAACTGGTAAATTTTCATCATCTCTATGAAGCCAATATAAGTCGACATAATCTGTCTTTAACGCCTGTAAACTCTGCTGTAAATCAGTTTCCAATTCTCTTTTCGTTAAGCGAGAAGCGTTCATATTTCCATAAGGTGGATGTCCACCCTTTGTAGAAATTACAATTTCTTGGCGAAGATGATGTTTTTCCATCCACTCTCCAATGACTTCTTCACTTGGTCTTTTGTCTGTTGGCTCCAAATTAGAATAAATTCTGGCAGTATCAATACATCTTCCACCCAATCGATAATAAGTATCCATCTGTTCAAATGCCTGCTGTTGTTCCATATTGCCAATATAAGTTGTTCCAAAAATTAATTTTGAAATCTTTAGTTGATGACGATCATTCATAATTTGAAATGTCTTCATCACAATTCTCCCTTTCATACTGTTTTTATATAGAAAGAGGCAGACCAGATTGTCTGCCCCTTTATTGTTTGGTCCTTATCTCTTTTCGGTTCCCAGCATAGCAGCACCAATAACACCAGCATCGTTGCCCAATTTCGCAACTACGATCTTTGTGCGGTTTTCTTCTTTCCTTGCATAGGTTTGTGGAATTACTTTTTCAGTCAAAGGTTTAATCAGTGTATCGCCTTCCTTACAAATTCCTCCCCCAATACAGAGAATTTCTGGTTGAAAAATATTGATAAAGTTCGCAATTCCAATAGAAAGATAATCAATAAAGGTATCCACTACATTGATAGCAGTTGCATCACCCTTTCTCATACCATCAAAAGCGGTTTTACCATTTACATTTTCCAAATTGCCATCGCAGATTTCCCACATTGCTGATTGTTTATCTTCCTGCATTGCCTCTTTGGTGGCATTAATCAAACCAGTAGCAGAAACATATGCTTCCAAACAACCATCTCTGCCACAGGTACAATGACGACCATGTGCTACAATGACGCTGTGACCCAATTCAGCACCTGCATAACTAAAGCCTGTTAAAATTTTTCCATCGGTAATTACTCCACCACCGACACCAGTTCCCAAAGTAATTGCAACCAAAGAATTGTGATCTTTTCCAGCACCTGCTAGAAATTCTCCAAATGCAGCTGCATTGGCATCGTTTTCAACAAACACTGGTTTTTGTAAACCGTCTTCCATCATCTGTTTCAGAGGCACTTCATCCCATTTGAGATTATTGGAATACTCTATGATACCAGTATCTTTATTGGCAGTTCCTGGAGCTCCAACACCTACATTTTCAATCTGATCCATTGTTAAATTTGCTGATTCCACTGCCTTTTTTGCAACTGCAATGATATCTGCAATGACTTCTGCTGCTGGACGATTAGAATTTGTCTTTACACTTTCCTTTACTAAGATGTTATATTTTTCATCTACAACACCAGCAACAATATTGGTACCTCCAAGGTCTATTCCTAAATAATATTTCATTTCTTTTCTCCTTTTTTATCATAACCTATCCTTGCAACTGCAAGAAATAGAAAGTTTTTTACTTACACAATACGATTATATCCGACTTAAAATGACATCGCCTGTGCCAATGAGTTCATATTCTCCCAAATGTGCTGGAATGAACACACTATCACCCTTTATCAAGCCCAAACTGCCAAAACCATAATCCAATTCAAACTCTCCGTCCAACACCAAAATAGAATCAAAAGATTCTTCTCCAGCAAATAAACAAGCTCTCTGTTCAATTTCCAAGCGATGAACCGTAAAATATTCACAGCTTGCCAACAATGTGCTAGTATATCCTTCTTTGTGTTCTGGTTGACCTTGTGGTTTACAGTCTCTAGTGGGAGGTACCAAATGGGTCACGTCTTTGGCTTTATCAATATGTAATTCACGTGGTTTGCCATCTGCACCCACTCTGCCATAATCGTAAATACGATAAGTTGTATTGGAATTCTGTTGAATTTCAGCGATCAAAATCCCTTTGCCAATTGCATGAAGTGTCCCTGCTTCAATAAAGAATACATCGCCTTTGTGAACTGGTACTTGATTGGTCACTTCCAGCAGTGTATTGTCCTCAATGCGCTTTGCAAATTCTTCTTTTGAAATCTCCTGATTAAATCCATATAGCAAACTGGCGCCTTCCTTACAGTCTACTATATACCACATCTCAGTTTTTCCGTATTCGCCCTCTACACGCAGTGCATAATCATTGTTTGGATGAACCTGAACAGATAAGTTGTCTTCAGCGTCAATGAGTTTAATCAACATTGGAAAATTTTCAAACCCCTGTGCATGGGTTCCCAAAACATCTTTTCCCTCTTGTTGCAGATACTCTGGCAACGTCATTCCCTTGCATTCGCCATTGACAATGACACTGGAGCCATCCTTATGACAAGACAATTCCCAGCTTTCAGCAACTTTTTCCAGATTGCTTTTTTTATGATACTCTTCTTTTAAACGTGTTCCTCCCCAAAGATAATCTTTTAGTGGAGCTTGTAATTTCAATGGATATTTCATGCGATTTATCTCATTCCTTTCCGACCATTTAGCTATCTGAAAAACGCCAGAATTGACAAATAGCCATATATTGAATATTATACAATATGACAAAAATATGTCAATATTTTATCTGACGAAATCTCAATTTGTTTTTCGTCAAAAATGTGCGCGATATATGCTAAAAAAATCTAAAAATCATATAAAATTCCTTTAGCTTGTCGTCGCTTTATACGATTGATAATAACACTTGATAATAAAAAAGACTGCTTTATGCAGTCTCTTTTTCAGATTTAAAACCCAATGTTGCCACAATCGGATAATGATCTGACAAATATCGCCCATTCTTTTGCGTTCTATCCACATAACTGTTGAGGATCTGCAAATCATCTGATACGAAAATATAGTCCAGTTGAGCTGTTCCGTCTTTCTTTCCCTTAAATCCATGATAAGTATTCGTTGGACCGCATCCATGATGAATATAGTCGTAAGCATCCACCAAACGAATGTTATATTGATGCAAATTTTGACGCAGTCTAAAAATCAATGGATTGTCTGGACGCACATTAAAATCCCCCATTAACACGGTGGGCAATGGTTCTTCTTTTTGAAACTTGTCCATATACTTTAAAATCATATCAACACCAATGGCACGCGCCCATTTAGAAATATGATCAAAATGTGCATTAAACACTCGGATTTTTTTTCCAGTCTCTTTGAATTTCACCTCACAGATTGTACAAATACGTGGAAAGATTGCTAAAAAAGCCCGACTGCCAAATTTTTCTGGACTTTTAGAAAGCCAGATCGTTTTGGAAAAATCCACTTCAATATCATCGTCTTTTACAATGATATCAGAATGCTCATTGAACAAGTGTCGACAGCGACCCTGTCCAAAAATACTGTAGTTTTTTAAGTGGGACTCAATATCCTCTCTCATACTGGGCATCAATTCCTGTACGCCAATGATACTTGCACCACACTCCTGAATAAAATCCAACACCATTTCTTTGCGGTTTTTCCAACGATTGTGTAAATCCATCTTACTGTCTTTTCTTAAATTAAATGTGACAATTTTAAAAGCATTTGAAATATGACCCATACCAGCAACACCTTCGATTCCAATTTTAAAAAAATGCTACATTTTATTTAGTTTTATTATATCCTTTTTTTTAAAAAAAATCAATTGTTTGATTTGACGAATGAATTTTCTTTTGTCACAAAGTTTAAAACCTCAAAAACCATCTGGTTTTTGAGGTTCTAGATTCTTTCGTCTTTTATTACAAAGCAACCAAGTCAAAAAGACCGACAAAGAAGCAAGTATATTTTTATTTTTAAAGCGTTAAAGTACCATTTTCATCGGTATAAAGAATTAATATCTGTTGTTCTTGCCCCGTCTCGGCATTGATATATACCAAAACGTGTTCATCTTGTTCAGAATAACAGTCAAATTCATAGGTCAACACCTCATTTAGTCCATCACTTGGAATCAAAACAGTCTGCACCTGTTTTACATTTAACATTGGACTCAAAGATTGTTGCGCCTCTTCACGAGAAATTTTTGGAATCAAATCTGTACGAGTTAGATGGTTGGTAATATAACCGCGTGCGTCATAACGAACAATCTCAGCATTATCCATCGCCACAGACACCTTTGCCAAATCGGTATAACAGGTCACATCTCCTTCGACATGCGCAAAATTAACGGTAATCACATTGTTGTCAATCTCATAATAGGTATATTTCATCGTTGGGATTCCCAATGTTTCCAGATAATTTTCAGCAATATAAATACATTCTTCTGCGGACTTTTCTTGTGTCTCAACTGTGCGATTTTTAATATAATAACTGAGCAAACCGCCTTTTTTGGTAACAGCTAGATTGATATTTTCTCCAGTAAAGCAATAAGAAGGCATATTCCCTTCCTCATCTGTATCATCTTGAAGCTGCTCGGCAGACAAACCACAAGCTTTTGCTGCATATTGTTTTGCCTCTTCTTTGGAAATTTCAGGTAAATTTTTAATCATTTCAGGTTCTTTTTGCAGAATATGATCCGAAAATGGACCATCATAAATCAAGGTAGGATAAGAGGTAAATCCCTCTTCAAACTCGGCAAAACCGTCTGAAAAATGAGAGTTTGTATTGGTTGCTGCTACAACACCCTTAGCGTCATCTGAAACTTCTTGAAAAGAAATAGAACCTGTACGAATGGCATCTTGTGTAATTAAAACCTGTTGTAAAAATTCACTGGCATACTCTTTCATCTGTACTAAATTTTGTCGTTCTTCTTCGGTAATGGTTCCGCCAGAAGACATTTTTTTACTCAAGCTAACTGCATAGTCACCCAATTGAGAGAGATATTTATAAGTTGCCTCTAAATTCAGGGTACTAATCGGCAAAGCGGCAAGGCATTCCTTTGCAAATCCAGACTCTCTCCACAACTTAGATGTCAAATTGGTCATTGTCTGCTCAGTACCTGCATACATGGTTTTGGTCAGTGCATTTTGAATGTTATCTAAATAATTTCCAAGATCATCAATGCTTTTTAAATATTGATATTCCAACTTTCTTTCGGCAGCTTGGGCACGTTTCCAATTGGTAAAGCCAAAAATACTCAACACAGCAAGAATTGCAATGGCAAAGCTAGTAATACGAACAATTGTACGAGTGCGATAGGTAGTACTCAAAATCATTCCTCCGTTTCATAATTTTGTCTTTATTGTTTGAGAAAAAACGGAAAATATACAAAAACCAATCTGAAATTTCATACGATCAAATCAAAAGCGGATTTGATTAAAACAAATCCGCCAACTGTCGATACTCAAAATCAGGCTGTCTTTTGGTAAACAAATGCGCTGTCAAATCGCCAAAGTGTGCAATCAAATTGACAATATGAAGCTGATACCACCAACTACCTGTATCCATATCTATATTTCTTTTATTAAAGTAAATTCTACCATATTGGTTCTGTGAAAGGACAAAAGCCGTTTCATTGCAAATATCCTTTCCAAAAAAAGGAGACTGACGATTCCAAAAATCCTTATTGTGCCCCCGTCGATAGGGTCTTCCAGAACGCTGCTGATCATAATAATAACCGATGTGATAACCGTCTGGTTGCAATGATACTCTCACACCTTCTAAATCAAGCTCCTCTATTCCAAAATGCTGATATTCACATCTCTCAGCCCACTGATTTGCCCGAATACAACGCCACCGAAAGGACTCTTTTCTGACAGGATCCAACTCCTGTTTGATAACGCGATTCCAAAAATCAGTATGATATGTCTTTGCATTTACAATCTGATTGTTTGTTTGATAAAATGATTGATTGTGTAGACAACAATCAAAAGTGGGAACAATCTTTGATACTACAATCGGATAAGCCTTTAAAAACCCGCTTCTTACACTAGCGGCTTTTCCACCCTTTTGAGATTGATACCAAGTAAGACAAATTTGTTGAATCAATAACATCTTTAACAGATATAAACAAAAACAGTTTCTTGTTTTTCCAAACAACTTTGATAAAATACTACCAATTCTCTCAACTTGTCTATCAGTTCATAGAATAATTCCTCTTGATCATAACTTTTCCAAATATCAGGATAAATATTTTTTCGATGAAATTTCAATGGGTTAAACTTTAAATTCAATTCATTGATACTAATTTTTTGCAATTGATAGACAATGGGTTCTAATTCTCGTGGACTGGTAAAACTGATAAATTTTTCCATATCCAGCACATGAACTCCTACAATTGCTTCACTAAAGGGGTTTCTCTCAATCGGTGTATTCGCAGATAATCCAGTCAACAAAAAATGTAGTCCATCCCAAAGTTTCCCCATACAATAATTGGAATCAGATTTAATTTGTTTGAGTTCTTCCAAGCGTTTTAAAAGGTCATTTTGGTTTAATTGTAACAATTCTGCCTTTAATGAAGTTGGAACAGATAGATAATAAGCGGATATTCCCATAATTCACCTCGATTAATAATTGATTTGATGATAAATTTAGTATGATGATAAAATCAAAAAAGATAATATTTAACAAACTAGACAATTCATATTTTACTTGGATTTTTCATGATAATATTGTTGATTAGAACTTTTATTGGATATTATTTCGTCTTTAAAATAGATATTATGAATGAATTTAATCAATCAATTAGCTATAATATAACATAAAAAAGCAAAAGGGGCAAGAGATTCTCAAAAAGGTATTAAAATATTTGAAAAAATATCAACTTTTATTCAATCATCTCCAATGCCTCATAAGATAAATCAATACACACACGGGTGCCCTCTCCTATTTTAGAGGTAATTTGAAAGGAATGATTTAATTTAGAAAGAATTTGTTTGCACAGATAAAGCCCAATCCCTGTTGCCTTTTTATCCATTCTTCCATTATATCCAGTAAATCCTCGTTCAAAAATACGTGGAATATCCTCCTTACGGATACCAATACCTGTATCTTCTATCACAAGTGTTTTTTCTCGTTCTAAATAGATATGAATATAACCTGATTTTGTATATTTTAAAGCATTGGATAAAATTTGTTCTAACACAAATACAAGCCACTTCTCATCTGTCAATACCATCTCTTCAATGGGATCTAATTGAAGAGATATTTTTTGATGGATAAATAAAATCGAATACTTTTTAATTGCCTGTTTTACCAACTTATCAAGTGGGTATTGTTTAATCAATAAATCAGAAGATATCCCGTTTAAACGCAGAAATTGCAAAACCATTTCAACATATTGTTCAACCTTAAAGAGTTCTTGCTGCATATCTGCGCAAAGATGCCAATTATTTTCTGCCTGTAGCAACAATTTCATCGCGGAAATAGGCGTCTTAATTTGATGCGCCCACAAGGTATAATAATCCACCATTTCTGTCTGTTGATTATCTGCGTCGGACTGTATCTGTACTTTTTCCTCAAATAATTCTTTGATTAAATTTTGATAATCCTGTTCAATCCACCCAATTGGTTCGGGAAGGTGTTCGATTCCAATTCTAATCTCCAATAAAAGCTGCTGCAATTGTAGATGATGTTGATAATACTTCCAAAAGCCATAACTTCCAAACAACAAACACAGTACAAAACTAAGCAGCCCTGCATAGAATACCGGTTCTAGTGGAACAAAATAAAGATAATTTACTACAAAGAAAATCAAATAGACCATGCAAAATACAATCACTGTCTTGATATGTTCTCTTAAATAATGAAACAGAGCGCGAAAAAACATCCGTTACCTTCTTTCTTAATCTTCTATGAGATATCCAATTCCCTTTTTGGTTGTAATCCATTGAGATAGTCCAATCTCTTCTAATTTTTTTCTTAACCTTGTCACATTTACTGTCAATGTATTGTCATCAATAAAACTGTCACTTTCCCAAAGGCGCTGCATAATATTCTCCCTAGAAACAACCTTTCCTTTGTTCTCCAGTAAAATCTGTAAAATCTTAAAATCATTTTTTGTCAAATCAATCTTTTGATTTTGATAATTTAAAGAGGTGTCATTCAAATTTAAAATTGCACCTCGATGTTCTAATACATTTAACTGATTCTGCCCAAATGAATAGGTACGGCGCAACAGCGCTTGCACTTTTGCAAGGAGAACATTCAAATCAAATGGTTTAGTAATAAAGTCATCTCCTCCCATATTAATCGCCATAACAATATTCATATTATCGCCCGCAGAAGACACAAAGACAATTGGAACTTTGGACAATTTTCGGATTTCACTGCACCAATGATAGCCACTGTAATAAGGTAAAGAAATATCCATCAAAATCAATTGTGGATCATAAGATAAAAACTGTTCTGTTACCTTATCAAAATTTACCACACACATTGTTTCAAATCCCCATTTACTCAAGTGGTTTTTTACAATTTCAGCAATGGTAAAATCATCTTCTACAATCATAATCTTATACATCAAAAACCTCCTAAACAATCATTATTTTTATAGTATACCTAATTTTTATTCGATTGCAAATCGCCTGCCATCTCTGAAAGCGAATTGAGAACACCAAATGATTATGATATAATAAAATGAATCTATTATGAACGATGATTGTTCTTTCAACAAAAACGTATCAAATTCAGTCAGAGCAGTTTATCAGATTACCGTTTATTCAAATCCATGTAAAGAAAAAAGGAGTACAAATATGTCAGAACAAAATACAGTATATATTTACACAGATGGTGCATGCAGTGGAAATCCCGGACCGGGCGGTTGGGGTGCCATTTTAAAAGCGGGAGTACACACCAAGGAATTAAGTGGTGGAGAAGCACAAACAACCAACAACCGAATGGAACTGACAGCAGTTATCAATGCACTCTCAGCACTCAAGCGCCCTTGTCATGTTGTATTGACCAGTGATTCCAAATATATCATTGACGCAATCGAAAAAGGTTGGGCAAAAAAGTGGCAACAAAATCATTGGATGCGCAATCAAAAAGAAAAAGCATTAAATCCAGATTTATGGGAAAAACTATTATCATTGTTACAAATACATCAAGTAAAATTTGTTTGGGTAAAAGGACACGCTGGACATCCAGAAAATGAACGATGTGACCAACTTGCTGTGATGCAGTCCCAAAAATTTCAACAATGAACCCCAAAAAAGCAGAAAAAACTCTTGATTTATACACCATAGCAGTATATAATAAAAACAATCAAATGAGAATATGCTCAAAATAAGTATTGATTTTAAAATTCCTATCAAAAACATATATTATAAAACAGAAAGGGTTTTATCATGAAAAGGTTTGTATATGCAGACAATGCAGCAACAACAAAGGTCAACGACATGGTGTTGACAGAAATGCTCCCTTATTTTTCAGAACATTATGGAAATGCCTCCAGCATTTACTCTGTGGGAAGGGATGCAAAAAAGGCAATCGAAGCAGCTCGCCAAAAGGTTGCAACAGCACTCAATGCAACAAATCAAGAAATCTACTTTACTGGAAGTGGTTCCGAAGCTGACAACTGGGCCATCAAAGGCAGTATGGAATTTTTAAAAACCAAAGGCAAAACCCATATCATTACTACAAACTTTGAACATCATGCAGTGCTACACACCTGTCAATATCTAGAAAAACATGGATTTGAAGTCACCTATCTGCCAGTAAATCAAGAGGGTTATATCACTGCCGAACAAGTAGAACATGCAATTCGTCCCGAAACAGGTCTTGTCACCATCATGTATGCCAATAATGAAATTGGAACGATTCAACCAATCACAGAAATTGGCGCAGTATGCAGAGAAAAAAAGGTGTGGTTTCACACCGATGCAGTACAAGCAGTTGGCAATATTTCCATCAATGTACAAGCACAGAATATTGATATGTTGTCCTTATCTGGACACAAGATTTATGGTCCAAAAGGAGTGGGCGTACTATATATCAAAAAGGGCATCCGTGTAGAAAATCTGATTCATGGAGGCGGACAGGAAAGTGGAAAACGCCCTAGTACAGAAAATGTTGCTGCCATTGTTGGATTGGGGAAAGCCATTGAACTCGCCACAGCAGATATTCCCAAAAAAGTAGAGCAAGTTTCTCGCATGCGAGATTATTTAATAGAACAGGGGCTTAAAATTCCAAAATCCCGCTTAAATGGCGGTATGAATCGCCTTTGTGGCAATGTCAATTTTTCTTTTGAAGGATTAGAGGGTGAAGCGCTGCTGTTGATGTTGGATATGAATGGTATTTGTGGTTCCTCTGGTTCAGCTTGCACATCTGGCTCATTAGATCCTTCTCATGTTCTGATGGCAATTGGTCTACCACATGAAATTGCTCATGGTTCCTTGAGACTGAGTATCAATGAGCACACTACACAAGAAGATTTGGATTATATTTTAGAGGTACTGCCTAAGGTGGTAGAACGCTTACGCGAGATGTCCCCAACCTGGCAAGCATAAAACAAATTTTCGTATATCCAGGACGATTTAAAAATAAAATTACAGCTACTGCAAACCAGTAGCCGAAAAACAAAGATTTAGAAAGGTGATTGTAATGTTATATTCAGAAAAGGTAATGGAAAATTTTGCAAATCCCAAAAATGTTGGTGAAATAGAAGATGCTGATGGCATCGGTGAAGTTGGAAATGCAAAATGTGGCGATATTATGAAGATGTATATCAAAGTAGATGGCGATGTCATTACAGATGTCAAATTTAAAACATTTGGTTGTGGCGCTGCCATCGCAACCAGTTCTATGGCAACTGATATGATCAAAGGCGCTACCATTGATCAAGCACTCAAGTTGACCAATCGCGCTGTTGTGGAGGCATTGGACGGTCTACCACCTGCAAAAATTCACTGTTCTGTTTTGGCGGAACAGGCGATTAAATCCGCAATTTCCGACTATTATACTCGCCAGGGAATTGATCCAGAGCCAATTGTTGGAAAAATCAATGATTGTGAGGCTTGCCATGCACACTAACAACCAAAAAGTATTGGTAGCATTAAGCGGCGGAGTTGACAGCTCCGTCTGCGTTTATTTATTGCAACAAAAAGGCTATGAGGTCGCGGGAATTGTACTAAAGATGTCACCCGCTCATGAGCAGACTGTAAAGGATGCACAAGCAGTTGCAACACAACTGGGTATTCAGCTTTATATACAGGACATGACCAAACAATTTGAAGAATCTGTGATTGAATACTTTACCCATGAATATCTTCAAGGAAGAACACCCAATCCCTGTATCGTCTGCAATCCAACTGTAAAATTTCAGGCTTTGATAGAAGCCGCAGACCGTTATGGTTATGATTATGTTGCAACCGGTCACTATGCCAATCTTATTCATCAAGACAATAAAGTCCTGCTCGCACGGGGAACTTGCAAACAACGGGATCAATCCTATATGCTATACCGTCTAGGGCAACGGGAACTGAGTAGACTTCTTTTCCCACTCAACCAGATGGAAAAAACACAGGTGCGCGAGATTGCCAAACAAGCGCAACTTCCCAGTGCCAACAAGCCTGACAGCCAAGAAATCTGTTTTATTCCAGACAACCACTATGCAGACTATATTGAATCAAGAACAGGCTGTTGCCCCAAGGGGGATTTTATTTCACCAGAAGGAACTGTATGTGGAACACATAAGGGAATTATCCATTATACTGTAGGTCAGAGAAAACATTTGGGAATTGCACTGGGTAGACCCGTTTTTGTCAAGGAAATCGACCCCATTCAAAATCGTATCTATCTAGCAAATGCAGGACAAGAATACTATAAAAAGGCAATCATCAATCAATTAAGTTATCCCAGTGGAGAACCGCTGTCCCAACCTTTTGAGGCATATGTAAAAATTCGTTCTGTTGCGCCTCTGGCAAAGGCACAGATAAAGCCTTTGGAACATGAAACTGCCGAAGTGATATTTTCTCAACCGCAGCGTGCAGTTGCCAAAGGGCAGTCCATTGTGATGTATGATCAACAGGAAATTGTCATTGGCGGCGGATTTATTACAGAGGTATTCGCCTAACGTACTCTTATTTTATCACTTACTTAAAAAATCCGATTTCAGTTTGATGCTGAAATCGGATTTTTAAATTAAAAGTGAAATAATCCCATACCTTCTGCAATAGAACTGGCTAAAATTGCAATGATACAAATAGGCGCAACCCATTTTATCATGACAATAAACAATTTTTCTCGTTTGAAATTTCCAGACAATTTCACTTCATCAGATATTGTTTTTGTTCCAACAATAAAACCAATCAAAATGCAGGTTAAGAATGCCACAATTGGCATCAATACAGAATTGGACATAAAGTCAAAGAAATCCAAAAATGCTTTTCCCAAAATCTGAACGCTGGCAAGTGGTCCATATCCCAAACAAGATAATGTTCCCAATAACAAAATACCTGCTGTAATAACCAATGTGCTTTTTTTACGTCCCCAATGTAATTTATCTTGTACAATAGAAACGACTGTTTCCATCAAAGAAATAGAGGATGTTAAAGCGGCAAACATCACCAATAAGAAAAATACCGTTCCAACAACTTGACCCAATTTCATCTCTCCAAATACTTTGGGAAGGGTTACAAACATCAGACCAGGACCAGCACTCAATGCAGACTCATCCCCTCCTGAAAAGGCAAAGACGGCTGGAATAATCATCAAACCTGCAATAAAGGCAATCCCTGTATCAAAAATTTCAATCTGTCCAACAGAACGCTCTAAGTTATCCTCTTTTTTCATATAAGAACCATAAGTTATCATGATTCCCATTGCCAAGGACATTGAATAAAATAACTGTCCCATGGCTGCCAACACTGTCATAGGAGAAAAATTAGAAAAATCAGGAAGCAAATAATATTTTAAACCTTCTAAAGCGTCTGGCATAGATAGAGAAAAAACTGCTACAATGATAGACAGCACCACAAGTATTGGCATCATAATGCGGCTGACCTTTTCAATTCCCTTTTCTACACCAAACAAAACAACTGCCGCCGCTGCCAATACATAAATCACAAACCAGAGCATGGGATTTTGAAAAATTCCAGAATCTCCCACAGTGATAAAGGTATTGAAATAGTTGTCTGCATCCTTGGCGATCTGGCTTCCTTGACCAGTTAAAAAATCAACAAAATACTTGGTGACCCATCCCCCTATTACACAATAATAGGGCACAATGATAATGGGGATTGCTGAGGCGATCCAACCCAAAAAGCCAAATTTTTTGCTCAACTTCTGATATGCCCCAATACAGGATAATTTTGTTTTTCGTCCAATTGCAATTTCAGTAATCATCAATGCAAACCCAAAGGTAACTGCCAAAATCAAATATACCAATAAAAACATACCGCCGCCATATTGGGCAGCTAGATAGGGAAATCGCCAAATATTTCCCAAACCGACCGCGGAACCTGCTGCCGCAAGTACAAATCCAATACGATTGGAAAAGGTGCTACGTTCATGCTTCATACAAAGACCTCCTTAAAAATGAATAAATTTATTATGTCATACACTCTATATTTTTGCAATTATTCTTAAATAAATTATTAATAAACAGTATATTTTCATAAAAAAATCATTATTTATTTGGTTTGTTTATATAAAGCATTTATGTTTATCATATTCATTGACAATTTATTTTTTCCAATGTTGTTTTAGCCACTTTGCGACACCATCATCTTGATTTTGACCAATCACACCCGTTGCCACTGCCTTTAGTTCCTCTACCGCATTTTCCACTGCATAACTCTCGTCAGCAATGGAAAACATAGGTATATCATTGATGGCATCTCCAAAACAAATCACCTTATCACAACCACATAAATCCTTTAATTTTAAAATTGCATTTGCTTTGGTTGTCTGTTTGGGCATGATCTCACACCAATATTCTGGTCGATAAAGTTCTTGTTGTAAGGTACAGCGATATTCCGAATGATTTTGCAACAACTCATAAATCGGTTTTAAATCTTCTTGTTCGCCAATACAGGTAAAATAAAAGACATCACCTTGATACAGAGTTGTTTCATCAACCAGAGGATTTAGTCTCCTATCTCCTTTGCGCTGCTCCAAATAATAAAGCTGCCCTGGGGTTTCTCTACCCTGTACCCAAGATACCTTTTCCACCCCATTTTGATAAGCATACACCAATGGATTTAACCGATGAGATTTCAATAAATCCGAGATAAACTGTTTTTGTTGCACCTCAAATCCAGAGGAGTATAAAACTTCTTTTGTTTTGGCATTGAGAATGCAAGCACCATTATAAACAATGATTGGCATATTGGAAGTCATTCCCCGTGTCACCAATTTGGCAGTTTCATAGGACCTTGCGGTCGCATAGGTAAATAACATTCCTTCCGCTATCAGTTGGTTGATTGTCTGAATGGTATTATTAGATAGACAAATCTGACGATTTAATAAAGTGCCATCCAAATCAGAAACATATAATGTACGCATATGATCTCTTTCCCTTCCTATTTTTATTGTCCTGTACTTATGAAGCAGATTTTGGCGCTGTCAACACAGCAGCTACCTCTTTGAGCGTTCCTACAATATCATTCTTTTTACTCAATTTTACAGTAATGTAAGGAGAAGAAGAAGCATTCACCAACACCCTTCCCCGAATTTTTGCAGTCAACTTCTCTGCAATTTTAAGATTTAATCGTTCTGGAATGAGCTGTATCGTCTGTGCTCGCTGATTGATCTCTCTAAATCCAAAGCTAGCCAAGGTATTGCGCAACAGAGATACTTCCAATAATGTCATTACTGTAGGTGGAATGTCTCCAAAACGGTCAATCAATTCATCTATCAAGTCCATCTTATCCTCTTCATTTCGAATGGAGGCAATCTTTTTATAAACATCCAATCTTTGAGACAGATTTTCAATATAATATTCTGGAATATGTGCATCCAACTGAACATCTACCAGACATTCGTAAGATTTTTGTTCTGGAGGCTCTCCCTTTTTTTGTGCAATCGCTTCACTGAGCAGCTTTATATACATATCATACCCAACGGCTTCCATATGTCCATGTTGTTTTCCACTCAAAATACTACCTGCTCCACGAATTTCCAAATCCCGCATTGCAATCCGAAAACCGGAACCAAAGGTTGTAAATTCTCGAATCGCCGCCAATCTCTTCGCAGAGACTTCTGTCAATACCTTCCCTTTCTGGAAGGTAAAATAAGCAAAGGCACGGCGATTGGAGCGTCCCACCCTTCCACGCAACTGATAGAGTTGAGATAACCCCATATAATCAGCATTTTCAATAATCAGGGTATTACAATTTTTGACGTCTACTCCGGTTTCAATTAAGGTCGTACAAACCAAAATATCAATTTCTTGCTCCATCAGTTTTCTCCAGATATCTGACAGCTCACTTTCACTCATTTTTCCATGTGCCACACCAATCACAGCTTCAGGTACTATGGAGCGAATTTTACTAGCACATAGTTCAATCGTTTCTACTCGATTATGAATATAATATACCTGTCCATTTCTGCGCAGCTCCTTTTTGATGGCATCCCCGATAATACCCATATCATATTCTAACACATAGGTTTGAACAGGACGGCGGTCCTGAGGCGCTTGTTCAATGGTGGACATATCTCGAATGCCACTCATCGCCATATTGAGTGTTCTTGGGATTGGAGTGGCGGATAATGTCAACATATCCACTGCGGTAAACATCTCTTTAAAACGCTCCTTATGTGCTACGCCAAAACGCTGCTCTTCATCGATAATTCCCAGCCCCAAATCATAAAATTTGACATCTTTTTGCACCAATCTGTGGGTTCCAATTGCGATGTCAATCTCTCCTGTTTCAAGTTTTTTAAGGGCTTGTTTGATCTGTTTTGGGGAACGAAAACGAGATAACAATTCAATCTGAATGGGATAATGCTCAAACCGCTGTAAAGCATTTTGAAAATGTTGCCAAGCCAAAATGGTGGTTGGACAAAGAATGGCACATTGCTTTCCATCCATAACACACTTAAATGCTGCACGCATGGCAACTTCTGTCTTGCCAAACCCAACATCACCACACAGCAGTCTGTCCATAGGTGCTGTTTGTTGCATATCTTGTTTGATTTCCTCAATACAACGCAGTTGGTCTTCTGTTTCTTCATAGGGAAAATACTCTTCAAATTCCTTTTGCCAAGGGGTATCTTCTGCAAACGCATGTCCTTTTATCTGCATTCGTTTCGCATACAGCGCAATGAGTTCGTCCGCCATATCTGCACAGGCTTTTTTTACTCGCTTTTTGGTTTTCTGCCATTCACCAGAATTCAACTTATTCAATTTTACTCGGTCGTTCTCTCTTGGTCCAATATACTTTGAAACCAAATCCAATTGTGTTACAGGAACATAAAGGGTATCGGAACCCGCATATTGAATCTTAATATAATCCTTGACTACACCTTGCAGGTCAATTTTATGAATCCCTCCAAAAACGCCAATTCCATGAGAAATGTGCACAACCAAATCACCAACTGCCAAATCGTCCAGTGTTTGAATGCGTTTTCCCTTTCGATATTTTCCCTTGCGTGCCTTTATTTGATGGCTTCGATTGGTTGAAATCAAGGAAAATTTCATCTGTGGATATTCAAATCCAGATGAAATGTTTCCAGCCAATACAAAGACCTTTTTCATCGAAAGATAATTCATATCCTGAACATATTCCGCATTTAGTCCCATCTTTTGCAGATCATGTGCCAAATGATTGGCTGCCTTTTCAGTTCCTGCAAGTACCGCAACACAATAGCCATTTTCGATCAACGGTTGAACATCTTCATAAAGTACCTTTAATTCTCCACTAAAATTAGAAGTCTGAATAGGATTTATCGTCAACATGGCATGATAGGGAATATCCGTATTGCTTCTTGCAAAGGTATCCATAAACACCATATTCCTCTGTATGAAATGAGGTTGTACTTGTGTGAAATCTGCACAATACTGATCTAGCCCCTTACATAAATCACCATCTTCAAACAACGCTTTCATATCTTCTTGATGTTGCCATTGATAGGATCGAAAACGCTCTTTTAAAGAAATGTATTCACTGACAAACATCGGGGATTCTTCCTGATAATAATCCAACAGTGTAGCGGGTTTTTTATAAGCAAGTGGAAGATATTTATCAACTGTATACAGTTCTTTTGTTGTTTGCAAGCGATTGATATCCTCTTGCAATTTTTCTACTGCTTTGGTATATTTGGTTTTTTCCTTGAGTTGTGTAATTTTGTAAATCAAATCCTCGGTAGAATTAAATAAACATTCACTCGCTGGCGTAATTACAATGCTGTCAATAGAATCTGTACGCCTTTGGGTTTCTATATCAAAATAAGAGAGCATATCCACTTCATCACCCCAAAATTCCATCCGTACTGGGGCATTGCTATTGGGAGGAAAAATATCCAAAATACCCCCACGCACAGAAAATTGTGCAATTCCTTCTACTTGTGGACGTCTTGTATAGCCCGCGCGCACTAATTTTTCTATCAAATCATCCAGTTTATAAGATTGATTTAAACGAATGAAAAAGGTGCGGTTTCTCAGTTCCTCTGGGGGAATGGTATATTGCAATAGAGCTTCTGCACTACAAAAACAAATTGGACATTCTTCATTTAAAATGCGCGAAAGAATTCCAATCCGAATCTGTTCATATTCTTTTGAAGCTGTTTCCATCTGTCGAAAGGTAAAATCACGACTTGGATAAAGATATGCAAACTCTTTTGAACCATTCATAATATTAATATCATCACACATTCTCTTTGCAGCTGCTTCGTCATCTGTTAAAACCAAAATCGGTTGTTTCAATTCCTGAGCAGTCGCATAAATAAAATGCGCTTTGTGAATATCCGACAAGCCAACTGTCAAAATTGGGGTATCACAGGTATTCAAATGATGTATCATTTGATTAAACTGTGTCAAGCGCTGTGCAATATTCAAATAAAGTTTCACAAAGAACCGTCCTCCTTTTTATTCATATCAATCATCACTTCATCATTTAACTGTTAAATAAATTCATCGCTTTGTCTATCTGACCATCCACAATCAATTGTGCTATCTCTGGGCAATGATCAAGCGCTTGTTTTAATTTTTGTAGATCTTCTTTTTGAAAAACAGATAATACCCAATCTGCCAAATCATACTGTGGGTGGGGCTTTTTTCCAACACCTAGCTTCACTCTTGGAAAATTGTCCTTTCCCGACAAATATATGATATTTTTGATTCCATTATGTCCACCATCAGAGCCTTTACGACGAATGCGTATTTGAGATGGCTCTAAAGAAACATCATCAAAAAATACAATTACCCGTTCAATGGGTATTTTGTAAAAATTCATCGCTTCCACCACCGCTTGCCCGCTCAAATTCATATAAGTCATTGGTTTCATCAACAGACATTTGTGTTCATTGATTGTCACCGTTGTGGTCAAAGAACGAAACTTCATTCGATCTATTTTTACTTTATATGCTTGTGCAATGGTATCCAATGCCATAAATCCAACATTATGACGGGTATTTTCATATTTTTTATCAGGGTTTCCCAACCCCACAATCAAATACATGATTCCACCATGCTCCTCTAAATGATTTTCTGATTTCTTTTTAAAAAACAATCCCATTGATAAGCCCCTTTCTATGATTCAGGCATAACAAAATATAGACAAAACGACTTGATTTGCCCGATACCAATTTCTTCATTTTTCAAATAGTATCATGTTTTTTCAGTCATGTCAAACGATAATTTTATCGAAAAAACGCGAATAGACAGGGAATTTTTGATTTGTCTTTGTTGTTATTTCAAAAACTGATATATCTCTCCTTTTGTGATAAAACTGTAAAAGTCAAAAGAATTGCTGGACTTTTTAAAAAGAGAACGTTATAATGGAAGTTAGTCCTATTTGAATAAAAAAATTCACTGTTTTTCAGTGATAGATTGCAAAAACTCAGGAGGAAACACAAATGTCATATTTAAAAAAATTAACAGCAGTATGTTTACTGTTCATCATGTGTGTCTCAATCACTTCTTGCGGTGATACCAGTTGGGCAATGGAAATAGACGGTCAAAAACCTCCCGCTGGGCTTTACATTTTATATCAATATATTGCTTTAAACGATGCCAAACAACATGAAGACTTTAATAGTGAATTAAAGGATATTTGGGACAATCAAATTGAAGATAAAAAAATAGCTGATTGGATCAATGAACAAGCAGCACAAACATTAAAAGAACATGTTGAAATTGACAATCTCTTTTCAGAAGCCAATATGGAATTGACACAAGAACAACAGGAAACACTAGATTATTCTGTCAAACAAAATTGGCCTTCCAATGAAGCAACCTTCCGCAAATTTGGTGTTGCAGAAAGCTCCTATCGCCTGATGTTGGAAAATAGTATAAAATATCAACAACTATTCAATGTACATTATGGAGAAGGAGGACCAGAAGAAGTTGCAGAAGCAGATTTAATGACCGAATATGAACAAAATTATGCCAGCGTACATGTGATAACCTTCTCTTTGAAAAACAGCTCTAACGAAGATTTAAGTGAAGAAGAAAAACAAGCAGTTCAGGAAAAAGAACAGACATATTTACAGCGTTTACAAGATGGTGAAGACATTGCTACGCTAATCAAAGAATATGCCAAAGAACAGGCAGTCGCTCAAGATCAAGAAGAGCCAGCAGATGAAGACATTAATACCGATCCAAGAATTATCCAAAAGGGAGAAGTTAATATCTATAATTATCTTCCAGAAACAATCAACACCTCTATTTTCGAAACGGTCAATATTGACGAACCGGTAATTTTAAATGATACCTCTGCAGATTATCTGGTGCTAAAACACGATATTACCCAAGATACGAAAACCTTTGAAGATCTAAAACCCGCTTTGTTATCCAGTTTAAAAAATGATGATTTTGAGATCATCATTGCAGATAAGGCAAACGAATTATCTGTAACCAACAACGACAATGCTTTAAAACAATTCAAACCTTCTAAATTGGTATAATTATAAAAAAGACCACGATAAACGGATAAGTTTATCGTGGTCTTTTTTTCTTTTATCAAGCCCGACTGATATACCACCAAATCAAATAACAAAAAAATCTCTCAATCCATTTAGATACACTTGTCTTATGTTACTGATCAGATTGATATTGCAATACCATCTGTAAAATATCATATAACATTTTTTGTTGTTTTTGAGATTTGGATTGGATCATATTATAACATTTTTCTGCGGTAGTCTGTGTATGTTCTCCAAGTACAATCTTTTCAAACAATTTTTCCAGTGGTACTTCTAGGGCAAAAGCAACCTTTTCAATGGTTTCCAACGTTGCATTTTTTTCCCCTCGTTCCAATTGACCAATATAAGTAGGGTGTAGACCTGCTTTTTCCGCTAATGTTTCCTGACTATAGCCAAGCTGCATTCGATAATTTCTCAATCGCTCTCCCACTATTTTTGCTATATTAGACATTTTATCACCTCTCACCTAGACTACAAATATTTATATTAATTATAAATAGACTATTGATATTTATTATCCTAGGTAACATACTATAAATAGTATTTTTTATATATGGTGTATTATAAATATTTTTATATGATAGTTCTGAATAATTTTACAAACTTGACAGCTTGATATCTGCGTCCTATAATAATTTTTGGGAAATAAAACAATCTTTCTGATTGTTTTATCTGCAATCATTTAGATATATGCAGACATTCTCAAAGTATCTACAGCTAGAAAGGATGATATTTTATGTCGATTACACTACAGGTTGATAAGCTGACAAAAATCTACACCCAAGCAAAAGCGGCAAATGCAGTTGAATTTGAAGTCAATTCTGGCGAAATTTTTGCCCTAATTGGTCCAAATGGAGCTGGAAAAACAACCACACTGCGCATGATTGCTACTTTGATTAAACCCACCGAGGGAGATGCGTATATTGATGGAATCAGTGTGGTAAAAGAGCCTTCTAAAGCACGGGAAAAAATCACCTATTTACCAGATGAGGCGGGCGCTTATAAAAATATGACCGGTCGCAATTATTTGCAGTTTATGGCTTCCCTGTTTTATAGCGACAAACAAAAAATTCAAGAATGTGTAGACACTGCGGTTGGTATTGCTGACCTAGCAGGTCGTATCGATGATAAAATTGGTTCCTATAGCCGTGGTATGAGTCGTCGATTGCTACTCGCTCGAGCTGTTATGACAAAACCTGCTCTAGCAATTCTAGACGAACCCACTTCAGGATTGGATATTTTAAATGCACTTGAAATTCGACGTATGATTCGAGAGCTTGCTAATCAGGGAATGTCTTTTTTAATCTCCAGTCACAATATGCTTGAAATCGAATTCCTATCAGACCGCGTTGGCATTATTAGTGGTGGTGTCCTGCATGATACTGGAACTTCTGAAGAGTTAAAACAAAAATATCAATCAAGCAATCTGGAAGAAGTTTTCGAAAAAGCGGTACACTTTAAACAGGGGGATAATATCCATGAATAAATTTTTAATCTTGTTGAAAAAAGAACTGCGTGAATTGATCACAGTACAAACTATCGTCGGTGTTTTAATTAGCTTATTTATCTTTTTATTTTTGGGAAATGTAATCGGAGACGTCACCAAAGAATCTGTCAAAAACAGTTCTAATATTGCAATTGTTGATTTAGACCAATCCGAACTCTCTGACACAGCAATCCAAGTGCTAAAACAAGCAGGTTATGAAGTAATTATACTTTCTGGAAAAACCGACCAAGAAAATTTACAACAGGCAAAAGAACATGACTTAAATTCTTTTGTTGAGATACCCGCCAATTTTTCTGCTGATATTCAAGCTGGTATCGTTAGCAATTGCAGAGTTGTCTCTAAGATGACAAGTCTATCTATTATGAGCTCTACTGGTTCTCAAGCAACATCAGGAGCGGTTCAATTAATCAATGAAGCCATTTCTACTTCTATCTTAAATCAATCCACTGAAAATTTAGATATTGCTTTCGCTAAAAATCCAGTCGCTTCTACCCCTACAACCATTGTTGGAGACAAACAAGCAGATGTTGACAGCACTACTTTACAGAGTTTCTCTATGCAACAGACCATGTTTATTCCAATTATTGTATTTATCCTAATTACTTATGCAACTCAGATGACCGTTTCTACAATTGCCAGCGAAAAGGGTGATAAAACACTTGAAACACTGTTATCCGCTCCTGTTTCACGTTTGGCAGTATTGGGCTCTAAAATGTGTGCTGCTGGTCTTCTCTCTTTATTGATGGCTGGTGTTTATATGATTGGATTCTCTCAGTATATGAGTGGTATGATGGGAGGAGCTTCAACAGATGACACTTCTATCTCTAACGCTTTGACTACACTAGGATTAAATCTTTCCGGTTTTGATTTTGTATTGTTGGGCATTCAGATGTTCTTAACCATATTAATCGCTTTGGCAGCTAGTATTATTTTAGGAGCTTTATCAAAAGATGTAAAATCAGCTCAAGGGCTGATTGCACCAATTATGTTCCTAGCAATGATACCTTATTTAATTACTATGTTTTCCGATGTCAACAAACTTCCAGTGATAGTGCAAATTCTACTCTATCTTGTTCCATTTACCCATACATTTACCGCAAGTAGCAATATTATCTTCCATCAAAATGCTATGTTCTATGGCGGTATGCTCTATCAGTTAATTCTATTGTGTGTAGTAATGTTTATTGCAGTAAAAGTATTTAATACAGATCGCATCTTTACTATGACGATTGATTTTAGTAAAAAGTCTAAAAGAAAAAGTATCATTCGCGGTTTATAAAATAAAAAAGTGGAGCTATTTTGAATAGCTCCACTTTTTTACAAATAATTGCAAAAATCTATTGACAGAATAAAAAAAATATGATATAGTATATAAGTCGTTAAAATCTTATGCGGACGTGGCGGAATTGGCAGACGCGCTAGATTTAGGCTCTAGTGTCGCAAGACGTGAGTGTTCAAGTCACTTCGTCCGCATCCAAAAAACGCTGATACTTCTAGAAGTATCAGCGTTTTTCTATCTGATTTTTTCTTTTTGAAAATGATATATGACTTATCAATCTATAAGGTATATTTTTTGTGATTGCACCAATCACCAACAAAATTGGTGGATTCATAATAAAAAATAATATTGTCTAAAAAGCGCTTGCAAACACACAAATATAAGGTATATTCTTTATTATATATCATTTTAAGATTTTTATAACCTATTACCAAAAGCAAACAAATGGAGCCAGAAATCAATATGATTTTTGGCTCCATTTTATTTTTGTATCACAATAAACTGCTCATTGGCTAACAGGTTCTCTATTAGTCTATAAACCCAACAAGCGTTTACATCGGTTCATTTGACATATCATAGAAATACCATCTATTGGTGATTTCTTTCAAGCGATTAATATTGATGTGTATTTTCCAACATCATATCCTTAACCTTCATCAAACGAGTTGAGGTACTGCGCTCATTTTCATCTAACTTCATTGTGATATACTTTATGGTATCCTCATAATCTGGAATCATAACATACTCTAAAGCATTTACTCTACGACGAGTTTTTTCTATTTCAGAGGACATCAATTGACAGGACTTCTCTACCTGTGCCAAGCGCACCAAATCTGGTAAAATTTCGGACAAGGACAAAATCGCATCATCCATATCTTCTGAAGTAAAAGCATAACCATAAGAATAAATATCGCCGAAATTTTGTGTTTTATAAGCTACTTCATACTGTGGAACAGGCACACTCATTACATTTTTGGTTGTAACTTTTAAGCTTAGTTCTTGTTTGGGAAGTAACAACGCTACATCTAAAACCTGCTTATCGGTCATACTCCGAGCAACCGCCATATGTTGAATGGCTTCTTGAATTGCCTTTTCTACCTTCAAACGCAACTTTTCATTTTCACGCACCAAATCCAAAAATTGACGCATCAATTCGTCACGTTTGTCCTTTAATAGTTTGTGTCCTCTTCTAGCAGTATTCAGCTTTATTTTCAGCTCGTTTAATTCCATTCGAGTAGGATTCACACTTAAAACGGCCATATTATCACCGCCTTACTCATTATAATACTGGTCAAGATATTCATCTTTAATTCTTTTTAGTTCGCTTCTTGGCAGAATGCGAAGCAATTTCCAACCAATATCCAATGTTTCTTCAATACTTCTGTCTGCTGCATAACCCTGAGATACATATTCTTTTTCAAATGCCTCTGCAAATTGAGCATACAGTTTATCAATATCGGTCAATGCTGACTCTCCTAAGATGGTCATCAGTTCTTTTGCATCTTTACCTCTTGCATAAGCGGCAAATAACTGATTCATAACACCACTGTGGTCTGCTCTGGTTCTTCCTTCACCAATTCCCTTATCCTTCAAACGGGAAAGTGATGGCAATACATCAATTGGTGGTGTGATATTTTTTCTAAATAATTCTCTTGATAGGATAATTTGTCCTTCTGTAATATATCCAGTCAAGTCAGGAATTGGATGTGTTTTATCATCTTCTGGCATGGATAAGATTGGAATCATGGTGATACTACCCTGTCTTCCATCTTGTCTACCTGCTCTTTCATAAATTGTTGCCAAGTCTGTATACATGTATCCAGGATAACCACGGCGTCCAGGAATTTCTTTTCTTGCAGCAGATACTTCTCTTAGTGCATCAGCATAGTTTGTAATATCTGTCAAGATAACCAATACATGCATTCCCTTTTCAAAAGCCAGATATTCTGCACAAGTCAACGCCATTTTCGGTGTTGCAATTCTCTCAATTGCAGGGTCTCTCGCAAGATTGATAAAAAGAACGGTTCTGCTGAGTGCTCCGGTTTCCCGGAAAGAGTTTACAAAGTATTCAGATTCTCCAGTTGTAATACCCATTGCGCCAAATACTACCGCAAATTGTTCATCTTTTCCACGAACCTTTGCTTGACGTGCAATCTGTGCAGCCAGTTTTGCATGAGGTAGACCACTTGCGGAGAAGATAGGCAATTTTTGCCCACGAACCAATGTATTCAGTCCATCAATTGCAGAAATACCTGTTTGAATGAATTCCTGAGGATATTTTCTAGCAACTGGATTCATTGGTTTACCATTGACATCCAAGCGCATCTCTGGAAAAATTTCAGGACCATCATCGATAATACGTCCCAGACCATCAAATACTCTTCCCAGCATATCTGTAGAAACTGGAAGTTCCATCTGTCTACCCAAAAAACGCACCTTACTGTTTGATAGATTAATACCAGCAGAATTTTCAAATAGCTGTACCAAAGCATTGTTGCCATTTACTTCAAGAACACGGCAACGGCGACGTTCTCCGTTTTTTAGTTCAATTTCGCCCAGTTCGTTATAGGCAATATTTTTTACATCGCGTACCAGCATCAAAGGACCTGCTACTTCTTCGATTGTTCTATACTCTCTTGCCATTATTCTTCACCTGCCTTATTGATACAACCATTTACTTCTTCTGAAAGTTTACCCATAATGGTTTGATATATGTCATCTATTTCGCCATCTTCCGCAAATTTAAAACGTCCGATTCTCTCTCTCACTGGAATGGAAACCAAGTCGGTAATATCAGCATTTTTTGCCAATGCTTCCATACACAAATCATAATAAGAAAGAACTGCTTTCATCATCTTAAACTGCTTATTTAGACTACAATGGGTATCGTTTTCATCAAAGCATTCCTGTTGTAAAAAGTCTTCACGAATAGAACGTGTTGTTTCCATCTTCAATCTATCTTCTGGAGAAAGTGCATCCATACCAACCAATTTTACAATTTCTTCTAACTTCGCTTCTTCTTGTAAAAGTTCCATCAACTTACTTCTCAATACAGGCCAGTCTCTATCCACATTCTTTTCATACCAGTCTTGCAGGGCATCTAAATAAAGAGAATAACTATTCAACCAGTTGATTGCTGGGAAGTGTCTCTTATAAGCAAGTTTTGCATCCAATCCCCAGAATACACTTACAATACGCAAAGTCGCCTGGGATACTGGTTCTGAAATATCTCCACCAGGAGGAGATACAGCCCCTACAACAGATAGAGAACCTTCCTTCTGTTCTTTTCCCAATACGATTACACGTCCAGCACGTTCATAAAACTGTGCTAGTCGGCTTCCAAGATAAGCTGGGTAACCTTCTTCACCGGGCATTTCCTCCAAACGTCCAGACATTTCACGCAATGCCTCTGCCCATCTGGAAGTAGAGTCTGCCAACAATACGACAGAGTATCCCATATCTCTAAAATATTCTGCGATGGTAATTCCAGTATAAACGGAGGCTTCACGCGCTGCCACTGGCATATCAGAAGTATTTGCAATCAAAACAGTTCGTTCCATCAATGACTTTCCTGTACGTGGGTCAATCAATTCTGGAAATTCATTTAGTACGTCGGTCATCTCGTTACCGCGTTCACCACAACCAATATATACTACAATGTCTGCCTGAGACCATTTTGCCAACTGATGTTGTGTAACGGTCTTTCCACTTCCAAAAGGTCCCGGAATTGCTGCCACTCCACCTTTTGCAATCGGAAACATACAATCCATATTTCTCTGACCTGTCAACAATGGCACATCTAATGTCAAATTGCGTGCAAATGGGCGCTCTTTACGCACTGGCCACTTTTGCATCATGGTTAAATTCTCAGTTCCAGCATCTGTCTTTACCACACATACTGTATCTGTAACATGAAAACTTCCCTGTTCAATTTTTTCAACGGTGCCGCTGATTCCAACAGGCACCATAATTTTATGTAATACCACATCTGTCTCTGCAACTGTTCCAATGACGTCTCCAGCTTCTACTTGTTCTCCAACCTTTACTGTTGGACAAAATTCCCATTCTTTGTCACGTTTCAATGAAGCAACTTCTACTCCGCGTTCTAGATTGTATCCAGAAACTTTACGAATATCATCCAAAGGGCGCTGAATACCATCAAAAATACCACTGACAAGCCCAGGACCCAATTCTACACTCAAAGGTTCTCCAGTGGATTCCACTGGTTCTCCGGTGCGCAGACCAGAAGTTTCCTCATATACCTGAATACTCGCACGGTCACCGTGCATCTCTATAATTTCACCAATCAGACGGCTGTTGCTGACGCGTACCACGTCATACATATTGGCATCGCGCATATTTTCAGCTACGACCAATGGACCGCTGATTTTTACAATGGTTCCTTTACTCATAAAATGCCTCCTATTACAGAATATTTGAGCCCACGGCTTTTTCTACCGACTGATAGACGCCTTTCATTCCGGCCCCTGTGTTTCCAAACATGCCAGGAATAGACAAAATAGCAGGGCTACTTTGAAAACGATACTTTTCAATCTCGTCAGAAATCTGTTCGGCAAGATATTCTGTAATATAAATAATTCCAAAATCACTTGTGGCAAGATTTCTAATTGTTTTTCTTGCTGTTTCTGAATCATTGGCTTCAAAGGTTGAAAATCCAACTGCTGCAAAGCTTAAAATGCTGTCCGGATCTCCGATTACTGCAATTTTAGACATATAGATTTCTCACCCTTTCGCTGATTTTTTCGGTTGGAAGATGAATACTCTTACCGTTCATAATAATTCTAATAACCTTTAATTGTGTCTGTACTGCACAATAGTAGGCAATCGCTGGCTCAATACCAAAACTGCTCAACTTTGCATCTTCTAATAAACTCAACAAATAGTCGTCACACTTTTTCTCAAATGTTGCCACTGAAGACTGATAAGCAGCGCACAATTCTTTTAATTCTGTATTTTCAAAATACTCTAAAACCTGCGCCTGAGATTTTCCCATCTGCATGGTCAGTTTGTCGATATCAATCAGCTCACAAGGGCAAAAAATCCCACCATTTAATGAGCAATCTCTTTGACTTTTGGAAAGACGTAGGGCAATTCTCATATTTGCAACGGCAATATAGGCATCTGTATAGTTGCGTACAACCTCACTTTTTGCCTGTTCTGAAAGCATTTTCATCTCTACTAACGCCTGTTTATCTAGATACAAATCTACCAACTGCCCATCGAGTGTTTCTGTCAACAACTCATATCCATAAGATATGGTTTGTGATAAAAATGGACGAATGTCATCATCAAAACGATGATTTTTAACCGCTGTATAAAGTAATTGCGGATCGGTTAGTGCCGGAGATAAATAGTATAATTCTGGTTCTTTATTGGAAATCATACTCTTTAAAATCGCTTTTAAATTATGATAGTCATGCGTTACAATCAAAAAGGAAAGTTCCTCTTTATCTGGCACAACATCCAATAAAAAATCCCATGCAGCCTGTTTGTACTCCAACAATGCCTGTTCCAATCCACCTTTGATTTCAAATCCCTTATCAGACAGCATCTGAAGTGCAGTAGTATAACTATCTGCATCGATTAGCTGTTCCATAAAAGACATACTCAACAGACGATTTTCAGCTTCTCGAATACAAGCTGTTGAATACGCATATTCTGCATCATGCATACAGCCTACACCTCCTCAATGTGATCTTGAAGCAGGGTAAATAAGCTATCGCGTATCTCATCATAGTGTTCTTCTAGCAATGCGGAAAGTGTACAGTTTTCATCAACATCCCCGTAACTTAAAATAAATCCTCCATTGATTTCCACTGGTGTATCTGCCAATTCAATATGACAATCAGCAGCTAAACTTTCATTTAATTCTTCCAGAAAATTTTCTGGTATCCGATTACAATCCTTACGATTTAACCGCAAAATCCCTGTTCCCTTTTGACTGCGCTGAATGAGCAGAGGTCTGAGTAGAGAGAAATAGGTCTTTGCTTTCATAGCAGTAATCGTCTTTAAAGCAGCCTGAATCCACTCTTGTACAATTTCGGATTGTACATCTAACTGCTCTTGCTTTTTCAATGCTTCACAAGCAGCCTCTCCAGTTTGTGCAATGTGGGCACAACTGGCTTTTGCCTGGGTCAAAATTTGATTGACCTGTGTTTGTGCTGCTGTTTGAATCTGCTGTACTTCTTCTAAGGCTCTTGCTTCCTCCTCAGCCAATAATGCAGAAACAGCCGCTTTGTTATCCTCATCTATTTTTGAGAGGATTTTTGTTAAACCATCCATCGATATCCTCCTTGCATGGAGCTTAAATATTGTAGATAATCAAAATGGAGATCAGCAAAGATAAAATCGCATAGGTTTCAACCATTGCTGCCATGATGATTGCTTTTCCGCTCTCATCGGGTTTTTTTGCAATAATACCAATACCTGCTGCTGCTGTGCGTCCCTGCGCAATACCAGAAAACAATCCGCCAAGTGCCATTGGCAATGAAGCGCCTAAGTACATCAAACCTTGTGCCCAACTAAGATCCACTGCTGTTCCACCCATCAAACCAACTCTGTTTAACAAAAGTGTTGCTACCAAAAGACCATACAAACCCTGTGTACCTGGAAGCAGCTGAAGAATCAAAGCCTTACTAAATTTACTTGGGTCCTGACTTACTAGTCCAGAAGCGGATTCACCCACTTTTCCAACGCCTTTTGCAGAACCAATACCTGCTAATACTGCAGAAAGAGCTGCGCCAATCAATGCCAATGCCAATCCTAAGTTACTCATAAATATTCTCCTTTTTAAATTTAAAGTATTTTGTATTTGAACGAAGAGGCTCAAACGCCCTTCCTCCGCCTTCATAAAACTTTGAAAACAATTCTACAAACTGCAATCTGTCTGAGTGAACATAAGCACCTAACATGTTAATTCCAATATTTGCCACATGTCCTACCACGCCCAATGTAATTAACATAATGACTTGTAATACCTTATTTTCAGGCATCATGCAGAGCAAATTGATAACACTGGCAATACTTCCAGTAGCAAGACCCAATGCCAGCAATCTAGAGTAAGATAAAATATCGCTTAAATATCCTGTCGCTACGTTGTATAAACCATAAATACCACCAAAGAAACGCATAAATACATTTTTGCTGCTTCGTGATGATGTTAAAATAATACTAACCACTCCGACAATCAATATATAAGGGCTAATTTTTGTCAAAACTTCAGGAACATCGGATAAAATACCAGCACCCAAAGGAGCTGCCCCCAAGATGGTCAAATAGATTGGTACTACTTCGCAAATTGCATCAATCGGTTTGCCTTCTTTCCAAAGAATTCTGAAATTCACTGCAAGACCTAAAAACAAATGACAAATACCAAGCCCAAAGCTAAATAGCAACAATTTAATTGGGTCATCTAGCGGTTCAAACCAAAGTGCAGTTGAATCGATTGTTACACCAAATATCGATGCAACGACCTGAGGTAAATCGCCAAACCAGCTTCCAAACAAAGCGCCCCAAATTACGGTTGAAACACCACAATACTGGAACATTTTCATACTCTTTCTCAGAGATTTTTCCAAGCGGAACTTGCTCAATACGATGGTGGTTCCAATCAAAATGACAAGTCCATATCCAGCATCGGACAACATCATACCAAAGAATAAGTAATAAAAAAACGACATGACGCTGCTGGGGTCCACATCTCGTTTGTTGGGAAGTGCATACATCTCTGTAATACTTTCCACAGGCTGTGAAAATTTGCTGTTTTGCAACAGTACTGGAACTTCTTCTGACTCATCTGGTTCAGTGACAGAAATGGCAACATCATATTTTGATTCTAATTCACTCACCAGACCCTTGACATACTTTTGGGGAACATATCCATGAATGAAAAAGGTATTTTTTGTAAGAGAAACTCGACCCAGTGCCTGATATTTCTGAATCCTAATAGACAGATAGTCAATTACAAAACAAATATCTTCTCTGACTGTTGCAAATTCTACCAATTCCTTGAGCAAAACTTCTCTGTTTTTTTCACACTCTGCAATTTCCTTTTCGCATTGTGCAATTTCCTCAGCAGGAGTCAAATTGCTCTTAGATTGAAATGGAGAAAAATTCAATTCCGCCAACGCTTCTAAGACAGTCTGTGTCAAACTCTTATGACAGACCACCATCAAATTGGTTTGCTCTTTGCGAGAGGATATGATCTCTACAGAACAAATCGCCTCTGGGCGCAAACTTAAAATTTGATTTTCTAGTTCGCTGGTCGTATACATCCCTGACAAGGTACCAATAAAAGCTGTTGTCTGTTTTGTACCAGAAAAATTTTGAGCAAGACCAAAGTCCTTCCAAGGATTTAACGTGTCAATCTGTGTTTTTAAGCGAGAAATTCGGTTTTCTGACTCGGTCATTTTTTTTCGCTTCGCCAGAATTTTGGAGCACTCTGAAAGGGTTGCTTGATTCTTTGTCAATTTGTCAGCAAATTGAGCGGTTGTCAATTCTGTTCTGCCATTGAGAGAATCCAGCAATGATTTCTTTTCCTTTGCATATTCATCCAATACCGCAAGTGCTGATTGAGCTGTACTGAGTGCTCTTTCAAACTGTGAAATACTAGATGTAGTATTCACCTGAACCAAATCGTCATCTTCCACGCTTGTAATTTCCACTACACCACGCCGTTGCAATCGTTCTAAAATATGTTTCCTATCTGACATCATTGCAACAATTTCGATTTTTTTCATAGGTACTTTTGCCAAAAGATATCACCTTCTTTCCTTTTTTCCAATTTATTGAAATATGAGTTTTACCACAATTTCAACTGTCTGTTTGTCAAGTGCAATTGCACTTTCTCTAATTTCCTGTCTTTTGGTTTGTGCAAATGACTTTGCTGATTGTTTGTTTTTTTCTGCTTGTTCTACAGCCTGCGCAACCATCTGATCTTTTTGCTCATTGGCTTTTTTTATAGAATCCAATGCTTGTTGTTTTGCCTGGTCAATCATATCTTTTGCCTTTTGAGCGGCTTCTTCTTTGCATCGACTTAGATTTAATTGCGCATCAGATTCGTGCTGTAAAATCTGTTCAACCACCTTACTAACCATGGACTTTCTCCTTTCTATTTTTTTCATATTATTTTCTAATTTAAAGTATGATTTTATATCTAATATTATCTATTTATTATACAAGCAATTTCAAAAATATTCAACAAAAAATTACAATTTTTTTTACAAACCAAACTTTTTTATGAATAATAGTTTAAAAATTGTTTGATTGTAGAGCATATTACCGCTTATCAAAATAATTTTTAGTGAATAAATCCTAAATTCAAGTCGATGATAACAAATATCACACGGATTTTACTTATCCAAAATTTTCATCCCTGAAATATTACAGATAATCCTTTCAAAACCATAAAAACTTGCATAACCAAATCAAGAAACAAAAAACATCCAAAATCGACATCTATGACAAAAAGCTGATACAAAACAACTGTATCAGCTTTCTGGTTCTTGGACTATTTCGCTTTTGTGTCAATTTCATTCAGCCAGATTGCAATGGCATCCTGTAGTGATTTTGCTCCTAAATCCCCATCTTTTCTAGAACGAACTGAAACAGTTTGATTTTCAATATCCTTATCTCCAACAACTATCATATATGGAACCTTTTCCAGTTGGGCTTCTCTAATTTTATAGCCAATTTTCTCACTTCGATCATCGACCTCTACTCTCTGGATACCAGCAGCTTCTAATTGACGTTTGATCTCATAGACATAATCCAAATGACGGTCAGCAATTGGAAGCAGTTTTATTTGAATTGGAGCCAGCCACAGCGGAAATGCACCAGCATATTTTTCAATTAACAACGCCAACGTTCTTTCATAACATCCAATTGAAGTGCGATGGATAATATATGGATGTTTTTGTTCTCCATTCGCGTCGGTATATTCCATTCCAAATTTTTCTGCCAACATTTGGTCAACCTGAAGCGTAATTAAAGTATCTTCTTTTCCATGTACATTGCGGATCTGAATATCTAATTTAGGACCGTAAAAGGCAGCTTCTCCTACTCCTTCTACATATGGAATTTCTAAGTGCTCTAAAATTTTTCTCATAACGCCTTGCGCTTCATTCCATTGTTCTTCTGTTCCAATATATTTCTCGCGGTCGTCAGGATCCCACATAGAGAAGCGATAAGATACATCTTCGTATAAACCGAGCGTTTTTAACATATCAATTGCAAGTTCCAAACAACTTTTAAATTCATTCTCCAATTGTGCAGGAGTACACATCAAATGCCCTTCTGAAATTGTAAATTGTCTGACACGGATTAGACCATGCATCTCACCACTGGCTTCGTTGCGAAACAGTGTTGAAGTTTCATTATAACGCAAAGGAAGTTCTCGATAAGAGCGCTTTTTACTCAAATATGCTTGATACTGAAATGGGCAGGTCATTGGACGAAGTGCAAATACCTCACTGTCCTTTTGCTCATCTCCCAACACAAACATACCATCCTGATAATGATCCCAGTGCCCAGACAACTTATATAAATCACTTTTTGCCATAAATGGTGTTTTGGTCAACAACCAACCACGCTTTTGTTCCTCATCTTCCACAAAGCGTTGTAATAATTGAATCACTCTAGCGCCCTTTGGCAGCATAATAGGCAGTCCTTGCCCAATCAAATCAGAGGTTGTAAAAAATCCCAATTCTCTACCCAATTTGTTGTGATCGCGCTTTTTGGCTTCTTCTACCTGTGTCAAATAAGCTTCCAATTGTGCTGCTTTTGGAAAAGCGATACCATAAACACGACAAAGTTGCTGTTTATTGGCATCTCCGCGCCAATATGCTCCAGTACAGTTGGTCAATTCAATTGCCTTTAATGCAGACACTGCCATCAAGTGTGGACCCGCACAAAGATCTGTAAATTCTCCTTGCTTATAAAAACTGATAGGCTCCCCTTTTTGAGCATGTTCCTGCGCAAGCTCTACTTTATATGGTTCTTCCATATCGGTCAACAATTTGATTGCCTCTGCTGGGGGTAGTTCAAATTGTTCAATTTCCAATCCAGATTTTACAATTTTTTTCATCTCTGCCTTAATTGCCTGCAAATCTTCTGGAGAAAAAGCCTTTTCCACATCAAAATCATAATAAAAACCATTTTCAATTGCTGGACCAATGGCAAACTTCGCGGTTGGATACAAGCGCTTTACCGCTTGTGCCAATACATGAGAAGCCGTATGCCAAAACGCTTTTTTCCCTTCAGCATTGTCAAAGGTTAAAATTTCTAAACTACAATCCTTTGTCAATGGGGTTCTCAAATCGGATACAACCCCATCTATTTTACACACACATGCAGATTTATATAAACCTGCTCCCAAGTCCTTTGCGATTTCCGCAGCAGAAATGCCCTGTTGATATTCCTTTACAACGCCATCTTTTAACGCAATACAAATCATGTTATCATGCTCCTTTCCCTTTGAATTTTTTCAATATACTTAACATTTTTTTGGAGCAAATAAAAAACACTTCACCCCAAATAGGGATGAAGTGTTATACTCCACGGTTCCACCCAAATTACTATAATACACATTATAGTCACTTCGTTTAACGAGATAACGGTCGTTTGCCGATGTGGTTCTCCACACTCTCCAAGGTGGTAAGCAAAATTTCAAAATAATAAAGTACTTTCAGCCTATGATACTTTTCTCTAATATTATTTACAGCGAAATGATGCCATCCTTTTCATCAATTTAAAAATATTTTTTATTATGATAACATCAGTCAAAAAAATTGTCAAGAAAATTTTTCACAAAATAAATTTTAATTATCCGCTGACATTTGTTGAAAAAGTTGCTGTGTCAACTGTTTTAACCCCTGATGTTCTGGCAAGGAGAGATCTGCATCTCGTTGTAATATCTCTTTTGCCAGCTGTTGTGTGCGCAACAGTATTTGCATGTCATCAACCATATTGGCAATTTTTAGATCCGGCAATCCATGTTGACGCTCTCCAAAAAAATCTCCTGGACCTCTGTGCTTTAAATCCTGTTCAGAGATATAAAATCCATCGCTGGACTGTGTCATAATCTTTAACCGTTCTATGGTTTGTTCCGCTTTGTGATCGCTTACCAAAATGCAATGACTCTGTACCGTTCCCCTTCCCACGCGTCCGCGAAGCTGATGAAGTTGAGACAACCCAAATAACTCTGCATTTTCAATCATCATCAATACAGCATTTGGCACATCTACTCCCACCTCAATCACCGTGGTAGAGATCAACAAATCCAATTGCTGATTCTGAAACTGCAACATCACTTCTTCTTTTTCTGTTGGCTTCATCTTTCCATGGAGAATCCCAACTCGAACGTCCTTTAATTCGGTGTTCTCCAATGTTTTTGCATATTGGTACACCGAATGTGCCTGCTGTTTTTGATCTTGCTCATCAATCAAAGGGCACACAATATAAGCCTGAAAACCCTTCTGAATGTGCTCTTTGATAAAATGATAAGCCCTTAACCGTTTGCTGCCAGTAATCAAATATGTCTTAATCGGAAGTCTCCCCTTTGGCGGTTGATCAATGATGGAAACATCCAAATCACCATAAATAATAAATGCAAGTGTTCTTGGTATTGGTGTGGCAGACATAACCAATTTATGTGGATTGGTTCCCTTTTGTGCCAGCTTTGCCCGTTGATTGACTCCAAAGCGGTGCTGTTCATCTGTAATAACCAATCCCAGACAGAAAAAGGTAACGCTGTCTTGAATCAGAGCATGTGTTCCAATCACAATCTGATACTCTCCCTGTGCAATCTTTTGCTTCATGATATTTTTTTGTTTTGCCGTCATACTTCCGGTCAACAATGCACATTGGATACCCATTGGCTCCAATATCTTACAAAAGGTATGATAATGTTGTACCGCTAAAATTTCAGTTGGCGCCATAATGGCTGTTTGATAGTGATTGTTTGCCATACAGTAAGCCAAAGCACAGGCTACCACAGTCTTTCCAGATCCCACATCGCCTTGTAACAATCGGTTCATTGGCACTTGTTTTGTGAAATCCTGTAAGCCATCTTTAATTGCACACAACTGCGCATCTGTTAGAATAAATGGAAGTTGTTTTAAAAATTCATCCAGTGCAGTATTTTGAATTGTAACTCCAGTACTTTTGCGATTTTTCTTTTTTAACAATAGCAGTCCCAATTGTAGGGAAAATAACTCTTCAAATATCAATCGCTTTTTCGCAACTTCCAGCGCCTGCATATCCTTGGGAAAATGAATGTTTTCAAAAGCATAACGAATATGACAAAGCTGCTCTGTTTGCTTGATATCAGGGGAAAGCACATCATCGAGTCGGTCTCCCCAAAGCTCCAATGCCTTACTCACATTTAATGAAATCAAATTGTTGCTCAATCCATCTGTCAAATGATAAATTGCCTTAACTGGACAATCCGTTTGCAAATTGATAAAACTGGGCGTATTCATTTCACGCCGCAGTAAATTACCTTGCAACTTACCATAAAAACAATAGGTTTGTCCCACCTGCAACTTATCAAATAAATATTTGCTGTTGTAAATCGTAATCAGCATATCAGTTGTCCCATCTGTTACAAATACCTTAAAGATAGACAGACCTTTGCGAATATACTGTTCCCCCTGTTTTTTAAAAACAGTTGCTTTTACACAACAAAACTCTCCTAATGCGCAATCCTCAATCATTTTCGCATCGGAATAATCCAGATAGGTTCTTGGAAAAAAATGCAAAAGGGAGTAGATGGTATCCACTCCCAGTTTTTGATAGAGTTTTGCGCGCTTTTCACCGACACCTTTTAAATACCGAACCGAATCGGTCAAACTTGGCACAATATCACCTTCATCTTGCTACTCTACAGAAATAATATAGTAATAAACCGGCTGACCCCCACTGACAAGGTTAATTTCATAACTGGAACCATATTTATTAGAAATAATTTGATGTACCTGTTCTGCTTGTTCGTCAGTTACATCGCAACCATAAATAATGGTAATAAAATTGCTGTCTGATTTCTTCACCAAGGACTTTGTCAATTTGTAAACTGCTTTGTTCATATCATGTTCAATAAAACTCAATTTTCCATTATCCAGTGCGAGTATTTCGCCCTCTTTGATATGATGTCCTTCAAATTCAGAATCTCTTGCCGCAAATGTCACCTGACCCGTTTGTACATGATCCAATGCCTTTGTCATATGAACGCGGTTATCTGCAAAGGACTCCTCTGGGTCAAATGCCAACATCGCTGCAAGCCCTTGGGGAATGGTTCTGGTCTGCAATACACAAACCCGTCTATCCGCTAAATGAATGGCTTGTTCCGCTGCCATAATAATATTTTTATTATTGGGAAGCACAAATATCGTCTGTGCTGGAACAGAGTGAATTGCAGTCAAAATATCCTCTGTGCTGGGATTCATTGTCTGTCCTCCGCTGACTACCTTATCCACTCCAAGGTCCGTAAAGAGCGCGTTTAAACCTTCACCAGTGGATACCGCTACAAAGCCATACTTTCTATCTGGATCCACCTTTGCATATGCATGATTTTCCTTTGTCTGTTTGATTTCATGTTGTTTTGCCTGATATTGTTCGTGCATATTTTCAATTTTCATATTCATCAAAGTTCCAAAATGCAGCGCTTCTTCCAATGCTTTTCCAGGGTGATTGGTATGTACATGAACTTTGATAATCGAATCGTCATCTACAACCACTACACAATCGCCAATGGATTCCAAATAGGCGCGTAACTTTAACGAATTGCTGGCATCTTTATTCTTTTGTACCAAAAACTCGGTACAATAAAAAAATTTAATCTCTCCATCATAATTCATAAATGGATTGGAAACCACATTTATCTTCGCTTGTATTGGTTGTTCGATATCAATCATCTTGCCTTCTTTGAGTACAGAAAGCATTCCTTCTAAAATCACTACAAATCCCCGACCGCCTGCATCTACCACACCGGCTTTTTTGAGCACTGGCAGCATTTCGGGTGTCTGGGCAAGCGCTTTTTGCGCTGCCAATGTCATTTCTTCAAATACCACAATGGGATCATTTGTTTGATTAGAAACTTGTACCGCTTTTTCAGCAGCCATACGGGAAACCGTTAAGATTGTCCCTTCCGTTGGATTCATCACTGCTTTATAAGCATTTTCTACGCCAACTGCCAAAGCGGTGGCGATATCCTCCCCATTTGCAACATCTTTCCCCTTTAGTGCCTTTGAAAAACCCCGAAATAATAAGGATAATATCACTCCAGAATTTCCACGAGCTCCACGCAACAAAGCAGCAGCACAAGTATCTGCAACCTTGTCCACACAATCGCTTGTCAATTCCTCCAGCGCCCGTTTGCCCGCCTGAATGGTCATAGACATATTGGTACCAGTATCTCCATCTGGAACTGGAAACACATTTAGTTCATCTACTTGTTGCTTTAAATTGGCAATGTGGTTTGCACCAGATATAATTGCTTGAGATAACAGCTTTCCGTTTATCAATCAAAACACGCTCCTTTTTCAAAATACCATTTTACTGCAATTTTTGTTGTAGCCAAACAGATATTTGCTTATTCATTTTTTATTCCATCTATAAAAACATTGACACGCTTTACCGGAAAGCCTGTAATTTCTTCTATATAATAAGATACTTTATTCATAATACTTCTGACAACAGCAGAAATATTCACTCCATATAATACAACAATATGCAAATCAATGATAAAGGCATTCTCTTTTATTTGTACTCGAACGCCTTTATCTTGGTGATGACTAGAATGAAACCATCCCAATATGCCCTTTTGCTGGTTGGTCCGCGCCATTCCTGCCACGCCAAAACAATTTACAACAGTATTACTCACCAAGCTGACAAAAAAATTGTCAGATACATCAATGGTACCCAAATGATTTTCATAACGAATCATCTAAATCCTCCTTACTCAGAAGACAACTATCATCTATCCTATAATTATCATTCATCATTTTATTAATTTATCTATTATACACCATAATTTGAATTCTGAAAAGTATTTCATGGCAATCTTGAAACTTTTACAAAATATTGATAGATTGGCAAACTTTTGTTTCTTTTATGGTTTGAGTTTTTTTCTTTCCCATACGAATAACACCCATATTTTATCCATCGCATAGACATATCATTCATTGACATCTAAAAAATAATCATTAGAAAAAGGGCCAAAAATAGCCCTTTTTCTAACCACAGCCTATTTTGGTTCAATCACCAATTTGATGGCAGTACGTTCTACACCATCAATATCAATGTTTGCAAATGAAGGAATACAAATTAATTCTATTCCTGAAGGAGCCATATATCCTCTTGCTACAGCAATTGATTTAATCGCTTGATTTGCGGCTCCTGCTCCTACTGCTTGAATTTCTACGATACCCTTTTCCCGAATGACACCAGCAATCGCGCCAGCTACAGATGTCGGTTTTGAATTCGCAGAAACTTTTAGAATATCCATTACTTAATCCTCCCAGAATTTTTACTTCATCATATGAGTATATTTAGCATACATTTGCCACAATCAAGGAGCGCAGTCAACTGTTTGCTATTTATAAATTATAAATGAAAATTCTGAAGAATTCAATAGATTTTTATGTTATTTGTTAATTTATATCAGATTTATACGTTGGATTTTGTTACATTTTCCGGTTTTTTTAACAATCTGCATAAGTACGCCATTCAATTGACAAGGAATATTTTGGACTTCAAAACGTGTCGGCATATGTGTGAGGTAACGATGTATCACATTTTGGGGATTAATTCCCAAGACAGATTCTTTGGGACCCGTCATGCCAGCATCAGAAATAAAACCTGTACCACCTGGTAAAATCTGCTCATCTGCTGTCTGTACATGGGTATGGGTTCCCACAAAACCCGAAACCCTTCCATCCACATAATATGCCAATGCCTTTTTTTCTCCAGTCGCTTCGGCATGAAAATCTACAAAATAATAATTCGCCTTTACGGTCTTTAAAATAAAATCCAATTTATAAAATGGATTTTCAATCGGCTCCATAAATACATTTCCCAACAAATTTATCACACAAAATTGATAACTTCCACCATCATACAAATAATAGCCATTTCCTGGACAGCAGGATGGATAATTAGCTGGTCGAATCACCTGAGGATGCTCTTCCAAATAGTCTGAAATTTCCCATCTCTTAAAGACATGATTGCCACTTGTAACCACATCTGCTCCACTATCCAATAAATAATCTGCCGAACCGGGTAATATCCCGTTTCCAACAGCAGAGTTTTCTCCATTTACAATCGCAATATCAACCTGATACTGCTTTTTTAACTGTGGTAACCGTTCTCTTAAAAATTCACAACCCGGCTGACCGATTACATCTCCAATAAATAATACATTTAACATAATACCCTCCAATCAAATTCCAAATACATTGTTGTTTTCTAACGCATTGTAGCACATTTTATCACAAAATTCAAAATTTTACCATCTATATTCCGTTCACTGATATTTTATAAGGAAAAAAATACGTTTAAAAACAGACTCAATACACCAAATCGCTGTATCCATTAAATAGCAAATAATCACATAATCCTTTTTGATTTGTTCTTTGACCCACCGAAAAGACCACTATAGGACACTGCCCTATAGTGGTCTTTCTCATCATTCTCTCTCCAATGCCGTCAATCCAGACTTTACCATTTTAATAATGCCAAATGGCTCAATTAGTTGAATAAAGGCATTAATTTTTCTAGGTTTTCCAGTCAATTCCAAAATCAAAGAATTGTCATTGACATTGACAATATTTGCATGGAATAAATTTGCTACCTGAATCAATGCAGTGCGATTTGTCTCACTGTTTCCCGCCATAATCAAAACGTGTTCTCGCTTGACAGAGTTGTCAGTTGTTAAAACCTTAACTTCCTTTACATCCACCAATTTTGAAAGCTGTTTATCAATCTGTTCCAACGTTGCTTGATCTCCAGTTGTCACAATTGTCATACGGGATATTTTTGGATTTTCTGTCTGTGCCGCAGAAAGACTTTCAATGCTGTATCCGCGACGACTGAACAATCCAGCTACACGAAGTATTACTCCGGGATTATTGTCTGCTAAAATAGACAATACATGTTGTTTTGCTTCCATCAATACTCATCCTTTTTTCAATCGTCTATCTCAATCTTTAAAATTGGCTGGTTAATCGCTCCCCCTGCTGGAACCATGGGCAATACATTGATGTCTTTATCAATCACACATTCAATCAATACAGGTGATTTTGCTGCCAATGCCTTTTCTAACACCTCTCGCACCTGACTTTTTTTGGTAATGCGATAACCAGTTAGGTGATAAGCCTCTGCCAGTTTTACATAATCGGTATTGCGGTCTAAGGTTGTCTGAGAAAATCTCTTTCCATAAAATAAGCGTTGCCACTGACGCACCATACCAAGTACATTGTTGTTAAACAACAGTTCAATGATGGGAATACGATGTTTATAAGCGGTCACCAATTCATTACAATTCATATGGAAACTGCCATCTCCCGCAATGTTAATTACCTGTTTATCTGGGTTCGCCACCTGAGCGCCCAGCGCGGCACCAAGTCCATAACCCATTGTTCCCAATCCGCCAGAAGAAACAAATTGACGCGGATGTTTAAAGTTATAAAATTGTGCTGCCCACATCTGATGTTGTCCTACTTCTGTGGAAATAATCGCCTCTCCTTTTGTCAATTCGTCCAAGGTTTCCAATATGTATTGTGGTGTCACCATCTCTTCATCGGTCTGTTCCATATACAAAGGATACATTTCCTTCCAAGTGGCAATTTGTTCCATCCATTGGGTATGTTGCTTTTGCCTTACTACTGTATTTAATTTGTCTAAGATATAGCGCACATCCCCAATGAGCTGATGTGCAACTGGAATATTTTTATTGATCTCTGCTGGGTCAATATCAATCTGCATAATTTTTGCATTGGGTGCAAAGGACTGAATATCACAGATTACACGATCACTAAATCGTGTTCCAATACCAATAAACAAATCACATTCTGTCACTGCTAAAGAAGCAGTCATCGTCCCGTGCATACCCAACATCCCAATATATCGTGCGTCGGTATTATCAAATCCGCCCTGCCCCATCAAAGAAGATGCAACCGGCGCATCAATTGCATTTACAAACTTGGCAACCGCCGCACTCGCTCCAGAAGATACCACACCGCCACCAGTATACACAAATGGACGTTTTGCATGTTCCAATAAATCCAATGCAATACAAATGTCATCTCCTGTGACACTTCCATAATAATGATCATCTTCATAAATTTGAGTTGGTTCAAATTCTATTTTCTGTGCAGTAATATCTTTTGGAATATCTACCAAAACAGGACCAGGACGACCAGACTGTGCAATTTTAAAAGCCTGACGCATGGTGTCCGCTAATTTTGCAATATCCTTTACAATAAAATTGTGTTTTGTAATTGGCATTGTAATACCCGTGATATCTACTTCCTGAAAGCTATCTAGCCCTAACAAATTCACAGATACATTTCCTGTAATCGCAACCATAGGCACAGAATCCATATAAGCAGTCGCAATTCCCGTCACCAAATTGGTCGCACCAGGACCAGAAGTGGCAATTACCACACCAGTCTTGCCACTGGAACGCGCATAGCCATCTGCTGCATGAGCGGCTCCCTGTTCATGGGCTGTCAAAATATGATTGATTTTACCACTATATTCATATAGCGCATCATATAAATTTAAAACAGAGCCACCTGGATAGCCAAAAACAGTATCAACACCTTGTTCTATCAAACATTCAATTACAACTTGAGCACCAGTTAAAATCATTATGTACCCCTCATTCATTTTTCATTTACTTTATGATTACAATTTTCATATAGATGAGTTTTATGATACTGCAATTTGACTTTTTTGTCAATCATACGACTTTTTTGTCCCTTTTTAAGATAAGTGTTGCTGCTTGAAAATCCGGTGATTTTACTAACATCGTTGCAATAGACACTTTGATATGTTAAGATAAAGATGCTAAATTAGAAGTTGGTGATATATAATGACAGGAATATATTTTAGTGGTACAGGGAACACAAAATTTTGTGTCGACAAATTCTTGAAGGAATATGATGGCAGTAAAAATTCATTTTCTATTGAAGATTGTAAAGCTTTGGAGAGAATAAAAAACGATAATAAAATCGTAATAGGTTATCCAGTACAATATAGCAATATTCCTAAAATTCTGCGAGATTATATTGTTAGTAATCGGTATATTTGGAAAGGAAAAAATATCTTTATCATTGTTACAATGGGGCTTTTCAGTGGTGACGGTGCAGGAATGTTGGCACGGCTGTTAAAAAATTACGGCGCTATTATAGTGGGTGGACTGCATTTGAAAATGCCAGATAGCATTTGCGATGAGAGAGCATTAAAGCGAAGTTTTAAAAACAATAAAAGAATTGTAGTGAAGGCGGCAGAAAAAATATGTAAATCCGTGCGCAATATAAAGAATGGGGAACCGCCGCAAGAGGGATTAGGAATCGTATATCATTTGGCAGGACTGTTTGGACAAAGACTGTACTTTTTGGGGAAAACCCAAAAATATACGGATAAATTAAAAATCAATTCACTGAAGTGTATTGGTTGCGGTTTGTGCGAACGGCTATGTCCCATGGGTAACATTATAGTGAAAAATGGAATTGCTGTTTCAAGTGATAAATGTACAATGTGTTATCGTTGCATCAGTAAATGTCCGAAGCAGGCAATCACTCTGTTAGGGAAAAAGGTCATTGAACAAAATGATGTAAGTAGATATTTATAAAGTGAGATTTATAGGCAGTTATTCATAGCAGATAACTGCCTATTTCAGCGTTTTGACAAGAACTTTCTAAATTCAAACATCAGCAACACCAAACTTAAAAAGGAATACTTTTTTGTCCCTTTTGAGAAAAGTGTTGTCAGACTATCTCTTTTGTAGTTTTCATAAAAGTACACTGATAGAATAAGATTCCCATGCTATAATCCGCCCAACAAATGAACCATTTGCAGAATGATGTTCTCCCCAAATGAAAAGTGCAACTTACCAACACAAAGGGGATTTTCAAAAGCAAAGAGTGAAAGGCTTTTCCCGAATAGATATAACATATAGAAAAGAAAACCTCCACAAAGGTGGATAACCTGCCGAATATTCTAAAAGAGGATAGTTATTCCGATGTACAGGCATTTATGAGAACTTTCCAAAAAATGCAAAGTATCGCGGAACAGTACAACTATAATCTTGCCCAATGGACACACCAAATCAATACAAAAGCAATCACCGCCAATCAAAAACGGCACAGACCACCCAAAAAACAAAGTGTGTTAAAATATCCTCACAAAATACAAGAGAGAAACAGGCAAAAACCATCTCAGCGTAAAAAATCCCTTGACAGAGACCGCCGATAGACACAGAAAAACCGCCGTTATGGTGTTATCCATACGACGGTATACATCAGAAATTCTATTGATGGTCTACAAGTGTGATTTTCATAACTTTGATATTTATAACAGTTTCCCTTTTGCATTTCAGACAGTAGCAGGGGAAATTTTTAAGTTTTGTATCTCTCTGTATCATTGTTTGAGTTTTATTGTCACAGATAGAGCGTAACATTCATTCTCTATTCGTTTGATTGAATTGCACCTTTCCAAAATTCTTCCATTGTTTTGTTAAATTCCTGCGGTACATCCATATTAACACAGTGTCCCGCATTTTCAAAAAGAACTACTGTACAATCGGGTTCACTGCTTTTCCATGCTTTTATTGCCTCTAATTCCATCGGAATATCAAATTTTCCACATCCGATCAACAAAGGATAATTCCTTCGCCTGGTTTTATATTGATTTACCATATGATTAAGTGTTACTAGAAACATAAATGACTTTTTGGGAAAGAGTACATTCATAGCAAAAAATTCATCTTGTGCCTGTGAAGTATATGCAGAAATTTTCTTATTTGCTTTTGCAAACCATTTAACTGAAAAGAGTGCTTTCAACATCATCAACTTCTGCTTTTCACTATTTTCATTTTTCATTTTTGTGTCAAAATTATTGATGTCATATCCTCCAAAGCAAGCGAGTGAGCTTACTGCATGGGGATAATGATTGGCAAAATCCTGTGCTAAAACCGCACCCAATGAAACGCCGACAATATGTACTTTATCAATATTTTCAGTTTTTAAGATGTCAAATATCCACTTTGACATCTTATCTATCATATCACCTTTTTTCGTATCAGTTGACTGTCCATGACCAATGATATCAATAGCCAGAATATTATATTTATTCTCAAAATATGTAAACTGTGTCTTAAACATATGATGATTGACAAAGGCGGCATGAATAAAAAGTATCCATTCAGCTTGCCCGGTCCTGCTTACAAAATATGTAATGGGTGAATTGGCTAACTTTATTGGCTTCATTGTTTTTCATTCCTCGTTTCATCAAGAAGTTTTTTGATACCACCCAATAAACTTCTGCTTTCCACTATCCGTTGGGAAATAAATCTTTTTGTATTTTCCATTCTCAACAGCCTCTTCATTGGATAAAATAGATTTAGATACAAAAAAATAGGTGCTATTTACATGGAGAATTTGAGAGTGCTACCGATAAGTGTGAGTCAAATCTCTATTCAACGATTTTCTTATCACCAAAATACTGCATCAAGATTAGAATCAAAGCACTACTTGCAAGTATTCCATCCATAATTCCAGCAGGCAATAAAAACATCATTAAAGTAATTGTAACTACACAATTGATTACAGATAATACAAGTCCCCACATTCTATTTCGCAGCAGACCGATTGCTCCAAAAAGTCTAAGAACGCCATATATTGCACCCATAACCATCATCATATAAAGATTATTTTGAAAATATGGGAGTTTAAATGCAAAATATTGCCCAATATCAAATTTGTCAGTTCCCCAAATGAAAGCTGATATCATGCAAAAAACTCCACCGAGTTCCATAACTCCCCCATGTATTATCATAATCCATGCAGCAATTTTGTATTTTTTCATAAACCTCAAAACCCTTCAAATTTCAGTTTGTTAAACTGATTATCGCACCAGCCCAGTTTTGTAAAAACTGCCAAAGTGATACCTCAACAACACTTTTTTGTCTCTTCTTCAGACAAATAACACCTTTTTGTGAAATCATTCTCTCAAACAATCCAATGGGTAATTTGTTATGATAAATATCCATTTAGATGATAACATCTTCTACACCCTTTAAATGTGCTATCTGCCACAATCTTTCCTGCCTGACAGCATTTACATCACCGGGAAACAATAAATTTATCATCTTTATGGCATAATCCGAAGATACCATTGCATGTTCTCGCATATGTCCAGTAGCCACAGCTTGCCCCACCACTCTAAGTGCTATTTGAGTGACAATGTCTTGACTGCTTCTTGCCAACTGATGTATTTGAAATCCCGCCTGTCTTACATCGTGCATATGGACTTCCCCTTTCTGCCAACGCTCATTAACAGCATATCCATTTTTCATCACAACATGATTGCTATCCTTGTAATCAATCACTGTCAATATATGTGTTGCCAGTAAAAGCGCATATTTGCATAACTTTATCTGGGAAGATTGCTCATATTCATCGTCCAATATTTGACGCAGTTTAACATCGTCTAAAATTTTTACCTTCGTTCTAGTCATCATCCAATCCTCGCTTTCGAGTTCTGATTCTATCACAGAAATTCATTTACAACAAATTGTATCACGAGGACAAACTCTTTTCAATCCGTTTTTATAAAATGAACAAAGTTTAAAGCAATCACATAGATGTAAAATAAGGTGGTTGGTGCGATTATAATCATCTGGCGAAATCTTATGAATCTTATGTATCAAAGAGTACAACCAATAATCACAACTGCTTTCGCTAAAAAACAATGGTTTTTAGCTTATCTATCCCACTTTTGAATCAAACTCAACAACTGATCTGCAAATTTTCCCAGGTCTTTATTGGTTCCGCCTTCATTGTGTTTGATAACTTCTAACATCATATCACCAACCTGCTGTAATCGCTGATAAGCCACAGAACCACTTTTGTGTATCTTGGTACGCAAAGAGGAAGCAGGAACACCCATATCCAAAAATCGATTTTGTATCAAATCATACTCTGCTTGAAAATCAGGAGCAAAAGCATTGATTCCCATCTTGCGCAATTCAGCAGTAAAGCCATCCGCCACTTCTTCTTCTCCATGTACAACGAATACTCTCTCTGGTTCATTTTCAAACTCCGAAATCCAATGTAACAATCCATTTTTATCGGCATGTCCACTCATTCCCCTAAAATTGTGAATCTGGGCATTGACAACCACCCGCTCGCCAAATAATTTCACATCGTGCGCGCCATTGACCAACATCCTTCCCAAAGTTCCATTGGCTTGGTACCCCACAAATACCACAGAGCACTCTGCTCTCCATAGATTGTGTTTTAAATGATGTCGAATGCGTCCCGCTTCACACATACCACTTGATGAAATAATCACCTTTGGAACAGTATCTTCATTAAGTGCCATAGATTCTTCCACACTCTTACACAGATGCAAATTTGGAAAACAAATGGGTCGAAAACCACTGTTGATAATTTCTACTGTCGCTTTGTCCGCATAACCAGTCAAGTCTCCATCATAAATTTTAGTCGCTTCCATCGCTAATGGGCTATCTACATAAACCAAAAAATTGGGATTGTGCTTTACCAAAAAACGCTCCTTCATTTCTCGAATAAAATAAAGCAGTTCTTGTGTTCTTCCCACCGCAAAGGAGGGAATCACCACATTGCCACCCCTTGATAGCGTTTCATCAAACACCCTTGCCAATTCCCAAACCAAATCCTGTGTTTCCTCGTGAAAACGATTTCCATAGGTGGATTCCATAACCACATAATCAGCTTGATGGAAATATTGAGGGTCCCGAATAATCGGCTGATGATAATTTCCAATGTCTCCTGAAAATACAATTACCTTTGTAGTCTGATTTTCTGTTAAGGTCAATTCAATAGAAGCAGAGCCCAACAAGTGCCCTGCGTCAATAAAACGCGCTGAAACCCCTTCATCTAAATAGATTGTCTGACCATAACGACATGGATTAAAATAACGAAATGTTTTCATTGCGTCGGCAATGGTATAAAGGGGTTCATCTACTTCATCTCCTGAACGCTTATACTTTCTCTGTTTCCACTGCGCTTCCATCTCTTGAATATGGGCACTGTCCTCCAACATAATTCTCAATAATTTACAAGTCATGCCTGTCGCATAAATTTTTCCTTGGAATCCGTTTCTCACCAATAACGGAAGTTTTCCAGAATGGTCGATATGCGCATGTGTAACCAAAACATAATCAATCATTCCCGCTTGAAATGGCAAGGCATTGTTATCCTTTTCATCTTGTCCCTGTTGCAAGCCACAATCAATTAGAATTCTCTTTCCATTTACCTCCAAACAATGACAACTTCCAGTTACTTCTTTATCAGCTCCATAAAATTTTAAATTCATCTATACTTCCCCCTCTGTTATTTGCGAATAAATTCCTGTATCAATGAATCCTCAGGAATCATTTTTTCTGACAGTGGTTCAAATTTTTCTTCTCCATTTATCAATGTTCCAATCAATAAAGAGAATTTTTCATGTGTTTTTATTGTTTGCAACAGTGGTTCTATCTGAGCTTTATATAAAAATGGTTCATAAGCATGGGTAGAATCAATATGAACATCTGCCAAATTGCGAAATGGTTTGATATACAACTGTTCTCCCCTAAGTACATAATGCCATAAGTTCAATGTTTCTTCTACACCGGAATTGCGATGACAAATATCTCTTAAAATCCTTCTTATCAAGCGCAGATTTCTTGCCTTTACAAGGACAGTTTTATCTTCGTTCAAAAAATCAGTATGGGTACTAACATAAATACGAGTGACTTGTGTATTGGAAAAATGTTCGCATAATATCGGATTTAAAGCATGTATTCCCTCAAAGATTAAAAAGGTCTCGTCATTGTACTGTATGGAAAATGTCTTTTCAGAACGCTTTTTTAACTGAAAATCAAAGATTGGAAATTCACAAAATCCCGTTTGCAACAATTCCAATAACTTCTGATGAAAATATGGCACATCTAAACTTTCAATACTTTCAAAATTAATACTGCCATCACTCCAATGTGGCTGATGTTGATTATCCAAATAAAAATTGTCCAAAGAGATATACCCGCCTTTTTTTCCTTGGCGTTTTAGTTCTGTTAAGATTTTTCTTGCACTTGTGGTTTTGCCAGAAGCAGATGGTCCTGTCAATAGAATAATATTGGTTTTTTTGCGCAAAATCTCATTACAAACCTTAGAAATCTTTTGTGTAAATAAATCTTCTTGTTGTTGTACAAATTGTTGTGTATCTTCCCAAAACAATTTTTTCAATTCAGGAACCATTACTTGATTCATTTGTTTTGTATATTTCATATTATCACCTAATTATTTTTATTTTGTTATTGTGTAATTAATACAATTTTTTTCTTTTATTATAACGGATAGTCGATACAACTGCAATCTATTTATTTAAGATTTATGAAAAATTTAAAATGGATATGCAAAATGAAATTATATAAAAACATATTGTGATTACCATTTTTATTGGATAGAGAATACAAATAGTAAATTGCACTATTGCAATTTGTCAATGAATCCAACATAATACTTGATATACACGAAAAAATAT